>NZ_BDAY01000064.1 GCF_001612685.1 Nocardia altamirensis NBRC 108246
CTCCCCAACCGGTGCGGAAGCACAGCGGGGGGCGCAGATTTCGGTGTTGCGGCACGGCTAGCCCACGAGTGCGGTCTCGGGCAGACCCGCGATCCCGGCATGTGGGAGCACAAGGGGCGGTTTCTGGTCGAAGGGGCACTGGTGGCGGGGGCCACTCGGGCGATACCGCCACCAGTGCCCCATGATCAGTCGACCAACTCGAGGCATAGTGCGAGTAGGGGCTCGGGGTGAATTTGGCGTTGTCGCGGCGCGGTTTGTGGGCCGCATGGAGCTGCGGTCGGTTGGCGCTCGCGACCGCGGTTTTGCTCGGCCGCGCGGGGCAGCGGCCGGTTGACGCTCGCGACCGCCGTTTGCTCGGCCGCGCGGGGCAGCGATCGGTTGACGCCAACGACCGCCGTTTGGTCGGCCACGTGGAGCAGCGATCGGTTGACGCCAACGACCGCGGATTAGTGGGCCGCGTGGGGCAGCGATCGGTTGGCGCTAATGACCGTGGTTGCACACGTCGCAGGTGACTGGACACTGGACCGCGGCCGCAGAGCGCAGCGGGATGTACGGCTGGTGCCTGTTAGTCTCCGCCGCCGCAGCTGCTCCCGCCGCCGCAACTACTTCCGCTACTCGAGCCGCTGTCGCTGGAACTGCTCGAACTGCTGTCAGCGGCGGAGCTGCTCACACTGCTTCCACTGCCGTAGTTGCTGAAATTTCCACCACCGCAGCTGGTTCCGCTGCCGATGGTGTCTGCGAGGGAACTGGTGAGGTCGGCACTGGCGGCCGCATCCCACGTGCGTCGGCGGTCTGCGGCGGCCATTCTCGAGCCTCCCCATTGGGCAAATCCCACAATGACCGCGGCGATACCGATCACCACCACAAAGACTGTCATAGGCGCACCGTATCCCGTGATCGCCATCGAGGCGCGGTACTTTTTGTGGCCGGAGGGTGAACAGCGAGAGGGCCGGCACTCCGAATAGTCCGGAGTGCCAGCCCTTTTAGTTACTTACGCCTGCATGCGAGCCATGCTCACGGAGCCGACGTCGAATACTCGCCCTCTCTAACGGTTTTCGAACCATTCGACTTCTCGTCCCCATGCCCGGGCCACCACGCGCGGTGTCCGAGCAGCGCGGTCAGCGCCGGAGTGAAGAACATCGCCATGACGAACGCTGCGATGGCGATACCGACCGAGATGGCGAAGCCCATCTGCGACAGCACGTTGTTGCCTGCCAACATCATCGAGGCGAAGGTGCCTGCGAGGATGACGCCTGCCGCCGCGACCGTCGGCCCGGTGTGCCGCAAGCTCAGTGCCGCGGCTTGCCTCGGGTCGTGGCCTTCTCTGGCTTCTTCCCGCAACCGCGCCACCATCAGGATGTTGTAGTCGGTGCCGAGCGCGACCACGAACAGGTACATGATCACCGGCAGCGTGAAGATCAGGCCGGAGTTCCCCTGAATGTGCTGGAACACAAGTACTGCGGCGCCGAGCGTGGCGACGAACCCGAGGAACACCGACGCCATCAGATACCACGGTGCGACCAGGCTGCGCAGCAGCAACCCGAGCACGATCATGATCAGGATCGCGGCCACCGGGAACACGATGCGGTAGTCGTGGTTCATCGCGTCCTGGAAGTCGACGAACACCGCGCTGATGCCGCCGACCACCGCCGTGGTGCCTGCGGGCGCTGCCGCGTGCACGGCGTCCCGCAGCGGGCCACGGACTGTCTCCAGTGCGGCGTCCGACTCCGGTACGGAGTTGAGCGTCACCTGGTACGCGGCAGTTGTCTTGTCCCCGGACAACATCGGCTCCGACACCTGCCCGACGCCGGGCACCTGGGTGAGCGTCGTCCGGAAGGCAGTCAGTTGATCGACTGCCAGCGCGCCCTCGGACGTGCGGATCAGCACGTCGGTCGGCTGGGTGGCGCCTGCGGGCATGCCCCTCAGCAGTTCCTTGTTGTAGACGACCGATTCGGAACTGTCCGACGTCGAGCCCGAGGTCAGGTCGAAGGTCGGGTTGAAGCCGACGGCGAGGATGCCGAGCACGACCAGGATCCCACCGGAAACCACGGCGAACACGGCGGGGCGCTTGCCGAGCGCGGCGCCGAGCGCGGTGAACCGCGCACCCTTCGGTTCCGCCTGCCACGCCTTGGACGGCCAGAACACCTTGGTGCCCAACAACGAAACTATGGCGGGGATCAGGGTGAGCCCGGCCAGCAGCGCCATCGCGACGGCGATCGCCAGCGCCGGACCCAGTGCACGGAACATGCCGAGCGTCGACAGGGTCAGCGCCATGAACGCGATGATCACCGCGCCCGCCGCGGACGTGATGGCCTCACCGACCCTGGTGACCGCGTTGACCATGGCGGTCTTCGGGTCGTCGCCTGCCCGCAGCCGTTCCCGGTAGCGGAACATCAGGAACAGGATGTAGTCGGTGCCGACGCCGTACAGCACGACGAGCAGGATGGCGTTCACCGAGGTGTCCACCTGCAGGTCGAATGCCTTGGCCACCATGGCGATCAGTCCGTTGACCACCATGGAGATCGCGCCGATGGTGAGGATCGGCAGCAGCGCGATCACCGGGCTGCGGAAGATGAGGAGCAGCAGCACCAGGATCAACACGATCGTCGCGACGCCGACGATGGCGAGGCCTTTCGTGCTCGACTCCTGCTGGTCCAGGAATTGCGCGGCCGAACCGGTGATGCCCGCCTTCAGGTCGGTGTCACGGACCTGATCTTTCAGCACGGTGCGCAGTTCCTTGACCGCGTCGGTCTGTTTGGTGTCGCCCGCACTGGTCACCTTCGTCATCTGCACGGCGATGATCTGGATGAGCCGATTGTCCGACGGCGGCACCGGCTGTAGTCCGGTGACGTCCTTGATGTTCGCCGCAGCCAGCGTCGCGCCGACCTCGCCGACCTTCGCGGCATCGGAGTCGCTCAGCGGCGTGCCGTCTTCCCTGGCGAAGACGATGATCGCCGCTGGTGCCGCGCTCTGCGGAAATGCCTGCTGCTGCATTTGCATTGCTTGAATCGACTCGTAATGCGAAGGCAGGAACTCGGCTTGGTCGGTGGTCGATTTGAGTTCCGGCGCGGCCGCCACCACTCCGATGATGATCAGCAGCCACAGGCCGATCACTTTCCACGGGTGGTGGACAACCAGTTGCCCCAGTCGAGCGAACATGTGGGAGAAGTCCTTTCGGTATCCGAGCCGTCCGGCTCAGATGTCGAGATCCTCGACGGACGGGTGCTCGGTCACGTCGACGACGGCGCGATATACCTTGGCCGGTACCCGTTCGCGCAATTCGTCGAGCGAATCCACTACCTCCAGTGTGTAGTCGCCCCAACCCAGATCGTCCAGATCGAGCACATTGCGCCAGTTTTTCCAGTCCTTGATCAGCGTGGTGACCACCGAGTAGTCCGACCACTCCGCGGACTGCCGATGCACGGCGTATTTCCCCTTCTTGCTGAGGTAGACGCGAAACGCTTCGAGCCCTTCCTTGGTGAACTGCCGCGACTCACCCACCAGCCGACCCGCGAACCGCTGCCTGCGCCGCCCGCCGGGCCCCACCTTCAGCTCGACCTCGGGATATTCGTCCCCCTTCGTCAACTCGACCACCGCACCGACCTGCGTCGATTCGTTCTCCATGACAACTCCATCCATGAGCGAATGCGCATGCGCGCATAGATCTACTAGCGACGGGTCGCCTCTGCGTTCCCGTCGTCTGAGTCGATCTCCAGTTATCCGATACCCCCGAGCCACCACTCCGCAGCCCGTTGCAGTCACTATAAGTAGATGTATACGTATAACGCAAGACCCATTTCCGAAGCCGCCGACGGACCGGAACATCTCGACGTACGCAGCACAAAATGCCCGATCTGACCGCTCGCTCGGTGCCTGGTGCACGCTCGGCCGGTTAAAGCCACGGCGACGGTTCGGGCAACTGGCCGGTTCAAACCACGGCGACGATTCGGGCAACTGGCCGGTTCAACCACGAGGATGGTTCGAGCAACTGGCCGGCTCAGGCTCACGGCCAGTTCAAAGCAACGGGTGGTTCAAACGTTGGCTTGGCCCGCTCCCACCGGTTCCGGCACGTCGGCTGGGTGACGACGGGATCGGAGAGCGAGGAGCAGGGGCAGTCCAAGACCGACACCGAGGCCAAGGGCTGCCGCAGCGCCGAAGCCCGCGGGAAAGCCGCCCGCATCGATCGCGATGCCGGCGAGCGAGCTGCCGATGCCGTTGCCGAGGGTGAGCGCAGCACTGTGCCAGCCGATGGCTTCGCCACGTCCGCCTTCGGGGACGATCCGGCTCATCTGATCGATGGAAGCGGTAATCGTTGGGGCGCAAAATAATCCGGCGATGAGCCCGGTGATCGCGAGGGAGATCGGGCCGACCGCGAAGGCCATCGGCAGGGTGACGACGCCGAGTCCGGCCAGCAGCAGATAGGTGGAGATCTTGCGGCGCAGGGCACCGTAGGTGAGGCCGCCGACGACCGACCCGAAACCCCACACAGCCAAGACCACCCCGAGCAAGGGCTGTGCCTCGAACTCGCGGATGGCGGAAACGAAGGTCAGTTCGGAGCCGGCCAGCACCGCGATGGCGGCGCTCGCACCGATGCACAGTGCGACGAACTCGAAGCGGAACCAGCTGCGCCGCGGGACGGACTTCGCGCTGTCGGTCTGCTCAGCGGAGCGCAGCGGCGGGTTGTATATCCAGAGCAGGATGCCCGCGAGCACCAAAGTCATTTGCACGCAGAACAACACCGTTGTCGTCGACCAGATCCCGGCGGCGGCGACACCGACGATCGGGCCGATCATGAAGGCGCATTCGACGGACACCGCTTCCAAGGCGAGCGCGGGCTGCCGGTTCTGCTCGGTCGTCGCGGCGATGACGGCCTGGCGCACCACGGTGAAGATCGGAACGTCGAACAGTCCGGCGATCGCGGCGAGAATGAGCAGCGGAACGTAGTCGACGAACGGCGCGATCGACCAGCACACCGCACCGACCAGGATGGACGGTGCGATCGTGCGGCGCAGACCGAAGCGGTCGAGAAGCCGCCCGCGCCACGGACCGCTCAGCGCGATGCACACCGTGACGATCGTGCTCAGCGCACCGGCCTGCACGTACGAACCGTCCAGCGTCTGCACGACGTGCAGCGCGAGCAACACGGCCCCTGCGAAGAACGGAATGCGGACCAGCGACCCGAGCAGAAGGATATTGCGCACTGCCGCGCTCGAGAGAACCACCCGGTATGACCGCACGCTCCGAGCTTGTCACCCCGGACGCGCCGTCGCCACCGATTTATCCCATGAATTCAGTGGTCCAGACAGTATGCCAATGAGCAAGCGGCTGTGCCGATTTCGAGCAAGATCAGTCGGTCGCCGCCGCACCAATTGCCGCGACAACGACAAGTGCGAGAGCGACAAGGTCGACGTGCACGATGCGCCGAGACTTGGCGGTGAGACCGCTCATGCCCGACAACATCGCGAACACGATGAACGACGTCATGCTGATGACCGCGGCACCGGTCACCACCGGCCGCACCGACGACACGACGGCGCCGACGATCAGCCCGACACCCACCGTGGCGAGCAGGATCGCGCGGTGCCGCAGCAGCAAGGTCAGATCCGTTCCGGCAGCACGGGTTCCGTAGAACGCGCCCGCCCGCCGCGGCGACAACGCCACCACACCGGGCCAGATGTGGATCGCTCCCACGATCACCAGCAGCAGCCGCACGACGATGTCGATCAGCACGAGCACCCTCCTTCACCTCGATCTCGTGCCAGCATCGCGGTGAAGACAGGGGTGACGCTTCCGGAAACGTGCGGTCGCTAGGGCCGGTGTCGGAGCACCCGGAGGCGCTGGCTAGGGCTCCGAGACAGACCCTAGGCGCCGAGCCCGGCCCGGTCGAGGAGGAATTCGGTCATCGGCCCGTAGTACTCCGGCAGGACACCATCGTCGATCGGCACCGTGACCAGAATCTTTCCTTCCGCCCGCCCGACGAACAGCGCGGGATCGTTGGAGTCGGCGAACCCGACGGTGTCGATGCCTGCCTCGCCCGCCGCACCGGCCCACCCGTGGTCGGCGATCACCAGATCCGGCCACTCGCCGCCGCCGCGCAGTTCGGCGAGCATGGCACGCATCCCGTCCGGATCATGGGTGTGTTTCAGCCTGCCGTCGGTACCGACCGCGGCGACACCGGAGGTGTAGACGATCTCGCGGGTCCGCGGCCCCGTGCGGGTGACAACCGGATACGACCATCCGGCCGCGGGCGTGAGCACCGTGCACCCCGCAGTCCGCAACGCATCCTCGACGGCCCGGTATACGCCCATCAGCGCGCCGGGATGTCCGGTCGCCAACAGCACCGTCTCCCGGTTCCGCGCCGCCTGACCGATCCGCTCCCCCATCGTTTCCAGCGCGTCGAGCGTCAGGTCCGCGTCGATGGTGTCCTGCCCGTGCGTGTACGCCGGATCGGGATTCACCCCGCATAATCCGACCATCGTGTCCAGCGTCTCGCGGAACGTCCAGTCCCGTAGCACCAATCCGAACTGAAAACCGGGATCCTTGGCGACCATCCGCCGATAGTGCTCGAGATTTCCCTCCCGAGGTGTCGCCACGTCGCCGGCGATCCGTGTCTTCAACAAATGCTTCCGCAACAACACCCGGTCATAAGACTGCCCAGGTCGCGAGACAAACCCCACGCGCCGACCTCCCACCGTTCGCAACGCCACCGACCACCCAAGCCAACCAGACTTCGACCTCGATCTCACCCTCGAATTACCGCCAGGCGCAACGCTGTCGGCGTTCGCCGATATTGCGTCGCCGAATCCGCGCACTCCGGGGGCCTATCTCAGGACCGGGTAGTTGTACGCTTACGCAATCACACCTAGGACAGGCTTGCCTACTTCATAGTTGTCGTAGGTGACGCACAGAGAACGAGGTGATGTGGGAGTGTTTCTCGCGGTATCGACGCCCACAGTAGCGACGCAGCTGTTCGGCAGCGGGCTGATCGGCCTGCGCGAAGGTCTGGAAACCGGGATCGTAGTGATGATCCTTGCCGCATTCCTCGTGAAATCCAACCGTCGCGACAGCCTCAAATGGCTGTGGCTCGGGGTCGGTGCCGCCGTGCTGATGGTGCTCGCGATCTTCGCCGGAATTCACTACGGCACCTCGACCGTCAGCGGCCTGGCCGCCGAAGCCGTCGCCGGTGTCGCCTCGCTGGTCGCGGTGGTCATCGTCACCGCCATGGTGCTGTGGATGCGCGGCGCCGCCACGCACATCTCCCAAGACCTCCGCGCGGGAATGTCACATGCCACCGAGGTGGGCGGGTTCGCCGTGCTGTCGCTGTCGTTTCTGGCCGTCGGCCGCGAAGGCGTCGAGACCGCGCTGCTGATGGTCGGATACGCCGAGAACACCTCGGGCAGCAGTTGGCCGTTGCTCGGCTTGCTGCTCGGCATCCTCCTCGCAGTCATCGTGACCATTGCCTTGTACTACGGCGCCGTCCGGGTGAATCTCGGCAAGTTCTTCACCTACACCGGGGCGCTGCTCGTTATCGTGGCCGCGGGAATTCTCGCCTACGGCATTCGCGCAATTCAGACGGTCGGCTGGTTGCCGGGCCGCACCGATGTCGCCTTCGATATCAGCGGCTTCTACGACCAATCATCGTGGTACGGCAGCACATTGGCCGGACTGTTCAATATCCGGCCCGATCCGACCGTCCTACAGGTCATCGCGTGGTCGGTGTATCTGGTGGTGGTGATGACGCTGTTCCTGCGTCCGCGCCGCACCGATTCCGCGGACTCGTCTCCCGCGTCGCACGATCGGATTCCGGCAGCGTGATCGCCGGCATGAAAGGAAACACAGTGAGACCGAACATTTCCCGTCAAGCGGGCGCCGCCGTAAGCCTCCTGGTGTCGGTGCCGTTGCTGCTGGTCGCGTGCACGGCCAAAACCGACTCGAGCGGCGGTATCGCAGTGACATCCACCGCGTCCGCGTGCGAATTGTCCACCAGCAAAGCGTCGACGGGAACGGTGACCTTCAACGTCACCAACAACGGGTCGAAGGTCACCGAGTTCTATGTCTTCGGCAAGAACAATCGAGTACTCGGCGAGGTCGAGAACATCGGTCCCGGCGTCACCGGCAAGCTGGTCGTCGACATCACCGAACCCGGACAATACGAGACGGCGTGCAAACCGGGCATGGTGGGCAACGGAATCCGCCAGCCGCTCGACGTGACGGGCGAGCAGAAGTCGAAGTCCGACGTCCCCGCCGATGTCGAACAGGCCAAGCAGCGTTACCTCGAATACGTGCGTGGACAGCTCGACGGCTTGGTCGCACAGACCACCACTTTCACGGCCGCGGTGAAGTCCGGTGACCTGGCCGCGGCCCGCGCCCAGTTCGGGCTGACCCGCACCTTCTACGAACGCATCGAGCCGGTGGCGGAATCGTTCGCCGACCTCGATCCTGCGCTCGATATGCGCTGGGACGACACCGAAAACGGAACGCAGCCGTTCACCGGATTCCATCGCATCGAGCGATTCCTGTGGACGCCGCAGCAGAGCCAGGTCGGCGAGAAGCCCGACAGCATCTCCCAGGCGGACCTGGATCACGCGAAGACCGACACCAAGGAAGAGATCGACAAGGCCGCAGATGCGTTGCTGGCCAACGCGACCACGCTGCGCGACGAGGTGAACAAGTCCGACTTCACCTTCGAAACCCAGTCGTTCGTGAAGGGCCCGCAGGCGTTGGTCGACGAGGTCGCCGCCACCAAGGTCGGCGGCGAGGAAGACCGCTACTCCCGCACCGACCTGTGGGATTTCGCCGCCAACATCGACGGCTCGGAAACGTTGATCGCCGAACTGCAGCCGATGATCACCGCGAAGAACGCGGCGCTCATGGACAAGATCACCGCGCAGTTCCAGGCGGTCCGCGACAGCATCAACAAATACCGTCAAGGCGACGGCTATGTCTCCTACGACACGGTGACCGCACCGCAGCGCAAGGAGATGTCCGACAAGATCGACGCACTGTCCGCGAGCCTGAGCCAGGTTCCCGCACTCGTGCTCGGTCAGTAGTAACGCAAGAAAGAAGGTCCGGCGATGACCGAGGAATCCGTGGCTGCAGCCGAGCGTGCGCCCCAATCGCGAAGAATGTCACGTCGCGCCCTGCTCGGCGCGGCCGCGGGCGCGGGTGTGGTCGTCGGAGCCGCGGGCAGTGCCGCCGTCCAAGGATCGAGCCTGTCCTCGGGCGGCCACCTCGGCGACCTCACCATCCCGTTCCGTGGTGCGCGGCAAGCAGGCATCACCACCGCCGTGCAAGACCGACTGCACTTCGCCGCCTTCGACGTGATCACCCGATCCAAGACCGAACTCGTCGACCTGCTCAAACGGTGGACGCTCGCCGCCGAACGGATGACGGATGGACAGGAGACCGTCGAAGGTGGCGCGGTCGGGCACGGAAAGCTGCTGCCGCCACCGGATACCGGTGAGGCGCTCGGCTTGTCGCCGTCGTCGTTGACGCTGACAGTGGGATTCGGGCCAGGACTGTTCGGGCCGACCACGGCCGTGCCGACCCGTGCCGACCGCTTCGGTTTGGCGCGGCATCGGCCGGCCGGGCTCGAAGAGCTGCCGATCTTCGCCAAAGACGCCATCGAGCCGTCGCGCAGTGACGGTGATCTGTGCGTGCAAGCCTGTGCCGACGATCCGCAAGTGGCCGTGCACGCCATCCGCAACTTGGCGCGCATGGGTGTCGGCATCGTCAGCGTGCGCTGGTCGCAGCTCGGGTTCGGCCGCACCTCGAGCACCACCCGCGGGCAGCAGACGCCGCGAAACATGTTCGGGTTCAAGGACGGTACCGCCAATCTGAAGGCCGAGGACACCGGGCTGCTCGACCGGTGGGTATGGGTACACGAAGCCGACAATCCGCCGGAAGCGCAATGGCTCACCGGCGGAAGCTATCTGGTGGCGCGCCGTATTCGCATGGACATCGAGCCATGGGATCGGGCCTCGCTGGTCGAGCAGGAAGACATCATCGGGCGCACGAAAGGTGTTGGGGCACCGCAGGGTAAGGACGCGGAGTTCGACACACCCGACTTCATCATGACGTCGAGCGGTACCCCGATCATCGCCAAGACCGCCCATGTGCGGCTCGCTCACCCCGACAACCTCGCCGGTGTCCAACTGCTGCGTCGCGGCTACAACTTCACCGACGGTTCCGACGGTTTCGGGCACCTCGACGCAGGGTTGTTCTTCATCGCCTACTGCCGCAACGCCCATACCCAATTCGTCCCTATGCAGCGCGAATTGGCGAACAAGGACGCGATGATGGAGTACATCACCCACACCGGATCCGCCCTGTTCGCCTGCCCGCCCGGGCTCGGTGGCGGCGAATGGTGGGGACAGCGACTGTTCGAATCCTGACCAGGTTTGCATGAGCCGCCCGGACACGGCGGCAACGGCCGTACCAACCCCGAGCGAGCCGGGTTCCGTGAGGTGGGCTTCGCGAGGTGCGGTGCTACTGCGCGAGGTGGGCCGGGTTCCTACTGTGTGCCAGGTGTTTACGAGGGATACGCAGGGGTTCGTCGGACCAGGCCGCGGGCGACCAGTTCGATCGTGGTCGCTACTGCGCACGACTGGGCCAGCAGCAACCCCAACAGGACCAGCACTTGCACGGCAGCGGCTTGTGCTGCGGAGCCACTGGCAACGAGGACGCCGACGAAAGCGCCGGGCAGCGTTACCAATCCGACAGTTCGGGTCTGATCGACGCCGGGCAGCAACGCATCGGTCGCGGTGGCACGGATGATCTCCAATCGGGCGTCGCGGTCGGTGAGCCCCAGACTCAGCGCCGCCTCCACCTCGCCTCGGCGTTCGGTCAGTGCATCAAGAGCACGCCGGGCAGCCAACGACGTCCCGGTCATGGTGCCGCCCAGGATGATTCCACCGATCGGAACTACCGCGACCCCTACCATCGGGACAACACCGCTGACGAGCATCGGTGGAATCGTTGTGGCCAGCCCGGCCCCGAGACTCAGCGTCAGCCATGCTGCCGACCACCCCGCGCGGGCGCGGCGGGCTGCGGTGAACACCGCGGCCGCGAACATGACCAGCAGTATCAGCATCGACGACCACAAGTGCGCCAGCGCCGCCGCGAGCACCAGGGCGACCACCGCCAGCTGCACGACCGCCCGCGTCGCTGCCCACGGCGCAACACTGACCGGACCGAGCTGCGCCACCCAATACACCGCCGCCGTGGCGGCCACCAACGCCACACACAAAATCGTCAGGCCGACCCCTGGCGTCGCCACCGCGTTCACGCGCGCACCTTCTCACGACCGCCTCAGGCGCGCACGATCGACCCGCTGTCCGCACCAACAGTCCCGCCATTGCTCACTCACCCGATCCCGCGAAGTTCCGATCGCACGGCGCCAGGTCGACGCAGGACCCTGATCCCGCGAGGCCCCGATCTCGCGAACCAGGGCGCGGGAGCGCGTAGGATCGGCGAGTCTCGAATGTGGGATTCCGCCATTGCTTCGGAGGTCTCTGTCGTGAAGTTCGTTCGCAGGCTTGCTCTTTGGGTAACAGCACTCGTCATGGTCGGGTTGGCGGCAGCTGGGGCGGCCGCCGCAGAGACCGCGGTTCCGTTTCAGATCAACGCTGCCCCGTTCGGTAATCCGAATGGAAGTTTCGATTCCAAAGCCACCGATTGCGCGGTCATTGTCGGTGAGCAGCCCGGCCGTGTCGTTGTCACCGGGGCTGCTCCCGGCCGGTGGGGCTGTTCCCCTTATGCAGCAGTGCGGTGGGTCAACCTCACCACCGGCGCAACCGGTGCCGCGACCATGTCGGACGGCCTGTTCGGATTCCCTGCCGCGGCAACGCTGCCCACCGGCCGCGGCCAAGTCGCCCTCATCCTCACCGTGGGCGGCATCACCACCCCCGGGTTCGCCACATTCTCCGTTCCTTAGCCGGTGGGCAACCTACTCAGGTTTCACTGCGGAATGGGTTGCGCACCTCGAGCTCACCGAAGTGCCTGCCGTGCTGAAGGTCTTCCGACAGTAGGTATTTCGCGCCGGACTGGGATGCCGATTCGATGATCACTGCGTCCCACCAGGAGACCTTGTGTGTTTCCTGGAGGAAGGACGCGTTCATCACTATCAACGGATGCGTGTCCATCGAGCACCACTCGCTATACGCCGCGATAACAGAGCGGGCCTTCTTGATGCTCATCCGCGGCGAGAGCTTGCGGATCGCGACGTTGTAGAACTCGGCGAGCACCTGAGCACTGAGCAAACCGGTCCCATTGGCCCACAGGCCGCTCAGGACGGCTTGTGCCATCGCATGTCGTTCGCCCGCATCGGTGTCGAAGGCGTAGATCAGGATGTTGGTATCAATAAACGTGCGTTCCGTCGTCGCCATGAAAGGGCTCACTCCTAATCTTTGTAGATATCGGCGCGGCTCCACCGACGGCCACCGTGCGGCTCGGCCTCAGCCATCAGCTGTAGCGCAAGACGTTTGGCGCGTTCGTAGCGCATGTCGTCGTAAGACAGCTCCGTCAATTGCTGTGCTACGAGGGCGCTGACCGAAGTTCCCCGCTTGGCCGCAATCACCTTCGCATCGGTGATCACGTCCTCGTCGAGCTGGATCGTGATATTCCGCTTCGCCATGCACCACAGTATATGACGTGGACCACGCAAAAGCCACGGGATTCAGAGATGTGTGGCAGACAAGAAAAAGGGCCGTCCGCCGGGATAACCCGGGGGACGGCCCTTTTCGAGGGTGAGCGGCCTACTTGGCCTTCTCCAGCACCTCGACCAGACGCCAGCGCTTGGTCGCCGACAGCGGTCGGGTCTCCATCAGCTGGACGCGGTCGCCGACGCCGGCGATCTCGTTCTCGTCATGCGCCTTCACCTTGGAGGTGGTGCGAATGATCTTGCCGTAGAGCTTGTGCCGGTTACGGTCTTCCAGCTCGACGACAATCGTCTTGTTCATCTTGTCCGAGACAACGTAGCCGACGCGTACTTTGCGGCTGTTGCGCTCGTCCACTTTCTGTTCGCTCATGCCGCATCTCCCTTGTCAGCGGGTCCGGTGGCCAGACCGAGCTCGCGCTCGCGCATGACCGTGTAGATGCGCGCGATTTCGTGACGGACCACGCGCAGCCGACGGTTGTTGTCCAGCTGACCCGTCGCCATCTGGAAGCGCAGGTTGAACAGCTCTTCCTTGGAGTCGCGCAGCTTCTGCACCAACTCTTCTTCGGTGAGCTCGCGGAGCTCTGCGGCCGGTGTTTCAGTAGCCATCAGAACTGCTCCTCCCTGGTCACGATCCGGCACTTCATCGGGAGCTTGTGCATCGCGCGGCGCAGGGCCTCACGAGCGATCTCCTCATTCGGGTAAGACATTTCGAACATCACGCGACCGGGCTTGACGTTCGCGATCCACCACTCCGGCGAACCCTTACCGGAACCCATGCGGGTTTCGGCAGGCTTCTTGGTGAGCGGGCGATCCGGGTAGATGTTGATCCAGATCTTGCCGCCACGCTTGATGTGGCGAGTCATCGCGATACGCGCCGACTCGATCTGCCGGTTGGTGACGTAGGCCGGCTCCAGTGCCTGGATGCCGAACTCACCGAACGCCACCGAGGTGCCGCCCTTGGCCATGCCGGAACGACCCGGGTGATGCTGCTTGCGGTGCTTCACCTTGCGAGGCATCAGCATGCGTCAGCCCTCCTGTGTCTCTGCCGGAGCGTCCACCACCGCAGTGGCGGCGCGCCCGGCCTCGGTGCTGGTCGCCGTGGTGCCGGCGGAACCGGACCGACGCGGACGGCTCGGACGCTCGCGGCGCGGACGATCACGATCGCCACCCGCCGGAGCGCTCACGGCGGCCAGCTCACGCTTGCCACCGACGATGTCGCCCTTGTAGATCCAGACCTTCACGCCGATGCGACCGAAGGTGGTCTTGGCCTCGTAGAGGCCGTAGTCGATGTCGGCGCGCAGCGTGTGCAGCGGCACCCGACCCTCGCGGTAGAACTCCGAGCGCGACATTTCGGCGCCACCGAGGCGGCCCGAGCACTGCACACGGATGCCCTTGACGTTCGGCGAACGCATGGCCGACTGGATGGCCTTACGCATCGCACGACGGAACGCCACGCGGTTGGAGAGCTGCTCGGCCACGGCCTGGGCAACCAGCTGCGCATCCGACTCGGGGTTCTTGACCTCGAGGATGTTCAGCTGCACCTGCTTCTTGGTGAGCTTCTCCAGCTCGGCCCTGATGCGATCGGCTTCGGCGCCACGGCGGCCGATGACGATGCCAGGACGAGCGGTGTGGATGTCGACGCGAACCCGGTCACGGGTGCGCTCGATCTCGACCTTGGAGATGCCTGCCCGCTCCATGCCAGTGGCGAGGAGCTTACGGATGGCGACATCTTCCTTCACGTAGTCCGCGTACTGCTTGTCCGCGTACCAACGCGACTTCCAGTCGGTGGTGATACCGAGGCGGAAGCCATGGGGGTTGATTTTCTGTCCCATTTACTTTGCCCCTCCCTTCCGGCGGTTGCGAGTTGCTCCACCGGCGGTGGGGATGCTCTCGACCTCGATGGTGATGTGGCTGGTGCGCTTGCGAATGCGGAACGCACGGCCCTGGGCACGCGGCTGGAACCGCTTCATGGTCGCGCCCTCGTCGACGTAGGCAGTCGAGATCACCAGGGTCGACGGGTTGAGACCGAGGTTGTTCTCGGCGTTCGCCGCCGCGCTGGCGACGACCTTGGCGACCGGCTCGCTCGCGGCCTGCGGCGCGAACTTCAGGATCGCGAGGGCGTCCTCGACACGCTTGCCGCGGACCAGGTCCACGACGCGGCGCGCCTTCATCGGGGTGACGCGAACGTGCTTCGCCGTTGCGCGTGCAGTCGGGTTCTGAGTCTCAGTCGTCATCGCCGCTTGCTCTTCCGGTCGTCCTTGACGTGGCTCTTGAACGTCCTGGTCGGCGCGAACTCACCGAGCTTGTGCCCGACCATGTTGTCCGAGACGAACACCGGCACGTGCTTGCGACCGTCGTGGACGGCGAAGGTGTGGCCGATGAAATCGGGGATGATGGTCGAACGACGCGACCAGGTCTTGATGACCTGCTTCGTGCCCTTTTCGTTCTGGACGTCCACCTTCGCGAGGAGGTGGTCGTCGACGAACGGGCCCTTCTTGAGGCTGCGTGGCATTTCTTACCTCCTCCTTCAGCGCTTGTTCTTGCCGGACTTGCGGCGGCGGACGATGAGCTTGTCGCTCGGACGGTTGGGCTTGCGGGTGCGGCCTTCCGGCTGACCCCACGGCGAGACCGGGTGGCGACCACCGGAGGTCTTGCCTTCACCACCACCATGCGGGTGGTCGACCGGGTTCATGACGACACCACGGACGGTGGGACGACGGCCCTTCCAGCGCATGCGGCCGGCCTTGCCCCAGTTGATGTTCGACTGCTCGGCGTTGCCGACCTCGCCGACGGTGGCGCGGCAGCGCACGTCGACGCGACGGATTTCACCGGAGGGCATACGCAGCGTGGCGTAGGTGCCTTCCTTACCGAGCAGCTGGATGCTGGATCCGGCCGAGCGGGCCATCTTGGCGCCGCCGCCCGGACGCAGCTCCACCGCGTGGATGGTGGTACCGGTCGGGATGTTGCGCAACGGCAGGTTGTTGCCCGGCTTGATGTCGGCCGTCGGGCCGGACTCGATCGGGGTGCCCTGCACGATGCCCTTGGGCGCGATGATGTAGCGCTTCTCGCCGTCGACGAAGTGCAGCAGCGCGATGTTGGCGGTCCGGTTCGGGTCGTACTCGATGTGCGCGACCTTGGCCGGGATGCCGTCCTTGTCCAGCCGACGGAAGTCGATCAGACGGTAGGCACGCTTGTGGCCGCCACCGCGGTGCCGAGTGGTGATGCGACCGTGCGCATTACGACCACCCTTGCTGTGCAGCGGACGGATGAGCGACTTCTCGGGGGTCGACCGAGTGATCTCAGCGAAGTCCGAAACGGACGACCCGCGGCGACCCGGGGTAGTCGGCTTGTACTTACGAATTGCCATGAGTTCTTCTCTGCTTTCTGGATTCCCGTCCGCTTACGCGACCGGGCCTCCGAAGATCTCGATGGGCTTGCTGTCGGCCGAGATGGTCACGAGCGCGCGCTTGGTGTCCTTGCGCTTGCCGTAACCGAAGCGGGTCCGCTTGCGCTTGCCCTGACGGTTGGCGGTGTTGACGCTGGTGACCTTGACACCGAAGACCTTCTCGACGGCGATCTTGATCTGCGTCTTGTTGGAGTCCGGGTGCACCAGGAAGGTGTAGGTACCGTCCTCGATCAGTCCGTAGGACTTCTCGGAGATGACCGGCGCCAGCAGGATGTCGCGGGGGTCGGCGATCGTGGTCACTTGCTCTCCTCCTGTGCTGCCTCGGCCGGGCCGTGCACAAAGGTGTTCAAGGCCTCGACGCTGAACACCACTTCGTCGCTGTAGAGCACGTCGTAGGTGTTGAGCTGGTCCGGTGCGATGGGCTGCACGTGCTCCAGGTTCGCCACGCTCTTCCACGCGGCCAGGTCCTCGCGGCCGACGACGACCAGGAACTTCTTGCGGTCCGAAAGCTCGGCCAGGAAGCTCTTGGCGGTCTTGGTCGACGGGGCCTGCCCGGCAACCAGTTCGGTGACCACGTGGATGCGTTCGTTGCGCGCCCGATCGGAGAGGGCACCGCGCAGGGCGGCGGCCTTCATCTTCTTCGGGGTGCGCTGGCTGTAGTCGCGCGGCTGCGGGCCGTGCACGGTGCCACCACCGGTGAACTGCGGTGCGCGGGTCGAACCCTGACGGGCGCGGCCGGTGCCCTTCTGGCGGTACGGCTTCTTGCCACCACCGGACACCTCGCCACGCGTCTTGGTCGCGTGCGTGCCCTGACGGGCCGCGGCCAGCTGGGCCGTCACGACCTGATGCATCAGCGCGATGTTCGCGGTCACGTCGAAGATCTCCGCGGGGAGCTCGACGGTGCCGTTGGTCTTGCCGCCCGGCTCTTTCACCGGCAGCGTGAGGTTAGCCTTCTTCTCCAGGCTGGTCATGCGTGCGCACCACCCTTCACTGCGCTCTTGACGGTCACGACGCTGCCGCGACGACCAGGGATCGCGCCCTTGATCAGCAGCAAGCCGTTCTCGGCATCCACCTTGTGAACCGAGAGGTTCTGCGTGGTGACGCGGTCGTTACCCATCCGACCCGACATCCGCATGCCCTTGAACACGCGGCCGGGGGTGGCGCAACCACCGATGGAACCCGGGCGACGGTGCACAGCCTGCGCACCGTGCGAGGCGCCCTGACCGGCGAAGCCGTGACGCTTCATGGTGCCGGCGAAGCCCTTGCCCTTGCTGGTGCCCGTGACGTCGACGTAGGTGCCCTCTTCGAACACGTCGGCGTTGATCTCCTGGCCGACCTCGAAGGTGGACGCGTCGGCGACGCGGATCTCGGCGACGTGGCGGCGCGGGGTGACACCGGCCTTGGCGAACTGGCCGGAGACCGGCTTGTTCACCTTGCGCGGGTCGATGGCGCCGAAAGCGACCTGGACGGCGCTGTAGCCGTCGCGCTCCACGGTGCGGATCTGGGTGATGACGTTCGGTCCGGCCTTGATGACGGTCACGGGAACGACGCGGTTCTTGTCGTCGAACACCTGGGTCATGCCGAGCTTGGTGCCCAGAATGCCTGCCGCAGGCCTGTTCTTGTTATCAGTCATGTCTCGAGTCCCCGTCACTGAATGTTGACGTCGACGCTGGCCGGCAGGTCGATGCGCATGAGCGCGTCAACCGTCTTCGGCGTCGGGTCGAGGATGTCGATAAGCCGCTTGTGCGTACGCATCTCGAAGTGCTCGCGCGAGTCCTTGTACTTGTGCGGCGAACGGATGACGCAGTACACGTTCTTCTCGGTCGGCAACGGCACCGGCCCGACGACACGGGCCCCGGTGCGGGTCACCGTCTCCACGATCTTGCGCGCTGAGGCGTCGATCGCTTCGTGGTCGTAGGCCTTGAGCCTGATGCGGATCTTCTGTCCCGCCACGCTAAGTGTCCTTTTCTCCGCTTTAGTCCTTCGTGATCCGGAAGCTGGCTTCCGTACCACCCTCAATTTGCACAGCCCGAACACACGAAGACGTCTCACGTGAGACCGCGACCGAGCACGCATGCTCGACCCTCGCCGCTGTTCATCTGTCATGGTTCTCCGGTCCACGCGGTCGGGCGTGTCGCCCATCCGCTCATTCCTCGGCCCTGGATCGAACTTCATCTCAGGCCTGGAACACTGTCCCGGACGTACCCACACCGGTAGTCCGGTGAGGTACACGATTGGTACTGCTCGCCTCGCTCGGCCACTCCGTCTCACGCGGAAACAGGCACGGGCCGGTGCAAGGCAACCCGAACAGTATGCCCGACGGGCTCAACGACTACAAATCCGACCCCCCACTACGGGTTCGGTGCGCCCCCAACCCAGGTCAGACCGCGGATCCCGGGCGCGCCGTCTACGTTACCCGCGCCGTCCCGCCCCTCGCGAGTAGCGCGGCTCCACGTGAGCTGGGGCACGGCGAGCAGACTTAACTTACTCCGCAGTAAGATGCATTCATGACGAAAGAGACCGCAACCTATCGCGGCTGGAAGAAGCTGCCGGACAACCGGCTCGGGCACACCCTGTTCTCCCTCGGGATGGTGGCGCGGGTGCCGTACTTCGGCACGGTGCTGCCGAACGTGGTGCGGCTGGAACCGGGGCTGTGCGAGGTGACCTCGCCGAAGTGGTTCGGCATCCACAACCACCTCGGCACGTTCCACGCCATCGCGGCATGCAACCTGGCCGAGGTGGCGATGGGCATGCTGAGCGAGGCGACCGTGCCGTCGACGCACCGCTGGATCCCGAAGGCGATGAACGTGCAGTACCTGGCCAAGGCCGAGACCAGCCTGCGGGCGGTCGCGAAACTGGCGGAGGTGCCGGACTTCACCACGATCACCGAGGGTCAGAACCTGATCGTGCCGGTCTCCATCTACGACAAGCACGGCCTCGAGGTCGTGCACGCCGACATCACCACCTGGGTCACCCCGAAGTAGCGAGCACTTCCGCAGGGCAGCGGCGGCCATCAGGTCGGCGATCCTCGCGGCCTGTCGACAGATCCACACCGTGCGTGGACAGTTGCTTCGGGGCCGCCGCTGCGGATTGAATGCCCTCATGGGTGTCAGCGCGGTCCCGAATGTCGATGTATGCGTGGTCGGGCTCGGACCGACCGGCCGGGCGCTCGCGCATCGCGCGATGCGTGCCGGATTGCGGGTGACCGCCATCGATCCGCGCCCGGACCGGCTGTGGGCGCCGACCTACTCCTGCTGGGTCGACGAGCTGCCGCAGTGGCTGCCGTCGAGCGCGATCGCCACCACCATCCCGGCACCCACCGTCTGGACAAAGGTCGAGCACCGCATCGACCGCCCCTACTGCGTGCTGTCCAAACCCGGTCTGCACGAGGCACTCCCGCTCGACGACGCGACGGTGCTCGCACAGCGCGCGAGGACGGTCGACGCACACACGGTGGAACTCGCCGACGGCACAACGATTTCCGCGGCAACGGTGTTCGACACGCGCGGTCTGCCTGCGCTCGGCAAGCGAAGGGCCGCGAGCGCGCACGGCATCTTCGTCGCCGAGGAAACCGCCGCGCCGATGGTCGCCGCACACGAAGGCCTACTGCTGGACTGGCGCCCGGAGAACGGCGCAGGCCCCGACGAACCGCCCTCGTTCCTCTACTCGGTGCCGCTCGGCGACGGCACGGTGATCTTCGAGGAAACCAGCCTCGGGTTGCGCGGCGGGATGCCGCAACACGAACTGCGCAAACGCACGCTGAATCGCCTTGCCGCGCACGGCATCCGGCTCACCGGCGACGAGCCGAGCGAGGCAGCGCACTACCCGCTCGATCAGCCGCCGCCGAAAAAGGGCGTGGCCCATGCCGTTCCGTTCGGATCACGCGGCGGCATGATGCATCCCTGCACCGGCTACAGCGTCGCCGATTCCCTGGCGCTGGTCGACACCGCCGTCACGGCTGTGCTGCACGGCCGCGACCCGGTCGCCGAACTCTGGCCGCGCCAGGCCCGATTGGTGTACTGGATGCGGATGCGCGGCCTCTGGGGTCTCGGCAGGCTGACCACCGAACAGTCGATCGCCATGTTCGACGCGTTCTTCAGCGCCTCCCCGCGCGGACAGCGCGCGCTGCTGTCCGCGCACGACGACTACACCGCACTCGGCGCGGTCCTGTTCAACACCGTCGCGCACACCTGGCCGTTCCGCTGGCGCTACGACCTGGTCGGCTGGACCCATCGCAATCGCTGGCTGGACTACGACTTCGATCAGGCGCCGGTCTCCGCCGCCCGCCGGTAACCGCGGACCGCGGGGTAAGCGCACACGGCGACGATCCCGATCGTCCAGAGCAGAGTCAGCAGCAGGGGCTTCGCGACCGGCCCGCCATAGGACAGCCCGCGCATGGCATCGATCGCACAACTCATCGGCTGGTACTCGACCGTGCCCTGCAACCACTTCGGGTAGGCGAAGGCGGGCGCGAAGCCGGTGTTGAAGAACATCAGCAGCGTGTTGACAACGCCGATGACGTTCAACAACACCACGCCTTCGAAGCGGGTGGCCAAGGCGGTAACCAACACGGCGAAGGCAGTACCGAAGAGCACAGGTACGCCGATCAGCGCGAGCCCGGCCAGCGCCCCCTGCTGGAAGCGGAACCCGAGCAGCAGTCCGACCCCGATCACGAACACCGTGGTGATCAGCACGCGCACCGCCTCGGCGAGCAACCGTCCGGTCAAGCCCGCGGCCCGATGAATCGGCATGGTCCAGAACCGGCCGAGTAGCCCGGTCGCCTTCTCGCGCCCGAATCCGAGCGCGCTCACGACCGCACCGGACATCGCCGCCACCAGCGAGAGCAAACCCACCTGGCCGAAGATGCTCGGCTGGCCGGTGAACGCGGTCACCGGATTACCGAGCACGATCTGGAACATCACCAGCGTCAATGCCGGAAAGACCAGTGTCTGAATGGTTGTCGCGGGATCGCGCGTCCACACCAGCAGCAGTCGTTTGCATTGGATCAGGCTGTGCTCGACCCAGGTGCTCAGCGCGCTCTCGGGCTTCGCCGACACCTCGGGCAGCGGCGTCTTCCACCCGAGGGTCGCGCCTGCCTCGACGGGCACTTCCGTAGTACTCATGACCGCCTCACGCTCGCCCATACCGCCAGTGGAATGAAGACGAGCGTCAGCCCGACCACCCAGACCAGCGGCACCCACAACACCTGCCAGGTAACCCCGTCCGCGGCCATGTCACGCAGCGCGAAGGAGAACTGCGAGATCGGCTGGTTGCGCACGAAGCCGCGAATCCACGCCGGGAAGCTGTGTTCCGGCACGAAGCCGCACGACAGCATGCCGAAGATGAGCGTCGGCAGGGTCAGCGCCTGACTCAGGGCTTCCGGACTCTTGGTCAGGCTGCCGAGTGCGTCGGCGCCGATCGCGAGCGCCGTGCCGACCGCAAGGGAAAAGAGACAGAACAGGACGGCCTGTGTGAAGCCCGCGGAGAACCGGAAGCCGATCACGTAGCCGAACACCAGCGCCGCGGCCAACGCGACGACCGAGCGAACCAACCCGGCCGCGATCCGAGCGGACAGCGGAACCAGCAGGCCGATCGGCATGGTCTGCAACCGGGTACTCAGCCCGGTCAGCGCCTCGAACGCGGCACGCTGCGCATTCGACATCATCGTGAAGGACATGGTCTGCAGCACGATGATCGGCATGACGTACTGCTCATAGTGGACGCCCTGGAAATTCATCACGAGACGCAGCGGCAAATAGAACCCGACGGTGAACACCAGCGGCACGACAATCGCGAAGATCAACTCGCCCTTGGTGGCCATGGTCCAGACGATGCGGCCGGTCAGCGCGCGCCACTGGGCGAACGAGGAAAGGCGCGCCTCGGGTAGCGCTTCGAACAGCGCGGGCGCAGTGGAGGTGGTGGTCGCGGCGGTCACGAATTACCGCCCGAGTGACCGGTGATGGACAGGAAGACGTCATCGAGCGAGGGCCTGCGCAGTGCGATGTCGGCCAGCTTGACGCCGGCGGAGTCGAGCCTGCGCAGCGCCTCGGTGAGCGTGGCAGCGCCCTCCGGCGCCGGAATCGACAGGCGGTCACTGCCGTTGACGGCGGCGAGCACCGCGGCGGGCACCAGATCACCGAGCGCGTATGCCGCGGTGAGTACCTGCGCCGGGTTCAGCGGAACCACCTCGCAGTAGCTGCCGCCGGTCTTCTCCTTGAGCTCGTCGGCGGTGCCTTCGGCGATCACCGTGCCCTTGTCGATGACGATGATGTTGTCGCTGAGCACATCGGCTTCCTCGAGGTACTGCGTGGTGAGCAGCACCGTGATGCCCTGCGCCTTCAGCTGGTTCACCAGATCCCAGACGCCTTGGCGACTGCGCGGATCGAGGCCGGTGGTCGGCTCGTCGAGAAACACCACCTCGGGGCGAACCACCAGCCCGCACGCGATATCGACGCGGCGGCGCATGCCGCCCGAATACTGGGCAACCATCCGGCGGCCCGCACTGGCCAGATCGAATTCCTCGAGCAGGGTGTCGGCCCGCTTGCGGGCGGCAGACTTGCTGAGGCCCATCAGCCTGCCGAACAGTTCGAGGTTCTCCCGGCCGGAGAGGTTCTCGTCGAGCGCGGCGTACTGGCCGGTCATCATGATCGAGCGACGCACACCCGCCGCGTCCTTCAGCACGTCGTGCCCGGCGACGATGGCGGTGCCGGAGTCGGGGCGCAGCAGCGTCGACAGGATCTTCACCATCGTCGTCTTGCCTGCCCCATTGGGGCCGAGGATGCCGAGGACGCTGGCGCGGTCGGCCGTGAAGCTGACCCCCTGCAGTGCATGCACATCGCCGAATGACTTCCGAACATCCGTTACCCGGACCGTTGGTTCACTCGCATGCAGGTCTGCTTGGTTCAAGCTCGGCATCAACTCTCCACTATCGGCGATTGCGGCGACATGGCATCGCCGGAGCGCGCATCCACGTTCCCACTAGTGATCCGTAGCGCTTGGCGTGATGTTACCGGCTTGTGCGGGGTGGACCTGGTGCCGCGAGCGGTACCCAACTGGACGACAAACTAATTGTGTCCTTACTCACACCAACTGCGCGCGACGGGACCCGGTGCAGATCGGCGCGGGTTGGCAGTGTCAAGGGCAGCGCGGTGGCGGCAAAGGAGCCTTGTCGGCCGGTCGTGGCGACCATAGTCTGCTATTCGGGGGAACACTCACTCGTCCGCGGCGGCGGCTGTTGGTAAGTGGTCCGCACGCCGATTTCGACACTGCGAGAGGTGATCATGGCCGAGTCCGCGCAGCCACGCGTGGCGGCGCAGCCGGGAGGTTCGGGCCGATCGAACGTGTTGACGTCCTACGACCCACGCACGGGCGAGGTCGTCGGCAACTACGCGGTGATGGGCGCAGGCGAGATCAACCGCACGGTACGCAGCGCACGGGCCGCCGAAAGATGGTGGGCCGACCTGGGTTTCGGCGGACGCAAACGGTGGCTGCTCGACTGGAAGCGCGACATCACCCGCCGGGCAGGCGAATTGGTGGAGATCCTGTCCGAGGAGACCGGGAAACCGGAGGCGGACGCGACAATCGAGGTGATGCTCGCGGTCGAGAACCTCGATTGGGCGGCCAGGAACGCGAGCCGCGCGCTCGGCAGGCACCGGGTCGGCTCCAGCTGGCTGACCCGCAACCAGCGAGCCTCGGTCGGCTACCTGCCGCTCGGCGTCATCGGGGTGCTCGGCCCGTGGAACAACCCGGTCTTCACGCCGATGGGCTCGATCGCCTACGCGATGGCCGCAGGCAACACGGTGGTGTTCAAGCCGCACGAGCTCACCACCGGTGTCGGTGTCTGGCTGGCCGACAGCTGGACTCGGCTCGCGCCGAATCAGCCGGTGCTGCAGGTGGTTACCGGCGACAACGGAACGGGCCGTTCGCTGTGTCGAGCGAAGGTCGACAAGATCGCCTACGCCGGTTCGGAATCGGGCGCGCGCGAGGTCATCGAGCTGTGTACGCACACGATGACGCCGGTCGTCGTCGAGCGCACCGGCAAAGGCAGCATGATCGTGCACGTCGACGCGCGGCTCGATGACGCAGCGGAGGCCGCGGTCTTCGGGGCGATGGCCAATGCAGGCCAGAACGCCACCGGGATCCAGCGGGCCTACGTCGCGGAGTCGGTGTACGAACCGTTCCTCGAGCTCGTTGTCGAGCAGGCCGGGCGACTGCGGCCCGGCGCCGACAAGCGGGCGTCCTACGGCCCGATGATCCTGGAGTCACAGGTCGAGGTGGTACGCAAGCAGATTCGGGATGCGCTGGCCCGCGGCGGTCGCGCGGTGGTCGGTGGACTCGATTCGATCCGCGAACCCTACGTCGAGCCGGTGGTGCTCACCGAGGTGCCCGAGGAAAGCCTGGCGATCACCGGCGAGGGCATCGGGCCCGTGCTGATCGTGAACAAGGTGACCGACATGGCCGACGCGGCGCAGCGCATCAATGCCGTCGGCAACGATGTCGCGGTCTCGGTGTTCACCAGGGATGTGCACGAGATCGAGTCGTTCGCCGAACAGCTGCGGGTCGGTGTGGTCACCATCAATTCCGCGACGGCCTACGCGGGCATCCCCGCGCTGCCGTTCGGTGGTGTCGGCGAATACGGGCAGGGCCACAGCCATGGCGATCAGGGCCTGCGGGAGTTCAGCCACACGCTGGCCATCGCGCGCAAGCGCTATCAGGCACCGGTGAACCTGTCCACCTTCGACCGCCATCCCCGGCATCTCCGGTTGGCCAGGACCATCTTCCGCATCCGGCACGGACGCCACACCTAGGACACAGGCGCTAGGGCTCAGGTCACCGATCTGCGGCGGCACCGAGCAGCACGGCCTCCATCAGCGCGGTGACCCGAGCCAATTGGGCTGGGCGGGAATCGAATCGGAGCAACCGCCCGACATCGATCACTTGGCCGATGGCGGCGTGCACCCGGAAGCGCGCCTCGACGGGATCGCCGTCGAGCAGGTTGGCCCATTCGAGGACGTTCTGTCGTTGGATCGCGCGCAGCTTGTGCTGTTCGGCCTGCGGTAGATTGCTGAATTCGGCGTAGTAGACCGGCATGATCTCCGGCATCGCGAAGGTCAGCTTGGCTTGGCGTTCGGCGATGCGGCGCACCGCGTCCTCGCGGCTGGTCGCCTCGGCCAGTGCCTCGGTGATCGCCAGCGCGACCCGGTCGCCGGTGCGATAGAAGGCGGCGGCGAGCAGATCGGACTTGCTCGCGAAGTAGCGGTACACGCTCGACGCGTTGATGCCGACGGCCGCGCCGATCTCTTCGATGCTCGCCTCGTGGTAGCCCTGCCTGCCGAAGATCCGGATGGCCTCGGTGAGCAGCTGTTCGCGTTTCGACGACACCGGCAGCCCCTTGGTCACCGGGCCGGGATCGGGTTCCGGTGGCGCGGGCGGCAACTCGGCGCGCAGGATGGCCCACGACATGTCGTGCAACAGCGGAAGCAGTTTGGCACCGGACAGCGCGCTGCGGTGCGCGGAAATGCTCGCGATCGCGCTCAGCACGGCGGCCGCCGCGATCGCCACATCGGCGGGCGGCGCCGTTGGCCGCAGCTGCGCGATCGGCCCGGCGAGGGTCGCGTTCAAGTCGTCGTAGATGGCGCGGATCCGGAGGCGATCTTCGCGTTCCAGATAGCGCCGCTCCCAGCGGTACAGCCCGGCCTCGCGGCGGATCTCGATGGTGTGTTCGCTGATCGCCTTGATCAACGCGTCCAGCCGTCGCTCGGGCGCCAACTGCGGATCGTCCGCGGCGCGTGCCACATTCAGCAGGTGTCTGGCGCCTTCTTCGGCGGCCGCCACGAGCAGCGCGTATTTGTTCGTGAAATGCCGGTACAGCGCGGGGCCGGAGATCCCGACCTCGGCGGCGATCTCGTCGACCCCGACCGGGTAATACCCGCGGTCGCTGAACGCGCGCGCGGCCGCCCTGATGATCTGCACCTTGCGATCCTTGGGCCTGCGACGCACCGGCCCACTCGGCGCCTGACCGCCGCTCCCCGCGGGATCGTCACGCACCACCCGCCCGCCTGCATCAGGCCGCGCGGAAGCGAGACCGACCTCGCTGCGATCCGCGACCATGCACCTTCTCCGTTCTCCGGCGGCGCTGGTTGACAGCGCCCGACAATGGAACCTAAGTTAACCACAATTCGCAAAGTTAACCGCGATTCCGGATAAAGCAGCCGCCGAGTCCCAGCGTAGGAGTAGACATGAGCAACCCCGATTCTGCGGCTCCGGCCGCGTCCGCCGCGCCTGCGGCCGGCTTCTCCGCGGTACACGACGGCAAGGTGCTCCGGGTGACGATCACCAATCCGAAGCGCAAGAACGCCGTCGACTACGACACGATGAAGGGGCTCGGCGACACAGTCGTCGCGGCGTCCGCGGATCGATCGATCCGCGTGATCGTGCTGACCGGCGCAGGCGGCGACTTCTGCACCGGCGCCGACCTGTCCGCCAGCGCGGGCGAGGCACAACGCGGCATCACCTCGGAGATGGTGATGGATGTGGCGAACCGCATGGTGAAGTCCATCGTCGATGCCCCGGTCCCGGTGATCGTCCGGATCAAGGGTGCCGCAGCGGGCGTCGGCGTCGGCATCGCCCTTGCCGCCGACCTCGTCTACGCCAGCGAAGACTCCTACCTCTTGCTTCCCTTCATCAATATCGGCCTGATGCCAGACGGCGGCGCGGCCGCCATGGTCGCCGCCGCAGCGGGGCGCCCGCTTGCCGCCGAAATGGCCTTGCTCGGTGAACGCCTCCCCGCCCCCGCCGCCAAGCAAGCGGGCCTGTTCACCGCGGTCCTCCCCGACGACGAACTCGACGCAAAAGTGGAAGCTGCCGCCGCCAAACTCGCCGCAGGCCCGCGCCGCGCCCTCGAACTCACCAAACAGGCCCTCAACCAAGCCACCCTGCCCGCCCTGGCCGCCGCCCTGGCCGCCGAAAAGACCGGCCAGAGCGAACTATTGAAATCCCCCGACTTCTTCGAAGGCGCCACCGCCATGCTCACCAAGCGCAAGCCGATCTTCGCGGATTAGCTGTTCCGCCTCTCCGAGATTTCTGGCCAGACCTGGGCGCGTGGAGAGTTGGCGTCGGCGACCGGCTGCAGGTAGCCGGAAGGGTCAGCCGGTGCCCGACGAGTTACCCAGGTTCTCGCGAAATCAGTTGTCTCGCCTACGCCCGCTATGCTCTCTTGCTATGGGTTACCTGGTTAGCGGGGCAACTGGGTTTATCGGTCGGTTTCTCATCCCCGAGCTGCTGAAACGCGAGGGTGATATCCATGTGCTGGTGCGGCCGGGCGCCGAGTCCGCCGACCGGTTCACCTGCTGTGCCCGGGAGTGGGCAGGCGGGGATCGGGTGCGCCCGGTGCGCGGTGACCTCGGCGCGCCCGGGCTCGGTATCGATCCGAGTTGGCTTGCCGAGCATCGCGGCTCGATCGACCACGTCTTCCATCTGGCGTCCAGTTACGACAGCGCCGAACGTGGCGACGGAACCAGGCATCTGGTCGAGGTCGCGGAGCAGGTGAATGCCGGTCTGCTGCATCATGTCTCGACGGTGGAGGTGGCGGGCGCGACGGAGGGCCTGTTCACCGAGGACATGTTCGACGAGGGCCAGACGCTGACCACACCGATCCAGCGGGCCAAGTTCGAGGCAGAGCGGATCGTGCGCAAGGCCGGGCTGCCCTGGCGCATCTATCGGCCTTCGATCGTGATCGGCCATTCGCGGACCGGCGAGATCGATCGGATCGACGGGCCGTACTACTTCTTCCGGCTGCTTCGCATGGGTGCGCAGCTGCCGAGGATCCTGCCGGTGCTTGTCCCCAAGCTCGGTGAAACCAACATGGTGCCTGTCGATTTCGTGGCCCGCGCGCTGAATCACCTCGCACACCTGCCCGGCCCGAACGGGACGACCTACCACCTGGTCGATCCGCGCCGCCAGAGTGTCGCCGAGGCGTTGAACCTGTTCGCCGACGAGGCCGGCGCACCGCACCTGGTCGAGGTGATGCCGAAACGCACGCTCGACATGGTGTTGCAGGTGCCCGGTGCGAGCTGGGTCCTCCCCCGCGTCGGCGTGCCCCGAGATGTCTTGGAGCACAGCGAGTTCACCTGCTGGTTCGACTGCCGCAACACCACCGCTGCGCTCGCGGCCACCGATATCAAGGTGCCGCCGCTGGCGGGTTATGCCCCGCTGATCTGGAAGTACTGGATCGAGAACTGGGTCTGAAATCCGACGTCCCGCACGAATGAAGGCCCCGCCGTTCGTCGTTCAGGCGCCGGTGACCGTCAGGTAGATCAGGGCGACGTTGAGCGCCGAGATGATGACGGCGATCAACCAGGCGAGTGCGGTGGTGACGCGATGGTTCACGTCGTCGCCCATCAGAGCGCGATCACTGGTGAACCGGACCAGCGGTATCAACGCGAACGGAATGCCGAAGGACAGCACCACCTGCGAAATGATCAGTGCGCGAGTGGGATCGATGCCGATGGCGAGAATGACGAGTGCCGGGATCAGGGTGACCAGGCGGCGCAGCATCAGTGGAATGCGGCGACGCAACAGGCCCTGCATGATCATCGCGCCCGCGTAGGCGCCCACCGAGGTCGACGCGAGGCCGGAGGCGAGCAGACCGATGGCGAGCAGCAGCGCCGCCACCGGGCCGAGCGCGGTGCCGACCGCGGCGTGCGCGTCCTGCAGCGTCTCGATTTCCTGGTCCCGCAATGTGTTCGCGGCCATCAGCAGCATCGCCAGGTTCACCGTGCCTGCCAGCAACATGGCCAGCACGACGTCGACCTTGGTGATCTTCAGCAGCCTGCGCCGCATCGGCCCGACCTCTGGATGCCCGTGCCGGTCCCTGGCCAGGCCGGAGTGCAGGTACACCGCGTGCGGCATGACCGTCGCGCCGATCATGGCCGCGGCGAGCAGCACGCTCTCGGTGCCCTGGAAGCGCGGAACCAGGCCGCCGATGGTGCCGCCGACCGAGGGCGGCGAGATGAACACGCTGGCGAGGAAGCCGATCGCGATGATCGCGAGCAGGCCGGTGATCACCCGCTCGAACGGTTGCTGTCCGCGCCGGTCCTGCACGAGCAGCAGACCCATCGACACCACGCCGGTGATCACGCCGCCGACCAGCAGTGGGAGCTGGAACAGCAGGTTGAGCGCGATCGCGCCGCCGACCACCTCGGCGAGATCGGTGGCCATCGCGACGGTCTCCGCCTGCCCCCAGTACGCGAGTCTGGTTCGGCGATTCGACTTCTCCCGCACGGCCTCGGGGAGCGACATCCCGGTCACCAAACCCAGTTTGGCCGAGAGGAATTGGACGAGCCCGGCCATCACGTTGGCCATCACGATGACCCACACGAGCAGATAGCCGAACTGCGCGCCCGCGCTGATGTTCGAGGCGACGTTGCCAGGATCGACGTAGGCGATGGCCGCGACGAACGCGGGCCCGAGCAGCATGGTCGCGGCGCGGGCCCGCGTGGTGGCAGTTTTAGCGGACTCCGCCAAGGTGGTACTCACAGAACAGAATTTTACGGGTTCCCGAACTTTCCTGTTAGTCCTACCCGTAAAAAGCAACCGCCTGGTCATACCCGAGGGTAAAACCAGGCGGTCGGTTGGTACTCCGTGGGTTATTTAGATGCCCATTCCGCGGGCGAGCACCGGCCAGGACTGCAGGAACTCCTCCCGCCAGTAGCCCCACGAGTGGGTGCCGCTCGGCCGGAAGTTGAAGGTCGCCGGGATGCCGAGCGAATCGAGCTTGTTCTTCAAGTTGTTGGTGCAGAAGTTCGTGCCCGCCTCGATGATGCCGCCGATGATGATCTGGTTGGCCAGACCGTAGGCGCCGGGCAGGGCGTACGGACCATTCAGCGTGTCGAACTGACCGGGCAGACCGTTGCCGGTCGAGATGTAGAGGCCGACGCCGCGCAGACCCTCGGCGTGCACGTACGGATCGTTGGCCGCCCACTCCGGCGAACCCGGCGGGCCCCACATGTTCTCGGTCTTGCCGCCGCCCCAGGTCTCGACGGTGAGCCGGACGAACTCCGAGCCGACCGGATCACTGGTCTGTGCGCACCCGCTGTAGGCCGCGGCCGCCTTGTACAGGCCAGGCTTGGCGATCGGCAGCGCGAGCACGGTGGTGCCCGAGGTGGACAGGCCCGCGATCGCGTTCACGCCGTTGGTGCCGAGTGCGCCGTCGACCAGCGGCGGCAGCTCCTCGGTGAAGAAGGTCTTCCACTTGTTGCGGCCGAGCGCCGGATCGTCCTTGATCCAGTCGGTGTAGTAGCTCCACTTGCCGCCGATCGGCTGGATCACGTTGACGTTCTTGTCCAACAAGAACTTCAGCGTGTCGGTCTTGGCCTGCCAGGACGCGTCGTCCTGGCCGCCGCCCGCGCCGTTGAGCAGGTACAGGGCGGGCCGGGGCACCGTGGCATCGGCCGGGCGCTGCACATCGATGATGACCTTCTGGTCCATCGCCGCCGAGTACACGTACAACCGGATGTTGCGGTCGTCCTTGTATTCGGCCTTGGTGATACGCGACCCGTTCGGTGCGGTCGGGTTGGCGAGCAGAGCCTTGGAATCGAAGATCGGGTCAGCTGATGCAGGTGCCACGCCGAGTCCGGTCATCATTCCCGCGAGGACCGCCGTTGCCGCGATCGCCGCCGCGGCACGCAGGCCGCCGCGCCGGGTCTGTCGACGTATCAATTCCGCACCTTCGCTTCGTCTCGAGATTCCATTGCCATCACCACGGGGCCGACGGTGGATCCTGGACCACACCACGCCAGACCCTACGGGCTCTGTGGTCGCGACAAAAGGGGACACTCTTACCACAGCGCTGCCCCATCATGCCCGAGCGCCCTCGCTCGGTTCACGCCAGACCCACCGTCCGATTCAGCTGCCGTTGCCGAGGATCCAGCAGATCCGCCAGGATCGGCCCGATCTCGGCCAGTGCTTCCGGTGTAGTCATCTGATCATGCGTAACACCAATAGGACGGTCTTCGACACGGCCTTCGACGAACGTTTGCCAACTATGTGCCGCGCCGTCATGTCCGGTAGCACTGAAGTAATCGAGCCGGCCACGGAACACCTCGGGCCGGTGTTCGGCGATCAACTCGGCCGAACGCACCGCGCTGCGGTAGATGCGGCGCACCCGCTCCGGCGTGAGCACCGCCATGCCTGGCGGAATGGTCGCGTGCAGCGCGGCGAGCGCGTCGTCGCCGAGGTCGTGGATGTCGCCGTCGCCGGGAATCAGCGCATCGGCGCCGATGCCGAGTTCGGCGAGTGCCTCGCGGACCGCAGCCCGCAAGTCGGTGACGTCGATGTCGTGGTGGCTGTCCAGCATGGCGAGCAGCGCGATCTCCTCACCGGCGGCCTGCAACTGGGTCGCGACGGCGTGCGCGAGCACGCCGCCGAGCGACCAGCCGAGCAGCCGGTACGGGCCGACCGGCTGCACCGCCTTGATCTCCGCGACGTACCGGCCTGCCAGCTCGGCCAGTGAGGTCGGCAGGTAGCCGTCTTCCGAGAGCGCGGGCGACTGCAGGCCGAAGACGGGCGTGCTGACAGGCACGTAGCGGGCCAGACCCGCATAGCACCAGGACAATCCGTACATCGGATGGATGCAGAACAGCGGCTCGGCGGCGGGCATGTCGTGCGGCACCCTGGTCCGGATCGGCAGCAGCACGCCGAGCGCGGCATTGGAGTCGATGTCGTAGTCGGGGTCGTCGGCGAGCGCAGCCATGATGCGGGCCGACAGTGCCGCCGGGGTGGCGCCCGTGAAGAACCACTGCACCCGCACCGCGCTATCGGTGAGCGTGCGCAACCGCTTGACCACCCGGGTCGCGGACAACGAGTTGCCACCCAGCTCGAAGAAGTCGTCGTCGACGCCGACCTGGTCGACGGCGAGCACGTCGGCGAAGACCTCGGTGATGGTGCGCTCCAGCGGAGTGCCCGGCGCACGGTACGCGCGGGGCACCGGCCCGGCGCCGTGCGGCGGCACCCGGAAGTCACCGCGGCCCACGTACTCCAGCACGCCGTCGTGCCAGCGGACGATGTCGCCCGTGCGGTAGAGCCGCTCGCCGCCCGCGTGCGCGATGAAGCGCTCCGCGGTGCGCTCGGGTGCTCCGAGATAGCCGCGCGCCAGCTGGATGCCCGCGACGTACAGCTCACCCGCGGCGCCGAGCGGGACCTGGCGCAGCTGCCGGTCGAGCACGTGCACCCTGGTGTTGGCGACCGGCGTGCCGATCGGCACCGTGGCGGTGGGAAGGTCGACGGGGTAGTCGGTGACCACCGCCGCCTCGGCGAGCCCGTACCAATTGATCAGCCGCGCACCGGGAATCGCGGCGGCGAAGCGCGCCGCGGTGTCGCCGGACAGTGCCTCGCCCGCGGCGAACACCCGCCGCAGCGTCGGATGCTCGGTCGTGGTCGACGACTCGAGGAAGGCATCCAGCATCGATGGCGCCAAGTGCACCGTGCTGACCCCGAATTCGCCGATAGTCCGCGCCAGATAGTCAGGGTCGCGATGGCCGTCCGGTGCGGCGACGACGATCGAGGCACCGGTCTGCAAGGGCCAGAACAGCTCCCACGCGGCGCTGTCGAAGGTGCTCGGGGTCTTGTGCAACACCACGTCGCTGCTGTCGTGCGGGTAGATCCACTGCGCCCAGCGGAACTGGTTGACCAGCTGACGGTGCGTGATCAGCACGCCGTTCGGGCGACCGGTGGCGTCGACGGGGTAGCTGACGTAAGCGACGCTGTCGGGATGCATGCTGTTGTTCAGCAACGGAACCGCCGACAACGGCAGGTACAGCGTGTCGGTTGCGACGACCTGGATGCCGGTCTCGGTGGCGAACGCGTCAGCGGTGGTGGTCAGCACACACGCGGGAACCGCAGTGGCCAACAGGTATTCGCTGTGCTCGGCCGGGTGATCCGGATCGATCGGCAGGCAGCCGGCGCCGGTCCGCAGCACCGCATAGACGGTCACCACCAGATCGACGCTGCGCCGCATCGCCACGGCCACCAGCGATTCCGAGTCGATGCCCCAGCGCATGAGCTCGACGGCCAGCGCCCTTGAGCGCAGCTCGAGCTCGGCGTAGCTGAGCGTGCCGTCGGCCGACCGCACCGCGACCGCCTCCGGCGTGCGCGCCACCTGAGCGTCGAACAGGGAAAGCAGCGTTGCCTCGTCCAGCAGATCCGGCACGTCGGTGGCGTTGCGGGCGGCCAGTTCGGCGCGATCGCTGTCGAGCAGCACATCGATATCGGCGATGCGCGCCTGCGGGTTGGTCACGAATCGGCGAATGAGCGCCGAAAGTCGTTGCGCGAGTGCCTGTGCCGTCGTCTCATCGAACAGATCGCGCAGGTACTTCACCGACACCCGGAGCTGGCTGTCCAGCGCGACCGTCACGGTCAGCGGGTAGTGGGTGCCGACGGCCGCGTGCACGCCGGTGACGCGCATGTCGTCGATATCGCAGGCCTTGTCCAGTCCTTCCCGATCGACCGGGAAGGACTCGAATACCACCAGCGAGTCGAAAAGCCCTGCCACGCCGATGGTTTCCTGGATATCGCTCAGGCCGAGATAGTGGTGGTCGAGCAGCCCGGCCTGCTCGCCTTGCAGCTGCCGCAGCAGCCCGCCGAGGGTGTCGGTGGCGCCGAGGCGCACCCGCACCGGGATCGCGTTGAGGAACAGGCCGACCATGCTCTCGACGCCGTCCAGCTCCGGTGGCCTGCCGGAGACGGTGGCGCCGAAGACGACGTCGTCGCGGTCGACGCTGCGGCCGATCAACAGCCCCCATGCCGCCTGCACCACGGTGTTCACCGTGACGCCGAGACCCGAGGCGAGCCTGGTGAGCGCGGTGGTGTCGGCAGGCGCCAGCTCGAAAACGACTTCGCCGATGCCCCTCGCGATTTCGCGGCCCGGGTCGACCGGGGCCAGCGGCGTCGGCTCGGTGATGCCCGCCAGCGCGGTGCGCCACGCCGCGCGCGCCGAGTCCGGCTCCTTGGCCTGCAGCCAGGCCAGGTAGCCGCGATAGGACGGCACCTTCGGCAGCTTTCTTGCGGCGCCGCCGAGCGCGTACAGCGTCAGCAGGTCTTTCATCAGCAGCGACATCGACCAGCCGTCGACCAGGATGTGATGACTGGTCACCAGCAGGTGATAGACGCCGGTTTCGCCCGCGGCGGAGCGGATCAACGCGAAGCGCAGCAGCGGCGCGGTGCGCATGTCGAAGTGCTCGGCGAGGTCGGCCGCCTTGAGGATGGCCAGCTCCGCGTGCGCGGCCTCGGGTTCGAGCTGGGCCAGATCGATCAACCGCCACGGCACCTCGACCGAATCCTGCACGACCTGTACGGGATTGCCGTCGGTGTCCTCGGCGAAGGCGACGCGCAGGTTGTCGTGCCGATCGAGCACGGCCTGCGCGGCCGCGTGCATTCTGGCCGCGTCCACCGAGCCATCGAGCTCAAGGACGAACTGGGTGAGGTAGACGTCGACCGAGGACTCGGCGAGCAAGGCGTGGAAGAGCAGGCCCGACTGCAGCGGGGTCACCGGCCACACATCGGCCAGCTTCGGGTAGACGGCGCCGAGCCGGTCGATATCGGCCTGCTTCAGCGGGACCAGGGCGAAGTCCGACGGCGTGAATGCGCCTGCGTCTTGGCGCAGGCCGTGTTCGGCAAGTCCGCCGAGGGCCCGGATCCAGTGCTCGGCAAAGGTTTTCACCTGATCGCCGGTGCAGGCCGCCGCCGCGTAGTCGAAGCGGGCGAGCAGGCCGTCGTCGCTGGCCTCGACGGTGAGGTCGAGCAGCAGGTCGTCGGCCGTGGTGTCGGTGTGCACCCTGGCCGGGCGCACGTCGCGGTAGCGCAACGAGAAGCGGGCGCGGGCAAGCGCGCTCAGGCCGGTGGCGGTGTCGGCGTTCAGGTAGCGGAGCAAGCCGTAACCGACGCCGCCGGACGGCACTGCCCTGCGCTGCTCCTTGACCTGCGCGAGCGCCGCACCCGCGGCCGGACCACCGACCAGCGCGTCGGCGGCATCGATCCTGGTGAGCCGCAACGGCAGCGGGTACTCGGTGGTGAAACCGCCGACCATGCTCTCGTCGGCGTCGGTCGCGAAACGCTCGTCGGCCGACAGTCGGATCACCGAACCGAGTGCGCGCGTGATGGATTCGTCCGCCGACGTGTGGAGCGCCAGCGCGACGGCGGTGAGCAAGACGTCCTCGACGGCGGTGTGGTAGGCGGCGGCAACGGCGGCCACCGCTGCGGCGCCTTCGGCGGTGATGGCCAGCGAGACCCGGCTGCGGGCCCGCAGATCCCGGTGGTCGGGCTCGGCACCTTCCGCAACCGCACCGAGTGTCCGCTCCCACCAGCCCAGCTCGCCGACGGTCCGCAGGTCGTTGGCCCGTGCCGACAGCGCGCGGATGAGCACGCCGAGGCCGTGTTCCTGCGCCGCGGGGGCGGCGTGCCTGCCGCGGCTCCATGCCGCGGTCAGCTGATCCACGATGGTTCGCCAGGAAATGTCGTCGACGACAAGGCCATTGGCGACGACGATCAAGGTGGAGCGGCCTTCCGGCCCGCCGGTCAGCACGAAGTGGATATTGCGTCCCTGCTCGGGATCCAGCGCCGCGGCCGCGGCCCGCACCACATCATCGATGGGCAACGAGGTTTCGCCGTGCGTGGCGTCGAGCTGACGGAACGCCTCGCCGGTGCGCTCGTCGACCGGGGGGATCCGCAACACCGGAGAGGTGCCGGTCCGGTCGAGCAACACCCACAGCATCGGGTGCTGCTCGAGCACCTTGCCGACGGCGTCGTGTACCGCCTCGACCGGGCAGCTGTCCGGAACGTCGAGCGCGATGGCCCTGACTTCGACGCCGGATTCCAGCAGCCGCGCCGCGTGCGGTGTGAGCGGCAGGTCGCCCGACTCGTCTCCTGGCCCGTTCTCGATCACCGCGACCCTGGCCAGCGCGCCGACCGTGCCCGACTCGAAAATGTCACGGGGCGTGAAGATCACGCCCCGGGTGCGGCAGCGCGACACCACCTGGATGGCGACGCTGCTGTCACCGCCGAGCGCGAAGAAGTCGTCGTCGAGCCCGACCCGGTCGAGATCGAGTACCTCGGCGATCACCGCGGCGATGGCCAGTTCCGCCTCGGTCTGCGGCGCCCGGAACGCGGTGGGCTCCAGTACGGCGTCGGGCAGTGCGCGCCGGTCCAGTTTGCCGACCGGTGTCAGCGGGATCTCGTCGAGCACCACGATGGCCGTCGGCACCATGTAGTCCGGCAGCGCGGCGCCGAGCTGTTCGGTCAGGGCCGCCACATCGAGGGTCGCCCCTGATTCCGGCAGCACGTAGGAGACCAGCGTTGTTGCGCCGGAACCCGACTCGCGGCCGACGGTGACGGCGAACTGCACACCGGGTCTGGCGACGAGCGTGGCGTCGATCTCGCCGAGCTCAACCCGGTGGCCGCGCACCTTCACTTGGAAGTCGTTGCGGCCCAAGTACTCCATCGTGTGCTCGGGCCCGCCCGTCTCCCGAGCGCTACCCCGCAGCGCGTCGCCGCGTGCGGCAGGCACCCATCTGACCACATCGCCGGTGCGGTACAGCCGCTCCCCCGGCAGTCCATACGGGTCGGCGACGAACCGGGCTGCGGTGCGGCCAGGCCTGGCGTGGTAGCCGCGGGCCAGCTGGATGCCGCCCAGATACAGCTCGCCCGCAACGCCTTCCGGCACCGGGCGCAGCCTGCTGTCGAGCACAAGCGACCGCATGCCTCGAACCGGGCCACCGATGGTGACCGGCTCACCCGGGCGCAACGGGTCGCTGATGGTGGTCATGATGGTGGTTTCGGTGGGGCCGTACCCGTTGTGGAAGTCCCGGTCTTTCGCACCCGCCCAGGTGGCGACCAGGTCGGCCGAGACCACCTCGCCGCCTGCCACGATCGCGCGCAGCCCGGACAGCGCGTCCTGATCGAGCGAGGCGAGCACGGACGGGGTGAGGAAGGCGTGCGTGACCTTGTTGGCTTGGATCAGCTCGGACAGTTCGGCGCCGCCGTCGACGCCGGACGGCACGACAACGAGCGCACCCGCCGAGCCGAGCGCGAGCAGCAGCTCGAGCATCGACGCGTCGAACGACGGCGACGCGAAAGCCAGTGCGCGGGTGGACTGGTCGAGCTGATAGCGCTCCACCTGTTCGGCGCTGAAGTTGGCGAGGCCTGCATGGGTGACCACGACGCCCTGGGGCATACCCGTCGAACCCGAGGTGTAGCTCACGTACGCGGCGTTGGTGCTGCGGATGGGCCCGAATCGTTCGCCGATGCTGATCGGGCGGTCCGGCCGGGCCGCGACGTCGTAGGTGAAGGCGCGATCGTCGAGCACCAGCCACTTCCGCCCGCCCGCCATCGGCGGCAGGCCGCCGACCTCGGCGGTCAACGTGATACCGAGTCCCGCATCCGAATCGGTGACCATGTGCGCGATCCGGTCGGCCGGATAGGTCGGGTCGATCGAGACGATCGCCGCACCGGTCTTGGCCACCGCCCACAGCGCGAGCACGGATTCGACCGAGCGCCGGATGGCAACGGCAACCAGCACGTCCGGTCCGGCACCGTAACCGATCAGCGTGCGCGCCAATTGTGAGGAGGCGGCGTCGAGTTCGACGTAGCTGAAGGGCCTGCCGCCGCCGAAGAGGGCGATGCCGGTGGGGTTTCTGGTGACGGCCGAGGCCATCAGCTCCGTGAGGGTGCGCGGCGGCACCGCTTCACCGCCCGTGCGGGAGAGCAGGTCGACGCGCTCGGAGTCGTCCAGGATCTCCAGGTCACCGACCGCGACGCCGGGATTCTCCGCGACGACGGCCAGGATGCCGCGGAAACGGCGGCCGAAGTCGACCACCGTCTGTTCATCGAAAAGTTCACGGGCAAAAGTGAACTCGGCGGCGAGTCCAGCTTCGGCGCCCGCTTCGGTGCGCTGCTCGCGCACGGTGAGCAGCAGGTCGAACTTGGCCGTGTCGGCGGCCGGGTCGAGCGCGGCAAAACCGAGGCCGGGCAACTCGAAGCTGGTGTTCGCCAGGTTCTCGAAGGACAGCGCCACCTGGAACAGCGGGTGCCTGCCCACCGAGCGCGCCGGGTCGAGTATCTCGACCAGCCGCTCGAACGGAGTGTCGGAGTTGGCGAAGGCCCGCAGGTCGGTCTCCCGGTTGGCGGCGAGCAGCTCGGTGAAGCCGAGATGCGGCGCGACCCGGGTCCGCAACACCAGTGTGTTGACGAACATGCCGATCAGGTCGTCGAGTTCGGCCTCGCCGCGCCCCGCGATCTGGGTGCCGATGGCGACGTCCTCGGTGCCCGACATCCGCGCGAGGAACACCGCGAGCGCGGTGTGCACGACCATGAACAGGGTCGCGTTGTGCTGCTTGGCCAAGGCGGCCAGCGCGGCGTGTACGTCGGCGTCGACCGTGAAGTTCGTCTTGCCGCCCGCGAAGCTCTGCGCGACGGGCCGCGGCCGGTCGGCAGGCAGTTTCAGCTCGTCCGGCAGATCGGCGAGTTCGGTTGCCCAATAGGCCAGTTGGGTACCGGCGGCGGATTCCGGGTCGTCGTCGGCGCCGAGCCGGTCCCGCTGCCAGAGCGCGTAATCGGCGTATTGGATGGGCAGCGGCGCCATGGCAGGCGCCTCGCCGCCGCTGCGTGCGGCGTAGGCCAGCATCAGGTCACGGGTCAGTGGGCCCATCGACCACCCGTCGGCGCTGATGTGGTGCGCGACGACCACCAGCACGTACTCGCTGCCCGCGAGCTGGAACAGCCTGGCGCGGAACGGCACTTCCTTGGTGACGTCGAACCCGGCGGCCACGACGCGCTGCACCTCGTGCGCGACGCGCTCCTCGCCGATCTGCGCGGGCGCCAGCTCGACCGGCACCTCGTGCGGCGCGAGGATCCGCTGCTCCGGTCCGTCCGGTGTCTCCGGGTAGCGGGTGCGCAGGATTTCGTGCCGCGCGACGAGGTCGGCGACGGCCTGCTGCAGTGCGCCGACATCCAGATCGCCGGAGAGGCGAATGGTCACCGGGATGTTGTATACCGCTGCGGTGGGGTCGAATTGGTTGAGGAACCACATCCGCTGCTGAGCGAACGAGAGCGGAATGCGGTCGGGGCGCGGCTGGGCAACCAGCGGAACGCGGGTGCTCTCGCCCTCGGTGCGTTCGACCTTGACCGCGAGCCCGGCCACCGTTGACGCCTCGAACAGCGCACGCACCGGCACTCGCGCGTCCAGTGCGGCACCGATGCGCGCCGCGACCTGGGTGGCCAGCAGCGAGTTGCCGCCCAGCGCGAAGAAGTCGTCGTCGGCGCCGACGTGTTCGACGCCGAGCACATCGGCGTAGACGGACGCGACGATCTCCTCGATCGGCGTCGCGGGCGCGCGGAAGACCAACGCTTCGAACTCCGGCTCCGGCAACACCTTTCGATCCACTTTGCCGTGCACCGTGCGGGGCAGCGCGTCGAGCACGACGAATGCCGACGGCACCAGGTACGACGGCAAGCCGGTCGTCAGCGCGGACTTCACCTGTGCGACATCGAGCCCCGCCTCCGACTGCGCGGCCTCGGCGGCCTGCGCGGCGAACGAGGCCGCCTGGACCGCAAAGGAGATGGCGGGGGCCGCCGAGGCAGGCCGATCCGAGTGGGCGGCAACCAGATAGGCCACGAGACGATCACCGGTCTTGGGATCCGACTTGGCGACCACCACGGCCTCGGCCACCTCGGGCAACGCGAGCAGCGCGGCCTCGATCTCGCCGAGCTCGATGCGGAAGCCACGGATCTGCACCTGGAAGTCGGTGCGGCCCTGGTACTCCAGTTCGCCGACACGGTTCCATGCGGCCAGGTCGCCGGTGCGGTACATCCGCGCACCGGACTGGAAGGGGTTGGCCACGAACCGATCCGCGGTCAAGTCGGGGCGATCGACGTAGCCGCGCGCCAGCTGACTGCCCGCCAGATACAGCTCACCCGTGACACCGACGGGTACCGGCCGCAGCCTGCCGTCGAGCACGTACGCCTGGCTGTTCCACGCAGGTGCACCGATGGCAACCGTGGTCTGGTCGGCATCGGTGACCCGGTGGTCGGTGATCGAGACCGCTGCCTCGGCCGGGCCGTACAGGTTGTGCAGCGCCACATCTGGGTGTGCCGCCAGGAAACGCTGTGCCAGCGCGGCAGGCAGCGCCTCGCCGATGGCGAGCACGCGCCGCAGCGGCGACGGCGCAGGCTCGGTTTCGGTGCCGGTGTGCACGAGCAGCGCGTCCAGCATGGACGGCACGGCGTGCAGCGTCGTCACATTTTCCCGGCTGATCAGGTCGTTCAGGTAGGCCGGGTCCCGGTGCCCGTCCGGCAGCGCGATTACCAGCTTGCCCGCGCAGACCACCGCCGACCAGAACTCCCACACCGAGAGGTCGAAGGTCGCCGCCGTCTTCAGCAGCACTGTGTCGTGCCCGGACAGGCCGAATGCGGCGATCTTCCACTGCAATTGGTTGGCGATGGCGGCATGCGAGACCGCGACGCCCTTGGGCCGACCGGTCGATCCGGACGTGAAGATCACGTACGCGGTGTGTTCCGGCCGCAGCGGCGCCACCCGCTCCCGGTCCGCGAGCGGACCGCTCGGGAACGAGCCGAGCACCAGCTCATCGAGCAGCACCACCGGCGCGACCTCGGTGTGAAAGCCCGCGTCCGTGTCGGTCAGCACGCAGACCGGTGCCGCGGTCGCGAGAATGTAGTCGGTGCGCTCGGCGGCCTGATCCGGGTCGACCGGCACATACGCGCCACCGGATTTGGCGACCGCGTACATCGCGACGACCAGATCGATCGAACGCCGGAACGCAAGCGCGACCCGCGATTCCGGCCCGACGCCGCGCGAGATCAGGTACCTGGTCAGGCGATTCACCTGCGCGTCGAGTTCGACGTAGGTGAGCTCGCGGCGCGCGCCGTCGGGCAGGTCGGCCACCACGGCGATGGCTTCCGGGGCGGCCGCCATCACCGAGCGCTGTAGGAACGAGGGCAGGGTCGCGGCCTCGTCGACATGGTGTGCCGTGTCGTTCCACGTCGCAAGGACCGAGCGTTGTTCGTCGGCCGCGAGCAGGTCGATGTCACCGACCGCCGTCGTGGCGTCCGCCACGACCGCGACGAGGATCCGCGCCAGCCGGTCGGCGAACCCGCGCACCGTCGCCGCATCGAAAAGATCGGTGGCGTAGGTGAAGTGCGCATCGATGCCGGCAGGCGCGCCGGACTCGTCGTAGCTGTCCGCAACGCGCACCTGCAGATCGAACGGCGCGACATCGAGATCCGCGTCGATACCCGCCACAGCGAGTCCTGGCAGTTCGAGGGTCGAGTGCGCGCTGTTCTCGAAGGACAGGCCGACCTGGAACAGCGGGTGCCGCGCCGTCGAGCGTGGCGGGTCGAGCACCTCGACCAACCGCGCGAACGGAAGGTCGGCATGTGCGAAGGCGTGCAGGACGGTCTCGCGTTGCCGCGCAAGCACTTCGGTGAACGGTTCGCCGCCGTCGAAGGTGGCCCTGACGACAACGGTGTTGCCGAACATGCCGATCAAGTCGTCGAGCGCACGCTCGGCGCGGCCTGCCACCGGCGTGCCGACAGCGATGTCGCCGGTGCCGGACAGCCTGGCCAGCAGCACAGCCAGCGCGGTGTGCACGACCATGAACAGCGTCGCGCCGTTGGCACGCGCGAGCTCAGCAAGTCCGGCATGCGTGGCCGCGTCGATCCCTACCGCCACCCGCCCGCCCGCCAGCGAGGCGAGCGCGGGCCGCGGCCGATCCGCCGGCAACTCCAGCAGATCGGGCAGGTCGGCGAGTTGCCTGCGCCAGAAGCCGATCTGCTGCGCGGCAATGGATTCGGGATCGGCTTCGGCGCCGAGCACGGCGTACTGCCACAGCGCGTAATCGGCGTACTGCACCGGCAGCGGATCCCACCCCGGCGTCGCGCCCGCGGTCCGCGCGGTGTAGGCGACCAGCACGTCACGCACCAGCGCACCCATCGACGATGCGTCCGCCGCGATGTGATGGACGACCACGGCAAGCACGTACTCCGGTGCGTCCGTAGCGCTTTCGGGGCCGTCGGTGACCTCGAACAACCGCACCCGCACCGGCACCTCGGCGGTGACGTCGAACGGCGTGGCCGCCAACGCGTACACCGCCTCCGGCACGTCGGCCGCGGCCACCGAGCGGGCGGTGACGTCCAGCGCCACCCGGCTCGCGGGCAGCACGACCTGCACCGGACCCGCCGCGGTCTCCGGGTACACCGTCCGCAGCACCTCGTGCCTGCTCACCACGTCGTCGAGTGCGGCACCGAGGGCCCAGACGTTGAGCGCGCCGGTCAGCCGCAGCGCGAACGGCACGTGGTACGCGGCCTCGCGCATTCGCGCCTCGCCGGCGCTCTTTTCGGCAGCACCGCCCGCCGCGTCGTCGGACTGATCGAAGCGGTTGAGGAACCACATCCGCCGCTGCGCCAACGACAACGGCAACTGGGCGGGACGCACGATGCTGCCGAGCGCCGCCCGGTCGCCGTGCGTCTTGGATTCGATCGCGGCGGCAAGTCCGCGCACCGTCGGCGCCTCGAACACCGTGCGCACCGGAACCTTGGCCCCGACCGCCGCGCCCAATCGCTCCACCAATTGCACGGCGAGCAGCGAGTTGCCGCCGAGGGCGAAGAAGTCGTCATCGGCGCCGACCCGGCCGTGGCCGAGTACCGCACCGAATACCCCGGCGATGATCTCCTCGACCGGCGTTGCCGGGGTGCGGAATTCGCGCGCGGCGAAGGCCGGCTCAGGCAACTCCGTCCGGTCGAGCTCGGCGCCCAGGGTGAGCGGGAACTCGTCGAGCACCACGATCGCCGTCGGAACCAGCACCGCCGGAAGCGTTTCCGCGATCGCGGCGAGCAGCTCGGCAGGCACGACGATGGCGCCTGGCGCGGGGACGACATAGGCCACCAGCTGGTCGCCGAGGGTCGACCCGCTGAGCACCGCCGCCGCCTGGTGCACCGAGGGGTTGGCGAGCAGTGCGGTGTCGATCTCGCCGAGCTCGATGCGCTGGCCGCGGAACGTGACCTGGAAGTCGGTGCGACCGAGGTAGTCCAGCCGGTGCGAGCGACCGGCGCCAGCGTCCCGCCACACGACCAGGTCGCCGGTGCGGTACATGCGCTCGCCGAAGCCGAACGGATTGGCCACGAATCGATCCGAGGTCAGATCGGGCCGCCTGAGGTAACCGCGCGCGAGCTGCGCACCGGCGACATAGAGCTCACCGGGTACCCCGGCGGGCACCGGGCGCAGCCGTGCGTCGAGCACGTACACCTGGGTGTTCCACTGCGGCAACCCGATCGGCACCGAGCGGGTGTCGGCGCCGTCGGCGGTCCAGTAGGTGACCGATACCGCGGCCTCGGTCGGTCCGTACAGGTTGTGTATCCGTGCGTTCGACACCGCGCGGAATGCGCCGACGGTCTCCGGCGACAGCGCCTCGCCGGTCACGAAGACGTCCCGCAGGGTCGGGCAGGAGCCGGGGGCGGTGTAGGCGGCGAACACCGTCAGCATCGACGGTGCGAAATCCGTGACGGTCACCGAGTGCGCGGCAATGGTTTCCGCGACGTAGACGGCATCGCGATGCCCGTCGGGGGTGGCGATGACCAGTTTCGCCCCGGCTCGCAGCGGCAGGAAGAAGCCCAACAGGGACACGTCGAAGGTCGCCGCGGTCTTCTGCAGATACACGTCGTCGGCGCCGAGCGGGTATTCCGCGAGCATCCAGTCGAGCTGGTTGTCGATGGCGGCGTGCGAGACCGCGACCCCCTTGGGCCGACCGGTCGAATCCGACATGAACAGGACATACGCCGGATGCAGTGGCAGCACCGCCCGGAGCAGTTCCTCCTTGCGCACCGGCGCACCGTCGAATGCGCTGGTGTCGACGGTGTCCATGGTCAGCTCCGCGATACCGGCAGGCAGCGTGATCGCGGTGCGCGACGTGGTCAGCACGCAGGCCGGCTGCACGGTGTCGAGGATGTGCGCGATCCGCTCAGCCGGATGATCCGGATCGAGCGGCACAAACGCACCACCCGCCGTCACGATCGCATACATCCCCACCACAAGATCAACCGAACGACGAACCGCCAACCCCACCAACGACTCCGCACCAACACCCCGCGAAATCAACAACCGAGCAAGACGATTAACCCGCGCATCGAACTCCCGATACGACAACTCCACGCCCTCGAACGCCAACGCGACCGCATCCGGACGCGCCGCGGCGGCCCGCTGGTACCCGTCGAGCAACAGCTCGGGACTGATGGCATGCCGGGTTTCGTTCCAGCCGAGCAGAATCCGTGCCCGCTCGGTGGGGTCGAGCAGGTCGATGTCACCGACCGGATGCTCGGGATCCGTGACGACTGCGACGAGCAACCGCTCGAAGCGGCGGGCGAATTCCGCGATCGTCGCCTCGTCGAAGAGTTCGGTGGCGTAGGTGAATTGGGCGGTGAATCCGTCGTCCGCGGTGGGCACCATGGTCAGCTGCAGATCGAATGCCGACACCGCACGGTCGAAGTCGATCGCATGCGCGGAGAGTCCCGGTAGCTCGATGCGCGTCTTGCCCGTGTGCTGAACCTGCAGCGCCACCTGGGCGAGCGGATGGTGCGCCAGCGAACGCACCGGATCGAGCACCTCGACCACCCGCTCGAACGGCAGCTCCGCATGCGAGAATGCCGCGAGATCAGCCGCTTTCGTCGCCGCGAGCAGCTCGCGGAAGGACGCGCCGGGATCGATGACGGTCCGCAGCACCAGCAGGTTGGCGAACAGGCCGATCAATCCGTCGAGCGCTGACTCGCCGCGACCCGCGACCTGGGTACCGACGGTGATGTCGGCGCCGCCGGACAGCCTGGCGAGCAGCGCCGCGAACGCGGCGTGCACCGCCATGAACTCCGAAGCGCCTGCCTCCTCGGCCAATTCGCCGAGTGCGCGCCGTACCTCTGCGGCGATCTCGACGGCGCATTCCGCACCGGCGCGGGACGCGACGGCCGGGCGCGGCCGATCCGTCGGCAGCTCGAGCCGGTCCGGGATGCCCGTCAAAGTCGTACGCCAGTAATCGATCTGGGCGGCGGCCTGCGAATCCGGGTCGTTGTCGTCGCCGAGCACCTCGCGCTGCCATAGCGCGTAGTCCGCGTACTGCACCGGCAGCGGCGGCAGCGCCAGCCGGGCGCCGTTGCGCCGGGAGAGGAACGCGCCGAGCAGATCCTGCAGGAACGGCGTGACCGAGGCGTCGTCGGCGGCGATCTGGTGCACCACCACCATCACGACATGATCGCTGGGCGGACGGTGGCCTGCGGACTGGGTTGTCACCGGAGCCAGCTCGGCGAGTGCGATGCGCAGCGGTACCTCCGCGGCGACATCGAAGCCAACGGTGGCGAAGTCTCGCGACCAGTCGATCAGCTCGTGCTCGGCGAGCGGCTTCGGCGCCAGGTCGGGAACCGCCTGCGCCGTGGGCAAGACGACCTGATGGCCGGTGCCGTCGCTGGCCGGATACACCGTGCGCAGCGCCTCGTGCCGCTCGACCACATCGGTGATCGCCGCCTGCAACGCCGACACGTCGAGCGCGCCGGACAGCCGGATCGCGAACGGGATGTTGTACGCCGCCGATGCGGTGTCGAACTGGTTGAGGAACCACATCCGCTGCTGCGCCAGCGACAGCGGAATGCGCTCCGGTCGCTCCATCGGCGCGAGCGCACGCCGATCGCTCGCGCGCGTGAACGGCTCCAACCGTTCGGCAAGCCCTGCGACCGTTGGCGTTTCGAAGATCAGCCGAGCAGGCACCGGCGTGCCGACCACCTCGCTGAGCCGGGTGGCCACCCGCATCGCGATCTGCGGGTTGCCGCCGAGCACGAAGAAGTCGTCGGCGGCGCCGACCGGAGCCCCCGGCCCGAGCACCTCCGCGAACACATCGGCGACCAACTCCTCGAGCGGGCCGAACGGCGGTCGAAAAGGCGTGGTCCGCAATCGCGGTGTCGGCAGCGCGGCCCGGTCCAGCATGCCTGCGGGCGTCAGCGGGATCGCCGCGAGCACCATGACCACCGTCGGCACCATGTGCGCGGGCAGGTGCTGCTCGGCCACGGCGGCCAATGCGGCGGCGTCGGCGGCCTTTCCCGGCGCGGAGTGCACGTAGGAGACGAGAATCGTCGGACCGCTGTCCGGCGTGTGGGCGACGGTCGCCGCGAAGTCCACGGTCTCGTGCGCGGCGAGCACCGCGTCGATCTCGCCGAGTTCGATCAGGACGCCGCGGATGGTCACCCGGGAATCAATGCGACCCAGGTATTCCAGCGCACCGTCCTGGTCCCGTCGCACCGAATCCCCGGTGCGGTAGAGCCGGGACCCGGTGGTGTCGAACGGGTTCGCGACGAATCGGGCTGCGGTCAGCCCGGCTCGATCGTGATATCCCCGCGCGAGTTGCGCGCCGGTGATGTACAGCTCGCCCGCTGTCCCGTCGGGCACCGGCGCCAGTCGCTCGTCGAGCACGTATTCGGTGACCGCTCGGATCGGCGCGCCGATGGTCACCGGTGCGTCCGCCGTCAGCGGCGCACTGATATTCGTCATGATCGTGGCCTCGGTGGGCCCGTAGCCGGTGAAGAACTCGCGCTCCGGTCCCCCGGCGTCCGCGATGTCCCACCGCCGCACCAGTTCCGGCGAGACCGCCGCGCCGCCTGCGACCACCACCCGCAGTTCGTCGAGCCCGGCCGGGTCCAGCGATGCCAACGCCGCGGGCGTGAGGAACGCGTGCGTCACGCCCTCCCTGCGCAGCAGCGCCGTAAGCTCGTCGCCGCCGAGGACTTTCGGCGCCGCCACCACCATGGTGGCCGCGCCGCCGATCGCGAGCAGCAACTCCAGCACCGAGGCGTCGAACGACGGCGAGGCGAAATGCAAGGTCCGCGCGTCGCTGGTCACTTGGTAGCGCTCGCGCTGTTCGTCGCAGAAGCTCGAAAGCCCGGCCTGGGTGACGACGACACCGCTGGGTCGTCCGGTGGATCCGGAGGTGTAGAGGACATAGGCCGGGTTTTCGCCACGCAGCGGCCGCACCCGGTCGATATAGGTCACCGGGTCGGCGGGGAACTCTGCGAGCAACGCGGCGGCATCGGGGCCATCGATCGGCAGCCAGTCGACCTGGTCCGGCAGGTCGCCGCGCACGGCCGACACGGTCAGCCCGAAGATCGCACCGGAGTCGGCGATCATGTGCGCCACCCGCTCGGCGGGGAGATTCGGGTCAACCGGCACAAATCCGGCACCCGCCTTGGCCACCGCCCAGATGGCGACCACCGATTCGATCGAGCGCGGAATGCCGACGGCGACCAGGTCTTCCGGCCCGATGCCTCGGCTGATCAGCAGCCGCGCCAGCCTGGTCGAATGCTCATCGAGCTCGGCATAGCTCAGCTGCGCCACCGTGCCGGTGGCGTCGGCGAAGGCGACGCCGATGCCGCCCGGATTCGCCTCGACGGCCATCGCCATCAGCTGCGGCAGTGTGGTGACTCTCGGCCGCCTGGTCCGGGTGGGCCGGACGCGGGTCGGGCGGGTCATGCGCACACCGTTTCACGCGCTCCAACACACCGCTGCCCAACCGCCCGAACCATGGAGATGCCTCATCCTGCCTGTTGTTGCCGCATACACGCCTCACCGGCTCTCGATCCACTGATCATCGAACGCACGCACGCGCATCGTTACCGATCACGCCTGCTCACGCCGAACACGACCGTGCGCGATCTGTCGAAACAGATCGCAAACCCGACCGCGCGGAACGAGCGCCGGGGACGATTATTCCCTGCCGAACCGTGATTGGTGTGGTCACCGGAACTGGGCAGCTCAGCGCTCGAAAATCGCGCAGAATGCCCAGGTGGCGCCGTCGGCTGCGGCTGAGGGCGAGGTCATTCGGGGGTGGCACGCCGATCGGTCGATCGACCAGTTCGGCAGGCGCCGGGGGTGCCGAGCCGGTCGAAGTGGCGCGAACCACATGCGCGGGGTCGGCCGCGACGCTGTGGAAGTCCGGCGTGATCATCGCGTCCACCGTGGCGCGCTGCCTTCGCCGCGGATCGGCAGCGCGGCGTGCACTGCCTGATCGGCGTCGGCGGCCCCCGGCTCCTTGATCTGCGGCACGGCCGAACCCAAGGCATGGAAGCTGGCCGCGCTGACGAACTCCGGTTCGGGTACGGCCGTTCGGTCCAGGCGCAAGCCGCGCGCTCGCGGCGGTTCCGCGCTGCTGCCGAGGTACTCGAGCACTGCGTCGTCGCCCGCATCGTGCCAGCGGCCGATGTCGCCGGTGCGGTGCATCCGAGAACCAGGTGTCCCGAACGGGTTTGCCACGAATCGGGTGGCGGTCAGGCCCGGCTTGCCCAGGTAGCCCCGGGCGAGCTGTGCGCCTGCGACGTGAATCTCGCCGGGAACCTCGAGCGGGGCCGGGTGCAAGCGCGGGTCGAGCACGTAGCCGTCCAGGCCGGGGATGGCCCGGCCGATGACACTGGCCGCGGTGTGCACGTCGTGCCCGCCGAGCGACAGGAACGACACGTGCACCGTCGCTTCGGTGCTGCCGTACATGGTCACCAAGCGGGTTGTCTCGCCGTGCCGTTCATACCAGCGCCCGAGCTTGCGCAGGTCGAGTGCCGCGCCACCGAGCACGACATAGCGCAACGCGAGCGAACCTTCGGTCGCGGACCGGTCGGCCTCCACCAATTGACCGAAGGCGGACGGGGTTTGGTTCAGCACCGTCACCCGCTCACGAATGAGCAACTCGCGGAACTGGCCCGGCGCGCGCGACGTCAGATCGTCGACCACAACGACCGAGCCGCCGTGCACGAGCGCGCACCACAGCTCCCACACCGAGAGGTCGAACGCGGACGAATGGAACAGCGTCCAGACGTCGTGCTCGTCGAATCGGAAGAGCGGCTGGGTGTTCGCGATCAGCTCGACGACATTGCGGTGCGCGATCGAGACCCCCTTCGGCGCACCGGTCGGGTCGGACGGGTAGTTGACGTAGGCCAGATTGTCCGGGCGCAGTGGCGCGTGCCGGTCGGCGTCGGTGATGGCCGCGTCGGTGAATGTCGTTGTGTCTTCGAACAAGACGACGGGCAGTGCACCGCTCGGGACGGCATCGCGTTCGGCCGCGGTAGTCAGCAGGCAGACCGCACGGGGACGGCTGCCTGCTGGGCGGGCGTGCACAGCAGAATCGGCGAGCACGAATCCCAGCAGCTGCGCCGGATCGGTCGAGTCGATCGGCAGGTAGGCGGCACCGGTGGCAAGCACGCCGAGCAGTGCGATCGGCAAGTCCTCGGTGCGCGGCATCGCCACGGCCACCAGCGATTCCGGGCCTGCGCCGTGGGCAATCAGCGCACGGGCGACCTGGTTGGCGCGCCGCTGCAACTCACCGAAGGTAATCGCGCGATCGCGGTAGCGGATCGCGACCTTGTCCTGACGTCGCCACGCCTGCTCAGCGATCAGGTCGGGAAGTGTGCTGCCCGGCACCCACGCGCCGAGCGAGTTGACTTCGCGCAGTATGTGTTCGCGCTCACCGGCGGTGAGCAGATCGATATCACCGACGATCACTCCGGGATCGGTCGCGATCGCGATCAGGATGCGGCGGAAGCGATCGGCGAAGCTCTGTACCGTCGCGGCATCGAACAGATCCGTCGCATAGGTGAAGGCCGCCGAGATGCCTTGCCTGTCCGCCTGTTCCGCGAGGGTCAGTTCGAGATCGTAGGTGGCAGGCGCGACCCGCGGATCGATGCCAGCCGTGCGTGACAGTTCGGGCGCGCCCGCGTGCTGGACGGCCAGCATCACCTGGAACAGCGGATGCCGCGCCGTCGAGCGAACCGGATCCAGCAGTTCGACCAGTCGCTCGAACGGCAGGTCGGCGTGCTCGAACGCCGCGAGATCGATGCGACGCACGTCGGCGAGCAAGGCGTGGAAGGGGACGCCTGATTCGATCCCGTTGCGCAGCGCCAGCGTGTTGACGACCGTGCCGGTCGGCGTTGGCTCGTCGCGACCGGCGACCTGGGTGCCGATCACGATGTCCGTACTGCCGGACAACCGTGCGAGCAGCACCGCGAGTGCGGCGTGCACCACCATGAACAGAGTTGAATTATGGTGCGCGGCAAGCTCGTCGAGGGCGGCATGCAGCTCCGCGTCGATCTCGAAGTCGAGCGTTGCACCCTGATACGAGGCAGGCTCGGGACGCCGCCGGTCTGCGGGGAGCACCAGTTCGTCGGGCAGCGCGGCCAGCGCAGCGCGCCAGTACTCGGTGTGGTCGGCGCTCGGCTGAGCTCCGAACTCCGGCTCCGGCAACGCCTTCCGAGCCAGCTCGCCGTCGGCGCTGCGGGCCGCCACCTCGCCAGTGCGATACATCCGCGCACCCGGCTGGAACGGATTGGCGACAAACCGCGCCGCGGTCAGACCCGCACGACCGAGGTAACCGCGCGCCAACTGCGCTCCAGCGAGATAGAGCTCGCCGGGGATATCGACGGGAGTCGGCTGCAACAGCGAATCCAGCACGTGTACCTGGTTGTTCCCGTCCGGTGTACCAACCGGCACCGATACCTGGTCATCCTGCGTGACCCGGTGGCTGGTGATCGAGCCCGCGGCTTCGGTGGGGCCGTACTTGGTGAACAGTTCGACGCGCGGATAGTCGCGCAGGAACCGTTGTGCCAGTGCGCCTGGCAAAGTCGCACCGGCGACGAGTACCCGCCACAGCGAGTTCGGGAACGCACCAGCGGTCAACGCATCGAGCATCGACGGCTCCACATGCAACGTGGTAACCCACTCGGTAGCCATCAGCTCATTGAGATACCCCGGATCCCGATGACCATCCGGACCCGCGATAACCAGACGACCACCACACACCGCCGCCGACCAGCACTCCCACACCGCAACATCCGCCGTCGCAGCAGTCTTCAACACAAACGCATCAGCAGCATCGAGACCGAACTCGGTCACCTGCCACTGCAACTGATTCACGACCGCAGCATGCGAAACCACGACACCCCGCGGCCGACCCGACGCGAACAACACATACGCCGTATTCGAAGCACGCAGCGGCGCAACCCGCTCCACATCGATGATCGGCGCCGGATTCAACCCGGCCAGATCCAGCTCATCGAGCAGCACCACCGGCGCGACATCGGTGTCGAACACCGCATCCGCATTGGTCAGCACACACACCGGCGCCACCGTCTCGAGAATGTAGTTCGTACGCTCGACAGCCTGATCCGGATCCACCGGCACATACGCACCACCGGACTTCACCACCGCATACATACCCACGATCAGATCCACCGACCGCCGCAACGCAAGCACCACCCGCGACTCCGGGCCCACACCCAACGCAATCAAATGCCGCGCAAGACGATTCACCCGCGCATCGAGTTCACCGTAAGGTCAGCTTGGCGTAGGCCCCGTCTGGCTGATCGAGCACGAGCGCCTCGGCGCGCGGATCGGCGGCCACGGTTGCGTCCAGCAGCGACGCCAGCGTCGCGGAGCGGTCGACGTGCTGTTCGGTGCCGTTCCACCGGGTCACCACATCGCGACGTTCGACCGCGTCGGGCACCTCGACCGGGGGCGGCGCATCGGCCGCCACCTCGGCGCCTGCCGGCGCGAGCACCGGTCTTAGCCGATCTGTCGGGAATTCCAGTGGGTCAGGCGGGCTGGCCGAGCGCGCACGCCCGAGATAGTCGAGGACGCCCTCGTCGTCCGCGCCGGAAGCCCGGCGCCAGCGCACCAGGTCGCCGGTGCTGTACATGCGCTCACCGGCACCGAACGGGTTGGCCACGAAGCGATTCGAGGTCAGGCCCGGTCGCCGGACATAGCCGCGGGCCAGCTGGTCGCCCGCGAGATACAACTCGCCGGGCACCCCATCCGGCACCGGGCGCAGGCGGGCGTCGAGCACATAGACGCGGGTGTTCCACTGCGGCAACCCGATCGGCACCGAGGTGGCGTCCGAACCATCTGCCAGCCAATACGTCACCGCCACCGCGGTTTCGGTTGGCCCATAGAGGTTGTGCACGTCCGCGTCGAGCACCGCATGCACCGCGGTGACCGTCTCCGGCGGCAGTGCCGCACCGATCACGAAGATCTGAGCGAGCGTCGGGCACGCGCCCTCGGCGGTGTGCGCGGCGAACGTCGCCAGCATCGCTGGTGCGAAATCCGTGACGGTCACGGCCTGTGCCGCAATGGTTTCCGCGAGGTACGCCGGATCGCGCGGGCCGTCCGGCGTGGCGACCACCAGCTTCGCCCCGGCCCGCAGCGGCAGGAACAAGCCCCACAGCGATGCGTCGACCGTGGCGTCGGTGTGCTGGAGGTAGACGTCGTCGGGACCGAGCGGGTACTCCGCGAGCATCCAGTCGAGGTGATTGTTGATCGCCGCATGCGAGACCGCGACAGCCTCGGGTCCGCCGGTCTCGCACGGGAAGAGAACGTAGGCCGGGTTCAGCGGCGAAACGAGGCGGACCAGCTCGCCCGAGCGCACCGGTGTGTCGGGGAAGCCGGTCAGGTCGGCAGTGTCCATGGCCACGGTAGCGACGCCGTCGGGCAGTGCGACCGAGTCGGCGGTGGTGGTCAGGACGCACATGGGTTGCGCGGTCTCGAGCACGTCCGCGATCCGCCCGGCCGGATGATCCGGATCGAGCGGCACAAACGCACCACCCGCCGTCACGATCGCATACATCCCCACCACAAGATCAACCGAACGACGAACCGCCAACCCCACCAACGACTCCGCACCAACACCCCGCGAAATCAACAACCGAGCAAGACGATTAACCCGCGCATCGAACTCCCGATACGACAACTCCACGCCCTCGAACGCCAACGCGACCGCATCCGGCCGGGCGGCCGCGGCCTGCCTATACCCGTCGAGCAGCAGCCTCGGCGCCACCCGGTGCCGGGTGTCGTTCCATTCGAACAGGATTCGATCGCGCTCGACCAGCGACAGCAGTTCGGCATCGCCCACCGCACGATCGGGATCGGCCGTGACCGCACGGAACAGTCGGCGTAGTCGCGCCGCGAACCCCTTGACCGAGGCTGCGTCGAACAGATCGGTCGCATAGGTGAACGTTGCCGACAGACCGGCGTTTTCGCCGCCGTGCCGGATGGTCGTCAGCTGGAGATCGAGCGCGGTTGCCGCGCCGTCGAGATCGAGGGCCACCGTGGACAACCCGGGTAGTTCCCTCGCGGGCTCGTCTATGCCCTCGCAGACAAGCCCCACCTGGACCAGCGGGTGATGCGCCGACGAACGCACCGGATCGAGCACCTCGACTACCCTGCCGAACGGCAGCTCCGCATGCGAGAACGCCGCGAGATCAGCCGCTTTCGTCGCCGCAAGCAGCTCGCGGAAGGACGCGCCGGGATCGATGACGGTCCGCAGAACGATCAGGTTGGGACCTGCCACCGGAGTGCCGATGGTGATGTCATTGCTGCTGGAAAGCCGGGCGAGCAGTGTCGCAAAGGCGGTGTGCACCACCATGAACAGCGAAGCGCCTGCCTCACGCCTGATCTCGTCGAGTCTGGCCGTGACCGCCGCGTCCATCTCGAAGGTAAAGACGCCGACGCGACCGGACGCCATGGTCGGCTGCGGTCGATCCGTCGGCAGTTCCAGCCGATCCGGGACGCCCGCCAAAGCCGTACGCCAGTAACCGATCTGCACATCCTCGGCCGCATTCGTTGCGTACTCGTCAATCGGACCCCTGGTGCCGATCGACTCGGCGGGAACCGCTGCGACCGGCTCCCCCAGCACGCCGACCGACTCCTCGGCACCGATCAACTCGGAAGGAACCGCTGCCGCTGGCTCTTCCAACATGCCGATCGACTCCCCCGTACCGATCGACTCGGCGGGAACCGCTGCGACCGGCTCCGCCAGCGCACCGATCGGCCCCTCAGTACCGATCGGCACGGCGAAGTCCTCCGTGACCGGCTCCGCCAGCGCCCACAGCTCCTGAGTCGGCAGTTCCGAATCGAGCAGTGCCTGGCGATCGAGCTCGTCTACCTGGAAATCGTTGCGGCCCAGGTATTCCAGTTCGTCGTCCGCCGTCCAGCGCACCAGGTCGCCCGTGCGGTACAGCCGGACTCCGTTGGCGTCGAACGGGTTGGCAACGAAGCGGGTCGCGGTGCGGGCGGGCCTACCGAGGTAGCCGCGGGCCAGTTGTGTACCGCTGATGTACAACTCGCCGACCACGCCGACCGGCACGGGCGTCAAGCTTGCATCGAGCACGAACTCGCTGACGGTGACCATCGGCGCGCCGATGGTCACCGGAGTGTCAGGCAGCAACGGCGCACTGGCGTTGGTCATGATCGTGGCCTCGCTCGGCCCGTATCCGTGGAAGACCTCGCGGACACTGCCGTCACCGAGCGGAATCACCCAGCGACGCACCAGTTCCGGCGGGCAGACCGGGCCGGTGACCAGCACGACGCGCAACGCATCCAGCCCATCGGGGTCGACCGCGGCGAGCGCCGCCGGGGTGGCGACGACATGGGTCACGCGCTCCCGATGCAGCAGCGCGGCCAGCTCGGCACCGCTGGACACGGTCGGCGCGACAACGACCATGGTGGCCGCGCCGCTGATCGCCATCAGCATCTCGAACACCGCGGCATCGAACGACGGTGCGGCGAAATGCAATACGCGGGCATCGTCGGCCACGCGGTAGCGCGCCCGCTGCTCCGCGTAGAGACCGGCCAGCCCGGCCTGGGTGACCACCACGCCCCTCGGCGCGTCGGAGGGGTAGACCACATACGCCGGGTGCTCGGCACGCAGTGGCCGCACCCGATCCGCATTGGTCACCGGATCGGTCGGGTAATCCGCGAGCGACAGGCCGCCGTCATCGATGGGCAGCCAGCCGATCCCGGCGGGCAGCATTGCGTGCGCCGCGGTGCTCGTCAGCCCGAGCACCACCCCGGAGTCCGAGACGATGTGTGTGCTGCGCTCGACCGGATCGTTCGGGTCGACCGCGACGAAGCCTGCGCCGGTCTTCGCGATCGCCCAGACCGCGACGACGGCATCGATCGACCGCGGAATACCGACGGCCACCAGGTTTTCCGGGCCGACGCCGTGATCGATGAGCAACCGCGCCAGTCTGGTGGACCGTGCGTCGAGCTCGGCGTAGCTCACCCGCTCCGTCGAGGCCGTTGCGGCAGCGAAGATGACGGCGGTGCCGTCGGGGTTCGCCTCGGCGGCCGTCGCCATCAGCTGTGGCAGGGTGACGACCCGCGGTCGCCGAGTCCGAGCGGGCCGAACCCTGGCTGGACGCGTCATGCGGTCACCGGTGCCGCAGCCCTGCCATCCCGTCGCACGTGCACTGCTAAACGAACCATGAAGCTTTGCTCATCCTGACTGTCGAACACGTTCACACCGCGCGTCCAAGGGCCGCGCTCTAGGGCACATGGGGTATCGAGAGACCATAGCCATGTTCTTAGGGGCCTGCACCCGATACGTATCCGGTTTACCCCGCCCGAAGCAGATCCGCGACGCTGATCACGGCGGTCACCTGTGTCCATGCCGCACCGACATGGGTACCGTCGGCGAGCACCACGGCCTGCAGATCCGGCAAGGCCGCCGGATCGAGCCCGTCCAGACTCGCTCGATCGATCAGCAGATGGCTGACCCACTCGTCGCCGAGCGCCGTCGCCAGGTCGGCATCGTCGGGCACCAGCACCACGGAGGCGCCGGAGGAGCCGGAGGCCACCGCCTCGATCAGCGCCAGCTCGGCCGGACCGCCCAGGTGGAAGGTCCGCGATTCGAAGGTGAGCTCGGTCCGCGTCCGCAGCCGGTCCGCGGCTACGGCGAGCTCGCCGTAGCTGAATGTGCGGTCCCCGACGAACACTGGGTCGCTCCCCCGCAGCACTCGGGTGCGATGCGCGTAGGTCATCGGGCGCGGCGACTCGGCCGCGATCTGCGCGGCGACCGCGGGATCGTCGAGCACCAGCCAGTCGAGGTCGGCCGCCGCGGGCACCGCACCGGCGGTGAGCCCGATCTTGACCTCGGGCCCGGCCGGAATCGGCGCACGGACCGAAGCCACCGGAACCACCGCGGCGCCCGCCTTGAGCACCGCCCAGGTCGCCACGACCGCGTCGACACCGCGCTCGAACCGCAGAGCAACGCCGTCGCCGGGGCCGCAGCCCCTGGCGGCGAGCACCCTGGCCAGGCGCGAGGAGCGCGCGTCGAGCTCCTGGTAGGACATCGCGTCCTCGCCGGAAACCAGTGCGGGACCGTCCGGATCGTCCTCGACGATGGCGGTCAGCGCCTGGGTCAGCGCGGTGCCGGTGATTGTCGTTCCGCGCTCGTCGCCACGGCCGGGCTCCGGCTCAGCCTGCATGTGCTGGCTGAGCTCGGGCATCGGCTCGGCGGTGACCTGCACCTGCGGCCCGAACTCCAGCTCCGGCCCGGCCGTGACCTGCACGTGCGCGCCTGGCTCCGGCATCGGCTCGGCCGCGGCGTCGACCTGCTCGGGTTCCTCGGGATCGAGCAGATCGATATCGCCGACCCTGATCTGCGGATCGGCGACAACGGTCGCCAGGATCCGCGCCAGCCCGCGATTGAGCGCCTGCACCGTCGACTCGTCGAAAAGATCTGTCGCATAGGTGATCACGGCGACCAACTCGTCGAAAGTGCCGTCCGCGTGATGCCGCGGGTCGACGTTGACCTGCAGGTCGACCTTCGCCGCGATCACGTCGCTGTCCAATCCGGTGACCGTCAAGCCCGGCAGCTTCACTGTCGGCTGTTCGTCGTTCTGGAACGACAGCACCACGCCGAACAGGGGTTGCTGTGCGGCAGCGGAACCGGCGGCGACCACCTCGGCCACCCGCTCGAACGGGATGTCCGCGTTGGCGAACGCGCCGAGATCAGTGATGCGGGACTGGTCGACCAGCGCGGCGAAGCTCGCGCTCGGATCGACGGTGGTGCGCAGCGTCAGCGTGTTGTCCAACATGCCGACCAGGTCCTCCAGCGCGGGCTCACCGCGGCCTGCGATCGCGGTGCCGATGGCGATGTCGGTGCTGCCCGACTCCATGGCGAGCAGCACGGCGAGCGCGGCGTGCACCACCGTGAACAGCGTCGAATTGTGTTCCCGCGCAAGCTGGACCAGCGCCTCGTGCACCTCGGGCGGCATCGCGAAGCCCGTGGTGGCGCCGCGCATCGACCCGACGTCGGGCCGCGGCCGGTCCAGCGGCAGGTCGATCTCGCCGCTGAGCCCGTCGAGCTGCGCCCGCCAGTACGCGAGTTGCTTTGCCGCCAGCGAATTCTCGTCGTCGTCGGCGCCGATGACCGCGCGCTGCCAGATCGCGAAGTCCGCGTACTGCACCTCCATCGGCGACCAGCGCGGCGAATTGCCGCCGACCCGTGCCAGATACGCGGTCATCAGATCTCTGGCCAGCGGCGTCATCGACGCGCTGTCCGCCGCGATGTGATGGACGACGAGCGCGAGCAGGTGATCGTCCGAGCCGCCGGACAGCAGCATGGCACGCACCGGAACCTGGCGTGTGACATCGAATCCGGTGGCCATCAGCTCGGCGATGCGGCCGAGCGGATCGGCGGTGGTCGACACCTCGAGCCCGCCGGGCAGCGTCTCGGTGACCGAGAGGATCTCCTGATAGGCCTGTCCGGACGGGTCGGTCGGGTAGCGGGTGCGCAGGGTCTCGTGGCGCTCGAGCACGTCGGCGACGGCGTGCCGCAGTGCGGGCACGTCGAGTCCGCCGGTCAACCGGATCGCCAACGGGATGTTGTACGCCGCCGATTCCGTGTCCGCCTGGTTGAGCGCCCACATCCGTTGCTGGGCAAGCGACAACGGCACCCGATCGACATGGGGCGCGCGGGCCAGCGGCGGGCGCGGCGCCTCGGTCGCGCCAGGCACCACGCGGGCGGCCAGCGCCACGACGGTCGGCGACTCGAACAGCTCGCGCACCGCGAGGTTGGCGTCCAGCGCCGCATTGATCCTGGCGACCACCCTGGTGGCGAGCAGCGAATTGCCGCCGAGCGTGAAGAAGTCGTCGTCCAGCCCGATCTCGCCCGCGCCGAGCAGTCCGCCGAACACCTCGGCCACCGCCTGCTCGACCGGCGAGCTCGGCGCGCGGAACATCGCCGTGCCGATGAATTCCGGTGCGGGCAGCGCCTTTCGGTCCAGCTTGCCGTTCGGGGTCAGCGGCAACTGATCGAGCACCACGAGCGCGTCGGGGACCATCTGGCCGGTGAGGAACTCGGCGACGTTGCCGCGCAGTGCATCCGGGTCGAGTGTGGTGCCGGTGTCCGGAACCACGTAGCCGATGAGCCGGTCACCCGCGTGTTCGTCCGCATGCACGAGCACCACCGCCTGGCTGACGTCCTGGCAGCGCAGCAGCGCCGACTCGATCTCGCCGAGCTCGATGCGGAAGCCGCGCAGCTGCACCTGCTGGTCGCCGCGACCGGCGTATTCGAGCGCGGCCTGGCCGCCGAAGCCGACCCAACGACCGATATCGCCGGTGCGATACATCCGAGATCCCGGCGCGCCGAACGGATTCGCGACGAATCTGGCCGCCGTGAGCGCGGGGCGGCCGAGGTAGCCCCTGGACAGCTGGGCACCGGCGACGTACATCTCACCGGCCACCCCGACCGGGGACGGGTGCAATCGGTCGTCGAGCACAACGGCGTCGAGGCCGGGTAACGCACGGCCGATGACGCTGGCCGCGTTGTCGACCAGCTCCTCGTCCAATGGCAGGAACGACACGTGCACCGTGGTTTCGGTGATCCCGTACATGTTGACCAGCCACGGCGCATCCGCCGCGTGTCGGTCGTACCAGCGCGGCAGCTGGCGGAGGTCGAGCGCCTCACCGCCACACACCACGTAGCGCAGCGCGAGCTCGGCCTGATCAGTATGCGCCGCCCGGTCGGCTTCAGCGAGCCGATAGAAGGCCGAGGGGGTCTGGTTGAGCACGGTGACCTGCTCGCGAATCAGCAACTCGCGCAGCAGCTCCGGCGACCGGCAGGTCAGCTGGTCGACCACGACGACGGTGCCGCCGTTGGCCAGCGCGCACCACAGCTCCCACACCGAGAAGTCGAACGCGAACGAGTGGAACAACGTCCACACGTCGGTCTCGTCGAAATCGAACAGCGTCTGGGTGTTCGCGAACAGCTGCACCACATTCCGGTGTGTGACGCCGACACCCTTGGGCACGCCGGTGGAGCCGGAGGTGTAGATGACGCAGGCCAGGTTGTCCGGCCGCAGCGGTGCGGTCCGCTCGGCCGACCGGATCGGGGTATCGGCGTACTCGGCCGTGTCCGCCAGCACGATGACCGGAATATCGCCGGCGGGAACGGATTCCAGCTCGCTCACGGTGGTCAGGATGCACGCGGGCGCGGCGTCGGCGAGCAGGAAATCCCGCCGCTGTTCGGGGTAGGTCGTGTCGATCGGCAGGTACCCGGCGCCGGCGGCGAGCACCGCGAGCAGGGCGACGGGCAGCTCATCGGTACGCGGGACCGCAACGGCCACCAGGGATTCCGGGCCTGCGCCGCGCGCGATCAGCGCCCTGGCAACCTGGTTGGCCCGCCCGTACAGCTCACCGAAGGTGAGCGTGGTGTCGCCGAACCGGATGGCGGCCGCGTGCGGTCGCCTGCGTGCCTGCGCGGCGATGAGATCGACCAGCGTCACCTCGGGCACCATGGCGCCTCGGCTGTTCCACTCGTGCAGCACGAGCGCACGCTCGCCGGGCGCGAGCACGTCGATATCGCCGACGGTCACGGCGGAATCGGCCGCCACCGCAGCGAGGATCCGGCCGAAACGGTCCGCGAAGTCCTGGATCGTCGCCTCGTCGAACAGGTCGGTGGCATAGCTGAAGATCGCCGAAATGCCTGCTGCCGCATCGTCTCTATCGATCCGCTCGGCAAGTTCGAGCTGCAGATCGACCGCGCGCAGCGGGGTCGCGATGTCTATCGCCGAGACCGAGAGCCCTGGCAGCTCCAGTTCGGTGCCCGCCAGGTTCTGGAAGGTCAGCAGCACCTGGAACAGCGGATGCCGCGCCGTCGAGCGCGCAGGTGCCAACAGCTCGACCAACCGCGCGAACGGCACATCGGCATGGCCGAGCGCCTCGGTGTCGACCCGGCGCGCCTCACGCAGCAGATCGTCGAAGGGCGCATCGGAGTCGACCTCGGTGCGCAGGACGAGCGTGTTGACGAACGTGCCGATCAGGCCGTCGAGCGCGGCCTCGTCCCGCCCGGCGACCTGGGTGCCGATGGCGATGTCTCTGGTCCCCGACAGCCGGGCAAGCAGCACCGCGAGCGCCGCGTGCAGCACCACGAACAGCGTCGAATCGTGGCTGTGCGCAAGGCGGTTCAGTGCGGCGTGCACGTCGGCATCGATCTCGAAGCCGAGCGTGGCGCCGCGATGGGATGCCACGGTCGGCCGCGGGCGATCCGCAGGCAGTTCCATTTGTTCTGGCAGCCCGGCCAATTCGGTCCGCCAGTACTGGAGCTGCTCGGCCAGTACCGATTCCGGGTCGTCCGCGGTGCCGAGCACCTCCCGCTGCCAGATCGCGTAGTCGGCGTACTGCACCTCGAGCGCAGGCCATTCCGGCGCGCTGCCGCACACCCGGTCCAGGTAGGCGGCCATCAGGTCGCGGATGAGCGGCACCATCGAGAAGCCGTCGCCTGCGATGTTGTGCACCACGCAGATCAGCACCCGGTCGGTCTCGCTCAGCTCGAGCAGCCGCAGGCGCACCGGGGGCGCGGCGGTCACGTCGAAGCCCACCGTCACCGCCGCCGCGATCAGTCCAGGCACCTCGGACGCACTGGCTTGCGCGACAACGAATTCCGGGACGGCACCGGGGTCGCCGTGCGGCAGCACCTGCTGGTGGCCAGCGCCGTCGACCTCGGGGTAGCGCGTGCGCAGCACCTCGTGCCGCGCAACGACATCGCTGATGGCGGCACGCAACGCGTCCAGATCGAGCAGGCCGGTCAACCGCACCGCGGCCGGAATGTTGTCGACGGCACTGGCCGGGTCGAACCGGTTCAGGAACCACATGCGCTGCTGCGCATAGGACATCGGCACCCTGGCTTGGCGCGGCCTGGCCTGCAGCACCTGCCCCGCGACCGAACCAGCATGCTGCTCAACCCGTTCGGCCAGCGCGGCCACCGTGGTCGCCGCGAACACCAGCCGCGCAGGCACCCGCACTCGCAACGCCGACCCGATCCGGTCCGCGGCCTGCGCGGCGAGCAGCGAGGTGCCGCCCAGTGCGAAGAAGTCGTCGTCGATCCCGATGCGGCCCTGGTCCCCCGCCGTCAGCAGCGCCGCGAACACGTCGGCGACGACCTGCTCCACCGGCGTCGACGGCGCACGGAATGCCTTGGCGGCGAACACCGGCACCGGCAGTGCCTGCCGCTCCGGCATGCCTGCCGAGGTCAGCGGGATCTCGTCGAGCACCCTGATGAAGGCATCGCCGCCCAATGCCGACGGCATGCGGCGCACCAGGTCTCCGGTGCGGAACAGCCGGGCACCGGGATTGCCGGTGTCGGCGCCGTACGGGCTGGCCACGAAGCGTTCCGCGGTCGACCCTTGGCGGCCGAGATAGCCCTGCGCCAGGGCAGGGCCCGAGAGATACAACTCGCCGACCACACCGAGCGGCACCGGGCGCAGCCGCGAATCCAGCACGAACGCACCGACTCCCGGGATCGCCGAGCCGATCGTGATCGCCTCGTCCGGCACGAGCTGACCGGTGCTGGTGGCCAGGATGGTGGCCTCGGTCGGCCCGTAGCCGTGGAAGAACTCGCGATCGGCCGCCCAGCGGCCGAGCAGGTCCTGATTGAATTTCTCGCCTGCCACCACCACAACCCGCAGGTCGTCCAGGCCTGCCGGATCGACCGATGCCAGGGTGCCCGGTGTGCTCAGCAGATGCGTGACCCGTTCGCGCCGCAGCAGATCGGCGAGTTCGCCGCCGCCGACGACCGACGGCGGCGCGATCACCAGCGTCGCCCCCGACGAGAACGCGAGCAGCAACTCGAGCACCGAGAGATCGACATTCGGTGAGCACCCGTGCAGCATGCGCGAATCGGCGCTCACGTCGTAGTGCTCACGCTCCGCGGCCACCAAGCCCGCCAAGCCGGTGTGCGTGACCACCACGCCCGTCGGCCGCCGCCCCGCCGCATCACCGCTGTAGATGACATAGGCGGGATGCCGTTCGTCCAGCGGACGCACCCGGTCGGTGTAGGAGATCGGATGCTCAGGCCTGGCGGCGATCCGCGCGGACTGCACCGGGTCGTCGAGCTCGATCCAGTACACCCCGGTGCCGAGTACAGGGCGATGCGCCGAAGTGGTCAGCCCGAACACGGCGCCGGAGTCGGCGAGGACGTGATTGATCCGCTCAGTCGGGTGAGCCGGATCCACCGGGACAAAAGCGGCACCCGTCTTGGCGATCGCCCACACGGCGACCACCGACTGCAGGCTGCGCGCAATGCCGAGGGCGACCACATCGCCCGGCCCGACACCGCGGTCGATCAGTTCCCGTGCCAGGCGCGACGAAGCCGTGTCCAGCTGGGCATAGGTGAGCTGCCGATCGTCGTCGAGGTCGCCCGACGGGTTGAAGCGGATGGCGACCTCGGCGGCCGCGGATTCGACGGCCGCGGTGAGCAACTGCCCGAACAACGGGCTGCCCGACCTACGGCGACGGCTACCACGAGCGGTACGGCGGGCAGTTTCCATCCGAGTGCATTCACCTCTCGCGTCGAGCAAGGACCCGACCCTACCCATATCAGGGGCGCATCGTCCCGGGCCAGCGCGGTCCGAGCGATCATATAAGGACTGTTCGGTGTCCACACCTGCTGTGTTCGGATTGATCCGGCCGCCGCGCAGCGGCAGACCGGATCAATGCATCAGCATCGCGCAGCGATCGCGTGAGGGGTAGTGGTTGGGCGACGGTTGGGCCAGTTCACAACCAACCGCGGCGGGTTGCCTGCACCCCGGCCTGGAATCGAGTGCTCGCGCCGAGCCGCTCCAGTAGTCGCGCGGTCCGGCGGACGACGGTACGCCGTGACATGCCGAGCCTGCGCGCGATGGTGTCGTCGGTGGCACCGAGACCCATCAGGGTCAGGATCGCGCGGTCGCGTTCATCGAGGGCCTCCGCCGTCGGGTTCACCGAAATCGGCGCGGCCAACGACCACAACACGTCGAACGTCTTGATCAACAGGTCGAGCGCGGGCGAGTCGGTGATCCGCAACCCCATCGGATCCGGGCGGCGCTCGTCGACGTGCAGCACCAGGCTGGCGCGCTCGTCGTCGCTGATGATCATCTTGAACGGCGGCTCCGGCAACGTGCGTGCCTGCGCCCCACTCGCGTTGGTGGACAGCGCGTGCCGCAACCGGTCCGGGTCCTGATAAATCGTGTCCTGGTACAGCGTTTGGTAGCGGATGCCTTCACTGAGCCGAGCGCGCTTGAGCTGGAACAGCTGCCGCTCGCGGTCGGCGTCGCTGAGGTAGGGCCCGCGCTCGATGACCTTGACGCCGGTGCGCGCGGCGGTCTGCATCTCCTCGAAATCGGCGAGCATCTCGAGGCGTTCGAAAACCGGAACCACGGCGCCGTTGCTGCGCGGCGAGCGGCGCACCGAACGGAACGTCTCGCTGAGCCGCGCTGCGGCCGTATGCATCTGGTTGATCTGTTGTTGTCGCCGCCGCGCCTCGGCCTCCGACAACGATTCCGGGGCATGGGCATCCCACACCACCGGTCCGCCGTCCGGCGACGGCACCCGCACCGCGGCATGCAAGTCACACAACACGTCCAAAGAAGCCGCCGCGGTCTCCTCCGAAACGCTCAGATACTGCGCAATATCGGTGAGACTCGACCGCGGATGATGCACCAGCACGGCATAGGTACGGCCGTGCGGTGATCCAGGCTCGAAGATGTCGCCCAGGTCTGTCACGTACCGAGCCTAACGACCGACCGGTCCCGGCGGGGAACCTTGCACGCCAGACGGTGGCGTGATCGCTGGAATCGCAAGCCCGGCAGTGGAATCAGTGCGCCGACGGTCCCCACTGCAGCGGCACGCCCTTTGCTGCCAGATACGGCATCGGGTCGATCTTGCTGCCGCCCTGGTCCCAGATCTCCAGGTGCAGATGGGGGCCGGTGGAGTTGCCTCGGTTGCCGACGGTGGCGATGACGTCGCCCGCGTTCACCCGCTGACCAACGTTCACGAGCATCTCGTTCACGTGGCCGTAGACGGCGGTGGTGCCGTCCTCCTGCTGCACGCGCACCCACAGGCCGAAGCCGGACGCGGGGCCCGCCTCGATCACGGTGCCGTTGCTGACGGAGTGGATGGGGGCGCCGATGCGGTCGGCGAAGTCGAGGCCGTAGTGGAATTCGCCCCAGCGGCTGCCGAATCCGGAGCTGATCTCGCCTGCGACCGGTCGCACCGCACCCGCCTGGGGGATCTGGGGGATCGCGGGGGCGACCTGCTGCTGCACGCCCTTGAGGATCTGCTCGGCCTGCGCCAGCGGGCCCGCGATCTCGGGAGGCAGGTTCGGCAGGCCGAACGGTGCGGCGACGGGCGCGACGTTCTGGGCTGCGATCGGTGCCGCCTCGGGAACGGCGGCGTCTTCGATCGGCATGGTCGCCTTGGGCGTGAACATCGGCAGAATTCCGGTGCCGCGCACGGTCATCGGGGCTTCGGGCGACTTGGCTTCGTCGGCATCGTGCGAGCCGGGGAGCAGCGGGCTCAGCGGGCTGGCGACAGCAGGCGCGATCTGCGTGGCGGTACCGATCAGCGCACCCGCGGCGACCGCGACTCCGGCGGCGACCTTCACGCGATCGGCGGAGGTAGACTCGACGCGGTGCCGCGTCGGTCGACCCGAAATATCATCGCCGATAAGGCTCATGACGGTTATGGAACTGGGGCCTACCCGATGGTGCGACAAAGCAGCGTCCTTGCGTCCGAAGAGCAATTGGTTCAACGGATTGCCTGGCCTCTCGCACAACCGGCTTTGGTAACGATCCGGTGAAGCTCTGCGATGTAACGGTTTGGCATCCGTTGTGATGGGAACTCTACCCCGTCGTGACCATTTCGCAACCTAATGCGGCATAAACGCAGGTAGATACAGAGTCAGACGTCCAGTAGGTCACGGCGCGGCCGTGATCATCGGTCACACTGGGGCCGTGATCATCGATGGCTTGAACGTCCCGATCGTGCTCGCGCCCATGGCGGGCGGACCCTCAACACCCGAGCTGACCGTCGCGGTCACCGACGCCGGTGGCTTCGGTTTGCTTGCCGCCGGATATCTCAGCGCCGCCGACACCGCGGCACGGATCACCACCACCCGCCTCGCGACGGCTGCGCCCTTCGGCGTAAATCTGTTCGTGCCAGGCCCAGCCACACCGCCCGCCGTGTTCGCCGACTATCTGGCCGAGCTCGCCCGCGACCACAAGGTCGGCGCGGCCAAGTACGACACCGACGACTGGGACGCCAAACTCGACCTGCTCGTCGCCGAACCGGTCGCGGTCGTCTCCTTCACCTTCGGCTGCCCGTCGGCCGCCGAGATCGATCGGCTGCATGCCGTCGGTTCCGAGATCTGGGTGACGGTGACCTCGCCGGGCGAGGCACACATCGCGCTGGAGCGCGGCGCGGACGTGCTCATCGCCCAGGGCGCGGAGGCGGGCGGCCATCGCGCCACCTTCGTCGATCGGGTCGAGGACGATGCCACCGATCCGCTCGGCCTGCTCGCGCTGTTGCAGTTGGTGACCGCGATGACCGACCGACCGGTAGTCGCCACCGGCGGCATCAGCACCGGCGCAGGCATCGCCGCAGCACTCGCGGCGGGCGCCGCGGCCGTGCAACTCGGCACGGTATTCCTGCGCTGCCCGGAGGCTGGCACCAACGCGACCCATCGCGCCGCGCTCGGCGCGGCAACGCCGACCATGCTGACCCGCGCCTTCACCGGCCGCAGGGCGCGCGGCCTGCGCAATCAATTCATGATCGAGCACAGCGCGACCGCACCGGCGGCGTACCCGGAGATCCATTACGCCACCGCGCCTTTGCGGGCCGAAGCCAGGACAACGGGCAACCACGACGATGTGAACATGTGGGCTGGGCAGACCCACACCTTGACCACGGAGCTACCGGCCGGCGAACTGGTGGGCAAGCTGGCCGCCGACACGAAAGCCGCACTGAAAGCAGCACTTTCGCGGCGAATCCAGGATTGTTGACAACGACTTTCGATTAGAATCGAGTCGCATCGCATCGGCCATCCACCCTTGGAGGAGAGCGCTATGTCCCTCGATGTCCCCACCGCACTGCTCGAACGCGCCGAACGCGGCGAAGTCGACGACGCCGACTTCGTCGAAGTCGTCCGCACCTCGTTGCCATACGCCTGGGAAGTGGTCAGCCGGGTCGCCGGTGAACTGCACTCCGGCACAGCGGAATACGCCGACAACGTGGTGCCGCCGCCGGACGAGGTTGCGCGCGGACAGCTGCTGCGCGCGATGGCCTCCGACGCGATCCGTGGCGGGCTGGAACGGCACTTCGGCGTGAAACTCGCCTTCCAGAACTGCCATCGGGTGGCCGCTTTCCCGATCTCCGCCGTCGGCGGCGACACCTACAGCACGTTCATCGGCACCAGGGCCCAGCTGCTGAATCAGAGCCCGGAGCTGCGTAACTGCTGATCGACAGGTGCAGTGGCCCGGCGCGGCAAGCGATTTCGCCGCGCCGGGCCCACTGTGCTCACCCACCCCGTAGGCTGCCGTCCCCGTGCGGTCAGCTCAGGGTGGTGACCGTCAGGTCGCCATCGGCGTACTGCGCACGCAGCCGCTTCTTGTCGAACTTGCCGACGCTGGTCTTCGGCACCTCGGCGATGAACGTCCAGCGTTCCGGCAGTTGCCATTTCGCGAACTTGTCGGCCAGAAAGTCACGCAGTTCGTCGGCCTTGGCCTCCGCGCCCTCGGCGAGCACGATCGCCACCAGCGGGCGCTCGTCCCACTTCTCGTCCGGCACGCCGATGACGGCCGCCTCGGCCACCGCGGGATGGCCCATCACGGCGTTCTCCAGGTCCACCGACGAAATCCATTCGCCGCCGGACTTGATCACGTCCTTGGACCGGTCGACCAGGGTCAGATAGCCGTCCCTGCTGATCTTGCCGACGTCACCGGTGCGCAGCCAGCCGTCGTCGAACTTGTCCGGATCGACCTCGACACCGTCCGGGGAGTAATAGGAGCCGGTGATCCACGGGCCACGAACCTCCAACTCGCCGAGCGACTCTCCGTCGTTCGGCAGCACGGAGCCGTCGTCGCCGACCAGCCGCGCCTGCACGGTGGCCGGGAAACGGCCCTGGGTATAGCGGTAGGCCCACTCGTCATCGCCGGTCACACCCACCGGCGGGTGCGCGACGCTGCCGAGCGGCGAGGTTTCGGTCATGCCCCAGGCGTGCAGGACGCGCACGCCGTGCTTTTCCTGGAACGTGTGCATCATCGACGGCGGCACCGCCGAGCCACCGACCACCACCGTGCGCAGGTGCGTGATGTCCTGCGGGTGCGCGGACAGGCCTGCCAGCACGCCGCCCCAAATGGTCGGCACCGCGGCCGCGAACGACGGCTGCTGCGCGGCCATCATCTCCAGCAGCGGGCCTGGCTGCAGGAACCGATCGGGCATCAGCACACTCGCGCCGGACATCAACGCCGCGTACGGGATACCCCAGGCGTTCGCGTGGAACAGCGGAACGATGGCGAGCACCGTGTCGCGACCGGAGAACGCCATGCCGCTCGGCGAACACACCTGCATCGCGTGCAGCCAGTTGGAGCGGTGCGAATACACAACGCCTTTCGGGTCACCGGTGGTGCCCGAGGTGTAACACATTGCCGCGGCGGACCGTTCGTCGAGCACCGGGAAGTCGTAGGTGTCCGGCTGCGCGGCAAGGAGTTCGGTGTAGGAGTGCACCTGCACGCCCTCGGGCGCGGTCAGCGTGGACGCGTCGCCGTTGACCACGATGACATGCTGCACCGTCTTCAGATTCGGCAGGTACTGGCCGAACATCGGCAGCAGCGTGCCGTCGACGAGCACCACCTTGTCCTCGGCGTGGTTGGCCACGTAGACGAGCTGGTCCGGGAACAGCCGGATGTTGAGCGCGTGCAGCACCGCACCCATCGCGGGCGCCGCGATGTAGGCGACCATGTGCTCGTTGTTGTTCCACATGAAGGTGCCGACTCGATCACCGATGCCGATCCCCAACCCACGCAACGCGTTCGCCAACCGCGCCGCGTCCGCGCCGAGCTCACGGTAGGTCATGGTGCGCACGCCGGTACCGGTCCAGGTGGACACGGTCGCATCGCCGACAAACGTCGATGCGTAGCGCAGCAACGTCGCCAGCGACAACGGCTCGTCCTGCATAGTGCTCAACATCGGAACTCCTTTTTCTTCAGTGACTTCCACTCAGAAAGCCAAGTCTGTTTCGGCCACCTTCGGTGTCTCCGCGGTGATCCCGTACAGCAGACCGATCCAGCGGATCAGCTCGGGATACAACACCGGCTTGCCGCTGGTGAGCACGGCGCACGAGAGCGCGCGCTCCGGGTCGGCCCATGCCGCGTTGTTGGTGAAACCGAGATGCCCGAAGGCGCGGCGGGTGTCGGGGCCGTACAGGCTGACCACCCGGCCGCCGAGCATCGGGCCGTAGCCGAAGCCGAAGTTCATCCCGAGGGCGAGGTCGGGTTCGATCCTTGACTGTGGAACGAGTGCGGCCGCAATGGTTTCCGGGCGCATCACCCGGACGCCGTCGAGTTCGCCGCCGCGCCGGAAGATGTCGTAGAAGCGGGACAGTTCGTTCGCGGTGCTGATCACGTTCGCGGCGGGCGCGATGATCCCGAGATAGGCCGGATCGTTGCCGGTTTCGACGGCCTCGGCAAAGGAGACGCCTAGCAGCCGGTCCATCGCAAGCGACAGTGGCGGCAGTGGGGTGATGCCGGTGCGGTAGTTCCTGGCCAGGGCGGGGATATCCGGCGGCGCCGCACCGTAATTGGTCCAGCGGAAGCCGAGCGGGCCGAGGATCTCCTCGTGCAGCACGGTGCGGATGTCCTTGCCGGTGACGCGGTGCACCACCTCGCCGAGGATGAAGCCGCCGGACAACGCGTGATAGGACTGGAAGCGGCCCGGCGGCATGGACGGGCGCACCGCGCACAGATTCCGTACCAGCAGTTCACGATCCGCGACGGCCTCGGCGGTCAGCGCCTCCCTCGGCAAGTTCGCGACGCCGGAGCGGTGCGCGAGCACCTGGCCGATGGTGATGGATTCCTTACCGTGGCAACCGTATTCGGGGATGTAGCGGCTGACGGGTGCGTGCAGATCGATCAGGCCACGGTCCACGAGCAGATGCACGACGAAGGCCGTGACACCCTTGGACGCCGAGTAGGTGACGAACGGAGTGCTCGGCGTGGCGAGCACCTTGGCGGTTTCCTGGCTGTCGTCCGGGCCGTTGCCGCGTGCGTGACCGAGCGCGCGGTCGAAGACGACGACCCCGTGCCTGCGGACACAGACCTGGACGGCGGGATGCACACCGCTGCGGTACACCAGCACCATCCGCCGCCAGATCCGGTCGGCGTAGTCGGCAGGCAGGCCGAGCTCGGCGGGATCTGCCTCGGCACCGACGGTCGCGACGGACTCGACATCCTCGGGAATCCAGCTCCGATGGAGCAGGTCAGGCAGCTTCGACAGGTTCCGGACGCGCGTCAACATGGTTCCCACGCCTCAACCATGAGCCACATCACAGGCCGAATGCTACCCAACGGTAGAACAGGTCGGCGAGGGCCGAACAGGATTACCGCACTGTTCGCGATGTGAACCCATTCGTCCGATGTTTGCGCAGGTAGCAGGGTTTCCGTTCAGCCTGCGTGCGCCGGATACGCGTGGACCACCGCGGTATTCAGCTTCGGGACGACATGGGTGAGCGTGTGCTCGGCATGGTGGGCGACGCGGTGCGCCTCGGCGAGGGTGATCGTCGGGGCGACATCCAGTTCGACGTCGGCGTGCAGCCGGTGGCCGATCCAGCGCATGCGCAGGCTGCGCACGCCCTGCACGTCCGGCTCGGCGGCGAGCGCATGCTCGGCGGCGGTCACCAGTCCCGGCTCGACCGCGTCCATGAGGCGCCGCAACACGTCCCTGGCCGCGGTCCGCAGCACGGCGAGAATGGCGATGGTGATCAGCAGGCCGACGATCGGGTCGGCCAGCGGGATACCGAGCGCCACCCCGCCCGCGCCGAACAGCACGGCCAGCGAGGCAAAGCCGTCGGTGCGGGCGTGCAGGCCGTCGGCGACCAGCGCGGCCGAGCCGATGCGCCTGCCGACGCGGATGCGATACAGCGCAACGGTCTCGTTGCCGAGGAAGCCGATCACCCCGGCGGCGGCCACCCAACCGAGGTGCTCGATGGGCATCGGGTCGATCAGCCTGCGCACCGCCTGATAGCCGGCGATCAACGCCGACAGCGCGATCATCCCGACGACAAAGAGCCCGGCGAGATCCTCCGCACGGCCGAACCCATAGGTATAGCGCCGCGTCGCCGCACGGCGACCCAGCGCGAACGCGATCCACAGCGGCACCGCGGTCAGCGCGTCCGAGAAGTTGTGCACCGTGTCCGCCGCCAGCGCCACCGACCCGGACGCCGCAACCACCAGCAGCTGCGCGATCGCCGTCACCCCGAGGACAACCAGGCTGATCTTCACCGCACGGATGCCGACCGCGCTCGCCGCCAACGCATCATCGACGCTGTCCGCCGCGTCGTGACTGTGCGGGACGAAGATTTCCCGCAGCACGCCGCGCCAACCCGGTGGATGCGCGTGTGTGTGCGGAGCGTCGCCGTGATCGTGCGCATTCGCGTGGCTGCTGACGTGGTCGTGCCCGTGCGTGCGACTGTCGCCGTGATCGTGCGCGTGGCTGTTGCCGTGTTCTGCCCTGTTCACACCGTCACGCTCCGAAATGATTTGTCCAGTCAAATGTTTCGTGCAGGTCGTTTACTGCGCGGCGCGGTCATGGGGCAACGCGCGGACGGTGCTGTCGCCGCGGTGGTGCGGCGGGACGCCAGGTCCTGCGTGTTCGGCGTTGTAGACCGCATCGACCACCAGCTGGCGGACGTGTTCGTTCTCCAGGCTGTAGAAGATCGTTGTGCCTGCGCGGCGGGTGTCGACCAGGCGGGCCATCCGCAATTTCGCCAGGTGCTGGGAGACCGAGGGGGCGGGTTTGCCGATGTAGTCAGCGAGGTCGTTCACCGAGAGTTCGCGATCGACGAGCGCCCACAGCAGCCGGACCCTGGTCGCGTCGGCCAGCATCCGGAAGACTTCGACGACCAGATCCACCTGGTCATCGGCCGGTACGGGCCGTCCTTGCTGGCTATCTGCATTCATACGCAGATAATAGACCAACGGAATACACGCGGGCGATGACCGAATCCCCCACGGACCGGAATGGCGGCGACACCCCCTGCGTGGCCGCCGACATGCCGGTCCGTCCCGATCGCACCACCCACCGTCTTAGTCGCCACGGCGTTGCTGCGCCAGACGACCGGCCGATCAACACCCTAATGAGACACAACGTGCCGACCGTCCGCGTTCCAGCACGCCGCGCTATCGGCTGTGACCTGCGCGAATTCGACCGCGCCGCAGCAAAGTACGCGCTCGGGGCGTGTGTTCACATTTGCACGTGCATCGCGTGCCGACCGGTCGTCTACGTCCGTTTTGGGCTACTACTCAGCCACAGGCCTGGCGTGCGCCGCCGAGGCGATGTGCCAGCAGGAAATTCATCATGGTGCGTTGCAGGTCGATGCCATGCGCGGACTGCATCAGCAGGCCGCCACCGATGTGATCGGGCCCGATCGGCGTCCGAAACTCGGCGAGCGCGCAGCCGCCGACATCGTAGCGCTCGACCGTGGTCGGCACCGGGGCGGTGGTGGCGGTGACCGCGCTCGGCATCGCCGGCACCGCATCGTCCCCCGCGAGTCGATATGCGCCGAGCCACTGCACCAGATTCGTGCGCCCGATCGGATACAGGCTCGTCTGATCCGCCAAGTCCTGCAGGAAGAACCCGGGCACCGGGCGCGCAAGCGGGCCCATCGCCTGGACTATCGACGCACCGGTCAGATCGGCCGAAAACGTCTGCGGATTCAGCTGATACGGCCCGCCGGCCATCGGCGCGATCGCGGCATACAGGTCGGGATAGGTCGCGGCCATGACCGTCGACATCGCACCACCGGCCGAATATCCGCCGACGTAGACCCGTGCGCGATCCAAACCGAACTCACCGATCAGCGTCGTGGTGAGGTCCGCGATGATCGACGCCTCTCCTTGTCCGCGCTGCTGATCGGACGGGGCGAACCAGTTCCAGCAGTTCCGCTCGTTCGCCGTCGCCGGTTGGATCGGATAGGCGAGCACGAAGCCGAGTTCATCCGCGACCTTCGTCAGCGAGAACCCGGTGTCCACCAACTGACGCTGCGGGTCGGTGCACCCGTGCAGGTAGATCATCAACGGCTTGCCCGCCGGATCACCGGGCGGCACATGCAGGTAGTAGTCCCGCGTGCCCGCTGCGTTGGCGAAGGTGCGCTCGACCACCGGCGCGTGCGCACCCGCCGGTGCCGCCTGCGCGAATTGCGCGCCTGCCAGCAAGAACTGGACACCCGACGCCAGCAACGCAAGCACCAGACAACCACGAGAGAAACCGCGCATCATCGACTTCCTTCCCGCCGGTTCCCGATCGAATCTACCGACTATCGGATCGAGAACGCGCACAGCATGTTCCGCACCGCCGCGCCTAAGCGATGGACGCAAGACGAGTGGCACACCATGGAGTGGTCTTCTCGCGATTCGCCGCAGCCATGTACCACTCGTGGCGCGGCACTAGTGCCCCGTCCAGGAAGGGCGGTGCGCTTATCGGTGGCTCCGGTCGTCCGCTGGCAAGGCGGAGGAGCTGCCGATACCGGGGTTGTATCGGCGGCGACGACAACGCGGCCAGCGGGCGGCCGGGGCCGCCGAGAAGCGTGCCGCCCTTCCTGGACGGGGCACTAGCGTAGGGGCATGCCAGTGGATCGAATGCTGCCGACGGCCGAGGCCAGGGACCTGCTCGAGCTGACCCGTGATATCGCCGACAAGGTGCTGGAGCCGCGGGTGGTCGAGTGCGAGAAGACGGGGACGTTTCCCGACGGTGTGTTTCCCGCGCTTGGCGCGGCGGGGTTGCTGAGCCTGCCGTATCCCGAGGAATTCGGCGGCGGTGCGCAGCCGTACGAGGTGTACCTGCAGGTGCTGGAGGAACTCGCGGCGCGGTGGGCTGCGGTCGCGGTGGCCGTCAGCGTGCACAGCCTGTCCTGCCACCCGCTGTTCACCTTCGGCACCGGTGAGCAGCAGCAACGCTGGCTCGCTGACATGTTGTCCGGTGCGACCATCGGCGCCTACAGCCTGTCCGAGCCGCACGCCGGTTCCGACGCGGCCGCGCTGCGCTGCCGGGCGACGAAGGTCGACGGCGGCTACCGGGTCACCGGCGCGAAGGCGTGGATCACCAACGGCGGCCGTGCCGATTTCTACACCCTGTTCGCGCGCACCGGCGAAGGTTCGCGCGGTATCTCGTGCTTCCTGGTGCCCCGCGACACCGAGGGACTGAGCTTCGGCAAGCCCGAGGAGAAGATGGGCCTGCGCGCGGTGCCGACCACCACGGCCGCCTACGATGACGCGTTCCTGCCCACCGAACGGCTGATCGGCGAAGAGGGCCAAGGACTTTCGATCGCCTTCAGCGCCTTGGATTCCGGTCGCCTCGGCATCGCCGCCGTCGCAACGGGTTTGGCGCAGCGCGCGCTCGATGACGCGGTCGCCTACGCCAAGGAGCGAGAAACCTTCGGCCGCCACATCATCGATCATCAGGGGCTCGGCTTCGTGCTCGCCGACATGGCGGCGGCGGTCGATTCCGCGCGCGCCACCTACCTCGACGCGGCCCGTCGCCGCGACGCGGGACTGCCCTACTCGCGCCAGGCCAGTGTCGCGAAGCTGATCGCCACCGACGCCGCCATGAAGGTCACCACCGACGCCGTCCAGGTCCTCGGCGGCTACGGCTACACCCAGGACTTCCCGGTGGAGCGCTACATGCGCGAGGCCAAGGTCATGCAGATCTTCGAGGGCACCAACCAGATCCAACGCCTCGTCATCGCCCGCCAGCTCGCCGGACACTGACCGAGATCCGCACCCCTTCTGCGGATCCGCACTG
>NZ_BDAY01000065.1 GCF_001612685.1 Nocardia altamirensis NBRC 108246
GCGCCGACACCGGCGGAACCCGTCGCGGCGAGTGCCGCTGCCCCGGCGGAGCCGGTCGCGCCGAGTGCGGCCGACCCGGTGCCGAGGATGACACCGAGTCCGGCCGAACCTGTGCCAAGAGTCACACCAAGTCCTGCGGAGCCGGTGGCGAGGACCGCGGCGAGCCCGGCCGAGCTTGCGGCAGCACCTGCCGAACCGGCCGCCGCCGAGCCGCCGGTCGCCGCAGAACCGGCGGCGGAACCAGCGGCCGAGCCGGAGCCGATAGCGGGATTGGTCGGCACCGCGCTGACTTGGGACGGCTGTCCAGGAACGGCTAGCGGTTGCCAGCCCCCGGTGTCGTAGGGCGGCGGAGCGGGGTCAGCGGCGCACTGCGGGCACTTGCCCGACGGCTGCGCCTCGGCCGCGATCGGCCCCAGCAGCGCAAAGCCGGCCACAATCCCAGCTACTGCCACTACACGGAGTGTGCGACCAATGGTCATGCGCCGAGCCTTCCCCTCAGTGATAAAGCGCAGATCTTGCCCGGTCGCGACTCTCACACGGGACTTTTAACGGATCGGGGCCCATGATAAACCCCTACTGTTACGCCCGGAGGAAGAAGGGCGGATGCCCGATCAGGCCCCGTATACTGCCTCCGGCAGCATCGCCTTGGCTATCAGTCCAGCAACCACCGGGCCGAGCTCCTCGGGCGCCCACCGCGCGCCCCGATCGACCGCGACACCGTGCCGCCAGCCCTCGGCCAGCGCCACCTTGCCGCCCTCCACCTCGAACATGCGCCCGGTGACGCCCGCCGATTGTGGGCTGCCGAGCCAGACGACGAGCGGGGAGACGTTCTCCGGAGCCATCGCGTCGAAGCCATCGTCCGGCTTGGCCATCGTCTCCGCGAAGACGCCCTCGGTCATCCTGGTGCGTGCAGCGGGGGCGATCGCGTTTACTGTGACGCCGTAGCGAGCGAACTCCGCGGCGGCCGTCAGCGTAAGTCCCGCAATACCGGCCTTCGCGGCCCCGTAATTGCCCTGACCGACGCTGCCTTGCAGTCCAGCGCCCGAGCTGGTGTTGATGATGCGGCCGTCGACAGGGCGACCTGCCTTGGCTTCCCCGCGCCAGTACTCGATGGCGTGCCGCATGGTGACGAAATGCCCCTTGAGATGGACGCGGATCACCGCATCCCATTCGTCCTCACCGAGGTTGACCAGCATCCGATCTCGAACGAAGCCTGCGTTGTTGACCAGCACGTCGAGCCCGCCGAAGGCGTCGACGGCCTGCCGGACCAACCGCCTGGCGCCGTCCCAGTCCGCGATGTCGTCGCCGTTCGCCACGGCACTGCCGCCGAGCGCCACGATCTCCGCGACCACCTGCTCGGCGGGCGTCTCGCCGGTCGCGGCGCCGTCGAGCGCCGAGCCGAGGTCGTTGACCACCACGCTGGCCCCCGCCGCGGCGAAGGCGAGCGCGTGCGCACGACCGATGCCGCGGCCGGCGCCGGTGACGATGACGGTGCGGCCTGCGCAGATCTGCTCGGTATCCATCTGTCCTCTTATCTCTGTGTCTTCAGGACTGCCGACCGACGGCTGCGGTGGACGCGGCCAGGAAGGCGGGGCGTTCACCACCGCCGTGCACCAGCAGGGCGGCGCCGCTGACGTAGGCGGCCAGCGGGGAGGCAAGGAAGGCGGCACAGCGGCCGACGTCGTCGGGCGTCGCCATCCGGCCGAGCGGGATGGTCCGGCCGACCGCGTCGACGCCGTCCTGGTCGCCGTAGTGCAGCCTGCTCTGCTCGGTGTCGACCGGGCCGACGATCAGGGAGTTGAGCCGCACCCTGGGCGCCCATTCGACGGCGAGCGACGCGGTCAGGTTGTCGATGCCCGCTTTGGCCGCGCCGTAGGCGGCGGTGCCCGGCGACGGCCGGTGGCCGCTGACGCTGGAGATGTTCACGATCGAGCCGCCGTCCGGCTGCTGCTGCATCACCGCGTTGGCGGCCTGGGAAACCAGGAGTGGCGCAAGCAGGTTCAGCTCGACGATCTTGGCGTGGAAGTTCTTGCTCGCGTCGGCCGCCAGCGCGAACGGGGCCCCGCCCGCGTTGTTGACCAGGCAATCGAGGCGCCCGTAGCGCTCGCGAATTGTATCGATCAACACACCTACGGAATCCGCGTCGCGAATATCACAGGACAGAAAGTCGATGGCACGGCCGTCGGCCTCGATCGGCGCCTCGGCGGGCCGCCTTGCGCAGGCGATCACCGTCGCGCCTGCCGCCAGAAAGACCCTGCTCACACCCGCGCCGACGCCGCGGACGCCGCCGGTCACCAGAACGATGCGGTCGGCCAGGTCGATTTCGAGTGCCACCGTGCTAACCTACCAAGCAACTGCTTGCTTTGCCAATGCGCTGGGTGTATTCGCCACCGGGCTCACCACCATCGGGCGCTGCGTCGAGGAACAAGCCGGGCCAAACACGATGGGACATGCGATGGGGATCAACCGTCACTCCGAATCAACCGGCATCACCGTGGTCACGGTCGACTACCCGCCGGTCAATGCCATACCGACCGACGGCTGGTTCGACATCGCCGACGCGATCCGCGAGGCAGGGCGCGACCGGGAAACGCGAGTCGTGGTGCTGCGCGCGGAGAATCGCGGATTCAACGCAGGCGTCGACATCAAGGAAATCCAGAGCAAGCCGGGCCATCAGGCGCTGATCGACGCGAATCATGGCTGCTTCGAGGCGTTCGCGGCCGTCTACGACTGCCCCGTCCCGGTCATCGCGGTGGTGCATGGCTTCTGCCTCGGCGGCGGCATCGGGCTGGTCGGCAACGCCGATGTGGTGATCGCCTCGGACGACGCGACTTTCGGGCTGCCCGAGGTCGATCGCGGCGCGCTCGGCGCCGCGACGCACCTGTCCCGGCTGGTGCCACAGCACTTGATGCGGGCGCTGTTCTACACCGCGAGCACCATCACCGCGCAGCAGTTGCAGCACTACGGGTCGGTGTACCAGGTGGTGCCGCGCGCCGAACTCGATGCCGCGGCAATGGAAGTCGCCAAGAACATCGCGGCCAAGGACGGCAGGGTGATCCGGGCGGCGAAGCGGGCGCTCAACGGCATCGACCCGCAGGACGTGCACCGCAGCTACCGGTACGAGCAGGGCTTCACCTTCGAACTCAACCTCGCCGGTGTCGCCGACGAGATCCGCGCCAGATTCGACGACGACCTGGCGGCGCGCAAGGCCGACAAGTAATCCGGAACGCCGCCAATCAGACAGGGATCAGAAAGTCATGCGAGACAAGCGAATGTCGCTCGACGAGGTCGTCGGCGAGTTGCGCAGTGGAATGACCATCGGCATCGGCGGCTGGGGGTCACGGCGCAAGCCGATGGCGCTGGTGCGGGCCATCCTGCGGTCGCCGATCACCGACCTGACCGTGGTCAGCTACGGCGGGCCCGACCTCGGGCTGTTGTGCTCGGCCGGGAAGGTGCGCAAGGCGTACTACGGGTTCGTTTCGCTGGATTCGGCGCCGTTCTACGATCCGTGGTTCGCGCACGCCCGCACCTCCGGCGCGCTGGTGGCGCGCGAAATGGACGAGGGCATGCTCAAGTGCGGGCTGGAGGCGGCCGCGGCACGGCTGCCGTTCCTGCCGATCCGCGCCGGGCTCGGGTCCGATGTGCCGAACTTCTGGGACGGCGAATTGCGCACCGTCACTTCGCCATATCCGGATGATGCGGGGCGCACCGAGACGTTGATCGCGATGCCTGCGCTGAATCTCGATGCGGCGCTGGTGCATCTGAACATCGGCGACCGGCACGGCAACGCCGCCTACACGGGCGTCGATCCGTACTTCGATGATCTGTATTGCCTGGCCGCGGAGCGCAGGTACTTGTCGGTGGAGCAGGTTGTCGAGACCGAGGAGCTGGTGAAAGCCGTTCCGCTGCAGTCGCTGCTGCTCAATCGGATGATGGTGGACGGTGTGGTCGAGGCACCCGGCGGTGCGCACTTCACGCTGGCCGGGGACAGCTACGGACGAGACGAGAAGTTCCAGAAGCACTATGTGCAGTCGGCGAAGACGCCCGCGGCGTGGCAGCAGTTCGTCGAGAAGTATCTGGCTGTCTCCGAAGACGAGTACCAAGCGGCCGTCCGCGAGTTTGCACAGGAGGGTTCTCGATGAATTCCACCGAGACTGTTACCAGAGCCGAGGTCTGCGCTGTTGCCTGCGCGGAGATCTTCAGTGGCGCAGGAGAAATCATGGCGAGCCCGATGTCGCCGATGTCGATTATCGGGGCTCGACTTGCGAAGCTGACCAGTGAGCCCGACCTGCTGCTCTCCGACGGTGAGGCATTGTTTTTCGCCGACACTCCCCCGCTGGGCGGCAAAGCTCCGATCGAAGGCTGGATTCCGTTCCGTAGAGTGTTCGACGTGGTCGCCTCCGGCCGACGGCATGTGGTGATGGGCGCCAACCAGATCGATCGATACGGCAATCAGAACCTGTCCGCGTTCGGTGCGCTGCAGCAGCCGACCCGGCAGATGTTCGGAGTCCGCGGTGCTCCTGGCAACACGATCAATCACGCAACCAGCTACTGGGTTTCGCGGCACACCACTCGGGTGTTCACCGACCGCGTCGACATCGTCTCCGGTGTCGGCTACGACAAGCTCGATCCGGCCAACCCGGCATTCCGGTTCCATCACCTGCACCGGGTAGTAAGCAACCTGGGCGTCTTCGATTTCGAGGGCCCTGACCACACGATGCGGGCGCGCAGCCTGCATCCCGGCGTCAGCGCCGCCGAGGTCGCGGAGAACACCTCGTTCGAGATCCACGGCCTCGCCGACGCAGGCGAAACAAGACTGCCGACCGCCGAGGAACTGCGGCTGATCCGGGATGTGCTCGACCCCAAGACGATTCGCGACACCGAGGTGCCGTCATGACCGGCAGGCTGCGGACCGCGCTGACCGACCTGGTCGGCATCGAGCACCCCGTCGTGCAGACCGGCATGGGCTGGGTGGCAGGCCCGAGCCTCGTCTCCGCCACCGCAGAGGCAGGCGGGCTCGGCATCCTCGCCTCGGCAACCATGACCTACCCGGAGCTCGCGGCCGCGATCGCGAAGACCAAGGCGCACACCACGAAACCGTTCGGCGTGAACATCCGCGCCGACGCCTCGGACGCACCCGAACGCATCGAGCTGCTGATCCGGGAAAAGGTGGCCGTCGCGTCGTTCGCGCTCGCACCGAAGCAGGACCTCATCGCCAAGCTGAAAGATGCAGGAGTGGTGGTGATTCCGTCGATCGGCGCCGCCAAGCACGCGGTGAAGGTGGCGTCATGGGGCGCCGACGCCGTCATCGTGCAGGGCGGCGAAGGCGGCGGGCACACCGGCCCGGTGGCCACCACGCTGCTGCTGCCGTCGGTGCTGGACGCGGTGGATATTCCGGTGGTCGCGGCGGGCGGCTTCTTCGACGGCCGTGGCCTGGCCGCCGCATTGGCTTACGGCGCGGCCGGTGTCGCGATGGGCACCCGTTTCCTGCTCACCCAGGAGAGCACCGTGCCCGAGGCCGTCAAGCAAGAGTATCTGCGCAGGCAGCTGCAGGACACCGTGGTCTCGACGAAGGTCGACGGCATGCCACATCGCGTGCTCAACACCGAACTGGTGCAGCGCCTGGAACATTCGGGTCGCACCCGCGGTCTGGCCGCCGCAGTGGCCAACGCCGCCAAGTTCAAGAGCATGACCGGCATGAAGTGGTCCACCCTGGTCCGCGATGGACTGGCGATGCGAAAGACCAAGGACCTCACCTGGTCTCAGGTCGTCATGGCCGCCAATACGCCGATGCTGCTGCGCGCGGGCCTGGTCGAGGGCAACACCCAGGCGGGCGTGCTCGCCGCGGGACAGGTCACCGGCATCATCGAGGACCTGCCGACCTGCCGTGAGCTCATCGACCGGATCGTCGCCGACGCGGTCACCCGGATCGAAGAACTCCAGAAGACGCTCTGACCTGGCCAGCGCGAATGCCCCGACCAGGGAAGCGGGGCATTCGCGGGTGGCAAGCACAGTGACTCGCCGCAGTACGGCCGTGGCCGTACGATCCCGCTCATGAACCAGCCGATGCCGCCGCAACCGCAGCAGCAGCACTTTCCGCAGCAGCAGCCCGGATACGCCCAGCCACCGCAGCCCGGGTATCAACAGCCGCCGCAGCAGCAGCCGGGACCGCAGTTCCCGATCCTCGTCTCGACGATGAACGACGTGCCAGGTCACCGGGTCGTCCGCGTGTTCGGCGAGGTCGCAGGCCTGACCGTGCGCAGCCGCGGCCTCGGCTCGAACATCGCCGCCGGCTTTCGCTCGCTCGGCGGCGGTGAGATCACCGAGTACACCCAGCTCCTTTACCACTCCCGTCACGAAGCGATCATGCGGATGTGCCAGCACGCCATGTCCTTCGGCGCCAACGGCATTCTCGCCATGCGCTTCGACTGCAACGAGATCGCCCAGACGATGAGCGAGGTGGCCGCCTACGGCACCGCCGTTCTCCTGGAGCCCGAGAAGTAGGCGCCCGTCACCTCGGTCAGCTGAAGCGGCAGGCCTCCGACATGCCTTCCATCCAGTCGCGGATGGTTTCGCGTTGTTCGGGGGTGAAGCGGGATTCGAGTTCGGCTTCACGGCGGATCACCGCTTTGCGGGCTTCGGTGAAGCGGGCTCGGCCCGCCTCGGTGATGTGGATCTGGTGGGTGCGGCGGTCGGTGGGGTTGGGGCGGCGTTCGATCAGGCCCTCGGCCTCGAGGCCGCCGAGCATTTCGTTGGCGGCCTGACGGGTGCTCGACACCTCGCGGGCGATGTCGGCGACCGACATGCCCGGATGCGCCTGCGTCATCATCAGGGTGGCGTACTGCGAGGTCGACAGCCCGAATTCCTTGAGCTCGGCGCCGATTGCGGCGCGCATGTCGAGCCATACCTTGCGGACCATGAAGGTCAGCGATCCAGGCTTGTTCCGGTTGCCGCCCACGGCAGAAGCCTCCTCAGAGATTGACAGGTTCCTGACGATCGAGCACACTTCGGTCGTCAGGTTCTTGTCGATCGTATCGAAGGTTTTCATGACCACGCCTCCGACCTTGCCCAAATCTCGGCAACAGTTGATCCTCGCCGTACTCCTGGTGTCCTCCCTGCTGATCTGGCTGGACAACACCATCCTCAGCACCACGTTCGAAACCCTCGCCGACCCGGTCCGCGGACTCGGCGCCGATCCGGCCCAATTGCAATGGGCCACCGGTTCATACACGCTGGTCTTCGCCACCTTGATGTTCACCGCGGGCGCATTGGGCGACCGCTTCGGCCACCGGACCGTGCTCCTCGCAGGCATGGCGATCTTCGGCGCCGCCTCCGTGTGGGCCGCATACGCAAGCGACGCAAGCCAATTGATCGCCGCGCGGGCCGTGATGGGCGCAGGCAGCGCGCTGATCATGCCCGCCACCATGGCCATCCTCACCTGGACGTTCACCGGGCCCGCGCGGGCCAACGCAATCGGACTCTTCTCCGCCTCCGCAGGCGTCGGCTTGGCGGCCGGGCCACTGCTGGCCGGGGTATTGCTCCAGCACTTCTGGTGGGGCTCAGTGTTTCTCGTCAACGTGCCGGTGGTCGTCCTCGGCCTGATCGGGATCGGCGCGCTGGTCCCGAACTTCCGCAGCCCGACACCGCGGCCACTGGACCCGGCCGGACTGCTGCTGTCGATCAGCGGGCTCGCGGCGCTGGCCTACGGGCTGATCCGGGCCGGGCAGGTCGCCTCGTGGAGCCGACTCGATGTGTGGGCACCGATCACCGCAGGGCTGATCCTGCTTACCGCCTTCGTGCTCGTCGAATTGCGGATCCGGCAGCCGAGTTTCGATCCACGGCTCCTCGCCGAGCGCACATTCGGCGGCGGCAACGCCGCACTCGGCCTGCTGTTCTTCGCGATGACCGCCGTCGGCTTCTACGGTGCGTTCTATCTGCAAGGGGCGCGCGGCTTTTCGGCGCTCGAGGCAGGCCTGGCGAGTTCCGCTGCCGCGATCGGCGTGATGATCGGCGGGCCGCTCGGTGTGCGGCTGGTCCGTCGCTGGTCGCTGCGCCCCGTCGCCGGAACCGCACTGGTCGTGGCCGGGCTCGCGATGGGCAGCTTCGGGCTCTTCGATCTGCACACCCCGATCATCTGGAACGAGATCGTGCTGCTGGTGCAGGGGCTCTCGATCGGCATGGTCATCAGCCCGGTCACGGCAGCGCTGATGAACACCCTTCCGCTGGAGCGCGCCGGCGCCGGATCGGCCGTCACCAACACGGTGCGTCAAACCGGCAGCGTGCTCGGGATCGCGGTCGGCGGCACCATCATGTCGATCGCCTACCGGCGCGGGATCGAAGGGTCGCTGTCCGACATTCCCGGCCCGGTGCAGGATCAGGCGCGCGCCTCCGCCGAACTGGCCAGGCATGTGGCAGGCACGATCAGTCGGCCTGACCTCGCGCACGCCGCCGACAACGCGTTCATCCACGCGATGCACGTCGGCACCGTGTGGACCATGCTGATCGCGCTGACCGGGGCGGCCGTGCTGATCCTCACCATTCGGCCGGATCGCAAGCCGACGGAGCTGGAACCGGAGCCGGTCGAGATCCTGGAACCGGCCGCCGGATGACCGATTGACGGCGTTCACCTCGTCGCCGTGGGGAGCCGCCAGGGCATGGCGGCTCCCCACTTGGCGTGCTTGCAACGTTGTGAACTGGAACGTACCGTCAATCGGAGTTGCAAGGGGGCACGGAAATCGGCCCGGACCTGTCTGTATTGCGCACAACGGCGACGGTGAGGAACGGATGACTAGCAGGGGGAATGTGCTGCGTGGTCTAGTCGTCGCGGTCGGTGTGATGGTGGTTTCGGCGGGGTGTGGAGATCCCACCGAGGGAAAACCGACTGCGAGCGGGACCACGGCTGTCACGACTGCCCCGTCGAAATCGGCAGACGCTGACGCTGGACTGTGGGATCCGTGCAGCTTGCCCGACTCTGCGCTGTCCGCAAGCGGGCTCGATCCTTCAACCAAAGAAAAGGATGTCGCAGGCGTCGACTTCGAAGGGTGGAAGGTGTGCGATTGGCGGTCGACCGCGCAGTGGTACAACCTGTCGATCTTCTCGGGGACTCCCACCCTGCAGGACGTCCGAAAGCGCCCCGACTACGAAGCATTCGCGCCGCTTACCGTCGGTACACGGCAAGCAGTGCAGTACCTGTCCGTAAACGACAAGAAACGGCTCAACTGCTACGTCGCAGTCGAGCTTCTACGAGGCACAGCCATATTCAAGGCGCAGACCAACTATTCGATAGGTAAACAAGGCGACCCATGCGCCGAGGCACGTCGTCACACGGACGAACTGGCTAAGTACCTACCCGGGAGCTAATGAGATGGCCATTGAGTTTGGCGTCGATCCCACGGAATGGCGCAAGGTTCTCGACCTGGCGAATTCTGGTGAAATACTGCTGGATCCGGAAGTCGGCAGAGGTTTGGACCGGGTGTGCGACGACTACCTTGGTCAGCTGGACGGCCTGCTGCGGACAGTCGCACGCGTTGAAGACATCTCTGGATTCGGCCCGTTCCCGTCAAGCCTCGCCTTGCAGGAGAAGTTCAAACTCAAGGCCACCGGTGGCGACCGGTCGATGGACGCCGTGCTGATGCAGCACATCGACGCCGTCAAACTTGCGAAACAGGTTGTCGCCAAAGCGATTTCGAACTTCCAGGAACAAGATCAATCCAGGGCCGACCAATTCACCGGATTGGATGTGCCGCAATGACATACGACGACTACCGTGCCCGCATCATCGCGGCCCAGGAGCAGTGGAATCGCGAGCGGCAGAACATCTACGACTTCACCCGCCGGATCGATGAGACCTTCGACGGCGAGTTCGAACCGCCGAAGATTCCGGGCCCGGACAACTACGACTCGATGAGCCTGGCACAGATGGTCGACGCGGTGAACTCGATGCGGCCGAGCGCCGCACACGAGGCATCACAAGCATGGCTGAACATCAGCATGAATCTCACCGGCGCCACCGAGGCGTTCAACAGGGAGTTCGCCCGCACGATCTCCGGCGCGTGGACCGGCAAGTCCGGTGCGGCGGCGACCAAGGCGGTCAACGACTACAGCGAGAAGTCCAAAGCGCTGGCCAGCGCAACGGGACTGGTGAGTTTCAAACTGTCGGAACTGCATACCGGCCTGAATCAGACCCAGGCATTGATGCCGCAGGCGACCCAACGCCCGGATCTGATGGGCAAGACGCTGCCGCAAAACGGTGCGATGAAAGCCGGTGACTATTCCGAAGAGGAAGCGACACAGGAGGCGCGGCGCATCTTGCGCACGGTCTACGGTCAGGTCGCGAACCAGACCGATCAAGGTGTTCCGGTGTTGCCTGCCGCCCCGAGCATCGTCGAGGACTCACCGAAGCCCAACTCCGCACCCAGCCAGGAGAATTCGCCCGGCACCACGAATTCTCCCGGAGCACAGGAGAACTCCACCACCGGCGAACCTGGCTCGACAGAGCAAGAGTCCAAGGCGCCCGACCAGCAGGCCAACGATCCGACACAGCCAGCAGGAACCGATCCGTCGGCGCCAGGATCGCCCGCCACAACCACGGCGGGCACGGAGTCTGGGACACCGTCGAACGTTCCGACGACCACGTCCCCGAACACCACGAACACCGGCAGCCCAAGCACCGGCAACCCGAATCTCACCACTGCGACCCCTACCCCATCGCGTCCCCTCAGCACCTCCCCTGGAACACCCGGCCGCCCCAATATCCCTGGCACACCAGGAACTTCGGGAACCCCGGGCACACCAAGCCCAGGCCGCAGCATCCCGGGATCACCCCAACCCGTCGCCGCCCCGGCTGCCGCGGTCGCACGCACCGACGGCACAACCGGCCGCCCCGGCGCAGGCGGAACCGGCATCGCACCGGGCATGGCAGGTAAGGGCAAGGACGACGAGCAGGAGAAGTCCGGCACAAAGGACTACCTGATCACCCAGGCGAACGGCAACGAGGTCACCGGCCTGGATTCGTTGCCGAAGGCGGTGCCACCGGTCCTCGGTAGCGACTGACGCATGACTGACTGGCGCTTCACCGGTCTCGAGTTCGAGCTGCTCTGGTCGGCTTACGGCCGTGACCGACTACCGTATCCGCTGCAATACCGTGCCGAGGCAGCCGATTTCAGCGATCTCAAGCAACAACGGGAAGCCGCGGCCGACGCGCTGATGAACCGGTACGCCGAGGACTTGGAACGCGCACTCGACGTACTCCTGGAGCCGGAGGCCCGCATCGAATCGAAGGGTCTCGGCGAAACCCCGTCGAACGTCTTCCGATTCCACGCCGGAATACGGGGTGGGCTCGGCGCGACCCTCGTCCAACTTCCTGGCCACGCCGCGGACACCGGTTCGGACGTGATCGTAAGCTGGTGCCCCGCAACACAGGTCGCCAAGCGGGCAGTCGCCGCCCTGCCGCGCACGCCTCCCGGCACCCATCCGCCGATCGAGGTCCGCCGCGAAGAGGTCGCCGCCGACCGCGAACGCCACGTCCGCCGCCCCTACGAGGTGAGCATGGCCGAGCAGCTGGACCGGATCTTCAAGCGCCGCAGGCTCGGCCTCGGCGAGATCACCGTCTTCGCCGGTGCGGCCGTCGACGCCCGTCCCGCCTTCGGCCGCGGCTTCTGGTGGATGGACTACGAAGACGGCCGCTACTTCGTCAAGACCGGCGATCCGATCGTCGCCAGACCGCTCGACGCCGCGACGATGACCGCCGAGATCAACCGTCTCCTAGCCCGCACCCAGCGCTTCTTCCGCGAGGACCGCGACCACGACCGGTCCATCGGCTCGCAGTGGTAGCAACGATCAGCTGTCGAGCCGCTCGATGATGGTCGCGTTGGCGGTGCCGCCGCCTTCACAAATGGTGAGCAGCCCGTAGCGGCCGTTGATCCGCTCCAGCTCGTTGAGCAGCGTGGCGAAAAGCTTTGCGCCGGTTGCTCCGAGGGGATGGCCGAGCGCGATGGCGCCGCCGTTGACGTTGACCCGGTCCGGGTTCGCGCCGGTCTCCTGCAACCAGGCGAGCACCACCGGCGCGAAGGCCTCGTTGATTTCGATCAGGTCGATGTCATCGATGGTGAGGCCGGTCTTTTCGAGCGCCCACTTGGTGGCCGGGATGGGCGCGGTGAGCATGAAGATCGGATCGGCGCCGCGCGCGCTGACATGGTGGATGCGGGCCCGCGGCCGCAAACCGTATTCCTGTACCGCCCAGTCGGAGGCGAGCAGTGTGGCGCTGGCGCCGTCGGAAATCTGGCTCGCCACCGCGGCCGTGAGCGGGCTGCCTTCGGCGAGCGGCGGCAGCGACGCCATCTTCACCAGGCTGGTCTCGCGGGGTCCCTGGTCGATCCAGAAGTCGCCGACCGGAACGATCTCGTTGTCGAAGCGGCCGTTCTTGATGGCATCGCGCGCCCGCTCGTGGCTGCGCAATGCCCAGTGCTCCATGTCTTCTCGGCTGATGCCCCACTTTTCGGCGATCAGCTGCGCCGCGTGGAACTGGGTGACCTCGGCGCTGCCGTAGCGGTGGTCCCACCCGTCGGAGCCGGCGAACGGCGTCTCGAATCCGTATTCCTTGCCCGCATACATGGCCGCGGAGATCGGGATGGCGCTCATGTTCTGCAATCCGCCCGCGACGATCACTTCGGCGGTGCCGCTCATGATGGCTTGCGCGCCGAAATTAATGGCCTGCTGGCTGGATCCGCATTGCCGGTCGACGGTGACGCCGGGGACTTCCTCCGGGTATCCGGCCGCCAACCATGCGGTGCGGCCGACGTTTCCGGCCTGCGGGCCGACGTTGTCGACGCAGCCGACGATCACGTCGTCGACGTTGCCAGGGTCGATCGGGTTGCGGTCCAACAGACCTCGCAGCGCGGCCGCGCCGAGATCGGCCGGGTGCACGGCGGCCAGCGCGCCGCCGCGCTTGCCGACCGGGGTGCGCACGGCGTCGATCACGTAGGCGTCCCGCAGCGGGGCGTAGGGGCGGCGGGCGGCTGGTGCTGACATCTGAGAACTCCTACGTGGTGTGCTTGCGAACAGCGCGACGGGCCGCGTCGCGCGGATTAGGTCGCCGTGAGCCCGTCCAACACGATGGTCAGGTACTGCTTGGCGAGGTTGTCGACGGTGATGGGGCCGCCTGGCTGATACCACCGCACCGCGACCCACACGGTGTCGCGCAGGAACCGGTAGGCCAGTTCGACATCGATCTCGGGCCGGAAGCTGCCGTCCTGCACGCCGTTGGTCAGCACCCGGTGCCAGAGCTCGCGAAACTCGCGGTTGTATTCGGCGATGTAGGTGAACCGCTCGGCGGTGCGCAGGCGCTTGGCCTCGGCCTGGTAGATCGCCACCGCGGCGTGATGCCGGTCGAACGATTGGTAGGACGCGAGCACCAAGGCTTCCAACGTGTCTCGCGAGCTGAGCCCGGCGGCGACGATCTCGCGGTAGTGCCCGAACAGGTCGTCGAGGAAGCCGCGCAGGATCTCGTCGACCATCGACTCCTTGGAGTCGAAGTGGTGGTAGAGGCTGCCCGATAGAATCCCGGCCGCGTCGGCGATGTCGCGCACGGTGGTGGCGCGCAGTCCACGCTCGGCGAACAGCTGCGCCGCGAGCGTGAGCAGTTCATTGCGCCGTGCTGATTTCGATGCGTCGGGTGCGGTCACAACCGCCATAATACAACCAAGCGTTTGCTTGGTACAGGGTGGTTGGCAGGAGTGTCGGGCACCAGGACGTTCAGCGCACCGAATAACGCAGCGGGGAGGAGACGGATAGATCGGCTAGGAGCCGGTCGCAGATCACCACGGGCGAGATGCCGGCCCGGGCCATGCGCGCGACCAGCGCGAGTCGTCTTTCGCAGCTGTCCCATTCGACGGTGAGCTGCCCGCGGCCCGGCCCGGCATCCACGGTGGCCATCACCCGCGGTGGGCCGTGCGGCACCGGCTCCTCGATCAACTTGAGCACCATGCCGCGCTGCCACGCCCGATAGGTTTCCATGTCGGCGCCGGTCACCAGCTTGTCGGTGGCGGCGCAGAGTCCCTGCGCGATCTCCTCGTCGAAGGCGACCCGATCGAACCGGAACTTGCGACACTTCGCCACCACATCGAGCAGATCCGCGCGCACCTCGCACAGCACCGCGGCCTGCCGATGCCTGCGCCGGTCCTGATCGGTCTCCTGGATCTCCCGATAGTCGGGCCCGAGCCCGAGTCGTTTGGCGCGCTCGCGATCTCGCGCCAGATCGGCGCGCAACGCACCGCGTGGATCGCGCGCGACAGCACCCTCGTCGATCGCGAATTGCTCGAGAATCTGCGCGGCCCGCATCGCGGTGGCACATTCGGAATCGTGGTCCATCAGCTCCGCGCCGAGCGTGAGCGCGGCCAGCACCATACTGTCCAAGCGGCGCCGGGCAAGCACCACTTCGCACACCAAGTCGAGTTCCAGTTGTTCGCGGGCAGCTGGGCTATCCAGGCCCATAGCCATCGCCCCTTTGGAGAGTGCGGGATCCGATTCACCCAGCATGGCACACCCCGGCGGCATCTGGCGCTGCCTTTTCTACCTGATCAGCCGCCCATTTGCCCGCAGTGCGCTGGACGCCGTAAGGCGTTCGCACTCAGGCGTGCGCAGCCACTCATCCGCTCTGTCGCAGCCGTCCGAACGGACCCTTCAGCGGACGCTCAGGCGCGCTGGCTACTGACCGAGACGACCTCGCCGGTGAGATACGAGGTGTAGTCGCTCGCCAGCATCGCGATGGTGGCGGCCACTTCCCACGGCTCGGCGGCCCGGCCGAAAGCTTCACGCTCCGACAGCTGATCGAGCAGTTCGGTCGAGCTGACCTTGTCCAGGAAGGCATGCCTGGCGATGCTCGGCGCGACCGCGTTGATCCGCACGCCGAGTTCGGCGGCCTCGATCGCGCTGCACCGGGTCAGCGCCATCACGCCTGCCTTGGCCGCGGCGTAATGGGCCTGACCGTGCTGCGCGCGCCAGCCGAGCACGCTGGCGTTGTTGACGATCACGCCGCCGTGGCCCGCCGTGCGGAAGTAGCCGAGTGCGGCGCGGGTGCAGCGGAAGGTGCCGTTGAGGGTGATGTCGAGGACGCGGTCCCACTGCTCGTCGGTCATGTCGACCACCGGTGTCTCGCCGCCGAGTCCGGCATTGTTGACCATGATGTCGATCCGGCCGATCGCCTCGGCCGCGCCATGCACGAGCGCGTTCACCTGTTCGGTGCTCTGCACATCGCAGGCGATCGAGGCGACCTTGCGTGCCGGGAACTCGGCGGCCAGCTCGGCCGCCGTCTCGGCCAAACGCCGCTCGTGCCAATCGGAAACGACTACATCGGCGCCCTCGGCGAGCAGCCTGCGCGCCGTTGCGGAGCCGATCCCGGTGCCTGCGGCGGCGGTGACGACGGCGACGCGCCCGGTCAGCAGGCCGTGCCCGGGAACCGGTTGCGGCGCAACGGAAAGGCCGCTCACGGGCTGTGTCTTATTGGCCGTGAGCGCGGGCCCTCCGTGGTTACGCTGCGCTACCGCCTCCGGGCCTGACCCGCTCACGGCCGGGCCTCCCGCGGCAGTCCGAGCACCCGCTCGGCAATGATGTTGCGCTGCACTTCGTTCGAACCTCCGTAGATGGTGTCGGCGCGGGTGAACAGATACAGCCGCTGCCATTCGTTGAGATCGTGCTCGTCGGCCACCATGCCTGCCGGACCCAGCACGGCCATGGCGAGTTCGCCGAGGCCGCGATGCCAGTTGGCCCACAACAGTTTCGCGACCGAGGCCTGTCCACCGTCGTCGACGCCGGCGCCCTCCATGGTGCGCATGGCATGGGCGCGCAACACCCGAAGCCCGACCCAGGCCCGGTCGATCCGGTCCGCGATCAGCGGGTCGTCGGCGGCGCCGGTGCGGCGAGCCAGCGCCTCGATGTCGGCGAGCTCCCTGGCGAACCTGATCTGCTGGCCGAGCGTGGAGATGCCGCGCTCGAAGGTCAGTGTGCCCATGGCGATGCGCCAACCGTCGCCAGGCGCGCCGACCACCAGATCCGCTGCCGTGCGCGCATTGTCGAAGAAGACCTCGTTGAATTCCGATGTCCCGGTCAGCTGGATGATCGGGCGCACGTCGATGCCGGGCTGCCGCAGCGGAACCAGCAGGTAGGAAAGTCCTTTGTGCCGAACGGAACCGCGCTCGGTGCGGGCGATCACGAAGCACCAGTCGGCGACGTGGGCCAGCGAGGTCCAGATCTTCTGGCCGTTGATCGACCACTCGTCACCGTCGAGCTGCGCCGCGGTATTGATGGCGGCCAGGTCCGAGCCGGCGCCAGGCTCCGAATAGCCTTGGCACCACAGCTCACGCACCGTGCGGATGCCGGGCAGGAAGCGGTCCTGTTGCGCCGCGGTGCCGAAGGCGAGCAGCGTCGGGCCGAGTAGTTCCTCGCCGACGTGCGAAACCCGGGCAGGCGCATTCGCTTTCGCGTACTCCTCGTGGAAGATCACCTGCTGGCGCACGCTCGCCGCGCGGCCGCCGTGCTCGGTCGGCCAGCCGAGGCAGGTCCACCCCGCGGCGGCCAGGTGCTGGTCCCACGCGAGGCGCTCATCGAACGCCTCGTGCTCCCGGCCCGGCCCGCCGAGCCCACGCAGCTCGCGGAACTCACCGTTCAGGTTCTCGGCGAGCCACTCGCGCACCTCGGCGGCGAATTGCGCGTCCTGCGTCGCGGAAAACCGCCCGCCCTGCGCGGCCGTGTCGGATTCTGAGGTCTGGATCGCACCCACGCCGGTAGGATAACCTACCAAGCACTTGCTTTGTAGGGCACTTGCCTAAGTGCCCGCCGCGGAAGGTAAGGACAACCGTGACAACCCCTGCTCAAACGACACCGCAGGCACTGCAGCATGCCGCGCGCACCTTCGGCGCCGCACCCGCGCTGGCCGATGGCGAGGTCCGGCTGGACTGGACGCAGCTGCTCGCCGCGGTCGAGGAGGTGGCAAGGGCACTGATCGCGCGCGGCGTGCACGCGGGCGATCGGGTCGCGATGTGGGCGCCGAACACCCATCACTGGGTGGTCGCCGCGCTGGCGGCGCACTACGCGGGTGCCGCCCTGGTGCCACTGAACACGCGCTACGTCGCCGACGAAGCCGCCGACGTGCTGCGAAGGGTGGACGCGAAGGCGCTGTTCATCGCGGGCAGCTTCCTCGGCAGGGACCGGCTCGTCGAATTGCACGAGGCCGCACCCGATCTCGCCATCGACACCATCGTCGTCATCCCCGTCGAAGGTGGCGAGAACACCGATATCGCCGCGCTGGACTGGTCCGAGCTGGCCACCGTCGCCGAGCCGGTCACGCTCGCCGCGGCACGGCAGCGCGCGGCCGAGGTCGGGCCCGACGACATCGCTGACATCCTGTTCACCTCCGGCACCACCGGGCGCAGCAAAGGCACCCTGGTCGCGCACCGGCAAGCGCTCGCGGTAGTGCGTGCCTGGGCGGAGTGCACCACGCTGAACCGCAACGATCGGTACCTGGTGGTCAGCCCGTTCTTCCACAACTTCGGGTACAAGGCGGGCATCCTCGCCTGCCTGGTCACCGGCGCGACCCTGGTGCCGCAGGCGACCTTCGACGTGCCTGCCACCATGCGCACGGTGAGCGAGGAGAAGATCACCGTGCTGCCCGGCCCGCCGACCATCTATCAGACGATCCTCGACTTCACCGACCGCGACGACTTCGACTTGAGTAGTTTGCGCGTTGCGGTCACCGGCGCCGCGACGGTGCCGGTGGTGCTCGTCGAACGGATGCGATCTGAGCTGAAGTTCGACGTCGTCGTCACCGGTTACGGCCTGTCCGAGGCCGCCGGGTTCGGCACCATGTGCCGCGCCGACGACGACGCGGAGACCATCGCGAACACCTGCGGCCGCCCGATCGCCGACTTCGAACTCCGGCTCGCCGCCAACGGCGAGGTGCTGCTTCGCGGCCCCAACGTGATGCTCGGCTATCTCGACGATCCCGAAAGTACCTCGGCCACCATCGATTCCGACGGTTGGCTGCACACCGGCGACGTCGGCACGCTCGACGAGCGCGGCTATCTGAAGATCACCGACCGGCTCAAGGACATGTACATCTCCGGCGGCTTCAACGTGTACCCGGCCGAGGTGGAACAGGCGCTGGCCCGGCTCGACGGTGTCGCCGAATCCGCGGTCGTCGGGGTGGCGGATGCCCGAATGGGCGAGGTGGGCAAGGCTTTTGTGGTCCGCAAGCCCGGCGCGCAGCTCACCGAGGACCAGGTGCTGGCGCACGCCACCACGGTGCTCGCCAACTTCAAGGTGCCCCGGTTCATCGAATTCCGCGATCAGCTGCCCTACAGCGCCGCCGGGAAAGTGCTCAAGCGTCAACTACGTGAGGAGAATTCGTGATGTCGGAACCGATCCCGGACGAGGGTGAGGTCGTCACGTACGAGGTGCGCGGCCGCACGGCAATCGTCACCATGAACCGGCCCGACTACCGCAATGCGCAGAACTCGGTGATGACCTACGCGCTCGACGCCGCCTTCGAGCGCGCCGTCGAGGACCCCGAGGTCGGCGTGATCGTGTTGGCTGGCAACGGCAAACACTTCAGCGCCGGGCACGATATCGGCACCCCTGGCCGCGATCATCACATCCGCTATCCGAACAAGGCCGCGCTGTGGTGGGACCACGTGGACAAGGTCGGCGGCGATCAGCGCTTCGCCCGCGAGCTCGAGGTGTATCTCGGCATGTGCAGGCGCTGGCGCGAGATTCCCAAGCCGACCATCGCGATGGTGCAGGGTGCCTGCATCGCGGGCGGGTTGATGCTGGCCTGGGTGTGCGATCTGATCATCGCCTCGGACGACGCCTTCTTCTCCGATCCTGTGGTGCGCATGGGCATTCCGGGTGTCGAGTACTTCGCGCACCCGTGGGTGATGGGTCCGCGCGCCGCCAAGGAATTCCTGTTCACCGGTGACCGGTTCGGCGCGGCGCAGGCCAAGGAGTGGGGCATGGTCAACCGGGTGGTGCCGCGCGCCGAGCTGGAGGCCGAGACGCTGGCACTCGCCGAGAAGATCGGCGCGATGCCGCAATTCGGGTTGGCACTGACGAAGAAAGCGGTGAACCAGGCCGAAGACCTGATGGGCATGCGCGCAGGCATGGACTCGGTGTTCGGGCTGCATCATTTCGCGCACGCGCACAACGCCGAAGTCGGCGCCGACTCGCTGGGCGGCATGAACGCCAAAACGATGAAGGCGACAGCGACCGGCGACGCGGCACAGAACGGGGCTTCGTAGGTGGATCTCGATTTCGACACGGCGACACAGGAATTCCAAGCGGAGGTACGCGAGTTCCTCGCGGCGAACAAACCCGAGCAGCCGCTGCCCTCGATGGACACCAAAGCGGGCTTCGAGGCGCACCGGGCATGGGAACGCACGCTCGCCGACGCCGGCCTGTCCGTGGTTGCCTGGCCGCAGGAGTACGGCGGCCGGGACGCCTCACTGCTGGAGTGGGTGCTGTTCGAGCAGGAGTACTACGCTGCGGGCGCCCCGGGCCGAGTGAGCCAGAACGGGATATTTCTGCTTGCGCCAACACTGTTCGAACACGGCACGCCCGAACAGCTGGCCAGAATCATGCCGAGGATGGCGCGCGGCGACGACATCTGGGCCCAGGCATGGTCGGAGCCGGAAGCGGGCAGCGACCTCGCAGGCATTCGCTCGACGGCACGGCGCACCAACGGCGGCTGGCTGCTGAGCGGGCAGAAGACCTGGAGTTCGCGTGCGTCCTACGCGGATTGGGCCTTCGGGCTGTTCCGCAGCGATCCCGAGGCCGAGCGGCACAAGGGGCTGACCTACGTCATGTTCCCGCTCACCGCGGACGGTGTCTCGGTGCGGCCCATTCCGCAGCTGGACGGTGAGCCAGGATTCGCCGAGATCTTCCTCGACGAGGTGTTCGTGCCCGATCGCGACGTGATCGGCGCGCCGGGCGAGGGCTGGCGGGTGGCGATGAGCACGTCGAGCAATGAGCGCGGTCTCTCGCTGCGCAGCCCCGGCCGGTTCAGCGCGACGGCGCAACGGCTGATCGATCTCTGGCTGGACACCGGGGACCGGGCCAACACCGCGCAGCGGGATGCGGTGGTAGACGCCTGGATCGGCAGCGAGGCGTACCGGCTGCACACCTTCGGCACGGTGACCAGGCTCAACGAGGGCGGCAAGCTCGGCGCGGAATCGTCGATCACCAAGGTGTTCTGGTCCGAGCTCGATATCGCGATGCACGAGACCGCGCTCGACGTGCTCGGCGCCGACGCCGAACGAGCCGGACCGTGGACCGACGGCTATCTGTTCTCGCTGTCCGGGCCGATCTATGCGGGCACCAACGAGATTCAGCGCAATATCATCGCCGAGCGGCTGCTCGGACTACCGAGAGGAAGCAGCCGATGAGATTCGCGCTAAGTCCCGAACAGCTCGACTTCGGCACCAGCGTGCGCAAGCTGCTCGACGCGGGCCGCACGCCGGCGGCCGTGCGTAGTTGGGCGGTCGGCGATCCGCGGCCGGGGCGCGCGCTGATCCAGCAGTTGGCGGGTGCGGGTGTGCTCGGCCTGGCGATCGACGAACAGCACGGTGGTGTCGGCGCCGAACCGATCGATCTGGTCGTCGCGTTCATCGAGCTCGGCCGCGCCGCGGTGCCCGGCCCGCTGATCGAGACCGCGGCCGTGCTACCCGCACTGCTGCAAGCACTTCCGGATCAGGCACCGGCCGCACGCTGGCTGCCCGGCTTCGCCGAGGGCGCCGCGCTCGGCACCATCGCCTTCGCCACGCCCGATCAGCGCGGCGTCGCGTTGGATGCCGATGCCGCAGAAGTAGTCCTGGTCGCGGAGGACGGAAAGCTTTCCACGGGGCAGCAGACCGGAATAGTCCGGTCGATCGATCCGGCCCGCCGCCTGTTCGACGTGACCGCCGACGCGACGGTGGCCGAAGGCGATGCGGTGCGCAACGCCGTTGCCCTCGCGTTCGACACCGGCGCACTGGCGTGCGCCGCCCAGCTGCTCGGCGCAGGACGGGCCCTGCTCGACGCCACCACCGGATATGCCAAGCAGCGCAAGCAGTTCGGCAAGCCGATCGGCGAGTTCCAGGCCGTCAAACAGAAACTCGCCGACGTGCTGATCGGGCTGGAGCTGGCCGAGCCACTGCTCTACCGTGCCGCGCTCACCCTCGGCACTGCCACCCGCGCTCGCGATGTGTCCGCCGCCGTGATCGCCGGTGGCGACGCGGCCTATCGTGCGGCCAGGGCCGCGCTGCAGGTGCACGGCGCGATCGGCTACACCGCCGAATATGACCTGTCGCTGTGGCTGACCAAGGTCACCGCGCTCCGATCCGCCTGGGGCACAGCCGATCTGCATCGGGCCAGGGTCGCCCGCGCGCTCAGCGAGGCGCAGTCATGAGTGAACGAAGTGAGCGAATCATGTGCCAGCGCGCCGTGCGCATGACGGAGCCGAGCGCAAGCGAGGCGCAAGCATGAGCACCGAGCATCAGGAGTTCGCCGCCTCGGTGCGCGGACTCCTCACCAAGCACGCCGGACCCGCCGCCGTGCGTGCGGCGGCGCAGACAGACCTTGGCTACGACCCGGCGCTGTGGCGGCTGCTGTGCGAACAGATCGGGGTGGCGGCGCTGGCCGTGCCCGAGGAGTACGGCGGGTTCGGGGCGAGCCTGGTCGAATCCCTGCTGGTGGTCGGCGAACTCGGCCGCACACTGGCCGGAGTTCCAATGCTCGGGTCGGCCGTGCTCGGCGCACAGGCAGTGCTGCTGTCCGGCGATACGCAGGCGTGCGCCAGGCTGCTACCCGAGGTAGCCGTTGGCTCCCGCACCCTCGCGGTGTGCTGGGCAGGCGAAAGCGGCTGGGACCGGCCAGGAGTCGCCGAATCCGGCGGAACACTCACCGGCACGGCACATTACGTGCTCGACGGCATCGGCGCGCACACGCTGATCGTGGTCAACCCAGACGGCTTCTTCGAGGTCGACCCGACCGCGGCCGGGGTGACGCGGACCGCGGCGCCGACCATGGACCCGACCCGCAAGCTGACCACCATCGCGTTCGAGTCGGTCGCCGCCCGGCGCCTCGGCACTGCCGATGCCGCGCCCGCCCTGGCCCGATTGCGCGAGATCGCTTGGGCCGCAGTGGCTGCCGAGCAGGTCGGCGCCGCCGAGCGGTGTCTGGAGATGACCGTCGAGTACAGCAAGTCCCGGGTGCAGTTCGGCCGGGCGATCGGCAGCTTCCAGGCGCTCAAGCATCGGATGGCCGACATGTACGTGCTGCTGGAATCGGCCAAGTCGGCCTCGGCAGCGGCCGCGCTCGCAGTCGCCGAGCAGAGCCCGACTGTCGCCGAGGACGTCTGGGCCGCCCGCGTGCACTGCTCGGAGGCGTTCACCGCGATCGTCGCCGAGACCGTCCAGCTGCACGGTGGCATCGCCATCACGTGGGAGCACGACGCGCACCTGTACTTCAAGCGAGCCCATGGCACCGCGCAGCTCTTCGGCACACCGCGTCGTCCGCTGCCGCAGACCGCCTGAGTTCCCTCTCGAAGCCCCGGCGAGCCCGCTCGCTGGGGCTTCGACCGAGGCCGATTGGCCACATGGATAGTTAGCTTATGTAATAATATGCCTGTGCGGCACGCTCAGGTAACCACAGCAGATGACATCATCGTCGATCTTCTCGTCACCGCGGGCAGGCTCACCCGGCTGGCCGGTGTCATCAGTCGCGACGACCTGCCCCGCGCCGTCCTGCGGGCACTCGCGGTGCTCGACGAACACGGCGCCGTGCGGGTGAGCGAGTTCGCCAGGATCGACCGCTGCTCCCAGCCCGCGGCAACGACGCTGATCGGCAGGCTGGTCGCGGATGGCTTCGCGACCAGACGCAAGGACACCGAGGACTCCAGGGCCGTCGTCGTCGAACTCACCCAGGCCGGGCGCAACCGGCTCACCCAGGCGCGCAAGGCCTTCGCCACCGCACTCACCACCCGGCTGGACAGCTTCGACACCGCGCGGCTCGCGCAACTCGACACCGATCTCAACGAACTGCTGGATGCACTGAAAACGGCTACGCGACAGCCGCACAGCGGCACCGAGCCCGCAGCGGTCGCCGTCGGCGACTGAGCCGACGGCCCGGCCGGGAGTACCGTCGAATGGTATGGGCGAAGTACAGCGAGGGCGGGTAAAGATCGAGGCCGGTCACAAGCGCGTGCGGGTCTATCTCGGCGGGCAGATCGTGGCCGATACGACGCGGCCGGTGCTGGTGTGGGAGAGTCCGCACTATCCGACGTACTACCTGCCGGTCGCGGATCTCCACGCGAAGCTGGAGCCGACCGGGAACAGCCGTCGATCCCCGAGCCGTGGCGACGCGCTCGAATACGACGTGGTCATCGATGGCACCACCGCGGCGGCCGCGGCACTGCGCTATCACGATTCACCGCTGACCGAGCTGAACGATCTGGTGCGGCTCGAGTGGGCCGAGATGGACGAATGGTTCGAGGAGGACGAGCCGGTGTACGTCCATCCGCGCGATCCGTACACCAGGGTGGACATCCTCGGCAGCTCGCGGCATGTGCGCGTCGAGATCGACGGCGTCACCGTCGCCGACTCGCACTCGCCGCGCATTCTGTTCGAAACCGGGCTGCCCGCACGGTATTACCTGCCGATGACCGATGTGCGGATGGATCTGCTGCGGCCGACGGACACCCACACCAGTTGCCCGTACAAGGGCACCGCCGACTACTGGACCGTCCGCGTCGGCGACAAGGACTACCGGGACTACGTGTGGGGCTATCGGACACCGCTGCCGGAGAGCCAGAAGGTCGCCGGGCTGGTCTGCTTCTACAACGAGAAGGTCGATATCTATCTCGACGGCGAGCTGCTGGAGCGGCCGCACAGTCCGTTCAGCTGAGCCGGTAGCCGGTGAGGCCGTCCGCCAGCTCGGCCGCGTCACCGTCCCGGTGGGCGGCCAGCGCCTGCTGAAGCGCGAAAGTTCCTTGGATGACGGCGATTCGGGCAGCGAGGTCACCGTCGGCCGGGTGGGCCAGTTCGAGCAGGGCACGCAGCACCGGTGTGCCGTAGCCTGCACCGAGCGCGGCATAGTCCTCGGCGGGGTCGCCGAGGGCCGCATCGTCCCAGTCGACGACGCCGCGCAGTTCGGGTCGGCCGGTGATGTTGTCCCACAGGAGGTTTGCGCCGCCGAGGTCGCCGTGGACGATTGTGCGGGTCAGGTGTGGCAGCGAGTCGAGTGCGGACAGCTCACGTTCGGCTCGTTCCCGCCCTGCGGTGTCCATCAGTGGATACAGCTCGGCGCGAACACCGTCAGCGAATTCGCGCCAGCGACAGGCAGTGGTCGACGGAAGCAACTCGCGTAGCGCGTCGTTACGGCCTGCCACCGACAACCTGACCAGCAGCGCATGGCATTGCCGGGCAACGGCTTCCGCGATCGTCCGCTGCTGCGTCACGGCGTAGTCCAGTGGCGCGCCAGGGATCCGCGTCAAGACGAGATACGGCACCTGCTCATCAGGCCCGGCGACGGCGAGCGGTTCCGGAACCGCGACGCCGAGGGCGATGTCGGCCAGCGCCCGCAGCACACCTGCACAGGCAGGTAGTCGTGCCGCCGCCGCCTCGGTGCGCGCCAGCCGCACCACCCGTGCCGATCCGAGCACCACGAAATGGAACTGGCCCTCGTGCACGGTGAGCTCAGCCGACGTCGCGCCGGGCAGCAGCCGACCGAGCAACTCCCGGTGCGCCTCGATCAACCCGCGCGCAGCTGCCGATTCCATGCCTGGATACCTACCCGCCAACGGTCGATGTCGCATCATTGGGGTGAGTGACCGGACTTGAACCCGCGACCTCCTGGACCACAACCAGGCGCTCTGCCAGCTGAGCTACACCCACCATGTGCAGCGAGGGTAACCCGGCGGTTCGGTTCCGGTCTCCTGAATTTCGCTCGCGCGTCCGGCGGCTGCGCCCTCGGATCAGGCATAGTCGAATCATGATCGACAACCGACCCGCGCTCGCCGCCGCCCTCGACCTGTCCCCGCACCCGGAAGGCGGCTGGTTCCGCGAAACCTGGCGCAGTGCGGTGGAATTCACCCCGGAAGGGTACGAAGGCAGCCGGTCGAGCGGGACGGCGATCCATTTCCTGCTGATGCCGGGCGAACAGTCCGCGCCGCACACGGTGCGCTCCGACGAGCTGTGGCTCTGGCATCGGGGTGGTCCGCTGGTGCTGAACATCGGCGGCGAAGAAATCGTGCTCGGCCCCGACGTCGAGCACGGTCAGGTGCTGCAGGCGGTGGTGCCCGGCGGCGTCAGCCAAGCCGCGCGCCCCGCAGGCGACGACTACGTGCTCGTCAGCTGCTTCGTCTCCCCCGGCTTCGACTTCGCCGACTTCACCATGGATTGATCCGCACGACGACGCCTCGCTTCGCTCGACTTTCGTCGTGCGGATCCGACGCTGCTGTTCGACCGGGGGCGCTTCGCTTCCCCGGGTCGAGATATACCGACCGCTGACCACCACATCCCCGGCGATACGGGGACGACCACGGTTAGACCGCGACCAGGGGTGGTTTGTCCTCGGCGCGGCGGTATTGACCTGGGGCCGTGCCGTATTCGCGTTTGAAGGCCTTGGCGAAGGCGAACTCCGAGGTGTAGCCGACCTTTCGGGCGATGCTGTCCAACGAGGCGTTGGATTCGCGCAGGAGGCGGGCTGCGGTGAGCATGCGCCAGCGGGTGACGTAGGCGAGGGGCGGTTCGCCGACGGTGGCGGCGAAGCGGCGGGCGAGGGTGGCGCGGGAGACGCCGGCTATGTCGCTCAAGTGTGGGACGGTCCAGTTGCGGTCGGGCGCCTCGTGGACGGCGCGCAGGGCCGCGGCCACCGCCGGATCGGCGAAGGCGCCTGCCCAGCCGCCGGCCGCCTCGGCGCTCTCGGCTTGCTCGTCGAACCAGGCGCGGAGCATGAAGAGCAGCAGGATGTCCAGGATCGCGGGGAGCGCGGCGTCGCTGCCCTGGTTCGGCGCGGCGACCTCGGCGGCGAGCAGGTCGACGGCGGCGCGCAGCGCTGGGTGGCGGCCGGGATGTGCTGGGAGATGGACGAATTCGGGTAGCTCGTCCAGCAGCGGGTGACTGCGCTGTCTACCGAGTTCGTAGGCGCCGCACAGCAGTGCGGTGCGCGCGCCGGTTCCCGGTATCTCGCGCGGCTCGCCCGGTTGCGCTCGTTCGGTGACCGGGCTGTCGAGCCGGTCCACCAGATGGTGGTCGGCGCCGCGCGGCATGAACAGGACATCACCCGCGCCGAGTGCGATCGGTTCAGCGCCCGACCGCACCGCGAAGCACGAACCCTGCAGCACCACATGGAAACCCGCGCCGGGCACCACCGGGTAGCCCCGGCCCCATGGCGCGTGCCGCACGAACATCCCCGAGGTCGGATTCCCGGTGCGGATCGCCGCGATGGTTTCGCTGAGGACATCCATGCCATCGACCCTACCGCTCTCAGCTGAGTGTTTCAGACATAGTTGCGAGCAATTCAGCCATTCATTTACTCATCACCCGGCCATAACTTCATAACCATGACAACGACGAACTCCACCGAGACCACCCCGGCGATCGCGATCTACGGCGCAACCGGTGTCACCGGCGGCTACCTGCTCACCGAGCTCCGGCGCCGCGGCATTGCACCGATCTTGGTCGGCCGCAACGCAGATCGGATGCGCACCGCCGCCGACACCGCCGGACTGCCCGACGCGACGATCCGGGTGGCCGATCTCGCCGACCACGCCGCGCTCGTCGCCGCCTTCTCCGACGCCGACGTGGTGATCAGCAGCCTCCCCGCGTATGTGGACCACGGCCCCGCGGTGCTCGCCGCCGCGATCGAGGCGGGCGCGCACTACACCGACATGGCGGGCGAGCAACTGTTCCTGCGGCGCGTATTCGACGAGTTCGGCCCGCACGCCGAGGCGGCAGGCGCCACGCTCGTCTCCGGCATCACCGACAGCAATCTGCCAGGCGACCTGCTCGGCTATCTGACGACCCGACGGGTCGACGGCCCGGCCGAGGTGGTCATCAGCCACCTGAGCAAGAGCAACGGCAATGGTTCCAAGGGCAGCGCGAAGACGGTGTTCGCCAGCCTAGACTGGTTCCGTAGCGGCGGCTGGCACTACGCGGACGGCGAATTCCGCACCGGCGCAACGGCTCGCCACCCCGAGCTGACCTTTCCCGGCCAGACCGCGCCGACCGCCGTCGCGAAATTCCCACAGCCACCGGTGCTGACGATCCCGCGCCACTCGAACGTCGCCTACGTCGAGGGTGTCCTCGCCGAGTCCATCCTCGACACGCTGAGCGGCTTCACCGAAGACGTCATCGACTCGCTCCCCGAATCCCCCAGCGCCGACCTACGTTACGACCTGGTCGTCGACGCCTTCGGCACCGACGGTCGCCGCGTGCGCGGCGTGGTGAGTGGCGTTCACTCGTACCGGGATTCGGCACTGATGGCGGTCGAGGTGGCCGTCCGGCTGGCCAACGGCATCGCGAAACCGGGCGCGCTCGCGGCCGCCGAAGCATTCGACGCCGCCGAATTCCTCGACGCGCTGGCACCATTCGACATCACCTGGCGCATCGAGGAACTCTGATCCAGGACTACCGCAGCGACCGGAATCCTGCGCGAACCTCGTCGACGAACATTTCCGGCTGTTCCCAGGCGGCGAAGTGACCGCCCTTGTCGAGCTTGTTGTAATGAATGAGTTTGGGATAGGCCCGCTCCACCCAACTCCGCGGAGCTTGATAGAGCTCGTCGGGGAAGGCGCTCACCGCCGCCGGGATGGTTACCCCTTTGGTCGCAAGAAACGCGAACTTGTTTTCCCAATACAGCCGGGACGCGGAAACCGCCGTGTTCGTCAGCCAGTAGAGCGTCATGTTGTCGAGCACATCGTCTCGGGTCAGGCCGACCGCCTTGCCGGCAAATGCCGCCGATATCAGGGCCATGCTCGGCACGTCGTGGTCGGCCATGAAGGCCGCCATACCGACCGGCGAATCCGCGAACCCGGTGAGCGTCTGTGGCCGCGACCCCATCAGCAATGCGTAGTAAATGTGCTTGTAGGAGAAGGCCAGCTGCGCACATGCGCGCCGTTCCTCGTCCGAGAGATCGTCGGGCAGCGGATTACCCGACAGCAGCGCCGCGTCGATGTCCGGCGGCACCGCGCCGGGCATGTTGGTGTGGATACCGATCAATTCCGGCGGCGCCTGCACGGCCATCAGGTCCGTGATCACCGCGCCCCAGTCGCCGCCCTGCGCCACGTACTCGCGGTACCCGAGCCGGTTCATCAGCTCGGCCCAGGCGCCTGCGATGCGGCCGGGACCCCAGCCGACCACGGTCGGCTTCCCGGAGAACCCGTGTCCCGGCATCGAGGGGATCACCACATGGAAAGCGTCCGTTGCCTTCCCGCCGTGCGCGGTCGGATCGACCAGCGGTTCGATCACCTTCAGCATTTCGAGGATCGAGCCGGGCCACCCGTGCGTGAGAATGACCGGCATGGCCGCTTCATGCTTCGAACGAACATGAATGAAATGAATGTCGAGACCATCGATCTCGGTCAGGAATTGCGGCAGTGCGTTCAGCTTCGCCTCGCACTTGCGCCAGTCGTACTCCGCGAGCCAATATCTCGCGAGTTCCTTGATCGTGGCGAGCTGGACGCCTTGCGTCAGATCGTCGACGGTCTCCTTGTCGGGCCAACGGGTGGCCGCGATGCGCGCACGAAGCGCCTCCAGTTCCGTATCGGGGAACGCTACGGTGAATGGCCGGATCGCTGAAACTTCGGGATTGACAGACATGAGTGATCGCCCTTGCTGCATGAGTTCAACGAAGATCGAGCGGCCGTCTGCCCACACACCGCTACACACGGCACGTCGTCTACTTTTCGCGAGGGGATCTCGAGAGTCCGCCTTGACTTCTGCCGGTTCGGCATAATCCACGCCCCGCCGACTCAGTTTAGTCGTCGCAGCGGGGCGGCCTCCAGCGAATGCTGTTGATTCACTGCGCATTCGCGGTGCGCAGCTCGGCTCTGGGTGAGTTGATACGCGCGGGCTAGTCCGGGACCTCGAGCACGCCCTCGTCGACGGCCCACTTGATGGTCTTCTCCAGCTGTCCACAGGTGTCGGGGCGGCCGGGAGCATTGCCCTTCTTGCTCAACTCGGCGAACACCGGACAGTGCGCCGCCGGGTTGTCGACCCACTCCACCGACGTCTGATGAGAACTGCTCTTGCGCACCATGACCTGGCTATGGCAGGCCTGACACCGCAGTGGTGTCAGGCCCTGCTCGAGATAGCGCTGCTTGTCGACGACCGTCTGGGCGCGCACTTCGGCCTGCCGTGCGGGCTGATCGGCGAAGTCGGGTGCTTTCGCCCAGGTGGCCATCAGACGCCTGCCTCCGCCGCGTCGGTCTCGGATTCCCGCTTGCGGCGCAGGTTTTCGGCGACCTCGGCCTCCCATGCCTCGTTCGCCTTGGTGGTGTCCACCTCGAATTCGAAGCGCTGGGTCATCTTGTCGGTGACGTCGGCCAGGTCGACGTAGAACTGGTCGTACCAGCGGCGCAGCTGATAGACCGGGCCGTCTTCCTCGCACAGCAGCGGATTCTCGACCTTGGACTTGTGCTTCCAGATCTCCACATCCTGTAGGAATCCGACGCTGATGCCCTCGGTCATCTTCGCGGCAAGCCGGTCCGCCATCTCGCCGTCGACGCCCTGCGGCTTCTCCAGCGTGACGCCCCACTGCAGGACGAACGAATCCTGGGTCACCGGGTAGTGGCAGTTGATCAGGACGCTCTTGACCTCGAACCCGCTGTAGAAGTTGACAAGCGGGTTGATCATGTAGGAGGGACCGTAATACGACGCCTCCGAATGCAGCAGGGTGTCGCCACCGTACTTGGACGCCATGCCGATGTCCGGCCTGCCCTTGGTCTCCAGGAACTGGGTGGCGATGTGGCCCTCGAAGACGTTCTTGAAGTAGGTGGGGAACGCGAAGTGGATGTAGAAGAAGTGCGCCATGTCGACCACGTTGTCGATGATCTCGCGGCAGTTGGCGCCCTCGATCAGCATCGAGTTCCACGTCCACTCGGTCCAGCCGCTGTCGAGCTGCTCGGAGGCGTTGCCTTCGGTGTCCGCGTACGGGCCCGCGATGTGCGGGATGGTGATCTCGGGCGGGGGCTGGCTGCCCTCGACGTCGTGCCAGACGAACAGCTGACCGTTGCGCTCGAGGGTGGTCCACTTGCGGGTCCGTGCCAGCGGCGGAACGCGACGGCCATAGGGAATCGCGGAGCACTTGCCGGTGGTGCCGGACCAGCGCCAGTCGTGGAACGGGCAGGCGATGTCGCCGTCCTTGATCTCGCCCATGCTGAGGTCGCCGCCCATGTGCCTGCAGTAGGCGTCGAGCACGCGCAGCTCGTTGTCGCTGTCGACCCAAACGACGAGCTTGGTGCCGAACACCTGCACCGCGTGCGGCTTGCCGTCGCGGAACGTCTTGGCCAGACCGAGGCAATGCCAACCCCGTGCGTACCGGGTGGGTGTGGTCCCGACGTCGAGCTCTCGGACCTTGCCGCCCCCCTGTGGGGTAACCGCCATCGCGAATCCTCCTCCTTCTGTACTAGAACACGTTACAAAAATGTCGCGTTCCACGCCAGCGATTCCCGCCACTTCCTGCACATGTCCATCAATGACCAGGGAGCAGACCCGGTTCTCGACATAAATAAGAACCTGTTCTAGTCTCAGAGGCAAATGAGTACCGGTTATCAATCGACCAGGCAGGAGCAGGTCCCGAGATGACGCAAGAAGTGACCGAACGGGTCGACGCGCTGTTGCCGACACTGCGCGAGCGCGCGCAGGAGGCCGAGGACCTGCGGCGCATCCCCGACGAATCCATGAAGGCGTTGCAGGAGACCGGCTTCTTCCGGTTGCTGCAGCCCAAGCAGTGGGGCGGTCACGCGGCCGACCCGGTGACCTTCTACGACACGGTGCGCAAGATCGCGAGCGCATGCGGGTCCACCGGCTGGGTGGCAGGCATTGTCGGCGTACACAATTGGCACCTGGCACTGTTCGATCAGCAGGCGCAGCAGGACGTCTGGGGCGACGACACCGAGGTGCGGATCTCCTCGTCGTACGCGCCGATGGGCGCCGGACAGGTCGTCGACGGCGGGTACCTCGTCAACGGCGCATGGGCCTGGTCCTCGGGCTGCGACCACGCCACCTGGGCGGTGCTCGGCGGACCGGTGATCAAGGACGGCAAGCCGGTCGACTTCGGCAGCTTCCTGATCCCGCGCAACGACTACCGCATCGACGACGTCTGGAACGTGGTCGGCTTGCGCGGCACCGGATCCAATACCGTTGTGGTGAAAGACATTTTCGTCCCCAAACACCGCTTCCTCAGCTTCCGTACGATGAGCGAGATGAAATCGCCCGGCCTGGTGCAGAACACCGACCCGGTGTACAAGATGCCGTGGGGCACCATCCATCCCACCACCATCTCCGCGCCGATCGTCGGCATGGCCTACGGCGCGTACGCGGCGCACGTCGAGCATCAGGGCAAGCGGGTCCGTGCCGCGTACGCGGGCGAAAAGGCGAAGGACGACCCGTTCGCCAAGGTGCGCATCGCGGAAGCGTCCAGCGATATCGATGCGGCATGGCGGCAGTTGTCCGGCAACGTCGCCGACGAATACGCACTGCTGGTGGCGGGCAAGGAAGTTCCCTTCGATCTGCGCGTCGCCGCGCGGCGCGACCAGGTGCGGGCCACCGGGCGTTCGATCGCGGCCATCGACAAGCTCTTCGAGAGCTCCGGCGCCACGGCGTTGTCGAACGACACTCCGCTGCAACGCTTCTGGCGTGACGCGCACGCGGGCCGGGTGCACGCCGCCAACGATCCCGAGCGCGCCTACGTCATGTACGGCACGCACGAGTTCGGGCTGCCGGTCACCGACGGGATGGTGTAGGGGCTGTCGTGACGTCAACCGTGACACTCACTGCCGAATCGACCTCCCGCTACGCACAGGTCCGACCGGACCTGCGATTGCACTACCACGAGGCAGGCGTCGGCAACGGGCCGACGATCGTGCTGCTGCACGGCGGCGGGCCAGGCGCGTCGTCCTGGTCCAACTTCGCCCGCAACATTCCGGTGCTGGCCGAGCACTTCCACGTGCTCGCCGTCGACCAGCCGGGATACGGCCGCTCGGACAAGCCGACCGAGCACCCGCAGTACTTCGTGCACAGCGCCTCGGCGCTGCAGGATCTGCTCGACCACTTGGAGATCACCACCCGGGTGCACCTGCTCGGCAACTCGCTCGGCGGCGGCGCGGCCGTGCGGTTCGCGCTCGACTACCCGGATCGGGCGGGCAAGCTGGTGCTGATGGGCCCGGGCGGGCTGAGCACCAACCTGTTCGCGCCGGACCCCACCGAGGGCGTGAAGCTGCTCGGCAAGTTCAGCTACGAGCCGACCAGGGAAAACCTGGAGGCGTTCCTGCGGATCATGGTCTTCGACCAGTCGCTGATCACCGACGAGCTGATCGACGAGCGGTTCGCCGCGGCAAGCACGCCGGAATCGCTCGCCGCCACCCGAGCGATGGGAAAGTCCTTCGCCGGTGCGGATTTCGAGAAGGGCATGCTCTGGCGCGACGCCTTCAAACTACGGCAGCCGGTGCTGCTGATCTGGGGGCGCGAGGACCGGGTCAATCCGCTCGACGGCGCACTGGTCGCCACCAAGGTGATTCCGCGGGCACAGTTGCATGTGTTCGGCGGCTGCGGACACTGGGCACAGTTGGAGAAGTTCCACGAATTCAACCGGCTGGCCATAGATTTCCTGGCTGGCGCCAAGGAAACGCGGTGAATGACAATCGCATAACGGCCGACACGGCGCGGCCGTCCCGCGAGATACAGGAGATGTGATGGGGATTCGATCACTCGCCTATTTGCGCATCGAAGCGACCGACATGGCCGCGTGGCGCGAGTACGGGCTGAAAGTGCTCGGCATGGTCGAAGGCAAAGGGGGAAATCCGGACGCGCTGTATCTGCGGATGGACGAATTCCCGGCCAGGCTGGTCATCTCGCCCGGCGACAAGGACGCACTGCAGATCTCGGGGTGGGAGACCGCCAATGCCGAAGAATTGCAAGATATCCGGAATCGGCTCGACGGTGCAGGCGTGCCCTACAAAGAGGGCACCGCAGCGGAACTGGCCGACCGGCGGGTGCACGAGCTGATCCGGTTCGACGATCCGTCCGGCAACACCCTCGAGGCGTTTCACGGTGCGGCACTGGAACATCGGCGAGTGGTGAGCCCGTACGGGCACCGGTTCGTCACCGAGGAACAGGGACTCGGGCACGTCGTGCTCAGCACCAAAGACGACAAGGCCGCGCTGGAGTTCTACCGCGACGTGCTCGGTTTCCGGCTGCGCGACTCGATGCGGCTGCCACCGCAGATGGTCGGGCGCCCGGCCGACGGTGAGCCTGCCTGGCTGCGCTTCTTCGGCTGCAATCCGCGGCACCACTCGCTGGCGTTCCTGCCCATGCCGACACCGAGCGGCATCGTGCACTTGATGCTCGAGGTGGAAGCAGCCGACGACGTCGGGCTGTGCCTGGATCGCGCGCTGCGCAAGAAGGTGCGCATGTCCGCGACCCTCGGCAGGCACGTCAACGACAAGATGCTCTCCTTCTACATGAAGACGCCGGGCGGCTTCGACGTCGAGTTCGGCTGTGAGGGACTGGAAGTCGACGACCATGACTGGATTGCCAGGGAATCCACCGCAGTGAGCCTGTGGGGCCACGACTTCACCGTCGGGCAGCGCCAGCAGTGAATGAGAGGGCGAGCGAGCCGATGACCGACCCGGAGATCGATGCCAGGCAGTTCCGGAATGTGCTCGGCCAGTTCTGCACCGGCATCACCGTCATCACCACCTTCGACGTGGCAGGCGCGCCACTGGGTTTCGCGTGCCAATCGTTCGCCGCCCTCTCCCTCGACCCGCCCCTGATCCTGTTCTGCCCCACCAAGACGTCGCGTTCCTGGGCGGCCATCGAACAGTCCGGCCGCTTCTGCGTGAACGTGCTCGCCGAGGAGCAGCGCGAAGTGTGCGCCCGCTTCGGGTCCCGCGAAACCGACAAGTTCGCTGGCACCCCGTGGCACACCTCCGAGTTGACCCTCCCGCTGCTCGACGACGCCCTCGCCACCATCGAATGCACGGTGGACAGCGTCGTCGACGGCGGCGACCACTACATCGTCATCGGCCGGGTGCATGCACTGTCCGAATCCACCGCCACCGGCCGCCCGCTGCTCTTCTACCGGGGCCAGTACACCGCCATCGAACCCGACAAGACCACCCCGGCGCCCTGGCGCGCAGACCTCGAACACTTCCTCACCACGACCACACTCGACACCTGGTTGTAGGCGTCGGCGCGCCACCAGGATGATCGATGGGTGGCCAACGAGAAGAAGTCAGTGCGCAACGGGTCGGTCGCCTTGCCGATCACCCGGTCCGGAGCCGGTCAGCCCGTCGTGTTCTTCAACGGCATCGGCGCGACCCAGGCGTCGTGGAAAAACGTCGTCGCCGGCCTGACCGACCAGTTCGAGACGATCACCTTCGACTTCCGCGGGCACGGCAAAGCGACGTCCGCGGGCAGCTACACCTTCGGTGATTTCCTGTCGGATGCCGAGACGGTCATGGACGACGTCCTCGTCGAGCGCCCGATCATCGTCGGCTGGTCCCTCGGCGCCGATCTCGCCGTCGCCTACGCCGCCAAGCACCCGAAGCGGGTCGGCGCGCTCGTCCTGGTCGACGGCGCGGTCCCGATCCAGGGGCCCCTCGTTCAGGACGAAGCCGCAATGCGCAACGGCCTCAACAGCTTCGGCACCAAGTTCGCCATGTGGTTGATCCGCGCCACCCCCTACGGCTACCACCTCCCCCCGAAGGCGATCGCCGACCTCACCCTCGACGTCGACGAACGCCGCCAGCACCTGCTCGACACCTACGCCACCCTCACCTGCCCCACCACCCTCCTCGTCGCCACCAACACCGCAGAGGGCCACGCCACCCACACCGCCCACGTCAACGAAACCTGGCGCGCAGGCGCCCACCACCTCCACCAAACCCACCCCGACGTCACCGTCCGCACCCTCGACGCCACCCACAAACTCCCCTTCACCCACCCCATCCCCATCACCGAAGCCATCACCGACATCGCCCAGCGCCTCCGGCAACCGGAGTAGCTCGAAATGCGCGCTCGGTCCGGGCAATACCCCAGGTAAAGTGGATCGCATGTCCCGAATGGAGCGCATAACCACAGACCCGGCCATCTGCCATGGCAAGCCGGTTGTGCGCGGCCTGCGCTACCCGGTGGAGATGCTGCTCGAACTCTTGGCCGCCGGTATGAGCATGGACGAGGTCCTTGCCGACTATCCCGAGTTGGAAGTTGACGATCTCTTGGCAGTGCTCGAGTACGCTGCGATCGTCACTGCCCAGCGGACGACGATACCGTTCAACGCGGCGTGAAATTCCTTGTTGACGCCCAGCTGCCACGGCAGCTGGCGACCTTCCTAGTGACTGCAGGGCACGACGTTGTCCATACGTCTGAGCTCATGCGCGGTGACCGGACAACCGATGCCGACATCGCCAAGCTTGCGGACCATCAAGGCCGAGTGGTCATCACCAAGGACCGCGACTTCTGGATCGGGCACTTGCTCGACCACTGCCCACAATCACTACTGATCGTCGCAACTGGCAACATCAGCAACCGCGCACTCATCCAGCTCGTCACCGACCACCTAGATGAAATCGTCTGCTTGCTGAGTGATAGTTCCGTCGTAGAACTGGGTCGGGACCGATTGATCGCGCACGCGGATCGGGCTGACACTCCTGAGGAGCTCGTCGCACGACACCGCAGGCTGCCACCGGTCAACTACGCCGACGTGCGGCAGGAAGCCGATGAGTTCTTCGGTACCGAAGATCGGATCGGAGACGACGACACGTGGGAGGCCCGCCCATGAGCAATCGCCGCTGTCAGGTGTATTAGCTACTCGTACCTATCGAGCCAAGTCCGTTTATAAGTGCTCATTCGGTGAGCACTTAGGAGCGGAGGATGAGGGTCATGCATTCCGACGCTCGAGGAGATGACATGGGGCAGGTCGACAGCATTGAGGTCATTACGTGCGCTGACGCAGGTGAGTGGGAGGCTTGGCTGGCGGCCAATCATGATCGGGCCAAGGAAGTTTGGGTGAAAATTGCCAAGAAAGGGTCCGGCGAGAAATCGGTGAGCATCACCGAGACGCTCGATGGCGCCCTCTGCTACGGGTGGATCGACAGCGTTCGGCGGGGGCTCGATGCGGGGCACTATCTGCAGCGGTATTCACCGCGGCGGGCGCAGAGTCCGTGGTCGCGGATCAATGTCGGCAAAGTGGAAGCGCTTGTCGCCGCGGGGCGTATGCATGCGGCGGGTCTTGCTGCCGTGGCCGCTGCGAAGGCCGACGGGCGGTGGCCAGCATAGGAATGCGACCAGTCCGTGGGGGTGGGTGGTCCGAATACAACGATGGCTGATGTCGCGGTGGGTGGACCGTGACATCAGCCGTTCGAGGGGTCAGCCGGCCGGGACGGCAGCTTCGCGTTGCAGTTCGAGTGCGATGTCGATCAGCTGGTCTTCCTGGCCGCCGACCAGTTTGCGTTTGCCTGCGCGGACAAGCATTTCGGCGGCCGAGACGCCGTAGCGCTCGGCTTGGCGTTCGGCGTGCTTGAGGAAGCTGGAGTAGACGCCCGCGTAGCCCATCATCAGCGAGGAGCGGTCGAGCAGGCATTCCTGCGGCATGGCGGGCCGGACGACGTCTTCGGCGGCGTCGGCGATCGCGAAGAAGTCGATACCGGTGCTGATGCCGAGCTTGTCGCAGACGCCGACGAGGGCTTCGACGGGGGTGTTGCCCGCGCCCGCACCGAAACGGCGCGCGCTGCCGTCGATTTGGGTGGCCCCGGCGCGGATCGCGTAGACGGAGTTGGCAACAGCGAGGTCGAGGTTCTCGTGGCCGTGGAAGCCGACCTGAGCGTCGGTGCCGAGTTCGGCGACGAGCGCGGCGACCCGGTCGGTGACCTGGTCGAGGACGAGAGCTCCTGCCGAATCTACGACGTAGACACACTGGCAGCCCGCGTCGGCCATGATCCTGGCCTGCTTGGCCAGCACCTCCGGCGGCTGCGAGTGCGACATCATCAGGAAGCCGACGGTTTCCAGGCCGAGTTCCCGCGCCAGCCCGAAGTGCTGGATCGACACGTCCGCCTCGGTGCAGTGCGTGGCGATGCGGCAGATCGAGGCGCCGTTGTCCTGGGAGATCTTGATGTCTTCCTTGACACCGACGCCCGGCAGCATCAATACCGCGATCTTGGCCTGCTTCGCCGTCTCGGCGGCGATCGTGATCAGTTCCTGCTCAGGGGTTTTGGAGAAGCCGTAGTTGAACGACGACCCACCGAGCCCGTCGCCGTGGGTCACCTCGATGACCGGAACACCCGCGCCGTCGAGGGCGGCGACGATATCGCGCACCTCGGTGGCGGTGAACTGGTGGCGCTTGTGATGCGATCCGTCGCGCAGCGAGGTATCGGTGACGCGGATGTCGAGATCTGCTGAGTAAGACATGGTTTCGCTCCTTACACCCGTGCCGTCAGGATCTGGCCTGCGATGATCTCGCCGACCTTGGTGGCAGCGGCGGTCATGATGTCGAGGTTGCCCGCATACGGCGGCAGGAAGTCGCCTGCGCCTTCGACTTCGACGAACACCGAAACCTTCGCCATCCCACCGGATACCACCGAGGGCGGGTCGAACTGCGGCTCGTTGAGCAACCGGTAGCCGGGCACATACTGCTGGATGTCGGCGACCATCCGCTGGATGGAATCGGTGATGGCGTCGGTGTCCGCGTCTTCGGGGATGGCGCAGAAGATGGTGTCGCGCATGATCATCGGCGGTTCCGCCGGGTTCAGGATGATGATCGCCTTGCCGCGTTGCGCACCACCGATGGTTTCCACACCGCGGCTGGTGGTCTTGGTGAATTCGTCGATGTTGGCCCTGGTGCCCGGACCTGCGGAGACCGACGACACCGACGCGACGATCTCCGCGTAGGCGACCGGAACGACCCGCGAGACCGCGGCGACGATCGGAATGGTGGCCTGGCCACCGCAGGTGATCATGTTGACGTTCGGCGCTTCGAGATTCGCGCCGAGGTTCACCGGCGGCACCACCGCAGGACCAACGGCCGCTGGGGTGAGATCGACCGCGCGGATACCCGCTTCGGCGTACTTCGGTGCGGCCGCACGGTGCACGTACGCAGACGTTGCCTCGAAAATCAGCTCGGGCAGCTCCGATCGGCCGAGCAGCCAATCGACCCCTTCGGCGGAGGTCTCCAGCCCGAGCCCGCGGGCCCGCTTCAAACCCTCACTGTCGGGGTCGATCCCGATCATCCACCGCGGCTCCACCGTGGTGGAGCGCAGCAGCTTGTACAGCAGATCGGTACTGATGTTGCCGGACCCGACGATCGCGGCGGTGACGGTCCCGTTCTCGGACACCACTAGCCTCCTACGTGAATTGCAAACGGACAGAGCCGAGTCCAGCGAACTCGGCGAGGAATGCGTCGCCAGGCCTTGCGTCGATGGCACGCGTGCACGAGCCGGGCAGCACGATGTCGCCCTCCTTCAGCCGCACGCCGAAGCTCGCGACCTTGCGGGCGAGCCAGGCCACCGCGATCACCGGGTCACCGAGCACGGCGTCGCTGCGACCCTCGGCAACCACTTCGCCGTTGCGGGTGAGCACCGCGTCGATCTTCTTGATGTCGATGTCTTTCGGCGCGACCCGCTGCGGGCCGAGCACGTATCCGGCGGAGGACGCGTTGTCGGAGATGGTGTCGGCCAGGCCGATCTTCCAGTCCTTGATCCGCGAATCGATCAGCTCGATCGCGGGCGCGAAGGCCACGGTGGCGGCGAGCACGTCGTCTTCGGTGCAGTCCGCGCCGGGCAGGTCGGCGCCCAGCACGAAGCCGACCTCGACCTCGACCCTGGGGAGCAGGTAGCGCCCTGCCTCGACCGGAACGTCTTCGTAGACTTCCATTTCCGCGAGCAGGTGACCGTAATCGGGTTCATCCACACCCATCATCTGCTGCATCGCCTTGGAGGACAGGCCGACCTTGTGGCCGACCACCCTGGCGCCGGTGTGGAGCCTGCGCCGGATGTTGCGCAGCTGGATCTCGTAGGCATCGACGACGTCGATATCCGGATACCGGGCGACCAGCGGATCGATCGGCACCCGGTCGCGCTCGGCGCGCTCGAGTTCGTCGGCCAGTTCGGTTCGTACCGCGTCGGACAGCACGCTAATTCCCTTCCGCTGTTGCTTGATCGAGTGCCGGGACTTCCTCGCCTGCCGCGCTACGGCCTGCCCGGCGGCCGGAGAAGACGCAGTCGGCCAGCGAGAGCCCGCTGACGTAGGACTCCGAGCAGATGCCGACGGCGGTCCGGCCCGCCGCGAAGAGTCCCGGAATATCTGTTCCGGCAGTCGATTTGACCGCGCCGGTGCGCTCGTCCACGACGACGCCGCCGAGGGTGAGCATGGGGCACGGATTGGTCAAGCTCGGTTTGATGCCGACATCCAACAGCCAGAACGGCCCGGTGCGCAGCGGTTTGGTGAACTCCGCAGGCTTGCCGACCGGATCAGGCGTGCCGTCCGCGATCGCGGCGTTGTGCGCGTCCACCGTTGCAAGCAGGCCGACCACGTCGATGCCTGCTTTCCCGGCGACCGCCTCGAGCGTTGCGCCGCGAATCGCGGTGCGCCGCATCGCCTCGAACTGCCCGCGCTGGAACCAGGCGCCCTGCTTGCCGATCTGCGCGATCGCGGTGCGCATCAGCTCGTCGTCGGCGAGCAGCCAGCCCTTGCCGTCGTGTTCGGTGATGAGCTTGTGCCCGACCGCCGCGCCGTACCGTGTCTCGTCGATGACCCGGCGACCTGCCGCATCGACCAGTACCGCACCGGTAAAAGCGCTGGGCGGCAACAGGAACCGCCAGGCCGAGACATTGCCCATGCGATCGGTGGCCGCGCCGACCTGCTCGGCGAGCAGGATGCCGCTGCCGTCGTCGCCGGTGGTGCCGAGCGCGAGACCGCCACGATAGTCCGGCGCGTACTCGCGCAGCATGGCTCGGTTGGCGATGAACCCGCCTGCGCTCAACACCACTCCCCTGCGGGCGAGCACTCGAATTGTCCTGCCGTACTGGCGATCCAACCTCGCCAGGCGCTTCTCCAGCGCGGCACGCAGCGGCGGGTAATAGATGCCAGGCTTGGCGGCGAGCTGCGCCATCCGCGTGTAGCGATCGCGGATCCGGCCCGGTGCGTCCCGCAGCGTGCGGCATTCGAGGCCGATCACCGTCCCCGCGTCGTCGACCACCAGTTGCGTTGCCGTCGTCAAGGTTTCGACTCGAACCCCGAGCCGGGACGCGGCGGCGGTGAGCGGTCCGGTCAGCTGTTTGCCCGAGGTGCCCTTGCCCTTGACCCGATGCCCGCGCTGCGCCGCAGGGATATCGCGGAACGCACCCGAGATCTCGCTGCCCGAGTAGTACAGGTAGTAGCTGTCGTTCGGGTAGGACGTCTTGTAGGGGCACAGCGACGCCTCGAACGGCACGCCGTGCCCGCGCAGCCACTCGATCATCGCCGGGCTTTCGGCGACGAACCGGCGTAGCGTCTCCGGCGTCACCGCGTCCCCGACCTCACGCGTCAAATACGCAAGCATCGCCTCCGGCGTATCGACCACGCCGGCCTCCTGCTGCACCGACGTCCCACCGCCCGCATAGATGATGCCCCCGGACAACGCCGAAGCCCCGCCGCCTGCGAACCGCTCCAGCGCGAGCACCTGCGCCCCGTCGGCCGCCGCTTGCAGCGCCGCGGCAGCGCCCGCCGCGCCGAAGCCGACGACGACCACGTCGGCAACCAGGTCCCAATCGAACCCCATGTACTTCACTCCGGTCTGAAACTGAAACGAGTTTCTCGGCAGACAACGAGGCCGAGCAAGTCTTCTGCCACACAACATAGACCAATGACGGCATCATTCTATAACGTGTTCTACATGACTGATCCGGTTAATGGACCACGGAGCTACGATGTCGTGGTCGTCGGCAGCGGTGCCGCTGGCATGACCGCGGCCCTCACCGCCGCCCACCACGGGCTCAGCGTGGTGCTCATCGAGAAGGCCGCGCGCTACGGCGGGTCGACCGCACGCTCCGGCGGCGGCGTCTGGATCCCCGGCAACAAGGCGCTGCGTGCGTCCGGCCGACCGGATGACCGCGAGGTGGCCCGCACCTACCTGCACAGCATCATCGGCGACGTGGTGCCGAAGGAACGGATCGACACCTACATCGACCGTGGCCCCGAGGCCTTCGACTTCGTGCTCGACCACACCCCGCTGAAGATGAAGTGGGTGCCCGGCTACTCCGACTACTACCCCGAGGCACCCGGCGGGCTCGGCGCGGGCCGCTCGTGCGAGCCGACCCCGTTCAACGCGAAAGTGCTCGGCGCCGAACTGGCGAACCTGGAGGCGCCGTACGCCAAGGCACCGCTCAACGTCGTGGTCATGCAGGCGGATTTCGTCCGGCTCAACCTGATCCGCAGGCACCCGAAGGGCATGATGCGTGCCATGCGCGTTGGCGCGCGCACGTACTTGGCCAAGTTCACCGGCAAACACCTGCTCGGGATGGGGCAGGCCATCATCGCCGCGATGCGCAAAGGCCTGCTCGACGCGAACGTGCCTGTCCTGCTCAACACGCCGCTCACCGGGCTCGTCGTGGAGAACGGCGTGGTCACCGGGGTGGAAGCCGAGCACGAAGGCGAAAAGGTCACCTTCACCGCCCGCTACGGCGTCGTGCTCGGCAGCGGCGGGTTCGAGCACAACGCCGAGATGCGCACCAAGTACCAGCGCCAGCCCATCACCACCGAATGGACCACCGGCGCGGCCGCCAACACCGGCGACGGCATCGTCGCGGGCATGGCGGCCGGCGGCAATGTCGGCTTCATGGAGGACGCCTGGTGGGGTCCGACCATCTTCAAGGGTGGGCGGCCGTGGTTCGCGCTGGCCGAACGCAATCTGCCGGGCACCATCATGGTCAACGCCGAGGGCAAGCGCTTCGGCAACGAGTCGGCGCCCTATGTGGAGGCGGTGCACACCATGTACGGCGGCAAGTACGGCCAGGGTGAGGGGCCAGGCGCGAACATCCCCGCCTGGCTGGTGTTCGACCAGCGCTACCGCAATCGCTACATCTTCGCCGGACTGCAACCGGGGCAACGCTTTCCGTCCCGCTGGCTGGAGAACGACAACATCGTCAAGGCGGACACGATCGAGGAGCTGGCCGCAAAGATCGGCGTTGCCGCGGACAATCTCGCAGCGACCGTCGCCCGGTTCAACACCTTCGCCGAGAGCGGCGAGGACGCCGACTTCGGCCGCGGCAACAGCCATTACGACCGGTACTACGGCGACCCGACAGTCAAGCCGAACCCGTGCCTCGCCGCGCTGGTGCAAGGCCCGTTCTACGCCGCGAAGATGGTGCCCGGCGATCTGGGCACCAAGGGCGGACTGGTCGCCGACACCGCGGGCCGGGTGCTGCGCGAGGACGGCACCGCGATCGAGGGCCTGTACGCCTCCGGCAACTGCTCGACCCCGGTCATGGGACACACCTACGCCGGGCCCGGCGCCACCATCGGCCCCGCCATCACCTTCGGCTACCTGGCGGTGCTCGATATCGCCGAGCGCAAGGCGGCTGCGGGGGCGTAACCGCTTGCCCACGGACCACTTCCGTCGCACGATCGATCCGGTGCTGCCCGCCGGATCCGACGGGCAGACGCCACATTCGAAGGAGAACCGATGCCCATCGATCCGAAAGTCGCGCTCGGCGCGGAACTGCCAGGCCGGGAGTTCAGCTGGACGCCGTCGGATGTGCAGCTGTACCAGCTCGGACTAGGTGCGGGCGCCCGCTCGACGGACCAGGCCGAGCTGCGCTATCTCGACGATCGTGACCCGCAGGTGTTGCCGACGTTCGCGACCGTGGCCCCGACCCTGCACGAGACCGAGCCGCCGCGAGTCAGCTTCCCCGGCATCGAGATCGACCTGGCGAAGGTCGTGCACGGCCATCAAGAGGTCGAGGTGCATCGCCCGATTCCGGCGGGCGGCAAAGCGACGAGCACCGGACGCATCACCGAGCTGTGGGACAAGGGATCCGCGGCGGTGGTGGTGCAGGAGCAGACCGTCATCGGCTCCCACGGCGCACCGCTGTGGACAACGCGTTCCTCGATCTTCGCGCGCGGCGAGGGCGGCTTCGGCGGCGAGCGTGGGCCGAGCACCAAGTCGGAACTGCCGGATCGCGCACCGGATTTCGAGGTGAGCGCGCCGACGCTGCCGCAGCAGGCGCTGCTCTACCGTATGTGCGGCGACCGCAACCCGCTGCACTCGGATCCCGAATTCGCTCGTGCTGCCGGGTTTCCCGCGCCGATCCTGCACGGGCTGTGCACCTACGGCATCGTCTGCAAGACGGCCACCGACACAGTACTCGATTCGGTGGCGGCCAGGGTCACCGGATTCCGCGCCCGCTTCGCCGGCGTGCTGTACCCGGGCGAGACGATTCGCACCCGGATCTGGCGGCAGGACAACGAATTGATCATCGCCGCAACGGTGGTCGAGCGTGACGATGCGCCAGTACTCGGGGATGTAGTCCTGCGCTTCGCCTGAAGCTTCGGCGATCGATCTGCCGTATTCGATCGATGCGGCAGATCAGGGGGCATGCGGCTCCATCTCGGGCGCACCACCACCGGGCTTGCGTGGCGCGTCGTTGACGCGCCGGACCGCCGCGCCATGGACCACCAAGGCGTACAACGCGATCACCAACAGCGGAGCAACGACCGGTGCCCAGGCCAGGCGCAGCGGCAGCAACGCCGCGCCGATCGCGACGGCCGAGAACCCGACCGCGGCGGCGACGGAGGGGACCGTCGTCGGCACCACACCCTTCGGCGCGGTGACCGTTGCGGCATTCAGCAGATAGGCGGTGGCCACCAACCCTGTTGCCGCGGAAGCGAGTACACCGGGGTGCGCGACGGCAAGCACCCCGATCGCGAGCAGGACGGCGAGCACCGCGACCACCCGGAACCACCAGCCGAGCGCGACCAGGAGCAACGCGGGAGCCGCGGCGACCGGTTCGAGCAGCGCAACGGCGGTCACCAGCAGGACACCCGAGAGGACGGCGAGGAATCGGGTCATCGGCGCACCCGCACGGTCCTGCGGTGCTCAGGCAGCATCCGCATGGTCTGATCGAGCCTGGTGTCCTCCGGCCAGGCCACGATATCGACACCGACGGTGCCCATGTCGCGATACATCGAAGCCCGCTCCAGCGACCACATCCGAGCCAGCGTCGGGTCGAGGTGGTCACGAAACGGGGTGCCGCGCAAGACATCGACAACGACCACGACGTGCCCGCGCTTGCGCAGGTCGATCAGCGCGAGCGCGAACTGGGTGTCGAGCAGCGTGGAGAAGGCGACCACGATCGCACCGAGCGGCACGGCCGAATGCGGCGCCAAGGTGCCGGTGGTCGGGATGTATTCGCCGCCGACATCGAGCACGGTGTCGACGATCCGATAGAACTGGCGGCGCCCGATATCCGGCCGCAGCCAGCGCGGCGCCTGGCCGAGGCAGACGACGGCGGTGCGGTCACCGGCCTGCAATGTCGACTGCACCACCTGCGCCGCGCCGCGCACGGAAAGCTCGAGCGAGTCGGTGGCGGGGCCCGGCGCCTGCTGCGAGGTATCCACCAGCACAACGACATCCGCGGATCGATTGGTCAATCGCTCGGTGACATAGAGCCTGCCGCGCCGCGCACTCACCGGCCAGTTCACGATGCGCAGCTGGTCTCCCGGTGCGTAGGCGCGGATATCGGCGTACTCGACGCCAGGCCCGTGCCTGCGGGTGAGATGGGTGCCGAGCCGCTCGGGAAGCTCAGTGCGCGGCAACCGCATTCGCTGCGGATCGGTGATCGGGTAGACGTACAGCTGGCCGGCAGGCAGCACCGCATGGGCCACCGCGAGACCCGCCGGACTGAGCGCGGAGACCCGCACCGACACCGGATAGCGGCCCCACCGGTCGGCCGTGAGTGCCAGCCGCAGACCGGCAGGCGCGGCGCCGGAATCGCTGGCCTGTTCGACCGTGATCCCCAGCGCATCCACCTTTTCCGGCTTCAGTCGCAGCAGCGCATGCCCCTGCTCGACGAAGGCGGCGACGGTGAGCACCACCTCCTCGGTCTCGAAGCACCGCAGCGTGCCACCGCCGTCGACCTGAATCCTGGTGGTGGACAGCTGCCACGGGGCGGTGGCGAGCACACCGAGCAGCGGCGCGGCGAACACCACCAGCTGCCAGCGGCCGAGCACCACCGCGAGCAGCAGCGCCACCGCGGCACACGCCGCGAGCATGAAGACCAACGGTGCCGGACGCCACCGCAATTCGGCCTCGACCGCGGTGCTCGAGTCGCGATGTCTCATGACTCCGCCTCGTCGGCGCTCGGCTCCGTCATGGGCATGGCGCGCCGCCACATGACTCGCGCACCACTCATGTCACCGATGCGCGCGGAACCGGGAGACGGCGCAACAGCTCGGTGATCACGTCCTCGCCGCGGATCCGGCGCACCCACATCTCCGGCCGCAGCGTGATCCGATGCGCCATGGCCGGAATCGCCAGCGCCTTCACGTCTTCGGGCACCACGAAGTCGCGACCGAGCAGCAGCGCGCGGGCTCGCGACATCTGCACCAGGTCCAGTTCCGCGCGTGGGCTCGCGCCGACCTCGACCTGCGGGTGCGCCCTGGTGGCCGAGGCGAGCGCGACCACATAGCTCACCACGTCCGGATGCACGGTGACGTACTCGACCGACTGCCGCATCTCGAGCAGGCCGTTCGCGTCGACCACCTGGTTGATCTGCGGCTGCGTCGATCCGCGCTCCAGCCTGCGCCGAATCATCTGTGCCTCATCCTGTTCGGACAGGTAGCCGAGCCTGAGCTGGATCGCGAACCGGTCGAGCTGGGCTTCCGGCAGCGGGTAGGTGCCCTCGTACTCGATCGGGTTGTCGGTCGCGAGCACGATGAAAGGCTGTGGCAGCGGGAAGGTCTCGCCGTCGATGCTGACCTGTCCCTCCGCCATCGACTCGAGCAGCGCGGCTTGCGTTTTCGGCGGCGTGCGGTTGATCTCGTCGGCGAGCAGCACATTCGTGAACACCGGCCCGCGCCGGAAGGTGAACCGGCCCGAGGTCATGTCGTAGATGGTCGACCCGAGCAGGTCAGCGGGTAGTAGGTCCGGCGTGAATTGCACCCTGGTGAACTGCAATCCGAGCGCACCGGCGAACGACCTGGCGATCAGCGTCTTGCCGAGGCCGGGCAGGTCCTCGATCAGCACGTGACCGCCTGCCAGCACCGCGATCATGATCAATTGCATCTCGTCGCGCTTGCCGACCACGACCCGGGACAGCTCCCTGAGCACGGCCTCGCTGCGCTGGACCGTGGCGTCCATCGGCATCGTCATCTGTGTACCCGCACTTGCCTCAACCCATTTCACATTCTCTGCAGGCGGCTCAGGATCTCGTCCAGTGCCGCCCGGCCCGGCGCCCTAGTGGTCTGATCACGCAATGCCGAGTTGGCCGGATCCACCCAACGCCACAGCTCCGGCCCGAACAGGTGGATCCCGGCGAGCTCGGTCGCTCGGCGGTTCTTGGTGACTCGCTGCCCGCTGGACAGCTCGAACTCCTTTGCCAGCAACGGGCGTAGGTGCCGATCCCAATCGGCGCGGGTGCCCTCGGCCCGATCGGCCAGCATCTGCGCCCTGGCGTGCCAGCGGCGCAGCATCTCGGCGGGACCGTTCTCGATCTCGTCGATCTCGTCGTGCACCCGCGACTCCGAGCGCTCGAGCAGCGACCAGAGCAGACAGCCCAGCGCGAGTGCGACCGGGACCGCGGCGACGAAAAGCATGACGCCGCGCGCTCGTTCGAAGGTCACCAGCTCGATCAGCACGATCGCGAATGCGGCGGTGACCACGATGGCTGTTCGATTCACGCTGCCTCCCCTTGCAAGTCGGCGAGCACGATCCGCAGCAATTGTTCGGCCCGCATCCGCTGCCATTCGAGCATCGCGTGCGGGCTGAACCTGGCCTCCTCGAACAGCGCGACCAATTCCCGCGCCGACGCGTCGTGCAGCGCACCGCGTTCGAAGGCGCGGGCGAGCACCTCCATCGGGGTGTCCGAGATCAGCGGCGCGGCCGCACGATCGAAGGCGAGGCCGCGTTCCATCGCCACATAACAGGCGATGATCGCGGTGCGCGGGTCTTGCCCTGGCACATTCATTGCGGCCAAGCCCATTTCGGCCGCCCTGGCCAGCGAGTCCACCACGGTCGGCGGGACGGCGACCAGCGGCGGCGGTGCGGGCACCGGCCTGCGCCTGGCGGCCACCGCGACCGTGACGAGGCCGGCGAAAGCGATGGCGACCAGCGTGAACGCGGCGATGGCGGTCAACAGCAGTGCGGTGCCGGTCATCTCCCTCGCGGTCGCGCTACCGGGGTCCGTTGCGTCATAGGTGAATTCGTCCGGCGGCGGCTGACCGCTGGCCGGGCTCGCCGCCGGTGGCCGCGGCGTGCTTTCCGGGCCGACCCCGACGAAGTACACCGCCGATGCGGCCGCGGCGAGCAACGCCAGCACCGCGAGCCCGGCCAGGATCAGCAGGCCCACCCGGCCGAGACGGCCCTGCTTGCGCCCGGCGTCTCGATCGGGTTCCGGCATCGCCAGCGGCAGGCGATGTTGACTTGCTATCACTCCGGCGATCAGAATGACCATCGAAACAGTGAGCAGCACCGGCATCAACGCCACCGACAGCGCCGAGGGCGCGGTGCGGTCATCGCGAGATTCGGTCACGCCTGGGATGTATCCGTGCAGGGTGAAGGCGGCAGCGGCGAGTAGCGCGATCAGCACGATCACGCGAAATATCGGCGCTCGCGCCCCAACCAACCGATTACCACCAAACCTGAGTACTGCCCAAAACAGCCACATAGTTACATGCCGAGCGGTCCGCTCGGGATGGAATCGAATACTTCGGAATTGATCCTCTTTAACCAGGTTTGGTGCTGTTCCGGCGCAGTTCGCTCGCCTGATGGACCATTATCCGACGCGAGCAGGCGCGAATTGGGACAGTTCACAAAGCCGGCTGGCGAGCCGCCCTATATCGGGCACACCGAGAACGCAGTCGACCAATTCCGCGAGTGGAACCCGAGCCGAGATGCGCAGCTCCAGATCGGCGTCATAAAGCACATCGACCACATTGACCAAACGCATCGCCCAGTCAGGCGGCACCTCGCGCAGCGGCGGCACATCGCAAATTGTCCACCGCCGAAAACGGTGCGCCAGTTCGACATAGTCGGCCGCCGAAGTCGGTGTGCCACACAGCGTGGCGAATTCGAACGTGATCGCGGCACCGTCGACGGAACGGGCGCGCAGCACCCTGGCGCCGACCGGCACCTCGATCGAGCCGGTATCGCCACCGCCGGCCGCGCAGGTCTCGTATCGACCGGCGGCGAAACCTGTTGAGTGCGCGACTGATCGATGGTCGATGCGGGTGCGGTAGTCCAGCGGGCCGTCGATCGACACCACATCGAGGTGCGCGGTGATGCGCTCGATCGTCGGCAGAAAGCGGTCGTGGAACAGCGGATTGGGCAGCAGCTGCGCAGGCGGGTAGTTCGAGGTCACCACCAGGACGATGTGCCGGGCGAACAGGGTGTCGAGCAGCCGCGCGACCAGCATCGCGTCGCCGATGTCGTGCACGTGGAATTCGTCGAAGCAGATCAGCCGAGCATCGCCGAGCATGGCGTCGACCGCCTTGTCGATGGATCCCGTCGTGTGAGCAGCCTGGTTCAGCTGGGCATAGAACTCGTGGAAGTGGAAGCGGCGCTTGCGTTCCGAGGACACCTCGGCGAAGAACCGATTCATCACCATGGTTTTGCCGCGCCCCGGCCTGCCGTGCAGGTAGATCCCCCGATGCCGCCGAACCGGCCTGCCGCGCCGATCGACGAGCTCCCGCAGCCGGTGCATCGCCGCCGCCTGGTCTGCGTCCAGGACGACCGTCGAGCCTGACACTCCATCACCGATTTCCATGACGCCTCCTTGTCCTCTACATTTGTAGAGGACAAGGCTCGGCACGGAAAGGTGATGATGTCCACAACCGACCGACGCACGCTGATCGTCGAGGCCGCGATCGATCTGATCGCCACCCAGGGTCTTCGAGCCATGACCCACCGCGCTCTCGATACCGCACTGGCACTGCCCGCCGGATCGGCCTCGTACTACTTCCGCAGCAAGCGCGCGCTCGTCGAGGCCATCGTCGACCGCATCACTGCCCGGTCCCGCACCGACTTCGCCGCCGCCCAGCTCGCGCCGACCGGGCCGCCGGAGCCCGAGGCGATCGCGCGCGGCATCGCCGCCTGGCTCGATCGGCTGCTCGCCGAGCGGCGCAACCAGCTGATCGCCCGGCACGCGCTGATCCTCGACCTGCTCTCCGACGCCGACATGCACGCCAGGCTCGCCAACAGCCTGTTCTCCGCCACCCGTGCGCGAGACCTGTTCCACGCCTTGGGTGTTGCCGATCCCGACGGCACCGCCGCCGACTTCATCGCCCTACTCGAAGGCGCGGTCTTCGACCGCTTCGCCGGCGCCCGCGCACACCTCGCGCCTGGCACCGAGGACAGCCGTCGCCGGCTCACCGTCGCGCTTGCCACGTTTTTCCGGGGCGCGTTGCCCTAATGTGCCGTGTGCCAACCGCGTTCGCTGTAGGTGGCGCCGGAGAAATGCGCACGGATGCCTGCGGCGGGATAGGAGATGATCTCGTCGGGCAGCGCGTCGAGCGGGAACCAGCGCAGCTCGTGGCACTTGTCCGGTTCACGGTTGGTCGGCTCGCCGGTCCAGCGGCGCACCTCGAAGAACAGGCCGAGGCGCGCCTCGCGACCCGAGCCGACGACGTGCGCGGTGTGGATGTGGCGCAGGTCGGCCTGGTCGATGTAGACGCCGATCTCCTCGTCCGCCTCGCGGGCCGCGGCCGCCGTCGCGGACTCACCCGCCTCCAGCTTGCCTGCGGGCAGATGCCAGCGGCCGTCGAAGACGTCGTCGCTGCGGCGCTTGCTGAGCAGCAGGCGCCCGTCGCGGATGAGCAGAACGTGGACGTCGATCAGGTGCCGAGCGGTCATGGGGCTCCTCCCGTACGGCAAGCGTGCCGCTCCAAAACTACGCTGCGCGTGGCTGGATCCATCGACCGACAGCACGGCTCATGACCGAGTACCGAGTTCGACAGGGATTGCGCCACGCAGTAATTCGCGGGCGCGGGCCAGCTCCAGGCTGCCGCTGAGCCAGCGCATGCTCAGCCCTTCGACCAGCGCGGTGAGGCGCTCGGCGGCGTCGGCGGGCACGACGGTGTCCGGGACCGTGCCGCGCTCCTGGGCGCTGCGGATCAGTCCGCGCAGATGGTCGGACCAGCGGGCGGTGGCATGGCACAGCTGGTCGCGCAGCTCGGGCTGGAAGACGGCGGTGGCGCGGGATTCACCCCATGCGGTGCTGTTCTCCATGACCAGCGGCACGTCCTGGAGCTCGAGCAGCAGCAGTTGTTCGAGATGGCCGACCGGGTCGGCGGCCGCATCGATCTCGGATTCGGTGTAGCGCTCGGCCCTGGCGCTGATGAACTCCATCGTCTGCGCGAGCAGGCCTGCGCGGTCCTTGAAGTGGTAGTAGATAAGCGAGGTTGAGACGCCTGCCGCTTCGGCGAGCTCCTCCACGCGCAGGCCACGGATACCGCGCTGCGCGACCACGCGAGCGGCGGATTCCAAAATCGAGTCGCGACGAGACATGCGACCAATGGTACCGTGAGTTCCTGACTGAAATTTTAGTCAGGATTTGACCGGCGAGTCGATCGCCAGCACACCGACCAACCTGATCACCGACTATCGGAGCTAGTCATGGAGAACCACATGTCTCGTCGTTCCGTCTTCAGTGTTTTCGCCGGGGCCGGCCTGCTCGCCGCGGGCGTCTCGGCATGCGGACCATCGGATCCGCCAACCCCCGTCCTCCCCGGACTGCCCGGCAGCGGAGATCCAGAACCCTCCGTCGTCGGCGGGCGGCTCGGCGCGGAATGGGAGAGCCACGTACGCACCTACATGTCGTGGCCCGCGCAGCAGTCGATCTGGAAGCAATACCTGGAGGACGTCCGCAAGGACATCGCCGGGCTGGCGCGCGATATCGCCGAGTACGAGTACGTGGTCATGCTGGCCAGGCCGGATCAGGCCGACGCCGCCCAGCGGGCCTGCGGCAATGCCGTCGAGGTTGTCCCGCTCGCAGTGGACGATCTCTGGGCGCGCGACACCGTCCCGGTGTTCGTCGAGCAGCCGGGCAGGGTGGTCGGCGTCGACCTGAACTTCAACGGCTGGGGCAACAAGCAGCCGCACCCCAACGACGGCCCGCTCGGCCGGAACCTGCTGGCGCACTACAAGATCCCCCGCCATCAAGCGCCGTTCACCGCGGAAGGCGGCGCGCTGGAGACCGACGGCGAGGGCACCCTGCTCGTCACCGAGAGCTCGCTGGTCAACGACAACCGCAACCCGGGCAAGAGCCGGGACCAACTCGAAGCCGAGCTGAAGCTGACCCTCGGCATCGAGAAGGTGCTGTGGTTCGACGGCGTGCGCGGCGAGGACATCACCGACGCGCACATCGACTGCCTGGTCCGCTATGTGGCGCCGGGAGTCGTCCTGCTGGACAAGGCCTTTCCCGGCGCACCCGCCGATTCCTGGTCGCGCTCCAGCGATCAGGCCAGGCAGGTGCTCGCGCAGGCCACCGACGCCAGGGGCCGCAAGCTGCAGGTCATCGACCTGCCGCAGCCCGATCCCGGCCGAATCACCGGCGAGGGCGACGAATTCGTGTCCAGCTATGCGAACTTCTACATCGCCAACGGCGCGGTGTTCATGCCCGAGTTCGGTGACCGGCAGGCCGATGATCGCGCGCGGGGCATCCTGCGCGATCACCTGCCCGGCCGTGACATCGTCCCGGTGCCGATCGACGAGATCGCGGCGGGCGGTGGCGGGATTCACTGCTCGACCCACGATCAGCCGGGCAAACCAGCCCGGTGATGCGCGGGTGCCGGTGCGACACCGTGGTCGCACCGGCAGCCGAATTCAGTTGGCGCTGAGCACAAGACCTGACGTCGGCACGCCCGTGCCCGCGGTGACGACGATGTTCGCCAGGTTCGCCACCGGATTCACCGAGGTGCCGCGAATCTGGCGGACCGCCTCGGCAATGCCGTTCATGCCGTGGATATACGCCTCGCCCAGCTGGCCGCCGTGGGTATTGAGCGGGAGCCTCCCACCGACCTCGATGGCGCCGTCGGCGATGAAGTCCTTCGCCTCGCCGCGGCCACAGAAGCCGAGTTCTTCCAGCTGCATGAGGACGAACGGGGTGAAGTGGTCGTAGAGGATCGCGGCCTGCATATCGTCTGGGCGCAAACCACTTTGGGCCCACAGCTGGTCGCCGACCAGACCCATCTCGGGCAGTCCCGTCATGGCGTCACGGTAGTAGCTGGTCATCACGTACTGATCGGCGCCGGAACCCTGTGCGGCAGCAGCGATCACGGCGGGCCGCTGCGGCAGGTCGCGAGCCCGCTCCACGCTGGTGACCACGATGGCGACACCACCGTCGGACTCCTGGCAGCAGTCGAGCAGGTGCAGCGGCTCGGCGATCCAGCGGGAATTCTGGTGCTCCTCGAGGGTGATCGGCTTGCCGTAGAAGAAGGCCGCCGGGTTCACCGCGGCGTGCTTGCGGGCGGCCACCGCGACGCGGCCGAAATCCGCACTGGTGGCGCCGTATACGTGCATGTATCGCCTGGCCACCATCGCCACCTGGGCCGCAGGCGTGCCGAGACCCTGCGGATAGGCCCACCCCGCGTCGATGCCCGACGAGGTCGGCGCGCTCGCCAGCGCGGTCGAGAACTGGCCGAACCGCGACACCGAACGCTCGTTGAAGGCGCGATAGGCGACAACGACGTCGGCGATGCCGGTGGCCACCGCCATGGCGGCCTGCTGGACGGTCGCGCACGCCGCACCGCCGCCGAACGGGATGTTGCTGAAGAACTTCAGCTGCGGGATGCCGACGGCGCGGGCGACGGCGGCTTGCGTGTTTGTGTCCATGGTGAAGGTGGTCAGGCCGTCCACGTCTTCGGGCCGCAGGCCCGCATCGGACAGCGCGGCATTGACCGCCTCTGCGGCCAAACGCAATTCGCTGCGGCCGGAGTCCTTGGAGAAGTCAGTGGCGCCGATGCCTGCGATGGCCGCGCGTCCCGAGATGGTTTGCTCGGTCATGCGGCCCACACCGTCCTGCGCGAGACCCGCAGTGGTCCGACAAGCGCTGCGCGATGGTCTCTCATCAGGCCCTCCGGATGGCGATGACGGCTTGCGCCGTGATGTGGTCGCCGAGGCTGTCCTTGCCGACCACGGCGATGTGGATGTCGTCGCCGTCGAGCGCGGTGACCGTGCCGGTGAGCGTGAGTGTGTCGCCGGCATACAGCGGAACGCCGAGGCGCAGCGCGATGGACTTCACCACCGCGCGCGGCCCGGCCCAGTCGGTGACGAACCGCTGCACCAGCCCGGTGTCGGTGAGGATGTTGACGAAGATGTCCTTGGAACCGCGGGCGACGGCCTTGTCCCTGTCGTGGTGCACATCCTGGAAGTCCCTGGTGGCCAAGGCGGTACTGATCACGAAGGTCGGATCGGCGGTGATCACCAGCTCCGGCAGCTCGGTGCCGACCCGCACCGAGGTCGGCTCGGCGGTCGTCGTCATCCGATCACCCGCCAGACCGGCAACGTCGCGTCGTCGTCGAGCTTCTCGAACTCGACCTGGACCGGCAGGCCGACCCGCACCTCGGCGGGCTCGACGCCGCGCAACTCCCCGAGCATTCGCACTCCTTCTGCCAATTCGACCAGCGCGACCACGAAAGGCAGTTGCCGTCCAGGCACTTTCGGCGCGTGGTGCACGACGTAGCTGAAAACCGTGCCCTGCCCAGCGGCGACCACGTAGTCGGTCTGCTCCGACTTGTCTTTCCACACGGCAGGGATCGGCGGATGCCGCAGCGAACCGTCCGGCAGCCGCTGAATCCGCAGCTCGCCCGCTTTTGTTCCCTCCCAAAAGAATTCGGTGTCCCAGGAGACCAGCGGCTTGACCCGGTCGCCTGTCGGCGCCTGCGCCGCGCCGGTGCCGGGCGCGAATTTCAATAGCCGGAACAGCATTTCGGCGACCAGCTCATCGCCGACGTGCCAGCTGGTCTGGAAGGTGATGAACCAGCCATCGCCGAGCGCGGTGCGCTTGGGCCCGCGCAACTCGGACAGCCTGCTGGTGATCGAAACCTGCTCGCCGACAGTCAAATACCGGTGATAGGTCTGCTGGCAGTCGGTGGCGACGACCGAGGTGTAGCCCGCCGCGTCGAACAGGTCGGTGGCCAGGCCGAGCGGATCGTCCGCCGGACGGGCGCCGTTGAGCCCGAACATGGTCCACACCTGTGCCATCGCGGGCGGCGCCACGATGCCGGGGTGCCCCGCGGCGACGGCGGCCGCCTCGTCGACGTAGACGGGATTGGTGTCGCCGAGCGCCTCGACCCAGTTGTTGATCATCGGCTGGTTCACCGGGTCGCGCGCGAGGCGCGGCGCACAATCACCGGCCGCCTTGATCCGTTCGGCCTCGGCGACAACAGCTTCCGGACTCATGGTTTCCGGCACACGCGGCTCCTTCTCGACTTGCACTGCTTGATGGCTATCTGGGCACCCGAGGCAGCTGCAGTCCGGCCGAGGCGACCAGCTCGCGCATCACCTCATTGCTGCCACCGCCGTAGGTGACCACCAGGTTCTGTTTGGTCCGCCGGTCCAGCCAGGTGAGCAGCTCCGCGGTGCCCGGCTCGGCGGGATCGCCGTAGCGCCCGACGATCTCCTCGGCGAGCCTGCCCGCCTCCTGCAGGGATTCGGTGGAGAACACCTTGGTGGCCGACGCGTCGGCGATCACGCCCATCGGGTCGCTCCCCGCACTGTCCGCGGTCGCGGCCACCTGCCAGTTCAACAGCTCGTTCAGTCGGACCATGGCATGGATCCGGCCGAGCGAGCGGCGCACATCGAGCTCGCCGAGCACGCCGCGCGGCTGCGCCCAGTCCCGCACCCGGTCGTAGAGCTGCTCGATCTTGCCGGACGGCCCGAGGCCGACCCGCTCATGGTTGAGCTGGGTGGTGATCAGCCGCCAGCCCTTGTTCTCCTCGCCGACCAGCATGTCCGCAGGCACCCGGACGTCGTCGAAGTAGGTGGCGTTGGTGTGGTGCGCGCCGTCGCAGGTGATGATCGGCGTCCACGAGTAGCCGGGATCGGTGGTGTCCACGATCAGGATGCTGATGCCGCGGTGCCGTGACTCGGTCGAGCCGGTGCGGCAGGCCAGCCAGATGAATTCCGCCTCGTGCGCGCCGGTGGTGAAGATCTTCTGCCCGTTGACGATCCAGTCGCCCGCCGCATCGCGGACCGCGGAGGTGCGCAGCGAAGCGAGGTCGGTGCCCGCCTCCGGTTCGGAGTAGCCGATGGAGAAATGCACATCGCCGGTGAGGATGCCGGGCAGGAACTTCTTCTTCTGTGCGTCGGTGCCGAACTGCTGCAGTGTCGGGCCGACCGTCAACAGGGTGACCAGCGGCAGCGGCACATCGGCGCGCACCGCCTCGTTGTAGAAGATCTGCTGTTCCAGCGCGCCGAAACCCTGCCCGCCGTACTCCTTCGGCCAGCCGACGCCGAGCCAGCCGTCCCTGCCCATCCGGCGCACCACGTCGCGGTAGGCGTCGCCGTGCCGGTTCACCAGCATCGCGGCTTCCTCGTCCGGAGTGACGAGATCGGCGAAGTACGAACGCAATTCGTCGCGTAGCCGGCGTTGCTCGGTGGTCAGGTCGATGAACATCTGGCCCCCAATCGATCTAGTCGGAACGATGCGCCGCCGAGCCAGCGAGCGATGTCCTTGGCTTGTGAGAAGTAGCGGTGCATCGGGTGGGTGATGTCGACGCCGAGACCGCCGTGCAGGTGATGGCACCGCTGCATCGCGGCGGGCAGCTGAGCCGCCACGCTGTAGGCGAGCACGTCGAGATCGTCGTCGATCCGCTCTTGGTGTGCCGGACTCGTATCGTCCTGCGCCAGTGCCCAACTCGCCGATACCGCGGCCACGTGCATGGTGCGCGAGACGACATACAGATCGGCGACTTGCTGGGCGACGGCCTGGAATTCGGCGAGCGGCCTGCCGAATTGGCGACGGGTACGCAGATGTTCGGCGGTGAGCACGAGGGCGCCCTTCAACAGCCCGTCCGCGACGGCGCCGATCGAGGCGAGCGCGAGCCGATGCAGGTCGGCGAGGCCGCCGGGCAGCAGCTGGTCGGCCGGGATCCGCACCTGATCTAGTCGCACGGTGTATTCCGGCATGCCGCCGGAGATCGGCGACGGGGTGAGCGTCAGCCCCGGTGCACCCGAATCGACCAGCGCGATACCGGAATTGGTCGGTATCACCAGCCAGCCGGCCTGCTCCGCATAGGGCACGGCGACCTTGTGGCCGGTGATCCGCACCGTGTCGCCCTCGGGCACCGCGGTCGTCTCCGGCTTGACCGCGAACGGCGCGGCCTGTTCGTTGAGCGCCGCGGTGAGCACCGCGCCCTTGGCCACCGCGGGGAACACCCGCTGGGCGAGCTCGTCGGGCAGCAGCGACAACAGCGGAAGCACACCGAAGCCCAAGGTCGCCAGTGCAGGCACCGCGACCGCGTCGGTGGCCAGCTCGGTGAGCAGCACTGACACCTCGGGCAAGCCCATGCCGTCGCCGCCGAACCGTTCCGGTAATGCCACCGAAAGCAGGCCGCTGTCGACCAGACTCGGCCACAACGCGATATCGCGGGCCGGTTCTCGCTCCAGCAAACTCACGACGACTTCGGCCACCGCGTCCTGGCCCTCGTCCCTGGTGAAGTCCACGCAATTACTCCCAGTTCCTCGTCGCTTAGCTGTCCGTGTCGCGAGGTAGCCCGAGAATCCGCTCACCAGCCACGGTCAACAAGATCTGTTCGGTACCGCCCGCGATCGTCAAACAGCGGGTGAGAAGGAATTCTTTTACCACCTCTGAGTCCTGCGCAGCGGCGGGACCTGCCGTTTCGACCGCGAATTCCGCAACAGCCTGCCGGTGCCGCACCCCGACCAGTTTGCGCACGCTGCTCTGCGCACCGGGATCACCACCCGCCAGGATGGCGACGGCGGCGCGCTGTTCGATCAGCAGTCCGGCGACGGCCTCGGCGACGAAACCGCCGAGCCGGTCGTTCACCAGTTCCGAGCCGGGACCGGTGGCCGCCGATTTCGCGATCAGCTCCTCCAGCGCGGGACCGATGCCGTTGCCGCCCATGGCCACTCGCTCGGTCGACAGCGTCGAACGGGCGATCTTCCAGCCGTTGTGCAACGCGCCGACCAGGCAGTCGTCCGGCACGAAAACGTCGTCGAGGAACACCTCGGAGAAGCGCGCCTCGCCGGTGATCTGCACCAGCGGCCGTACTTCGATCCCCGCGCTGCGCATATCGACCAGGAAGTAGCTGATGCCACGGTGTTTGGCCGCATCGGGATCGGTGCGCGCCAGGCAGATCGCCCAGTTCGCCCGGTCGGCCAGCGAGGACCACACCTTCTGACCGCGCAACACCCAGCCGCCGTCGACCTTCTTGGCGGTGGTGCGCAACGCGGCCAGATCGGATCCGGCCTCCGGCTCGCTGAAGAGCTGACACCAGACGATCTCGCCACGCAGTGTCGGCCACGCGAACCGATCGATCTGCTCGGTGGTGCCGTGCTGGAACAGGGTAGGAATGGCCCAGCCCGCGATCGCGAGGTCGGGCACTGCCACGCCTGCGCGGCTCAGCTGCTCCGAAATCAGCAGGCCGGTCATCGGATCCGCGCCGCGGCCGTACGGCTGCGGCCAGTGCGGCATCACCAGACCCGCCTCGACCAACGCGGTGTGCTGCTGGTCGACGGGCAGCGCGGCGATCCGCGCGACCTCCGCCGCCAGCTCGTCGACTTGGCTACCGGCAACGGCCGCAACACCTTCGGCGGCCAAGATCTGATCCGCCCCGGTGGTGCGCCGCCTGCCTGCGCGGGTCAGCTCGGTCAGCCTGGCCCGCCAGCGCGCCGACCCGCCCAGCAACTGGCGCAGCGCGGTCGCGCGGCGCAGGTACAGATGCGCGTCGTGTTCCCAGGTGAAGCCGATGCCGCCGAGCACCTGGATGCAGTCCTTCGCAGTGTCCACCGCCGCGTCCAGCGCGATGGACGCCGCGATCGCGGCCGCCACCGGCAACTCGGCGCCGCCCTCGTCCACCGCCGCCGCGGCGTCCGCCGCTACCGCGCGGATCAGCTCGGTCCGGCACAGCATCCAGGCGCAGATGTGCTTGACCGCCTGGAACGCGCCGATCTTGCGCCCGAATTGGGTACGCACCTTGGCGTATTCGACCGCGGTCTCCAGGCACCGCCCGGCCAGCCCGGCCAGCTCGGCGGCGACCAGCACGACAAGGAGATCCTCGACCGCGTGCGGGGCAGTGAAGACCTGGTCGGCGGGCACGCGGACCTCGGTGCACTGCACCCTGGCCAGCGGCGTGCTCAGGTCGAGCGGCGAAAGTGGTTCGATCCGAAGCCCTTCGGTGCCCGGCGGCAGCAGCACCCACCGCAGGCCGCCGTCCGGCACCGAAACCGGAAGCAGCACCGCGGTATCCGGCGCGGCGCCGAGCACCGAATCCCAGGCACCCGTGAGCAACAATTCCGCGGTGCCGACAGGTACGCTCGCGTCGAGCGAAACCGCAGCGCCGACAACGAAGTCGAGCGCAACGCCGCACGGTTGGCGTTCGTCCAGCCGTCCCGCGGTGATCAGATTGGCCAGTGCCGTCGTCAGCACCGGTCCGCCGACCAGATCATGCGCGGCCTGCTCGACCAACACGGCGAGGTCGGCGACCGATCCGCCCGCACCGCCCACGTCCTCGGGCAGCGCGACCCGGAAGATCCCGAGATCGGCAAGACCCGGCCAGTACGCGCGCCAGAACGCAGACGGATCGGTCCGCATTGTTGCAATTGGCCGCACCGATCCGGCCCACCCGCGCATCGACTCCTGGACGGCTTTATGCTCGTCAGTGGTGGCGATGGTCACACTCCGTACCGCCTTCCCGGCGTGACTCCCACACCTAGAACATGTTCTAATATCCTAGCTGTGCGGAAGTCAAGAGACGACCGCGGAGCCGAAACCGATACGCCGGGCCAGTACACGAACGTTTCCGGAAAGGACTCTCATCAATGGCCAGTCCCTCCCGATCGCAGCCCGCTGACTCGACCCCAGCGGCTACCGCGACGGTCACCACGCTCAGCGAAGACGAGCTGAGCTCGGCCGCGCAGCGGGAACGGCGCAAGCGCATCCTGGACGCGACCATGGCGCTGGCCTCCAAAGGCGGATACGACGCGGTGCAGATGCGCGCGGTGGCCGAGCGCGCCGATGTCGCAGTCGGGACGCTGTACCGGTATTTCCCCTCGAAGGTGCACCTCTTGGTGTCCGCACTCTCCAGGGAATTCGAAACGATCGAGGGCAAGCGCAAGCCACTTGCCGGACAGTCGCCGCAGGAGCGGATGCACCTGCTGCTCACCCAGATCACCAGGATGATGCAGCGCGACCCGCTGCTCACCGAGGCGATGACCCGCGCGTTCATGTTCGCCGACGCGTCGGCGGCCGCCGAGGTCGATCGGGTCGGCAAGGTGATGGATCGCGTCTTCGCCCGTGCCATGAACGACGGCGAGCCCACCGAGCGGCAGCTGGCGATCGCCAGGGTGATCAGCGATGTCTGGCTTTCGAACCTGGTGGCCTGGCTGACCAGGCGCGCTTCCGCGACCGACGTGACCGAGCGGCTCGAGCTCACCGTCGATCTGCTGCTCGGCGACCGCAGCTAGGAAACACCCGCCGACCGGATCGGCGGCCCAGGCATCGGACAGTCAGCACATACCTGGCAAATTCGCGGCGATCGCCGCCTCCGTGCCGAAAATCACACTCATGCGGACAGGTGCGCGCGAGCACGCGAAAGCGCGCCGCGCCACCACCCACGCACAGGCCCGTTTGCACGAGTTTTGCGCGCGCCGTTCGTGACCCGCGTTCCTCCGGCATCGCTGCTGCGCATACGGTGAAGTCACCAGTCACTGCCCGCCTTGACCGGAAAACATCCGGCCCCCGAGCGGTCCCCGTTGCCGTCACGGACAATTGGACACAACGCACGCACAGCGGCGGGCGTCGGTGCGGCTAACGAAACCCAGTATTGTTCTGCCCGCCCCTGAGAAAAACCTCCTCCGATCACTAGGTTGGATGCGTGAGCGCACAGGATTTGCCACTGGAACTTCGTCGTGCACTGTCGACGGTCGCGCGCGTGCCACGACTCTTGGTCGCATCGGACTACGACGGGACGCTCGCGCCCATCGTGTCCGACCCGGCGAAGGCCTTCCCGCACCGGGAATCGGTGAGCGCGCTGCGCGCGCTCGCCGGGCTCACCGGCACGACCGCCGCGGTCATTTCCGGCCGCGCGCTGCGGGACCTCGCCGCGTTGTCGCGACTTCCCGTCGAGGTGCAACTGATCGGTAGCCACGGCTCGGAATTCGACGTCGGCTTCGTGCACGCCATCGACAATGACGCCAAACACCTACTGCAAGAGGTGCAGACGGCGCTGACCCAGGTCGCCGCGGAGAACCCCGGCGTCACCGTCGAGATCAAACCGGCCAGCGTCGCGCTGCACGTGCGCAACGCGAGCCCGGAGATCGGGCGCCGGGCGCTGACCCAGGTCAGACAGGGCCCGGCGTGCTGGTTCGGCGTGCAGGTGACCGAGGGCAAAGCCGTCATCGAACTCGCCGTGGTGCAGACCGACAAGGGCACCGCACTCAACACCGTCCGGCACCAGGAAGGCGCCTCCGCCGCGGTGTTCTTCGGCGACGACGTCACCGACGAGAAGGCCTTCCGCGTGCTGTCCGGCCCCGACATCGGTATCAAGGTCGGCGAGGGCGAAAGCGGTGCCAGCTACCGTGTCGACAGCACCGAGGACGTGTCGCTGGCACTGGCCTTCCTGCTCGAGGAGCGACGCACCTGGCTCGCAGGCGCGAGTGCGCCCCGGATCGAGCGGCTGACCATGCTGGCCAGCCCGCGCTCGGTGGCGCTGCTGACCCCGGACGCGACGGTCACCTGGTTCTGCCACCCCGAACCGGATTCGGCCGCGGTGTTCGCGCATCTGCTCGGCGGACCGCAGGCAGGCCACTTCACCATCGAGCCGGAACGGCCGGGCCTTCCGCTCTCGCAGCGCTATATCGACAGCACGATGACGGTCGAAACCCGCTGGGCCAGTTTGCAAGTGGTCGACTATCTGCCGCACGACGTCGACCCGACCCGCACCGATCTGACCAGGGTGATCACCGGTGACGCGCGCGCCGTCGTCACCTTCGCACCGCGCCCGGAGTTCGGGCAGGTGCCGGTGAGCATCGAAGCGGACGAGAACGGCCTGCGCGTGCTCGGCACCAACGATCCGATGGTGCTGCGCTCCCCCGGGCTGGCCTGGCAGATCCTCAGCGACGGCACCCACGACTCCGCCCGCGCGGTCATCGACCCGTCGAAGGGTCCGATCGTGCTGGAAATGCGCTGCGGCACCTCGGATCTCACCCCGGCCCCGACTCCGGAGCTCGAACGTCGCCGCGCGGCGGAGCGCTACTGGTCGCAGTGGGCAGGCACGCTGCAGTTGCCGCCGATGAAGCCGGATCTGATGAAGCGCTCGGCGCTGACGCTGCGCGGGCTCGTACACGCACCGTCCGGGTCCATCCTGGCCGCAGCCACCACCTCGCTGCCGGAAGACATTGGCGGCGTGCGCAACTGGGACTACCGGTACTGCTGGCTGCGCGACGCGTCGCTGACCGCGCAGGCACTGGTTTCGCTCGGCTCGTTGCACGAGGCCGAACAGTTCCTCGACTGGGTGCACCGGGTGCTCGAAACGCTGCCAGGCCCTGAACGTCTGCACCCGCTGTACACGCTCTACGGCGAGACGCTGCCGCCCGAGGCGGTGATCGACCAGCTGCCCGGTTACGCGGGTTCGCGCCCGGTCCGCGTCGGCAACGCCGCGAACATGCAGGTGCAGCTGGACGTGTTCGGCCCGATCGTCGATCTCATCGCGAGCCTGGCGCACGCGCGTGAGCTGAAGGGGATCACCGATCCGGCGCAGGCACTGCCGGACGAGGACTGGGAACTGGTGCGCGCCATGGTTTCCGCGGTGCAGCGGCGCTGGCAGGAACCCGACCACGGCATCTGGGAGATCCGCGGCAACCCGCGCCATCACGTGTACTCGAAGGTGATGGGCTGGCTGACCGTCGACCGGGCGCTCACGCTCGCGCAGAAGTTCGACCGCGAGGTCGATCCGGCGTGGCAGGTGTTGCGCGAGACCATTTCCGACGAGGTGAAGTCGAAGGGCTGGAACGACGAGGTCCAGTCGTTCACCGCCGCCTACGACGGCACCGACCTGGACGCGGCGACCCTGCACATCGGGCTCAGCGGGCTGATCGATCCGTCCGATCCGCGCTTCGCCGCGACCGTTGTCGCGACCGAGGCCGAATTGCGGAGCGGCTCAACGGTGTACCGGTACCACCACGACGACGGCCTGCCCGGCGGCGAGGGTGGCTTCCACCTCTGCGCGGCCTGGCTGGTCGAGGCGTACCTGCTGATCGGAAAGCGTTCGGACGCCGAGGCGTTGTTCGCCCAGCTGGTGGACGTCGCGGGGCCGACCGGACTGCTCAGCGAGGAGTACGACCCGGTGGCCGAACGCTCGCTCGGCAATCACCCGCAGGCCTACAGCCACCTCGGCTTGCTGCGCTGCGCGCAGTTGCTCGGCCAGCCGGTGGAGGCGCTCGTTTAACCAACCGCCACCGATAGTTCTCCCCGGGCCCGTTGACGGCCGCGCCTCCGCGCGTCGGCCGACAACGGGCCCGGCTCGTGTTCACGCCGAGTACTTGATAAAGTAAAACAGAAACCATTTCCAATAAGCTGAGTTGTGTCACCCGCTCGAGTGCTCCACCAGCTGTGAGGCACCACAGGAGTAACCGGATGAAGACAAAGATTGCCATTCGGTTCTTAGGTGCCACGGTCGGGATCGCCACCGCGTTCGCCCTCACCGCCTGCGGCGACGGCAGCGCGAAGGATTCCGGAAAGCCGACCGTCATCGCCTCGACCAACGTCTGGGGCAATATCGCCGCGACGATCGCGGGGCCGGACGCCACGGTCGAATCGATCATCGCCGACCCCACCGCCGACCCGCACTCGCACGAGACCTCCGCCGTCGAATCGGCCAAGCTCCGCGACGCCGACCTGGTCGTCTACAACGGCGGCGGCTACGACGAATTCGCCGAAAAGGCGGTGGCCGGGCGCGCCAAGCGGACCGTCGACGCGTTCGAGCTGCGGCCGAACAAGAGCGACAGCAACGAGCATGTCTTCTACGACCCGAACACCGTCGCCGCGGTGGCCGACCAGATCGCCGCGAACCTCGGCGAGCTCGCGCCAGGCAGCGCCGCCGCCTTCGCCGAGCGGGCCGCGACCTTCAAGAGCGGATTGGCCGAGATCACCGCGATCGCAAGCAAGGTCGCAGGCGAGCACCCGAAAACCCCGGTGCTACAGACCGAACCGCTCGCGCACTACCTGCTGCTTGCCGCCGGTGTCGAGGATCGGACGCCGCACGAGTTCCAGGAGGCGATCGAGCAGGAGACCGACCCTGCCCCCGCCGCGGTCGCCGCGACCAGGGAACTGTTGACCGGCAAGCAGGTTCGCGCGCTCGTCTACAACGTGCAGACCCAGGACAAGATCACCAAGGACCTGCGCTCGGTCGCGCAGACGAGCGGACTGCCCGTCGTCGAGGTGACCGAAACCCTGCCTGCCGGCGTGGATTACATTCAGTGGCAGACCAAGAACGCCCAGGCACTCGCCGCGGCACTGCGTTGACCACGACCGCACCGAGCCAGGGGGCCACGCTGACCGAGAACACGCGACGGGCGCAGGCAGCTCCTTCGGCGGTCCGGCTGCACGGGGCCGGGTTGTCGTTCGGTGACCGCACGCTCTGGCAGGGTTTGGACCTCGACGTCGCGCCCGGCGAATTCGTCGCGGTGCTCGGGCCCAACGGATCCGGCAAGACCTCGTTGTTGAAGGTGTTGCTCGGCCAGCTCGGCCTGAGTGCGGGCACCGCCGAGATCGCAGGAACGCCCGCGCGCACCGGCAATCCGCACATCGGCTATGTGCCGCAACAGAAGACGATCGACGCGGGCGTGCAGCTACGCGGCGTCGATCTCGTCGGGCTCGGCTACGACGGGCACCGGTGGGGGCTCGGGCTCAAGGCACGGTCGGAGCGCAAGCGCAGGGTCGCCGACGCCATCGCCGCGGTCGGTGCGCAACGGTTCGCGCACACGCCGCTGGAGACCATGTCCGGCGGCGAACAGCAGCGGCTACGGGTGGCCCAGGCGCTGGTCGGTGATCCGAAGGTGCTGCTGTGCGACGAGCCGTTGCTGAGCCTCGACCTGGCCAATCAGCGACTGGTTGCGGAGCTGATCGACAAGCGAAGGCGCAGCCACGACACCGCGGTGCTTTTCGTGACGCACGAGATCAATCCGATTCTGCCGCTGGTCGATCGGGTGCTGTACCTGGTCGACGGCAAATTCCGGATCGGCACACCCGACGAGGTGATGACCTCCGAGGTGCTGTCCGAGCTGTACCAGACCGAGGTCGATGTGCTTCGCGTGCGCGGGCGACTGGTGGTCGTCGGCACCGGAGACACCATGGATGCGCTCGGCACGGCTGGCGCGCACTGCCATGACGACGGGTATCGCGGCGACTCCCCCAGCCGGGCAACAGTTTCGGAGACGCAGCCGGCGAGTGCGGTCCGCCCGTGATCGACAAACTGTCCGGCGTCCTGTCGAAGATGTTCGACTTCAGCACGACCGTGAGCCTGCTCTCCTACGACTTCGTCCAGCAGGCGGTGCTCGCCGCCGCGCTGCTCGGACTGCTGTCCGGGGTGATCGGGCCGCTGATCATCAGCAGGCAGATGTCCTTCGCGGTGCACGGCACCAGCGAGCTGTCGCTGACCGGTGCCGCCGCCGCGCTGCTCGCCGGGATCGGCGTCGGTGTCGGCGCCATCGCCGGATCGGTGGTCGCGGCCGTCCTGTTCGGCATCCTCGGCACCCGTGCCAGAGAACGTGATTCGGTCATCGCGGTGGTGCTGTCGTTCGGCCTCGGCTTGTCCGTGCTGTTCCTGTGGCTCGGCCCCGACCGTGCCGGCTCGAAGTTCTCGCTGCTGACCGGCCAGGTGGTCAGCGTCGGCAACGGCGGCCTCGGCCTGCTGGCGGCCTGCACCGTCGGCGTGCTCGTGGTGCTCGCCATCGTCTACCGCCCCCTGCTCTTCGCCAGCTCCGACCCGGAAGTGGCGGTGGCGCGCGGTGTTCCGGTGCGCGCCCTGTCGATCGTCTTCGCGGTGCTGCTCGGCATCACCGCGGCGTTCGGCGTCCAGATCGTCGGCGCACTGCTCGTCCTTGCCCTGTTGATCACCCCCGCCGCCGCGGCGGCACAGCTGACCGCGAACCCGGTGCGCGCCACCGTGCTCGCGGTGGTGTTCGCCGAAATCGCCGCGGTAGGTGGCATTCTCCTGTCCCTGGCCCCCGGCGTCCCGGTCTCCACCTTCGTCACGACGCTCTCGTTCCTGATCTACCTCGGCTCCCGAATCGTCGGCACCAGACGGCGCCAACTCGCCAGCGCCCGCTGATCCCAGGACACTGCGAACGGCCCGGTGTCTCTTGGACACCGGGGCCATCGCGGGCGAATCACGCTGCGATGAGCGCGATCAGCACCAGGAGCGAGCTGCCGAAGACGATCGCGTGGCGTGCGTTCTGCAGGTACGGCATCACCCAGCGCGGGAAGGCGCCCTCAGCTGCGGTCAGTAGCGCGCGGACGTCGATGCGGTGCAGTTCCGGATCGCTCTTGCGCCGGAAGGCGGCCTGCACTGATTTCACCGCGGTCAGGTTGCTGTACAGGATCACCACGTTGCCGAGCAGCACGATCGTCTGGAAGATCCAGGACAGTGTTGCGCCCCACGGGTTTCCGGCCAGGTTCAGCACCGCGAGGACGGTCATCACCAGGGCGACCGCGACCGGGACGACGGTCTCGTGGCCGCCGGCGTCGAACCGCATGTTGTTCTCCGCGAGGACCGAGGTGCGGACGCCCTGGCGGGTCAGTTCGGCTTCGGCGGCCGCCTTGGCGGCGGCACCGTAGCGATGCCGCACCAGGGGGATGCTGACGAAGGCGAGGGCGATCAGCAGCTGGGAGATGGCGGCGGCGGTCATCATGGCGAGTTCTCCTCATCGGGGTTGCGGTGCGAGGTCGGTTGGCTCCTCGTCGGCGTTGACGCAACGATGTCGCGGTCCGCTGACACGGCACTGACACGCGATGGACCGACCGGAGCCGGTCGCTGACAGCCGGTGAGGGCAGCTGCCTTCAGTCACTCCGCATACGTTTCGTATGCTCGACCCACGCACCCCCGAACGATTGGTGAGCACCGATGATCGACTTCTCGATTCCCGCCGAGCTCGTCGCCGAACGCGATCGAGTCCGCCAGTTCGTCATCGACAAGATCGTGCCGTTCGAACGGGATCCGCGGCTCACCGCGCACGGGCCGACCGACGAACTGCGGCAAGAGCTGGTCGAGCTGGCGCGGGCGGAGAAGCTGCTCACCGTGCAGGCGCCGGAGGCGCTCGGCGGGCGCGGGCTCACCCACATCGAACAGGCGGTGATCTACGAGGCCGCAGGCTGGTCCACCCTGGGACCGATCGCGATGAACTGCGCGGCGCCCGACGAGGGCAATATGTTCCTGCTGTCCAAGATCGCGAACCCGGACCAGGTGGAGCGCTACCTCGCACCGGTGATCGCCGGGCACCAGCGCTCGGTGTTCGCGATGACCGAGCCGGACGGCGCGGGTTCGGACCCGGCGCAGCTGGCCACCGAGGCGGTGTTCGACGGCGAGAACTTCGTCGTCAACGGGCGCAAGTGGTTGATCACCGGCGCGAACGGCGCCAAGACCTGGATCATCATGGCCAAGCTCGTCGAGGGCCCGCACCTGGCCGACGCCGGACTGCAGCCAGGCCCGACCCTCTTCCTCACCGATGGCGACCAGCCAGGCATCGTCATCGAACGCACCATGAACACCATGGACCGCAACTACGTGGCCGGCCACGGCGTCGTCCGCTTCGACAACCTGACACTGCCGACGTCGGCACTGCTCGGCGACACCGGCCAGGCATTGCGCTACGCCCAGCTCCGGCTGGCCCCCGCCCGCCTCACCCACTGCATGCGCTGGCTCGGTGCCGCCGAGCGCGCCCAGAGCATCGCGGTCGAGCACGCGCGCACCCGCACCGCGTTCGGCAAGCCGATCGGCGAGCACGAGGGCGTCTCGTTCATGTTGGCGGACAACGAAGTTGCCCTGCACCAGTGCCGCCTCACCATCTGGCACGCCTGCTGGCTCATGGACAAAGGCGAAAAGGCACGGCACGAAAGCTCCATGGCCAAGTCGTTCGTCTCCGAAGAACTGTTCAAAGTCGCCGACCGCTGCGTCCAGGTACTCGGCGGCATCGGCATCAGCGACGAAACCGTCGTCGAAATGATCTTCCGCGACATCCGCGCCTTCCGCCTCTACGACGGCCCCACCGAAGTCCACAAATACGCCATCGGCCGCCACGTGCTGCGCGGATGAGTTCCGCTCCCGCGAAGTCCAGCGCAGGCATGCCCTGGCCGCGCCCGCGCGGCCGATAACAGAGCTAACATCGGCTGCATGAGTTCGGATTTGCTCGTCGATGTCTCCGCGGGCATCGCCGTGCTCACGCTCAATCGGCCCGCTCAGCAGAACGCCTTCACTCCGACGATGGCTGCTGAACTGAGTGCCGCGTTGCAGCGCTGCGATGCGGAAGACACCATCCGGGTAGTCGTCGTCACTGGTACGCCGCCCGCGTTCTGCGCAGGGGCGGATCTATCGAGTCGGGTCGGCGATGTCAGTGCCACCATCGAGCCTGCTCCGTGGCGGGTGCGCAAGCCGGTGATTGCCGCGGTGAACGGGCATGCGGTCGGCATCGGGCTTGCTCTCGCGTTGCAGTGCGATCTGCGGTACATGGCGCGTGATGCGATATACGGGCTCAATCAGGTTCGGCGTGGCGTTGTCGCTGACGGCTATGCGCATTGGACGCTGCCGCGACTGGTCGGCATGGCCAATGCCGCCGACATCATGCTTACCGGTCGCACCTTCGACGGCGACGAGGCGAAGGCGATGGGCCTGGCCAATGGGTCGATGCCGGGTGGCGAGGTGTTGCCGATGGCGCTGGCGATCGCGCACGATCTCGCCAACGGGTCGGCGCCGCTGCCGGTGGCGATGTCGAAGCGGCTGCTGTGGGAGGGGCTCGGGATGAGCCCGGCCATGGTCGGTCAGCTGGAGAGCGACCTGAACGACCATGTCGGCAAGAGCATCGACGGCGGTGAGGCGATGGCGGCGTTCAAGGAACGCAGGCAACCGCACTGGACCGGCAGTGTCAGCGAGGAGTGGCCTGCCTGGGACGACAACGACAAGCAGCGTCCCAGTCTCGATTAGGCGTTGCCGCCGATCAGAATCATGAAGAACAGCACACCGAAGATGATCATCAGGATGGTCCCGATGATCCCGAGGATGTATCCGACCATCACCTGAACGCGGCCGCCGTAGGCGCCGTGTGATTCTTCGATCTGGTCGAGCGCGCGCTTGCCCATCGCCCACGCGACCGGCCCGAGCACGCCGCAGCAGAGCACGCTGGCGGCGCCGAGGAACAGCACCGCCGTCGCATTCGGATGCTCGACGGGGTTCCCGATGGGCTGGTTGGGTATCACCACGCCCCGAATTCTACGGGGGAAGATCGCGCTGCCACGTCTATTGCCGTGTGGCTAGGGGCGTTTCGTACCAACAGCCGTACCTGGTTTGCTGACCCACCCAACGAATCGCCCGCGACTCGATGGGTGGGAAGGCTGAATGGTGCGCGTCAAGCCCTGCGCTGGCGCGCGATTTCGGCGAGCACCACGCCGGCGGCGACGGAGGCGTTGAGCGACTCGACGGGTCCCGCCATCGGGATGCCGAGTATCGAATCGCAGTTCTCCCGAACCAGACGCGAAAGGCCCTTGCCTTCCGAGCCGACCACGATGACCGTTGGTTCGCTGCCGTCGAAGTCGTCGAGCGTGGTGTCGCCACCCGCGTCGAGGCCGACGACCTGAATGCCCTGCGAAGCCCAATCCTTCAGCGTGCGAGTCAGATTCGTGGCGCGGGCAACCGGAAGCCTGGCCGCGGCGCCCGCGCTGGTTCGCCATGCGACCGCGGTGACGCTCGCGCTGCGCCGCTGCGGGATGAGCACACCTTGGCCGCCGAACGCGGCGACCGAGCGGATCACGGCACCGAGATTGCGCGGGTCGGAGATGTTGTCCAGCGCCACCAGCAGTGCCGGTTCTGCGGAATCACGGACCACGGCGAGCAGGTCGTCGGGATGCGCGTAGCGGTACGGCGGCACCTGCAGTCCGACGCCCTGGTGCAATCCGTTGGCGCTCAACCGATCCAGATCCGAGCGCGGCACCTCGAGGATCGAGATGCCGGCGTCGGCGGCCAGCTTCACGCTCTCGGTGAGCCGCTCGTCGTTCTCGGCACCGAGGGCGACATACAGCGCCGCTGCGGGCACGCCTGCCCGCAGGCACTCGACCACCGGGTTGCGGCCGAGCACCATCTCGGGACCGTCGTCGTTCTTGCGCCCGGCCGGACGGCCAGCGCTACCGCGCGCACCACCCTTGCCTGCTGCGGCGGCCTTCGCCGCGGCGGCCGCCCGTTTGGCGGCGGGATGCTTGGTGCGCGCCTCGGCGGGCGGGGTCGCGCCGCGACCCTCGAGCCCGCGCCTGCGCTTTCCGCCGGAGCCGACGACAGCGCCCTTCTTGGTTCCGCCCTTGCGGATCGCACCACGACGCTGCGAATTGCCTGCCATTAACCGGCCTTTCCAGATTGTGGCGCATCCGGTGCCGAGTCCTGTGCAGCGCCAAGGGCCCATTCCGGCCCGTTCGGTGTGTCGGTGACCTCGATTCCTGCTGCCTGCAATCGATCGCGGGCAGCGTCGGCGCTGGCCCAATCCTTCGCTGCTCGTGCCTGCTGACGGCGGTCGAGCTCGGCACGCACCAGCACGTCGAGCGCGCCGAGTGCCGCCGACGAGTCGCGTGGAGTGAACCAGTGCGGATCCAACGGGTCGACGCCAAGGATACCGAGCATGGCTCGGACCTGTCCGGCCAGGTCCCGCGCGCTGTCCAGCGCACCGGACTCGAGCGCCTTGTTGCCCTCGTGCACGACGCGATGAATCTCGGCGAGCGCCTTCGGCACGGCAAGGTCGTCATCGATGTGCGCGGCGAACGCGTCGGTCCACTTGCCCACCGTGATCTCGCCTGCCCGCTCGGCGGTCCGGTGCACGAAGGCCTCGATGCGCTGATAGGTCTGGGCCGCGTCCTGCAGCGCCTTGTCCGAGTACTCCAGCATCGAGCGGTAGTGCGCCTGGCCGAGGTAGAACCGGAGCTCGACGGCACGCACCTGCTTGAGCACGTTCGGCACCGACAGCACGTTGCCGAGCGACTTGGACATCTTCTCGCCGCCGAGGGTGACCCAGCCGTTGTGCAGCCAGTAGCGCGCGAAGCCGTCGCCTGCCGCCTTGGACTGGGCGATCTCGTTCTCGTGGTGCGGGAACACCAGATCCATACCGCCGCAATGGATATCGAATTCCGGGCCGAGATAGAACTCGGCCATCGCCGAGCATTCCAGGTGCCAGCCGGGACGACCTGGCCCCCACGGCGACGGCCACGTCGGCTCGCCGGGCTTGGCCGCCTTCCACAGGGTGAAGTCGCGCGCGTCGCGTTTGCCCTCGCCCGCACTCTCGCCCTGGTGCACGTCGTCGAGCCGGTGCCCGGACAGGCTGCCGTACTCGGGGAAGCTGACCACGTCGAAATAGACGTTGCCTTGCGAGGCGTAGGCGTGCCCGCGTTCGATCAACCGCTGCATCAGGTCGACCATCTGCGTGATGTGGCCTGTCGCACGGGGTTCCGCGGACGGCGGCAGCACGCCGAGGGTCTCGTAGGCCTTGTCGAAGGCGCGCTCGTAGGTGGCGGCCCACTCCCACCACGGCCTGCCCGCCTCGGCGGCCTTGGTGAGGATCTTGTCCTCGATGTCGGTGACGTTGCGGATGAACAGGACGTCGTAGTCGTGCGCGAGCAGCCAGCGGCGCAGCACGTCGAACGCGACGCCGCTCCGCACATGGCCGATGTGCGGCTCGCCCTGCACGGTGGCACCACACAGGTACACCGAGGCACGGCCGGGGACCAACGGCGCGAAGTCGCGCATGGTCCGCGTGTCGGTGTCAAAAAGGCGCAGCGTCACGGCGATCGATCCTAGCTGGTAGAGACGGCTGTTCACGGACCGGCTTCGGCCCGACGGGGCTGGGTCAGCGACAGCCGCGTAGCAGAGCGGTTGCTATCGCGGCGATGCCTTCGCCGCGGCCGGTGAGGCCGAGGCCGTCGGTGGTGGTGCCGGATACCGAGACCGGGGCGGCAAGCAGGTCGCCGAGCACCTGCTGGGCTTCGGCGCGGCGCGGCCCGATCTTGGGTCGATTACCGATCACCTGGACCGCGGCATTGACGATCTCGAAGCCTGCCTCGCCGAGCAGCCTGCGCACTTCCTTCAGCATGGCGGCGCCGGAGACGCCTGCCCATTCCGGGCGATCGGTGCCGAATACGGAGCCGAGGTCGCCGAGCCCGGCGGCGGAGAGCAGCGCATCGCACAGCGAGTGCGCGGCGACATCACCATCGGAGTGGCCCGCGCACCCGTCGTCGCCGTCGAACAGCAGGCCCGCCATCCAGCAGGGGCGGCCCGGTTCGATGGGATGCACGTCGCTGCCGATGCCGACCCGCATGTCGAGGGAATCGGTCATGGCACAACCACCTTGCGGAGGTCGGCGCCGTCGAGCACCGCGTGTGCGAGCAACAGATCCAGCGGTGTGGTGATCTTGAAAGCCAGCGGGTCGCCGGGAATGGTGCGCACCTGAGTGCCGAGCAATTCGACCAGCCCCGCGTCGTCGGTGGCCTGTACGCCCTCGCTCAGATAGGCCGAGCGCAGCAATTCGGCCGAAAAACCCTGGGGAGTTTGAATCGCGCGCAATTGTGCGCGGTCCGGTGTGCCGGTGACCGCGCCTGCCGCGTCGACCGATTTGATGGTGTCGGCGACCGGAAGCGCAGGCACCACGGCGAGATGGCCTGCGCGCAGTTCCTTCGCGACCCGGGCGATCAGCTCGGGCGGCGTGAGGGCGCGCGCGGCATCGTGCACCAGGAAGTAGGCGGCCTCGGGTGCGGCGGCAATACCTGCCCGCACCGAGTCGATGCGTTCGGCGCCGCCGACAACCACGTGTACCGAATCCGAAGGCGGCAGCAGGGCAACGGCGCTCTCGACGAATTCGGCGGGAACCATAACGATGATCCGGTCGACCGCGCCGGAGGCGATCAAGCCTTCGACAGCGAGCCGGACCATAGGGCTGCCGCCGACCGGGACGAACGCCTTGGGTGTGGCTTCACCCAGGCGGACGCCGCGACCGGCGGCAGGCACCAGAGCAACGACGGGTTCGTCAGTGCGACGAGCACCGTTGTCGAAATTTTTCACGGTCAGGAAGCCGCGGCGAGGACCTCGTCCAGCAGCGTCTCGGCCTTGCCATCATCGGTGCCCTCAGCGAGCGCGAGTTCACCGACGAGGATCTGGCGGGCCTTGGCGAGCATTCGCTTCTCACCGGCGGACAGGCCGCGATCCTGCTCCCGACGCCACAGATCACGCACGACCTCGGCCACCTTGTTCACATCGCCGGAGGCGAGCTTCTCCAGGTTGGCCTTGTAACGGCGGGACCAGTTGGTCGGCTCCTCCGTATGCGGCGCGCGCAGCACCTGGAAGACTCGATCGAGACCCTCCTGGCCGACGACGTCACGCACGCCGACGTATTCGGCGTTCTCAGCGGGAACCCGAACAGTCAGATCGCCTTGGGCGACCTTCAGGACCAGATACTCTTTTTGTTCACCCTTAATGGTGCGAGTCTCTATAGCTTCGATCAGCGCCGCTCCGTGGTGGGGGTAAACGACGGTGTCTCCGACCTTAAAAATCATGTGTCCCGTGCCCCTTTCGATGTTCACAGTTTAACATGCGACTCGGTAACGGCGCGATCAACTGTGCAGGTCAGGGCCACAACGAGGCAACCGTGGGGCTTGACAAGACCGGGTCGGTGTGCATTACGTTGTGCCAGAACGGGTTACCTCTCGGCACTGCCCGCACACCAACGTGCGAACAGCGCTGGCAGCACGTCCGCAATCGGCTGGCCGCTCGACCAAGCTGTTACCTACCGCCCGCGAGTCGCGAGCCCCCGCGCCCGGTCGGTTGCACGAACTACTACGCTCCCTAGTTATTACTCTCCCTTGTGGAGATGAGCCCGGTCGACATGGAGGGACAACCCGTGACTGCCCTGAAAGCTGTGACCGCCCTGAAGAAGGCGCGACGTCGCATGGTGCCGGTTGCCGCACTCGCCGCCGGCGCGGCGATCGCACTGGCCGGCTGCAGCGCGGGCCAGATCTCGCAGACCGCGGATCAGGTCGCCGCGATCAACGGCAACACCGCCGACGTCGGCAAGATCGCGCTGCGCAACGTGCACATCGTGCTGCCGCACGAGCCGGGCAGCGACTACACCAACACCAAGGGCGGCAAGGCGCTGATCGCGCTGTCGATCATCAACAACAGCCCGTCGGTCCCCGACGAGCTGACCAGCATCACCTCCGATCTCGGCACCGTGAAGATCACCCCGGCGGCGGGCAAGCCCAAGGTCGAGCTGGCGCCGCAGCGGACCGTGGTCGCGGCAGCCGCGCCGGTCAAGCCTGGCGCGCCTGCACACGATTCGCACGGCCCCGCCGC
>NZ_BDAY01000066.1 GCF_001612685.1 Nocardia altamirensis NBRC 108246
CTCTACACCATGGCAAGTACTGTCAACAACGTTTACGCGGCGATGCCGAAGTCCACCGGCGCGGTGTTCCGCGCACCGCTGGGCACCGCGGGCCCTGCGACCGCCATCGATGCGCTGAACGCGGCGTTCACCGACTGCGGCTACATCGGCGAGGACGGTTTCACCGAGTCGAACACCCGGGAAACCGAGAAGAAGAAGGCCTTCGGTGGCTCCACCGTGAAGGTGCTGCAGACCGACTACACCGCGACCCTGAAGTTCGCGTTCCTGGAGTCGACCAGCGCCGATGTGCTCAAGGCCGTGTTCGGTGACGACAACGTCGTCCTCGACCCCGCCAAGGGCGATATCACCGTGAAGAAGAACAAGAAGGCGCTGCCGCACAACGCCTGGGTCATCGACACCGTCGACGACGCCGTCGGCGCGATCCGCACCTTCATCCCGAACGGCCAGATCACCGCGGTCGAGGACATCGTCAAGGTGCACTCCGACGTGATCATGTACACGGTCACCATGGAGTGCTTCGAGGACTCCAAGGGCAACAACATCTACGAGTACATCCACAAGAACGCGTAATTTCGCGCGCCACTGCGGATCTCGTTCCCGATCCCGCCCGGTGAGGTTCATTCAACCCTTGGACCGGGCCTGCCCTCACCGGGCGGGCTTCGAAAGGCCCTGTCCGCCAAAACAATCCGAAATCTCAGAAAGGTCCGGTCCATGATGGAAAAGTTCAGCTACACCGCCAAGAGCGGCAAGAAGATCACCCTGCCCCGCTTCGACAACATTCCGTTCGGCGTCATCCGCACCCTGCGCAAGGAGGGCGAGACCGAGCAGTTCTTCGGGCTCATCGAAGGCGTGTGCAGCGCAAAGGATCTGGCCGTCGTCGACGCGATGACCCAGGGTGAGGTGCGCGAGCTGATGACCGCATGGCAGCAGGAGTCGAGCACCGACCTGGGGGAATCCTCGGCCTCCTAGAGCTGTGCGATCAGCACGGGGAGGCGATCGAGGCCGATCTGATCCGAGCGGGCCTTCGGTTGCGTGATGTCGGCTCGAAGCGTTTCACCTGGCGTGATTTCGCGGTGCTCGTCCGCGAATCGAGTTCCGACAGCGCACTTTTGCGGGCCATGCATCCCGAGCGATACCGCTGGGGCCAGGTGGAGCACCTGCTCGCCGACCTGGTCGACGTGGCGAATCTGCTGCTGTGGAGCAAAACCAAGGACGGCAGCCACAACCGCAACCGCCCGGCGCCCTATCCGCGGCCCGGTGTCGAGGACAAGACCAAGCGACAGGTGAAAGGCACTGCGGTGCCGATGGATCAGGTGCGCACGCGGCTTGCCGCGCTGCAATCCGGAACAACTCAGACAAGCCACTGACCCCGTCGCGCAGCGCCGTCGCGGCCGCGCCGACCGAAGACCCGAATCGAGGTACCCATGACCGCGGAAGATACCGCAGGAGCAGCCGCCGAAGCCGCCGCAGCGGGCGAACAGATTGCCGCCACGTTCGAGGAGGTGCTGCGCACCTCGCTCACCGAGGCGCGGGCGGCGGTGGGCACCGCCTTCAGCGGGGCGGCGGAAGATGCGGCCCTAGCATTGAAGACCGGTCTCGAAGGCGTGGTCGTCAATGCCTTCACCAGCGCGGCGACGGTGGTCAAGACTTCGCTGCAGGGCGCCTTCACCGACATGAAACCCATTCTGCAGACCACCTTCACGGGCGCGGCGAAGGATGCCATCACCGGTGGCACCAAGGCGGGCGAACTGCTGTCGAAAGGTTTCGAGGAGGGGTTCACCGCAGGCCTGAACGGCTTCGCGGAACGGGCCGGGCTCGGCACCATCGTCGCGCCACTGCTGCAGCTCGGTACCGAGTTCAAGACCTCACTCGAGGAGGTCAAGACCGCGACCAGCGCGACAAGCGAGCAGATGAGGGAGGTGCGCAGCAAGGCCGAGGAGGTCGGGCTCGCCCTGCCGACCGCATCGGCCAAGGATGCCGCCGCCGCGATGGCCGAACTGGCCAAGAGTGGCTTCACCGTCAAGGACTCCATGGCCGCGGCCATGGGCACGGTGGAGCTGGCCGGTGCGGCCAGCATCAACGCCGCCGAGGCCGCTGGCCTGCAAGCGAATGTGCTGAAGTCGTTCGGCCTCGATGCGACTTCGGCAGGCACTGCCGCCGATGTGCTTGCCAGCGCGTCGGAGGTGATGGGCGCCAAGGTGACCGATGTCGCGAGCGCGCTCGCCGCCTCCGGCACGGGTGCTAGCGCGCTCGGCGTGAGCATGACCGATACGGCCGCGGCCATGGCGGTGCTCGGGCAGGCGGGTACACCCGCCGCCCAGGCGGGCAGCATGCTCGCCTCGATGTTCACGGGGCTCAGCTCGGGTACCGAGCCTGCCAAGGCCGCGATCGAGCAGCTCGGACTGACACTGACCGGGGTGGACGGCCAATTCGTCGGCATGCCTGCGCTGTTCGGTCAGCTGCAGACCGCGGCGCAGACGATGGCGCCGGGCATGTACGAGGCGGCGACCTCGGCACTGTTCGGCGCCGATGCCGTCGGCATCGCGTCACTGGCCGCAGAGCAGGGCGCTTCCGCGTTCGACTCGGTCGCCGGTGCGATCGGCAGGCAGGGCGCGGCGGCCGATCTGGCGGCCCAGAATGTCAGTGGCGCAAGTAAATTCATGAAGACGCTGGAAGACGGCGCGCTGTTCGTGACCATCGGGATCAGCAAGCTGTCCGATGCGCTGTCCGACTTGATCATCGCGGGCTTCGGCGGACTGAAGGCCGCCGGGCAGGGCCTGCTCAACTTCTATCGCGAATGGGCCGACATCATCAATTCGGTCGCCGTCGCGATCGGTACGTTCCTGCTGCCGGTGTTGGTCAAGCTCGGCGTCGAATACACCATGCTTGCCGCAAAAACGATCGCGACGACGGTGGCAACGACCGCCCAGACGATCGCGACGAACGTCCAGACGATCGCAACGAACATCGCCACGGCCGCAACGAACGCATGGAAATACGCGTTGACCATGCTCAAGGCGGCGGGCGGGCCGCTCATCTGGATCACCACGGCCATAGCCGCGCTGGCCGCCGGGCTGGTCTACTTCTTCACCCAGACCGAGACCGGCAAGAAGGCCTGGGCAGTGATCTGGGAGGGGATGAAGTCCGCCGTCGCCGCGGCCTGGGAGTTCATCAAACCCGTGTGGGACGGCTTCCTCAACGCCATGAAGTCGGTGGGCGAAACACTGATGTGGTTGTGGGGCACCGTGATCCAGCCGGTCTTCGGGCTGATCGGTGCACTGATCCAGCTGTGGTGGAACGGCTACGTGATGACGGTGTGGAGCGCCTTCACCGCCGCCGTCCAGTTGATCGGCACCGTGATCGAGTGGCTGTGGTCCAGCATCATTCAGCCGGTCTTCGGTCTCATCGGCGAGTTCATCTCGGCCTGGTGGAACGGCCTGGTCAAACCGATGTGGGACGGGTTCGTCGCGGTCATCCAGTTCGTCGGTGAGGCGATCAACTGGTGGTGGACGAGCATCGTCCAGCCGGTGTTCGGGCTGCTCGGTGAGCTCATCTCGGCGGTGTGGAACAACATCATCAAGCCGATGTGGGACAGCTTCGTCGCGTCGATCCAGCTGGTCGGCGACATCTTCACCTGGTTGTGGTCCAGCGTCATTCAGCCGCTGCTCGGTTTCATCGGCGAGACCATCTCGGCGGTGTGGAACAACATCATCAAGCCGATCTGGGACAGTTTCGTCGCTGCGCTGCAGTTGGTCGGCAGCGCCTTCCAGGCGATGTGGGACCAGTTCATCAGGCCGGCGTGGGAGCTGCTGCAGGCAGGCATCCAGGCTGGATGGGCGATCATCCAGACGGCCATCGAAACCGGCCAGAACGTGTTCAACACGTTGCGTGACACCGTGGTCAACGCGGTCAACACCATCCTGGAGTACTGGAACAAGATCAAGGACATCGTCGGAACTGTCGTCGATACGGTCGGCAAGATCGGCAGCACCGTCATCAACGGCGTCACCAGCGTCATCCCCGGCTTCGCGACGGGTGGGCACATCTCCGGACCGGGCACGGGCACAAGCGATTCCATTGTGGCGCGGCTGTCCGACGGCGAGTTCGTCGTCAACGCGAAGGCGACAAGCGAGCACCTCGGCCTGCTGCACGCCATCAACAGCGGCTCGATGTCCGGATCGCCCGAGGGCGGCGGACTACCCGGCTTCGCCCAGGGCGGTCTGGTCAGCGCCGATCAGCTCGTCGAATTCGCCAAGGGCGTCGAGGGTGCGGTGTACAACTGGGGCGGCGTCAACTGGGGCGACTGCTCCGGCGCCATCTCCGCACTGGCCAACTACGTTGCGGGACTGGAGCCTTTCGCTTCCCGATTCGCGACGGGGAACGAGGGCGACGCCCTGGTCGCCCGCGGATTCCAGCTCGGCAACGGTCCCGCGGGCAGCCTGCGGGTCGGCTGGTACAACGGCGGTCAGTTCGGCGGGCACACCGCGGCGACGCTGCCGAACGGGGTCAACTTCGAGATGGGCGGCCAGCGCGGCAACGGCCAATACGGCGGAATGGCCTCCGGCGCCAACGATTCGATGTTCACCGATCACGCCTTCTTCCAGTTCGCCGCCGCGCAGATGGCAGCGCCTACCGGTGTCGAACCGGTCAAGTCGAATCCGGCCACGGTGGCTCCCGCCACCACCACGCCGGCTGCGGCGGCGCCCACCGACAACCGCTCACCGATGGACAAACGGCAGGCTTCGACCTTCGATTCGATCCAATCGAACTTCACGAAGGCCGGAAACGCGTTCAAGAACGGGATGTTCGGCGACTTCCTCAACGTCTTCGGCATCCCCGATCTCGACAGCACGCCGCTGGCGAAGGCGGCGACCGCTTGGCAGAAGTCGAGTGAACAGTTCAACAAGGACCAAGCGTCGCAGGCTGAATGGCTGAAGACCAACAACACCGCAGACCCGGCAACCAGCACATCGATCTACTGGGACACCAGCCGTGGCCCCGAGCAGCTGCTCGATCTGCCCGGGCGACTTGCCAACGCGTTGATGGGCCGGATCTCGCCGACCCGATACGACAACGGCGGCTGGCTGCAGCCCGGTTTGACGTTGGTGGAGAACAAGACCGGGCAACCCGAGCCGGTATTCAACCCGCAGCAGTGGGCGCAGATGTCGGATCTGACGCAGAGCGGCAGCAACGACAACTCGATCAACATCGAGACCATGCACACGGGCATGACCGCCGAAGATTTCCGGCGGGAGATCAACCTGCTGCAGCGGGAACGTTCGCTGGGATTCGTGGGCCGGTGAAAAACCTAGCTGTACCTACTCTTTCGACAAGGACGGATCATGCCTGAGACGCTGATCGAATTGGAGGGCCACAACGGCCAGCGCTTCACGGTGGCGGGTCCCGGCGCGGGGGCCCGTGGGGTGTACCTCGCGCCGGAGAACGACGGCACCGAGTTCGACCTGCTGTACGACGCGCCCGTGAAGACGATCTGGAATTCGACCGCATTCCAGCTCGGCGCCAGCTACGGCGGCATGCGGGAGGAGAAGTACGAATTCACCCTCGCCTTCCACGTCATCGAATCCGCCACCGCCGCATGGCGGGACAACGACTCCGCACTGCGCAAAGCCTTCTCCTACGAGAAGCGCTCGAAACTGTGGGTGCAGGTGGACGATTCACGCCGCAGGCTCGATGTGCAGTTGGCATCGAACCCGCGGGTCAAGGTGGGGACCGATCCCAACGGCCGTCAGTACGGTCTGGTGCTCGTCCCGCTGGCCGCGGCGTATCCGCGCTGGATGGAAGCCGACGTGACCGCCACCTTCGTGACCACCAAGGACACCACGAACGGCAGCACCGAGCTGGGGTCGGTCAAGATCGCCAACCCCACCGACACCGAGATCTGGCTGAAATGGGTGCTCCAAGGCACCGGCGCCATCAAGTGGACACTGCCCGACTTCTCCTTCGGTGACGATCGTTTCGACCGCGCCACCAAGGACGCGGACCGGATGATCGTCATGCCGGAACTGCGGGCGAACGAGAACGTCCGGGTCGACACCGACGAGATGGCGATGGAAGGCCAGGTCGTTTCCTCGCTGGACACCGCGGTGTATCAGCGGATGAACGGCAAGATGTTCCTCTACCCTGTCCCGCCGTACACACCGGAAACCACACTGCCGGTGGCGGTTACGGGCGCACCTCAGGGCGCGGGGCTGCAGGTGCGCGTTCCGCGGTTGTGGACCAGGCCGTGGGGTCTGGAATGAGTACCGTATCGACGATAGATTTCGAGGCCGAGTACGCCGCGATCACCAGGCGGCTCGAGGCGAATCGGATCAAACGGCTACGGCCGCCGGTGGTTCGGATCTGGGATGGCAACTGGGTACTGCGCGGCCAGGTTTCGCACACCTATACCGGGTCGTTCCAGGAGGTCGACTCGGAGACCGGCGTCGGCAAGATCGAAATGCCAGAGGACTACTACCTGTCCAAGTGGATCATCGATCACGACACGCGCAAGACCAAGAACCTGCACGTCACCGTCGACAAGGACGGCGTGCGATGGTCGGGCCGGATGGATTCCTACGAGATCGAGAAGAACTCCACCGGCCAGACAGTCGTGCGGGTGTTCTTCAAGCACGACTACGAAGAGCTCAAGCACATCATCTGCTGGAGCAATCCGTTCCTGCCCGCCGAAATCCAGTTCCCCCGTTTGTGGTTGATGTTCGGACCGGCGAAATGGGCGCTGAAGCTGACGCTGCTGGTGAACATCTGGCGGCTGGAATCGTCGATCTGGATGCTGCCCGATGATCCGCTGGATCCCAAGCAGTGGTTCAACTTCGACCAGACGACCTGGTCGATGGTGGTCAAGCCGCTGAAGATCGAGGACGACAGATCCCCGTTCGCGGTGGTGCATTCCCGATTCAAGGACTTCCACACCGTCGCCAAGAACATTCTCGCCGACGGGCAGCTGACCCCGACGTTCCGGCGCTACCTCGACGGCGACGAGCCGCCGTGGCCAGGTGCCCGACTCAAGCACGGCTGCCTGGTCATCGATATCGAGGACAAGTCCGGGTGGACCTCAGGAACCTCCTTCGGCGGTGATCTTTTCGGCGGTCTGCTGCACGCGATCACCAACATCGGCAGTGACGGCAAGACCGAGAACGTGCAAAGCATCAGCGACCCAGCGTTTCCCGACGAGTACTACCAGCCGGGCTGGAAGGGCACAGTGCCGTCCGCGCCGGGCATCATCTACCGGGAGACCAAACGCAACGGCATCGTCTCCTCTGGGTTCGTCGGAAGGCCCGCCACCGATGTGCAGGTCGTCACCGGTGGCCACAGCATGCCGGGCGTCAACGAATTGATCAGCGCCGCAATCCAAATGGCGGGCGACTTGATCGCGATGATGATCGGCGTTCCGCCGGTCGGCGGTGCGGTCGACGCGATTCTCAAACCGCTCTACACCGACACTCTGTTGGCCTGGCAGGCGTGGAAATCGCCAGCAAGAGCACAGCAGCTCGGTTGGTCGCACTACAAGGAAGGGCTTGCGAGCTCCTCGAGCAAGGCGTACACGCTCTCGGCGCTGATCACGTTGCGCGCCAAGCTGTGGGCCACTCGCGAGCAGTTCTCCCATCAGGTGCAGGTCGCCGACGGCGCACCGTGGCTGATCGGTCAGCGCGGCAAGGGACATTTCTACGTCGGCGATCGGATCGGCACCACGGTCAAGGGCGCGCCCAAGGGAAAGATCTACGTGGAGCGGGTATCCGAGGCCACGTTGTCCTGGAGCCGGGACCGGTCACCGTCCTGGGCGATCACCGTCGGCCACCGCGAAGAACGCGATCCCGTGGTCAAGGCCCTGGAAAAGGTGCAGGAACTGTTCGGAATCGCGCACGACCTAGGAGTGATGTAACCATGCGTCTGCCTACCCAGCAGCTCTGCGATATGGAAAAGCCCGACGAGCACCTGCTCTGGGCGCTCGCACAGATTTCGATGTCGCCGACGCAGCCGATGCTGCTGCAGGAATCCATCGCGCGGGTCATGTCGAAACACCTGTACGAGTGCGGTTTTCGCCACCACCCCGAGTTCCAGGAGAAGAAGCTGCAGGTGCCGCACCGCGGTCAGCAGCACATGCTCAACGGCTCGGCCACCTGGGTGCCGGTCGATGACGATGAGCCAGAGCCGGTGGTGCTGCCGGATATCGCGGCGATGACGACGCACGAGCAGGAGCACATTATCAACCAGCTCAAGGAGCTCGGACGCATCGCCGATCCCGTCGAGGCCGTCGACGTCGCCGAGGAGACGAGCCTGCGTGCACTTCAGGAGGGGCAGCCATGACGACTCCTGGCCAGGGCGCACCCGACGGTGCGTTCGTGGTGCGCAGCCGGTACGGGCAGGACATCACCGAGCAGTCCGCGAAGGCGATCATGAGAGGTGGTGTGGTCAAGTCCTTCTCCGGTGCACAGGACGCTGCGCACAACACCTACAACAACGTGATCGACGATCATTCGCGCAGCATCACCGAATTGCGGGCCGCCTATGACAAATTGGTGTTGCAGGGCAAGGCGATCGTGTTCGCCTCGGACAACAGCTACACCCCGACGCCAGGCACCGTTTCGATCGACCTGATCATCATCGGTGCGGGCGCGGGCGGCGGTGCCGGGTGGGCAGGCGGGCTGCCTGCCTACGAGAACGGCGGGGGCGGCGGAGGCGGCGGAGGAGAGGTCCACGTCAAGATTCCCGCCGCCCTGCTGGCGAAAGACAGTGCAGGCAAGTTCGTACCCATTCCGATCATCGTTGGTAGGGGCGGCGACGGGGGCGTCGCCATCGGCGCTCCCGGACGTGGCGGCGGGAATACGATTTTCGGCAGCGGCGCCCAAGCACTGACCGTCACGGGCGGCACCGGCGGGGGCGGCGGTGCGGAAAACACTATGAATACCGGCCCGGGCGGTCCAGGTGGTGTCGGGATGATTTTCGGCGGCAACGGTGGTCGCGCGTCGGCGCAGTCGCCGTCCGGGGAGTCGTCCGTACCGACCAGGGCCGAGCGCGGCGGATCGTCCATCAGCTCGTATGACCTCTACGGCGGTGGTGGCGGTGGCGGCGGCGGTGGATCAGGTAATCCTCAGGACGCTGGGCGCTGGCTTGGCGCGGACGGCGGCGCGGGCGGCATCGCCGCCGGCGGCAAGGGTGGGGCGAACGGCGCGCCCGGAAATCCCGGAAGCGTGCCGAGCTCCATCCTTGCGACCGGTGGTGGCGGCGGTGGTGGTGGCGGCGTCAACGGTGGCGGCAAAGGTGGCGACGGTGCCGTTCCCGGTGGCGGTGGCGGCGGCGGCGGAGGCGGTCGCAACGACGCCGCGCGTGGCAAGGGGGGCAACGGCGGCAACGGCATTGTGTACGTGATCGAGCGCGGAGCCGAGCCCAAATGATCACCCGGCTGCTGGTGTTCACCGCCAACGCCAGCTGGACCAAGCCGGCCAGGCTGTCATACATCGATGTGTGGCTGCGCGGTGGCGGTGGCCAGGGCGGTGCGAAGACCGGTGGTGGGGGCGGTGCTGCGGTGGAGCGTCTGCGAATAAAGGCCGCCGATCTCCCTGCGACGGTGGCGATCTCGGTTGGTACGGGCGGCGGCGGCGATGGTGGTGCCTCCGTCTTCGGCGAGCCGCAACTGACCGCGCCGGGCGGGGCGGCCGGGACGGCGAGCAGCGGTGGGGCAGGGGGCATTTCGTTCATCGTCGGCGGCCGCGGCGGGGACTCCGGCAAGCCGGGCGAGTCCACCACGTCCAGCGCGGTCCGGCTGCTTGCCGGTGGCGGTGGCGGTGGCGGATCGGCGGCTGCCGGCGGAAAGTCCGGCCTGGCAACCGTTTCCAGCAATCCGCCGTACTGGCAGGCACTTCAGTCGGGAGCGGGCGGCAACAGCGGTCAGCCGGGCGGCTTTCCCGCAGGCGGTGGCGGCGCGGGTGCCAAGGGCGCGAACGGCGTCGTCACCGTCATCGAATATCTAGAGGAGAACTGAGATGACAACCAACAAAGCCATCCTGCACATCGATGCCGTTGGCGGATATATCGGTCCGGCCCGTTGCTACCGCCTCGAGCCTCCGAAGCAGTTCGAGAGCACGGCTGTCGAGTACGTGACGATCTGGCTGCAGCGGCCGTTCGCGCACCAGGCGCCCGAGGTCGGCCTCGTCGCGGCCACCGAAACCGGCGCCGCCGCAGGACAATCGGTGCATCGTATGCCGGGTTCGTTTGTCCTACACGACAACCCGGAGACTCCGGACTACATCGACGGCGCTTACCGTATGGCCCTCGGCCTGCTCGGCGGCTATGCGATCGCCGACTCGACCGAGGCATAGCCCGATCACTCGAGAACGAAGACGGCCCGGAGCAATCCGGGCCGTCTTTGTCGTTTCGGCTACATGCGGTTGAGCAGGTCGTGCTTCTTCGCGGCGAACTCGGCGTCGGTGAGGATGCCGGACGCGTGCAGGTCGGCCAGCTGGCGGATCTGGTCGGCGACGTTCGGTGCTGGTGCTGGTGCTGGTGCTGGTGCTGGTGTAGCGGTTGGCTGGGCCATGGACTGCCGGACCGCGTCGGCCAGCGGCGCCAGATCGTCGTTCTTGACCTTGGAGATCGTCGCGGTGTTGCCGGAGGCGAAGATCTTCAGCTCGCCGGTGCGCCGGCCGGAGCTGGTTTGTACCGAGGAGATGGTGCGCAGCGGGAAGTCTTCGAGGCGCTTGCGGATCATGCCGTGGAAGAAGAACAGCACGCGCTGGTCGGTGAGGACCACGATGCCTTCGTCGCCTTCATAGGTGCCCTGGGCGATGAAGCGGACCGTCTCCTCGGCGCGCAAGTGCTCGCCGAGGTTGCGGATCTCCTGGGTGCCACCCCAGGTGGTGCCCATCCGGACCGTCGCGGCGATGACGTCCGCACGGGCGTCCGGTCCGGCGTAGGTCTGCGCGGCGCGTTGCTTGCTCGCCGCCTCCCGTTCGCGCTGGCGGTCGACGCGATTGGTGCCGGATTCGTAATCGATGGTGCTGGAATCTATCCCCATCGCCTGGTTCTGCTGAACGACCGAGAGCAGCCACTCATACAGCTGCCGGAACTGCGCGGTTTGCTTGGGGCCGAACACAATCGCGTCGGGGTCACTAGCAGCATCGCGACCGTGGTCGACCGCTGGGTTGCCCCCCAATCCGAGTTGCAGATGACCGGCCTTCAATGCGCTCGGTTCTTGGAAGAACACACCTGAGACCGCGCCGAGTGGGACGCGCCGCGGTGCGACCTTGCCGAAGCCGACCCTGGCGTTGAACCCGTCCCTGCTGATGACGATGGCGTCGTTCTCCACTGTGATCTGACCGGTAGACCCCTCGTATCGCAACGCTGTCTTCCTTCGCTCCCGCGGGGACACCAGCCGCCCCCCATCCGCACGAATCATCACACGACCGAATCGCCCTCGCCACTGGCACATTCGTCGCTTTCCGAGTGCTGAGCGGCTGCGGCGTTGCCCACTACTCGCGATGCTGCTGCGGTGTGCCGACGCCGAAGAAATGACCTGGAGAGATGCGGTTAGCATCGATCGGGTGCGACGTCGCCGCTCGATCAGGATCGGGGTCGTTCTCGTGGTGCTCGGCGCCATGGTGATTGCCGCGCTCTGGCCGGTCTATGTTCGTCCACAGACCGATAGTCCGGCGGCCGCCGACGCGATTCTGGTTCTCGGTGGTGCGCACGACGGCCGTGAGCAGCTCGGGCTTCGGCTGGCCCACGAGGGATTCGCGCCCCGGGTCCTGCTTTCCGACCCCTATGCGAACAGCGCGATGATCAATCGAATCTGCCACGGCGGCTACACGTTTCAGGTCATCTGCTTCGACCCCGCGCCACGCACCACCCGTGGTGAAGGCCGGTATCTCGCGCAGCTCGCCCGTGCCAACGCGTGGCGCAGGGTCATCGTTGTCACTTTTACCCCGCATATTTCCCGTGCCCGCTACATTCTCGGAAAGTGCTGGTCGGGGGAGCTGTTGTTCGTCGATCCGCGGCCGCGGCTTTCGGTGGCGCGCTGGGCCTACGACTACGGCTATCAGACCGTCGGTTATGGCAAGGCCTTCTTCGAGGATTGCTAGCCGACGGCTGTTGCCGGAAATGGGAGTGCCCGAGGCTCCCCCCTTCGGAGCCCCGGGCCCGACCGCAACTGTGTTGCTCCAGGTGCGCTACAAAGTTGCGGCCGGTCTATCCCCTCCGTGCCGATCGCCATCGCGTCGGGTGGTCGATGGCGATCATTCCCTCGGTTCTTCCGCTGCTTCTGCCCGTTTCGGGTACGGGCCGGGCGGAAGTTCGGCAGCTCGAACTGCCTCGAACTGCCGGTACATAGTCGTACCACGTGGTGGGATGACGGGGTCGCAGGCGGTTTCAGTGTGAGACCGCGTAGCGGTAACTCATAGCTTGCTGTCATTTGGACAGTTGACCAAAACGTCGCAGTGACGGTTGGAGACCTCCGGTTGGAGCGCGTGTGGTTTCGAGGGCGGCAACGTGACGCTGTGGTTTATTGCAGGCCACCGCGAGGCAACGAGAATCGGATATCTCGGTGAAGGAGTTATTCGCCCGGTGTCGAGTCGATCGAATCAGGGTGGGGCACTTGTTGAAACGTAAGATGTCTGCTGCTGGCGAGCGGGTAAGCAGCTATCGGTGAGTAACTCCCGAGAGAAAAGTCACGAAAATGTTTAGTAACGATCACGGCGGAGTGACGATGCATTCCCGTGCCTCGCTCAATCATGTTCGAGTGCCCAAAGATTGGTGCTGTCAATTGTGCCGAATGTCGAACGTGTCTGTACTTGTCTTGCATGGCAATGCTTTTGGTCGTCACCGTGGCTCGAGGCCGCGGAACGGGTTGTAGCGCTGAAGTACCCGTTCGGATATCTCGCGAATCGAGTCCCCGGCATCCCTTGGTGGTGGCGTCGGCCGAGCTATCGGCCACGGGGTGATGGTCGAGGCAGCCGATCTGCCGCGCACTGATCAATTGCTGGCAGGTGACTTCAGTTTGCTAACCTGGGTGCGACGGGCATACATTCCGTCCCACATCGGCGGTTCGCCGGTGCTGAGGCAATGGCGCACACCCTCTGGGAGGGCTGATGGAATTCGACTGGTCAGCGGCCGATGTGGCGTTTCGGGACGAGGTGCGGGCGTTTCTGGACGCAAACCTGACTCCTGAGCTGCGCAGGGCCGGGCGCTTGGCGACGAGCGTCTACCCGGATCACGAGGCGAGCATGGCGTGGCAGCGCATCCTGCACGAGCGGGGGTGGGCGGCACCGGCCTGGCCGGTGGAACACGGCGGCTGCGCGTGGAGCTTGACTCAGCATTACATCTTCAGCCGGGAATCGACGCTGGCGGGCGCGCCTCCCTTGTCGCCGATGGGGATCAGGATGGTCGCGCACGCGATCATCGCCTACGGCACACCGGAGCAGCAGGCGTTCTATCTGCCGCGGATCCTGAGCGGGGAAATCTTCTTCTGCCAGGGCTATTCGGAACCGGAGGCCGGCTCGGATCTGGCGTCGCTGACCATGGCCGCCGTCGACGACGGCGACGACCTGGTGTGCACCGGCAGCAAAATCTGGACAACCCATGCGACCGAGGCGAATTGGATCTTCTGCCTGGTGCGCACCTCGCGGGCAGGCAAGAAGCAGCAAGGCATCACGTTCCTGCTGATCGACATGACCACGCCGGGCATCGAGATCCGGCCGCTGGTGATGACGTCCGGAGAACAGGTGCAGAACCAGGTCTTCTTCGACAATGTCCGAGTGCCGAAGAGCAACGTGCTCGGGCAGATCGACGACGGCTGGACCGTCGCCAAGTACCTGCTGGTGTTCGAGCGCGGCGGCGGTGCGATGGCCCCGTACCTGCAGGCGATGGCACAGGAAGTCGCCGTCGCGGCGGCCGAACAGCCTGGGCCGGACGGCAATCCGTTGCTCGATGACGCGGCGTTCGCGGCGCGGCTCGCGGACGCGCGGATTCGGTCCGACGTGCTCGAAATCCTGGAGTACCGCACGATTTCGGCGATGTCGCGCGGCCAGAACCCTGGTCCTGCCGCGTCCATGCTCAAGATCTTGGCGACCGAGCTGAGTCAGCAGCTGACCGAGCTGGCACTCGAGGCCGCCGGTCCGCGCGGTCGCGTGTACCAGCCGCATGCCACCGCGCCCGGCGGGCCGATCGCCGAGTTCGTGCCGCCCGCGGACGGCTACACCAGCGGCGCCGACTGGCAGGCTGTCGCGCCACTGCGCTACTTCAACGACCGAGCAGGCTCGATTTACGCGGGCAGCAACGAGATTCAGCGAAACATTCTCGCCAAAGCAGCATTGGGGCTCTGATGGACTTCACGCTTACCGATGAGCAGGAACTGCTCCGCTCCGCGCTCGCCGGATTCCTCGGCGCCCGCTACGAACTGGTGAAAAGCCGAACGGCGGCCAAGGTCGGTGCGGGCTGGCAGCCGGCCATCTGGCGCGGGTTCGCCGATGAGCTCGGCATTCTGGGTGCGACCCTGCCCGAACGGGTCGACGGGCTCGGTGGTGGACCGGTCGAATTGATGGTCATCGCCGAGGAACTCGGGCGGGCGCTCGTCGTCGAACCGTTCGTGGACACGGTCGTCATCGGCGCCGGTCTGCTCGACCGATCCGGTGGCGAGCGAGCCGATGCGGTGCTGCGCCAGATCGTGTCCGGCGACGCCCGCACCGCGTTCGCCGCACTCGAACCCACCTCCGGCCAGACACTGCACGACGTCTCGACCACAGCACGGCGCGACGGTGAGGCGTGGCTCCTCGACGGCGCCAAGACCGTCGTGACCAGCGCGCCGCTCGCGACCCACCTGCTCATCACCGCCCGTACCGCGGGCGACCGTCGCGATCAGCGCGGAATCTCGTTGTTCTGCACCGAGTTCGACGCCGATAACCCGCCCGCGGGCGTCGAGGTGCACTCCTACCGGACCATCGATGATCGAGTAGCGGCCGACCTCACCTTCACGGGCTACGCGCTACCGGCCGACGCCGTGCTCGGCGTCGAGGGCACCGCCTGGGTCGCCATCGAGCCCACCATCGATGAGGCCATCGCCGCCATCTGCGCCGAGGCCGTCGGCTGTATGCGCAAGGTTCTCGCCGACACCCTCGATTACGTCAAGCAGCGCAAGCAATTCGGCCAACCCATCGGCAGCTTCCAGGCCCTGCAACACCGCATGGTCGACATGTACATGGAACTCGAACAAGCCATCGCCGCCGTCTACCTGGCCATCTACTCCCTGCAAGCCGACCAGCCGACCCGCGCCCGCGCCGTCTCCGCCGCCAAGGTCACCGTCAGCCGCGCCGCCCGCTTCATCGGCCAAAACGCCGTCCAATTGCACGGCGCCATGGGCATGACCGAAGAACTGGCCATCGGCCACTACTTCAAACGCCTCACCGCCATCCACCAAGAATTCGGCACCCCCACCACCCACCTGACCCGCTACGCAACCCTGACCCGCCCGTAGAACACCCGAACTGGCGGGTCGAGCCTGTGCGTCCAGCGCGAACTCGACCCGTCTTGTACCTCCGAGACCCTGCCGCAACGACTTTGGTCGGCCGACTGCCGCGGACATCAGCCGCGCCTTTCTCGCGCGACCTCCTTCCGGATCGCACGCAGCTCAGCCAGTACGACGCTCGGGTCATCCTCATCATCCAGAGGCACCGACGTCGACATGAGTGCGTCGTATTGCTTCTGGCGCCGTTGTTCCTGCTGTGCTGATACGTCCGCCGAGGTTTGCGTGCTGACAGAATTGGAGTACGCGGGTGATGTGGAGTCGACTTTCGGTGGTGTATCCATGGAGCGATCTCCTTTCTGAGGCGGACCGTCGAGAGTTCGTCGCCGAAACCCTCTGCGCCCGATCTGATCTCGAGTCCGGCCAGTTCGACCGACTGACCGCAACGCTTGCTGCGTGGCGGGGTACTGCGGCGGCGTACACGGATTCGGCTATCCACATCGATGCCAGCGATCTGCACTACTTGGACGAGCCGGTTCCGGCGCCTGATCCCAGCGGTCGCTAGCTCGTCTTCAGTCGCTGGTGTGGCTGGCCGGTCACACCAGCGATCGTTTGATAGTCGTTGTCCACATGTAAGACGGTGGCGCCATGGATCTCGGCGGTCGCGGCGATGATCAAATCGGGGATCGGAAGGCGATGCGTGCCACCTTCAGCCAGAATCCCCTGGACCTGTAATGCCCGATCCATGACCTCTTCGGTGACCGGTAGCCACACAAGGGACTGCTGGCCTGCGAGCTTCGCGACGTAGTCGGCATGAGAGCGCGCAGAGTATCCGATCTCCAGCGCGGTGAGGTGGCAGGCGGCAACCAGCGCGCCTGGTGCGCCGGTCACCTTTGCGAAGTCGGCTGCAGACATCTCGTCACGAAGCACCCACTCCAGCGCTGACTTGTCCGCGAGCATGAACAGTGTCCTCAGTGCCAAGCTCCCCTCATGGCTTCGGGCGAAAGGTCGGTCTCGCTGTCACGCAACTGCTGGATCATCTTCGACACAGCTCGCCTGTTCGCGACCTCCCGCAAAGCGGCATTCACGGTCGCGACCTTTGTCTTTGTACCCAACTCCTCCGCTGCGAGAGCGAGGGCGTCGTCGTCGATGTCTATTAGTGTCCGTGACATCACGATCCTCCTGATATCAGAATCTCCATCTCGATGATATCAACACATCGGAGGTGGGGATACCTTCCAACTCTTCCTACCGTGCTGCAGAAACGGCTCGGCCCGGGTCTGGTGTACAGACCCGGGCCGAGAGGGCTCGTCCGCTAGTTCTTGCGGCCGGGGGCCTTGGCGTTTGACTTGAAGCCGAGTCCGCCTGGCTTGGCGGCGGGGGGTGCGGCTTCGGGGGCGCTGTTGCCGTTGGCGGGCTGGTCCGGGTCCGGGGTTTGGTCCGTCTCAGTGGATTCCGGGGCGGGTGCCGGATCGGCGGGGGCCGGGGTGCCTGGTGCTTTCGGGCCGGGGCGTTTGAAGCCGGACTTCATGGCCAGGCCCTTGGCGGGCAGCGTCGGCTTGGTTTCGGTGGGTTCCGAAACCGGTTCGGCGGCAGCTGCTTCCGGCGCGCTTACGGCGGGCGGCGTGGGAGCCTTCGCACCAGGAGCCTTGGCGCCGGGCGCTTTGGCCGCGCCCTTCATGCCGAGCCCGCCCGGTTTCTTGGCGGGGCCCTTCATGGCGAGACCCTTGACCGGGGGCGCCTCGGTAGCCTGCTCGGCTTCGGCCGGTGCCGATTCCGCCTGGGCGCCAGGTGCTTTGGCCGCGCCCTTCATGCCGAGCCCGCCCGGTTTCTTGGCGGGGCCCTTCATGGCGAGACCCTTGACCGGAGGCGCTTCGGTAGCCGACTCGTCTTCGGCCTTGGCGCCGGGCGCCTTTGCCGCGCCCTTCATGCCGAGCCCGCCGGGTTTCTTGGCAGGTCCCTTCATGGCGAGACCACCACCGGTCGGTGCAGCCTTGGCCGCAACCGGCGCCGCGGGCTCGGGTTCAGGCTCGGCAACCTCTTCCACCACAGGCGCTTTCGGCTCCTGGATGACGGTGAGGTTCGCGGTGAGCGTGCTCGAGTCGACGCGGTCGATCGCGTCGAGCATGAGCTGCGCGACGTCGACGACCTCGACCCCTTCGCCCTCGCCCTTTTCCTGGCGGGCGGTGACGCCGTCGGTGAGCATGACGCGGCAGAACGGGCAGCCGGTCGCGATCTTGCCCGGCGTGCTGCCGCCGGACGCGGTCAGGGTGTTGAGGCCCTCGTCGACGCGGTCGACGTTGATCCGCTTGCCGAGCTGTTCTTCCATCCACATGCGCGCACCACCGGCGCCGCAGCACATGGAACGCTCACCGTGCCTCGGCATTTCGACGAGGTTGGAGCCCGCCGCCGCCATCAGTTCCCGGGGCGCGTTGTAGACCTTGTTGTGCCTGCCCAGGTAGCAGGGGTCGTGGTAAGTGACGTTCTGGGTGACCGAGGCGACCGGGATCAGCTGCTTCTGGCGCACCAGGCGATTGAGCAGCTGCGTGTGGTGCACCACCTCGTAGGTGCCACCCACCTGCGGGTACTCGTTGTTCAGCGCGTTGAAGCAGTGCGCACAGGTGACGACGATCTTTTTCTTCTTGTCCTCGACGCCCTCGAAGACCGAGTTCAGCAGTTCGATGTTCTGCGCGGCCAACTGCTGGAACAGGAATTCGTTGCCTGCGCGCCTGGCCGAGTCGCCGGTGCAGGTTTCCTCGGCGCCGAGCACCATGAACTTCACGCCTGCGGTGGCGAGCAGCTCGGCGACGGCCTTGGTGGTCTTCTTCGCGCGGTCCTCGTACGCGCCTGCGCAGCCGACCCAGAACAGGTATTCGTAGCCGTCGAAGCTGTCGGCATCGCGACCGAAAACCGGGATCTGGAAGTCCATCTCGTTGATCCAGTTGAGCCGGTCCTTGGAGTTCTGACCCCACGGGTTGCCCTTGTTCTCCAGGTTCTTGAACAGACCGGCGAGCTCGGACGGGAACTCCGATTCGATGAGCACCTGGTAGCGGCGCATATCGATGATGTGGTCGACGTGTTCGATGTCGACGGGGCACTGCTCGACGCAGGCGCCACAGGTCGTGCACGACCACAGCACCTCGGGATCGATGATGCCGTGCACATCCTCGCCGCCGACCAGCGGACGTTCGGCTTCGGCCTTGGCGGCCTCGGAGATCTTGGCCAGCGCCGCCTCGTCCGGCTTGCCTTCGGCGTCGACGAGTCCGACCTCGTCGCCGCCCATGTCCTTGCGTCCGCCTGCCAGCAGGTACGGCGCTTTCGCGTACCCGTGGTCGCGCAGCGACATGATCAACAGCTTCGGCGACAACGGCTTTCCGGTGTTCCATGCCGGGCACTGCGACTGGCATCGACCGCACTCGGTGCAGGTGGTGAAGTCCAGCCAGCCCTTCCAGGAGAAGTCTTCGATCCGGCCTGCGCCGAAGGTGTCGTTGTCGGGGTCTGCGGTTTCCATGTCGACCGGCTGACCCTTGGACATCATCGGCTTGGCCGCGCCGAGCGCGACGTCGCCGTCGTCCTCACGCTTGAAGTAGATGTTCGGGAACGCGGAGAACCGGTGCCACGCCACGCCCCAGGTGATGTTGCGGCCGACGAGGTAGAGGAAGGCCATGCCGGACATCAGCTTCACGAACGCGAACAGCGCGACCATGGTGGTGTTGGCGGGCAGCAGCTTGGCGACCTGCATGGTGAAGAAGTCGGTCCACGGCTCGGAATGCCCGTAGGCGGCGATCTTGCCTGCCTTCACGAAGATCATGCCGAGGCCTTCGATGAGCACGATCAGCTCGATCACGTAGGCGGGGCCGAACTTCGAGCCGCTGAAGCGGGACAAGCGCTCCGGCAGTCGCGGGTGGTTCAGCTGGCGCAGGACGATCAGGGTGCCGATGCCGACGACGGTGCCGATGCCGAGGATCTCGTCCCACAGGTGGTAGATCGCCCAGTTGCCGATGATCGGCCAGTGGAATGCGGGGTCGAAGGTCTGGCCGTATGCCTCGAACCACAGCATCGCGCCGCCAAGGAAGCCGACCATGACGAGCCAGTGCGCCCAGCCGACGGTGCGGAACTTCGCCATGCGCGTGTGCGCGATGAATTCCACCAGCATCTGCTTGAAGCGCGGGAAGAACGGCCGCCAACGATCCGGTGCGGGCTGTCCGATCATGATGGCGCGCGCGATGTTCCGGACGCCGCCGATGAACGAAGCCCAACACAGGAGGCTGAGCGTCGCCCCAATCGTGCCCAGCGTCACTGTCAGGGCATTCATGTCGCGACCTTTCTCTAGAGGCAACACGAGCGTGGGCAGTTTCAGCACTGCCCGGTTGGCTCGTATCCTAACCGGCAGTAAGTTACCCACCGGTAACAACCACTGTCTACCGTACGATCTGCACCCGAGCTATGCCCCATCTTGCTGGGGCTTGACCGGCGATTTGGCTGTGGCGAACGTCACAGCTGCCCGTCCATCCAAGCGCGTGTTCCGTGATCAACACCGTAAACCTGGGTCCATCCAGACAAATCGGTAAGGCCAGGCTTAGTCCTGAACGGATGTAACGAATCTCGTATCCACGCCACTGGTCGATTACGCTCACGACGTTCTTGTCTGCTGTGCCCGTTTCCACACTGCTCGGGGAGGATCCGGGGCGACCGCCCGGATTTGATGAAGAGCTCTCGCGTGTCCAAAACCGGGCTGGTAGTTGACCTGATGATGGATTGGAAAACTGAATGAACCTCCGCAGAACCACCGCGGGTGCCGCGTTGGTCATCGGCGCGATGACCATCGGTCTCGGGACCGCGCACGCCGAGCCTGTCGCCACTCCGGCCGACTCCGGCGTTACTTACTCTGTCAAGCTGGTCGACAAGGTTGTCGTCGCGTCGCTCAAGGGGGGCACCTTCTCGTTGACCGAGAAGGACGGCGCGACCGCTGATGCGCCGAAGTCCACCTTCGCCAATGTGCGCGACAGCAAGGGCAACACGCTCATCTCGTTCCCCGTCGATGTCGACATCAACGGCACCACTGTCCCGGTCAAGCCGGTGATGAAGAAGGACGACACCGTCCTCGAGCTCACCGCGGAGAAGCCGGAAGGCCTCGTCGCGCAGCCGGTCAACTCGGTGGCCGTCCGGCCGGTGGCCGCCGCACAGGACATCGCGTCGCCGATGGAGAACCAGCGCGCGCAGAACGAGTTCGCGAGCAACTTCGGCATCGCGACCGCGGTGGGCGGATTCGTCGGCACCGCCATCGGATTCGTGGTCGGCTGCGTCGTCATTCCGGTGATCGGCTGCCTGCCCGGCGCCGGCATCGGTGGCATTCTCGGCACCATCGCCGTCGGTGGTCCGACGCTGATCGCGGCGGGCGTCGAGCTGATCAACACGCTGCAGGCGCCGGACGGCACCACCAAGTGGGCCGACAAGCCGGGCCAGCCTGCCAACTGATCCGTCGGATCCCTGCCTGGCTCGCGGCGCGGAAACCGTTTGATTCGGCTCGCTCACCGAGGTGGGCGAGCCGAATTGGTTGAGGCTCCGATGGCTCCGATCGTGATGCCCCCTCTTTTATGGGCTTCGGCCGTGATTCACATCACGGCCGAAGCGCCCAATAGTAGGCCTGACCATTGATCATGGTGCGGAACGCCGAGGCAACCGGTCGGTCGTCGAGTTCCGGCGTAGTCCCCAAGGCGGGGAATGCATCTCGCTTCTGCGTCGCGGTTCGATTACGCTCACGACGTTCTGTCTGCTGTGCCCGTCTTCGCACTGCTCGGGGAGGATCCGGGGCGACCACCCGGACTTGATGAAGAGCTCTCGCGTGACGGAGATGGCTGGGTGGACCACCTGATGATGGATTGGAAACTGAATGAACCTCCGCAGAACCACCGCGGGCGCCGCGATGGTCATCGGCGCGATGACCATCGGTCTCGGGACCGCGCATGCCGAGCCTGTCGCCACGCCGGCCGACTCGGGCATCAACTACTCCGTCAAGTTGGTGGACAAGACGATCGTCGCGTCGCTCAAGGGGGGCACCTTCTCGGTCACCGAGAAGGACGGGGCGACCGCCGCTGACCCGAAGCTCAGCATCGCCAACGTGCGCGATGCGCAGGGCAACACGCTCATTTCCTTCCCGCTGGATGTGGCCGCCGACGGTAAGCCTGTTCCGGTGAAGACCGAGGTGAAGCGCGACGGCACCGTCCTCGAGGTCACGCCGCAGAAGCCGGAAGGCCTGGTCATGTCCGCGGCGCCGGTCGCAGCACGGCCGGTCATGGCGCAGGAGATCGCGTCGCCGATCGAAAACCAGCGCGCGCAGAACGAATTCGCGAGCCAGTTCGGCATCGCCACCGCGATCGGTGGCTTCGTCGGCACGGCGATCGGTGCGATCATCGGCTGCGTCGTCACCATTCCGGTCGGCTGCATCCCCGGTCTGCTGACCGGTGCAGGCGTCGGTGGCATCCTCGGCACCATCGCGGTGGGCGGCCCGACGCTGGTCGCCGCAGGCGTCGAGCTGATCAACACGATCCAGGCTCCGGACGGCACCACGAAGTGGGCCGAGAAGCCGCTGCCCGTGAAGTAGCACTTGCTCCTGACCATTCGGCCCGCTCTCCACGGAGAGCGGGCCGAATGTCGTCTCAGGCAGGCAAGTCCAGCGTGCCGCGGAAGGACACCTCGCCCTTGCGCCGCCCGAACATCCCGAACGAGCGCTCCGCCATCTCGAACGACCCGTCCGTACGCACCAGCAGCACCGTGCTCGCCCGCGTCCCGTGCTCGACATCGGCGATGAACCGGGACGAGACCCGCTTCTCCATCAGATACGGCACCCCGGTGTTCGGCAATTCCGCGTCCGCGGCCCTTGTCCGATCGGCGAGCACCGCGAAATACCGTTCCACCGCACCGGGATCGGATTCGACAACAGCCCGCAAATCGGCGACGCCGCCGCGTACTTTGGGCCAGATGGGCTGTGGGGCGGTTAAATCCGTGTTACCGGGGGTCAACCCTGCCGAACTGACGAACGCGGCGTTGGAGAGCCCGTGGAAGCCCGGCGTCAGCTCGCGCGGCGGCGCGGCGCTGCGGTTGGAGTGCCACCACAGCGATTCCAGGTCGGACACCAGCAGGTTGTAGCCGTTGTAGTCGTCGGGGGCGGCCGCGACGTCGAGCACGTACTTCTCCGGGCTCGGAAAGTCGGCGCCGGGATGTCGATTCGAGGAGCCGCGCAGGAAGTCCATCAGCAGCGCGCCGCGCGACCTGGCGTCGGCGCGGTCGTCCTTCGGATTGCGGACATTGGTCACCGTGGCGAATCGGTTGCGGCCCTCAGGCTCTCGGGTCAGTCCGAGCCAGGTGCCGGGCGGATCCCCAGCTGCCCGGTGCATCGCCCCCTGATCCCGCCCGGCGAGCAGACCGGGCACCTCCGGCCACCACCGCATCGATTCGGTCGGCCGGGAGTACAGCTCATCCCGGTTGGCCGCGAGGATCAACCGATACTCCGGATGCGCGCGCCAACCGATCAACACCAAACACATGCAGTCCAGAATGCCGGAACATCGCAGGGCACAGCACGGCATTGGCCGTGTGAGCGGCTGCGCAAGGCCAGTGGAAAGTTGTAGGGACAGCGAAAAGGCCGACAGCGTGGACGCTGCCGGCCTTGACGATGGAACGACTAGCTGGTGCGGACGCGCAACCCGGGGTTGTCCGAGAGCACCACGCTGACCGGCTGTGCGAACAGCTGCGGCGCGTTGCCGGTGAGCGCACCGATCAGGTTGGGGATCTCGCAGATCGGGTAGTCGGCCACCGACGACGCGCTGGAGATGCCGAGGGCCAACCGGCCGGTCACGATCGGGCCGCCGCTGTCGCCGGGCAGTGCGCAGATGTTGGCGGAGAACGCCTGGGTGAGTTCACGGTCGCCGACCTGAACGGTCTGGTCGACCGCGTTGACCACACCGCAGCTGAAGCCGGTCCGCGAACCGGACTTGCAGACGGGCGCACCGACGACCGGGGTCGCGACGCCATCGATCGGGATCGACGCGGCGCCAGGCACCCGGACCTCGTTGTTGCCGAAGCGATCCTTGGCCTGGTCGTTGATCTTGATGATCGAGTAGTCCTGCGAGCCGAGCACCGACTTCTGGAACTGGCCGAGTTCGGGGCCGAGACGGTTGTCGCGCACCTCGTGCACCTTCGCGGCGTTGCCTGCGCCCGCGGACGGGATGTCCGGGTTGCAGTGACCCGCAGTGATGTTCACGACCGCGCCACTACGGTCGGTGCCGTTGAAGCCGAGCGAGCAGCGCAGCGAGGTGCGTCCGGCGACCGAGGCGTAGCCGTCGCCACCCGCGAGCACGCCGCCTGCCGCGCCTGCGATCGCGTCGGCCTGCGGCAGCGTCGCTGCCTCACCGGCGATCGGCGGCGCCATCACGATCACCCGCGTCGGGTCGATGAAGCTCGGCATCGGCAGGCCGACCTGGTCGACGCGCACCGCGATGCTGTTGTTGACGGTGTCGATCACCACGCCACGCACGAGTGCGGACACCGCCTCGGGCTGACCGTCGAGCCACCGCTCGAACGCGCTCTTCTCGCCACGCAGCGCGGACTCGCTCTTCGCGACGTTACGAACCTCGAAACCCGCTGAGTCGGCGGCCTTCTGGGCTGCGTCGGCGCCAGGCCCCTGCGCCAGCGCGACCACCGGCTTGCCCTTGTCGTCGAGCCACGCGCCACCGAAGACGTCCGGGTACTGCCGCTGCGCGGTGGTCGCGAACGCTGCCACCTGCTGGGCGACCTCGGCACGATGCAGGTACTCCGCCGGCGAGATCTTCAGATCACGGGCCACCGCGGCAACCAGTTCGGCGGGCAGGTTCGGTGCCGGATCCGGTTGTGCCGTCGCTACTGCCGCCGTAGGTCCGAACAGCAGGATCGCCGCGGAAGCGGCGATCATGGATTTTCGGACTCGGGTCTGTCGCGCGGCTGATCGGTGCTGACCTATACGTGGCAGGAGCATGCCCAGACTATATGGGGTTCCGCCCGGTATGCCTACTCATAACGAGCGTGTGGTTCGTTTGATAGTCACATCTTTGCATTATGTTCATTGCCACACTCGCGAACGCCTGTGCCGCAGGCACAACGAGGCGGCGTCCGTCGGCAGGAAGAAGGGCCGACGAACGCCGCCTGTCGAACTCAGCTGCCGCGACTCAGCCCGCGTTGGCCCTGGTGCGCACGGCGATGCCGCTGCCGACCCCGCCGCCCGAGGACGCGTCGATGTCGGCCAGGATCGGCCGGATCGGAATGCCGAGGCTCGCGGTGCCGCCGTACTGTGCCAAGCCGATATTGGCCTCGTTGCAGTCGGGCGCCTCGGCCGCGTTGGAACCACTGGTGATACCGAGGGCTAGGGTGCCGGACACGATCGCGCCGCCGCTGTCGCCGCCGAGCGTGCATGCCGAGCTGGCGAAGCCGCGCACGGTCTTGCTCTCGCCTTCAGCGGTGTACAGCTGGGTCTCGACCCGATCGGCCACCACGAAGCCGCAGGTGAAGGTCGACGACTGGCCGGACTTGCAGACCGGAGCGCCGGTGATCGGATCGGCGATGCCGGTGATCGCGATCGTGGTGCCGTTGGCGCCGCGCACCGTCGGCTGGTCCATGCCCGCCCGCACCGCGCGCTCGTTCAGCTTGATCACCGAATAGTCGAGCCCGGTCTGCCCGCCGAGCTTCGCCTGCACGAAGGTGCCGAGCTCAGGGCTGTTCGGGATGTCCTTGACGTTGGGGAAGTAGACCGAAGCCTCCTGGTTGCCCTTGCCGAGGTTTGGATCGCAGTGGCCCGCACTGATGTTCAGCGCGTTGCCTGCGGCGTCCACGCTGTTGAAGCCGAACGAGCACACATCGACACCCTTGAGCGCGGTGTCGTGCAGCGAGACGGGGGCGCTGATGTAGGTGTCGCCGCCCATCGGCCTGCGCTCGACCGGGCCGCCGCTGTTCGGCGAGAGGATGACCTTGACGTTGGCGATCAGCGTCGGCAAGTTCAGCAGGTGGCCCGCCGGGGTGTTGGCGACGTTGAGCACCAGCTGGCTGTTGAGGAAGTCGATGGCGACGGAGTTGATCGCCTGGGAGATGTCGCGCGGCAGGCCGGTGACCCACTGGTTCAGCTGCGTGAGCGAGTTCTCCAGACTGTCGGCGGACACCGGCGCGATCCGGGTCTGGTAGCCGTCGCCTGCCGCGATCTTGGCGGCGTCCAGCGAGGTGACTGCGACGACCGGCTTGCCGTCGTTGCCGATCCACGCGCCGGCGAAGGACTCGGGCCGTTCGGACCGGAAATCGCGGGCGTAGTCGCGCAGTTGCTGTGCGCGGGCCGCACGATCCAGGTATTCGATCGGGGTCATCTTGAGGTCGCGAGAGATCGCCTGCACCAATTCCGGGGGCAGGAGGTCGGCATTGAGCTGCGCGGGTGTCTCCGGGACCGCAGCGGCGGTGGTTGTGCCGAGCAGAGGAGCGAGGAGGACGGTCGAAGCGATAGCGACTGCTTTGACCGCGGCGCGGCGCGCCACCAACTTGCGCATGAAATCCCTTCGTGGCACGCACGTGCCAGCTCAATCCGCGGCAACGGGCGTGGAAACCGTTGGCTCACAGTCGTCCTGCAGCAACAGACCGAATGCCGGTAATTCATCCGACAACACCGGTCAGCGCATCACTTTAAGGCACAAACCGGGGAACGGCTCTCTCAATCACTCGTCATCTTCGGAGTTGCCGAAAGGAAAGCCCCGTCGCGTGGTGGTGGGCCCGGGAGGTTTGGTCGTCGTCGACGTCGATGTGGGCGGTGTCGGCGTCGGCTCAGTGGTCGGTGGGGGCGGCGGTGGTGGTGGCGGTTGCGTGGTCAGCGGCACCGTCGTGGTGATGGTCACCGGCGCATGGACTGTCGGCGGCACGGCGGGAAGATTCACCGGCGGCGCGGGCGGGGTCGGGCTCACCGACACCTGGTCGGACTTGGCGTCGCGCACCGGCGGCACCGGGGTTTCGGAGTTGTCGCGGAAAAACAATGCAACCGCGAAACCGCCGAGCACCAGACCGATCAGTGCCGCGGCGCCGATCAGCAGCGGAAATTGCTTGCGGTCCTTGGTCGGCACCGGCTTGGGCGCGGGCGCTGCCACCTCGACGACCGCGGTCGGCATGGGCGGCTCGGCCAGCGGCATGGCCGCCGAGTACGCCTGCGGCGTCAGATCGGACGCGGGCACCGCAGGGATGACGATGGTGTCCACCATCGAATTCTCGGCATGCGTCGGATCCGGCGGGGTGGTGCCCGCCGGGGTGGAGAGCACCGAGGCCAGTGCCGCGCGGGCGGCGTCATAGGCGAAGGTGCTCGGTGGCGCGGTGAACAGCTCGGCGCTCGGCAGATCGGCCTCGCTGACCAGCAAGACCGACCGCAGCCCGAGGTAATCCAGGGCATCGCGCAGCGCCTGCACATGCTCGCGCGGCCAGTCACCAGGGTGGGTCGCGTAGAACTCGGCCGGGCCGTTGAGATGTTCGGCAGCCAGGTTGATCAGGCAGAACAGCGCGGTGGCGACCAGATCCTCGGCGCGATACGCCTCGCCGTCATCGATGGAGATGCCCGCCGGATCGCCGACCGCAGGCACGAATCCGGTGATCGCACGGGCGTTCGCGTCCGGCGGCGGCCCGCCGAGCGTCGCGTCGCCGTCGTCGGACATGTACAGCACCGACTCGCGGACGATGAACAACGGCTCGTCGCCGCCGTCGGTGACGATGGCCGCCGTGCTCTCGGCCTCGGCGATGCGTAGGCCCACCCCAGTGGCCATCCTCAGTACCTCGCTTCGGCGTTCTGGCTCACGAATTCGTATCCTGCTGCACACCGACGCTTGGGTCACACCAGCAGTGAGCCGTGTCCCATGGCGCGGAGCATCGACAATAACTCCGATCGGGACCGCGCACCGATCCGACGCCGAATACGCGCGACATGATGCTCCACCGTCTTGGCGGAAATGTACAGGCGCGCGCCGATCTCACGGTACGTGAGCCCGAGCAGGACGAGTTCGGCCACCTCCCTTTCCCGTTCACTGAGCATCGTTGCGGGCTCCCCGTTCGCCGGATCCGCGGCGGGTTCGGTGCCCTCTTTCGCGGCTGGCTGCGCCGGTGGCAAGACCGGGTCCTGCGGTTTCGCGTCGGTGCGGACCGTGCGGGCGAGCTTGAGCAGTGCGGTCGCGGTCGCGGAATCGGCGGCGGCGAGTGCGGCCTCGCTGGCCAGCCTGGCGGCGTCCCAGCTCATGCCGATTTCGGTCAATCCGGCGACGGCCGCTTCGACCGGGCCGACGGACACTTCGCCGCGCAGCATCAGCACCCAGGTGCGGCCCGCATCGGCCAGCACCGCCGCGTGCCGGTCGCCCGCCTCGGCCGCGGCCTTCAGCGGCTTGGCATGGGGTAGTAGCTCGGTCGGGCTCTGGCGCGCGATCGCGGCCTGCACGCCATACCAGTGGAAGGCGTTCGACCAAGCCGGTGGTTGACCCATCCGGTCGAGCAGCGCGAGCGCGGCATCGACGAGCGGTGCGATCCGGCGCTCGTCGCGCAGCCGGATGGCCGCCAGCCAGAGCTCGCCGATCGGCAGCAGTGCGAGCAGGTCGGCCTCGACGTCGTCGAACAGGAGGTAGGCCGCCTGCCAGGCCCGAGCCAGCGCGGCATGGTCGCCGGAGCGCCTGGCCAGGCCGACCGTGACACCGTGTGCGAGCAGGCGATCCCGGACATCGAGCGAATCATGGTCCAGCGCGGCAACGGTCGCGGCGGCGGCGCGTTCATCGCCGCCGAGCATGGCGGTCCAGGCCGCGAGCGCTTGGAGTTGATGGCAGCGGAGGCCGCTCGCGGTGGCGCGGCGCAGCGCGTCGCCCGCGCGGCGGGGTTCGCCGGTGCTCAGGCACAGCAGGGTGGCGATGGAGACCGCGGTGCACGGGAGGAAACGATCCACCCCCGAGTCGGCGTGCGCGGCCTGTACTAGCGAGGAGACCGCGCCTGCCGCCGCGGGGCCTGCGAGCGAGTCGCCGAGTGCGGTGGCGATCAGGCGGGCATGGGCATTGGCTCCGGTCGGCGGCCACTGGGTCGCCGACGCGGACAGCTCCGCGGCGCCTGCCACGTCACCGGCGAGCGAGAGCACCGTGGCGCCGATGGCCCAGTCCGCGCCGACGCGGTGCGCGCCGAGCCACGAATACAGTTGTGCCGCACGGCCGACCAGGCCACGGCGGGTCAGCACGGCGGCGCAGATGCGCACCGCGTCGGCCAGTTCCGCGCCGGAGACCCCGGAGCGGGCCAGCACCGGCTCGGCAAGGCGCATGGCCGTTTCCCCGTCGCCGTTGCGGCCTGCCGCCTCGGCCCAGCGCAGCGCGATGAGGTCGGGATCGGCGCCGGTCGCCGCGGCGGCCGCGTAATAGCGCACCGCCTCGCGGCCCGCCTTTTCCGCTGCGGCCGAGAGGAATTCGGCAAGGCGTGGATCGTGCACGCCGGATTCGGCGAGCAGCAGTGCGGTGTGATCGCGCAGCAGACCCGCGTCCAGCCGGGCGCCGAGCAGTTTGCGCTGGACCGCGACGAACCGGCGGTCGCCGAGCAGGGTGCGCAACGGCCCGACGGCCGGGGCGAGCAGCAAATCCGCGTCGGTGACCAGCGCACTCGCCCGTGCTCGATCGATAAGGCGCTGTGCCGCAGCGGGTTCGACGCCGAGCACCTCGGTGAGTTCGCTGGCGTCGAGGCCGGTGCCGGTGGTGGCGATGACGAGGGTCTCGAGCAGGTCCGGCTCGAGATTGTCCAACAGCGCGCGGGCCCAGACGGTCACGGCCGCGTCGACCGCGAGGATGCCCGCGTCCAGCCGGGCCGAGCAGGCGGCGGTCAACGCGGCGACAACGCCGCCGCGAATGCCGTCGGTCTGCCGGTGGATGTGCTGGGCAACCTGGCGCGGCACCATCATGCCGATTTCCCTGGCGAAGGGGGCGATGTCGGCGACGCCGAGCGCGCGGAGATCGACGATGCGGCCGCGCCTGGCGACGGTCTCGGCCAGCGTGCGCAGCAGCTGATCGTGCGGGCGCGGCTGGGCCGCGACCACCACGGTGCCTCGACCGGATTCGATGGTGGCACACAGAGCTTCGAGATCCGACTCGCTCAACGTGTGGGCGTTGTCGATGACCAGCACCGGGTGCGGATCGATCGTGGACACCGCGGGCGGGCCGAAGTCGTTGGCGGAGTTCGCGATCGAGTCGGCGCCGGTGCGTGCTGGCGCGAGTTCCGCCGTCGGCGTGTCCTGTAGCGGGACCCCGCGGGCACGTAGGCGGGTGCGAATCTCGGTGAGCAGGGTGGTCTTACCGGTTTGCGAGCGGCCACGGATGAGGTAGACAACCGGTTCCTTGTCGGCGGTGTCGAGTTCCCTGAGGATCTCGCGCGCGGACGGCAAGGTGTCGAACGCGATGTCAGCCACCGTGTCCTCCGACGATCTGGCCCGGTGCCCGCAGTACGGTGCCGACGACGCCGCCGACGGTGTCGACCGGGTCGGTGAGGGCGCCGGTCGGCAGGCTCGGTGCGGTCGGCGGGGCGGGCAGGGGAGCGGGCACCGGTACCGGCACGGGCACCGGAACCGTCACCGGGGCCGGGACGGGAACCGGGGCTGCCGGCGGAGCCGGTTGCGGTGCACCGGGTTCCGCGGGCGGGGCAACGGGCTGTCCGGACGCCGGATCGCTCTGCACCACGGCCACCGTGGTTGCGGCGGGCGAACCGGGTTGTGCCGGATCGGATTTCGGGCGTACTGCCGCCTTCGGGTCCGTCGCGGCCACCGGGGCATTCGGGTCGGCGGGCTGTCCGGCGCCGGTCGTCGCGGCAATCTCGGCAGCGCGGGCCGGGCTGGAGTGCTCGGTCGAGGCGGGGCTCGACTGCGCGCCGGTGCCGATCGCGACGGTGCCGGTGGCCAGCGCGCCGAGCACGATCGCGGCGGCCGCGACGATGGCGGCACGCTGCTTGCCGGTCAGCCGAGGGCGGCGAGACTTGTCGACCGTCGGCAGCGGTGAAAGTGACGCCGACGGAAGCGCTTTGGTCGCAGCCGTGTCCGCAGCGGGCAGCGGAATCGCCACCTGGTCTACCGCGAGCGAGGCCAGATCCGCGGCGAGGATGGCGGCGCCGCGTGCGCTGGTCTGCGCAGGCCGGGGCGCCGCGACCACCGGGAGACCGAACTCGGCCGAGATCAGCTCGGCGACCAGCGGAATCGAGCCGCCGCCACCGGTGAGCAGGACGCTGCCGATATCGCCGATGTCGAGTCCGGCCCGGTGCACCGCATCACGGATCAGGTCGATCGAGGTGAGCAGCGGTGCCCGGAGCAGGTCCTCGAGTTCGCCGCGTACCAGGCGGATGTTGCTGCTCGGCGCGCCAGCCGGATTCAAGCGAACCCGGACGACCGTCGCCGTATTAATCGAGAGCTCTTCTTTCGCAGTTCTGCAACGTTCGCGCAATACCGACAATTCTTCTTCGACAACCGGGTCGAAGGGGTCGAAATCATTTGGTACCGCAGCGTTTGCCAGAACATAGCGCATGGTCAGCAGATCGAATTCCGCGCCGGCGACGTCCGTGGTGTGCACCGGTGCGCCGAGCAGGCTCGCGTGATCGCCGGTGCGCACCACCGACACCGTCAGTCCCGCGGCGCCGAGGTCGTAGACGAGTACCGCGCCGTCGCCGAGCGGGCCGTTGGTGGCCTCCAGCCAGCGGATCGCGGCGATCGGCTCCGGCACCAGGGTCACCTCGCGCAGGCCGACGCGATCGAGGGCGGTGCGTTGGATATCGACGGTATGCCGGGACCACCACGCCGGGTGGCAGGCCACTGTCGAGTCGTATTCCGTTGTCGCCGTGCTTGTCTCGTCGATCAGGCAGGAGATGGCGGTGGCGACGAGGTCGGCGGCGGAATGCGTGCTTCCGTCCTCGGCGAGGATGTCCACCGGATCGCCGACCCTAGCGAGGAAACCCTCCAGCACCACATCGCCGGATTTCCCGGTGGCGGCGCCGAGGGCGGGCGGCGTGGCCGCGGCCAGGCGGAGCACGCTGGGCTGGGTGAATACGCCGTCGCTGTCATCCCCCGCTGCCGCCACGGCGACTGAATTCGACGACCCGACAGTGATGCCGAGCGTCAGACGCTGTGTCATTCGTGAACCCCGTTCGAAAACTCTGTGGTCCGGTATCGCTGCTGTGTAGTCCGATGCGCGAAAGGCAGTGCGGGCACGCCGACGCAACACTTGTTTCGGTTGCTGGCCGTCAGCCGTTACTGGTTCCGGGGAAGCTTTGGGGAAATTCCCCTAATGCTGCGGCTGCCCCTAAGGGCCGGACGGGGTGAGGTGTAGGGATCGGCCCCGTTACGCGTAACGACTGGCGCCCCTAGCGTGAAATGTATTCCGACTACAGCGGATCGCGATGGTCCGCCTGCCTTCAGGAGATGTTTCTGATGACACCCAACGCGATTCTCGAGTTCATCCTCAATCTACTTCGCGATCACGAGGCCGCAGTAGCCTACTGCGCCAACCCGAACCAGGCGCTTGTCGACGCGGGGCTCACCGCCGTCAGCGCCGAGGACATTGCCGCCGTCGCCCCGATGGTCGCCGAATCGGCGCTGGTCGCCGGCGGTTCCCAGCTGTCGGCGATCGTCGCAGCAGGCGCACAGGCCGGCGCCTCCGCCGGGCTCGGTGCGCTCGGCGCCGTCGGCGCGGCGGCCGCCGCGAATGCCGGACTCAACCTCGCCGCAGGCCTCGGCATCGACCTCGGTGGCCAGGTCGGCACCGGCATCGACCTCGACGCGGGCCTGAACAGCACGATCGGCACCGGTCTGAACGCGGCGATCAACTCCGGCCTGCACGCAGGCGCGGATCTGGATGCCGGTCTGAACACGGCGATCAACACCGGCGCGCAGGTCGGTGCAGATCTGGGTGCCAGCCTGAATACGGCGGTCAACACCGGCCTGCACGCTGGCGCCGACCTCGGCGCCGGTCTGAACACGGCGATCAACACCGGCCTGCAGGCGGGTGCCGACCTCAGCGCCGGACTGAATACGGCGATCAACACCGGCTTGCAGACCGGGCTCGGCGCGGCCGCCGACATCGGCGCGAACCTGTCCACCGCGGTGGGCGGCGCGGTTGACGCGGGAGTCCACACCGGCGCCGACCTCACGAGCAACCTGCAAGGTGCCGTCAACGCCGGATTGCAGGCCGGGACAGGACTCGAGACGAGCCTGTCCACCGGCCTCGGCGGTGCACTCGGCGCAGCAGGACAGGTCACCACCGGTCTCGACGCCGCACTCGGCGGCGGCGCCCAACTGGGCGCCGACCTCGCCACCGGCCTAACCGGCGCAGTGCACACCGGCGCCGACCTCACCACAGGCTTGTCCACAAACCTCGAGGCCGGCCTCCAGGGCGCCGCAAACGCAGCCACCGGTCTGACCACCGGTCTCGACGCCGCAGCCAGCGCGGGCGCAGATCTCGGTGCCGATGTGAGTACCGGGCTGCAGGGTGCTGTGGATGCCGGGACTCAAGTGGTCGGCAATCTCGGCGGCGATTTGTCTGCTTCTGTTGGCGGCGTTGTGGATTCGGCGGCGCAGGCGAGTGCTGGCCTGGAGGCCGGTCTGGGTGCTGCGGCTGGCGTTGGCGCGGATCTCGGTGCTGGTGTGAGTACCGGGCTGCAGGGTGCTGTGGATGCTGGGACTCAAGTGGTCGGCAATCTCGGCGGCGATTTGTCTGCTTCTGTTGGTGGCGTTGTGGATTCGGTGGCGCAGGCGAGCGCGGGCCTGGAGACCGGGTTGACGGCCGGGCTCGGTGCTGCGGCTGGTGCGGGCGCTGAGATCGGTGGTGATGTGTCTGCTGCCGTGGGTGGTGCAGTCAACACCAGTGCGCAGGTTGGTGCGGGCCTGGAGACCGGTCTCACTGCCGGGCTGGGTGCTGCGGCCGGTGCGGGCGCGGATCTCGGCGTTGGCGTGAGCACTGGACTGCAGGGTGCTGTGGATGCCGGAGCACATGCGGCTGGCAACCTTGGCGGCGATTTGTCCGCTTCTGTTGGCGGCGTTGTGGATTCGGCGGCGCAGGTTGGTGCGGGCCTGGAGACGGGTCTGTCGGCCGGTCTGGGTGCTGCGGCTGATGCGGGCGCAGGTTTGGAGACCGGTTTGACGACCGGGCTCGGCGCTGCGGCTGGTGCGGGTGCGGATCTCAGTGGTGATCTGGCTGCTGCCGTGGGTGGTGCGGTCAACACCGGTGCGCAGGTTGGTGCTGGTCTGGAGACGGGCTTGGCCGGTAGTGCGGACGCAGTGCTCGGTACCGGTATCGGTGTTGGTGGTGATTTGTCCACATCTGTTGGTGGCGCGGTGAGTTCGGCGGCGCAGGCGACTGCTGGTTTGGAGACCGGTCTCACTGCTGGGCTCGGTGCTGCTGTTGGTGCGGGTGCTGATCTCGGCGGTGGTTTGGCTACCGGTGTGGGTGGTGCGCTGAACACCGGTGCGCAGGTTGGTGCCGAACTGGGGACCAGTGTGGATAGTTCGCTCAGTGCCGGAGCGCAGCTCGGTTCCGGCTTGGAGACCGGGTTGTCCAGCGGTGTCGGTGGCGGGATCAGCGCAGGCGTTGGTGCTGCTGCGGATGCCGGTGCCGGTCTGAGCGGTGGGCTGTCGACCGGGCTCCAAGGCGCGGCCGATCTCGGTGCGCAGGTGGGGACCGGTTTGGAGACCGGTCTCGGCGGTGCCGTCGATGCCGGGGCGCACGCGACAACCGGGCTCGAGACCGGGCTGTCGACCGGGATCGGTGCCGCTACCGGGATCGGTGGCGGGTTGTCCACAGGTATCGGTGGAGCGGTGGATACCGGTGCGGGACTTGGCGGTTCGTTCGGTGGTACCGGGCACGGCAGTGTCGACACCGGTCTCTCGGGCTCGCTCGGCGGTGCGACGCACGGTGCGGTAGATGCTGCGGCGAACCTCGGCGGCACCGCCAGCGGTGCGGTGGATACGTCGGGCAGCCTCGGCGGTGCAACGCATGGTGCGGTGGATACGTCGGCCAGCCTCGGCGGTGCGACCCACGGTGCGGTGGATGCTGCGGCCGGCCTCGGTGGCGCCGCGCACGGAGCGGTGGACACCGGGGCCGGGATCGGCGGTGATATTGGATCCACTGCCAGCACCTGGTCGTCACTGGATGTTTCCAGTGCGTTCGGATCGGGCCTGGACAGTACTGCCGGACTGCACGGCGACACCGGGCTGTTCGCCGATACGCACGCGGACACGAGCCTGGCAGGCACGGCTGGCACGGACCTCACCGGCGACGCGATGCTGCACTGACACAGCGACGCCGCATCGAACACCGTCCCTGCTTCACGGAAAGAGGTTCCCGCCGCGATGGAGAGCCCCGCATCGACTGCCACGCCCAAGGGTGTCCCCCTGCTCTCGGTGCTGGGCGAAACCATCGCGGCGGCGCAAGCCGCTGGTCGCAACGATCTGGTCGGCCGCCTGGAAGCGGCGGCCGACCGGGTCCGTGACCCGCGGCGGCGCATTGTCATCGCCGGTCAGCTCGATCAGGGCAAGAGCCGTTTCGTCAACGCGCTGCTGAACCTCGATATCTGCCCGGTGGGTGACGACGTGACCACCACGATCACCACCCTGCTTGCCTACGGCCATGAACCGAAGGCCGAGCTGGTGCTCGCTGGTCCGGGCGATGCCGTCGGCGAGGGCACCCGAGTTCCGGTGCCGATCAACGAGATCGGCACGATCACCGCACGATCCCCGCTGGCGCAGGGCAGACGGATCGTGCGGCTGGAAATCGAGCTGCCCAACCCTTTGCTCGCCGACGGCATCGTCCTTGTCGACACCCCGGGTGTCGGCGGGCACGGAAGCTCTTATGCGTCAACTGTGTTGGGGATGGTGCCGACCGCGGACGCGGTGCTGGTCGTCTCCGACGCGTCCACCGAACTCACCGAGCCGGAGCTGGCCTTCCTTCGCCAGATCCGCGAATTGTGCCCCACCGTCGCACTCTTGGTGACCAAGACCGATCTGTATCCGCACTGGCGGCAGGTGTACGAAGCGGATCGTCGCCACTTGGCCGCCGCAGGTTTGGACCTGCCGATGATCGCGGTGTCCGCGCTGCTGCGCAGCCACGCGCTGCGGCTGCAGGATCAGCAGCTCGGCGCGGAGTCCGGGTTCGGCGTGCTCTACCAATTCCTGCGTGATCAGGTGGTGGCGCGCGATCAGCTCGCCACCCGCGCCGCGGTGGCCCGCGATATCCGTTCCGTCGCCGAACATTTGGCGTTGGCGCTGGGCAGCGAGTTGGTCGCGGTGCGCGATCCGGCGCGCGGCGCCGCTGCGGTCGGAGAACTCCAGGCTGCCCGCGCGTCGGCCGAGGAACTGCACCGGCGCACCGCCGCCTGGCAGCAGACCCTGGCCGACGGCATCACCGACCTGGCAGGCGATGTCGACCACGATCTGCGAGATAGGTTGCGCGGCATCGCCAGAACCACCGAGGAGTGGATCGACGAGCATGATCCCGGCCGGCATTGGGACCGGATCGCCGACTATCTCACCGGCACCATCGACACCGCGATCGGCGACAACCTGCTGTGGACGCACGCTCGCGCCCTCCAGCTCGCTGAGCGGGTGGCCGAACATTTCACGGAGGTCGGCGCGGTCGAGCTGCCGGATGTCCGGTCGGACGCCGACGGCAGTCCGGCCGCCGCGACCACCCTTGCCGAGCTGGAACCCGATATCGGCTTCGGCAGCAAGCTCCTGGTCGGCATGCGCGGGTCGTACGGCGGCGTGCTGATGGTCGGGCTTGCCAGCACCTTCGCCGGACTCGCGCTGCTCAACCCCATCTCGCTCGGTGCCGGACTTGTGGTGGGCAGCAAGGCTTTCCGCGACGACAAGCAGGCCAGGCTGGCCCGGCGCCGGAACGAGGCGAAGGTCGCGGTCCGCCGGTTCGTCGACGATGTCGCGTTCCAGACGGGCAAGGAGTCCAAGGACCGGCTGCACCGGATCCATCGCGCGCTGCGCGACCACTACGCGGGCGTTGCCGAACGAAGCCTGCGGTCCATCGACGAGTCGTTGCGGGCGGCGCAGGAGGCGGCGACCATGGCGAACGCGCGCCGCGCCGAACGGGGCACGGTGTTGGAGCGGCAGGTGCGGGTGGTCGCGGAATTGGCCAGATACGCCGAGGCGATGCAGGCGGCACTGCCTGGCGGCACCGTCGGTACGGTGGTTTCGTGAATCGTGAGGTCGGCGCGGCGCCAGGGATTGTTGCCGAGGCACATCGGCTGGTCGGCGCGGCACGGGCGGCGTTGGCGAGCGAGCCGAGGCCGCGGGCGTTGCTCGCCGACTGCGCGAGCCGGTTGGATCAACCGCTGCGCGTCGCGTTGGCCGGATCACTGAAGGCAGGCAAGTCGACGCTGCTGAATTCCCTTGTCGGACAGGACATCGCACCGACCGACGCGACCGAGTGCACCAGGGTGGTCACCTGGTACCGCTACGGATCGACGCCGAGCGTGACGGCGCACGCGCCGGACGGCGCACGCGCGAATGTGGCGGTGCGTCGCGGCAGTGGCACGCACGGGCTCACCTTCGATCTGGACCGGTTGCGGTGGAATGCGCCTGCGGCGCGCGAGGTCGACCATCTCGAAGTCGAGTGGCCTGCCGCGGCACTCGCGCACACGACGATCATCGATACGCCGGGCACCTCCTCGTTGTCGCGCGAGGTATCGCAGCGCACCGCCCGATTGCTCACTCCCGGTGTAGATGTCGAGCAGGCCGAGGAGAACATCGCGATCCCCGGCGCGGATGCCGTGGTGTATTTGCTGCGTAGGCTCGACGCGGCCGATGTCCGCTTCCTCGAACGGGTCGGCGCGGCGCCGGGTGCTTCGGATCTGTCCGGACCGCTCGGCGTGGTCGGCGTGGTGTCCAGGGCCGATGAGATCGGCGCCGGTCGCATCGACGCCTTGCATTCGGCGCGTGACGTCGCGACCCGTTTCGCCGGCGAGTTGGAGCGAACAGGGTTGTGCCAGGCGGTGATTCCGGTGGCTGGGCTGCTCGCCTATGCGGCGGCGACGCTGCGTCAGCAGGAGTATGCGGCGTTCGAGGCGCTGGCCGGTGTCCCGGTCGACGAGTTGAGCACGGCGCTGCTTTCCGCGGATCGCTTTGCGCGACCCGATATCGCGCTGCCGGTGGCGCCTGAGACCAGGTCGCAGCTCGCGGAGCGATTCGGCTTGTTCGGTATCCGGATGGCGGTCACGTTGATTCGGCTCGGCGTGCGCGATTCCGCCACGCTTGCCGCGGAATTGACCAACCGGAGCGGGGTGGACGAGCTCCGCTCGGTGCTCGACGTCCAATTCGGCCAGCGCGCTGATCAACTCAAGGCGCACTCTGCCCTCACCGCGCTTGCGCGGGTGCTGACCGCGTATCGCGGCAGCGAGGCGGATGCACTGCTGCCGAGGGTGCGCACCCTGCTCGCCGACGTGCACGGGTTTGTCGAACTTCGCCTGCTCGGCAGGCTGCGCACCGATGAATTGGCGCTGCCGCCCGCGGATCTCGCGGAGCTGCACCGGATCATCGGTGGGTCGGGCATTGCGCCGCATCTGCGTCTCGGGCTTCCTGTCGAGGCCGCACCCTCGGTGCAGCGGGCCGAAGCCCTTGCCGCGGTGCGCAAGTGGCGGGCACGCGCGCGCCATCCGCTCGCCGACCAGTTCACCGCGACGGCCTGCCTGACTGCGGCCCGCAGCGCGGAAGGCACGCTCGAATTGTTGCCCGAGTAGGTCGATTACCCGGTGATCGTGCGTAGTGCCGCCGCCAACTCGGCGCCGGTCGGCGCATGGTCGGGGTCGATCAAGTACTGGGCGGCCACTCCGGTCAGCAACGCCTGGTAGAGGGCGCCGACCGCGCGGCCTTGCGCGGTATCCGCTTCATCGAGGTGCTCGAAGAGGCGGGCCAGGCCGCCACGCGCCTCAGTGAGCTTGTCCGCCAACTGGTCTCGTGTTTTGGGATCGTGGCCTGCTTGCGCGAGGGTGTCGAAGGTGGCGGCCCACAGACCGCGATGGGCGCCGATCGAATCGATGACCGCCTGCCAGTTCGTGGCAAACCGGTCCAGCGGGGTCGCGCCGGGTTGCGCCGCATCGTCCAGCGCGCGTTCGAGTTCCGCCCCCCATTCCCGATTCGCCTCGGCGAGCGCCTCATTCAACAACGCCTCTTTGGACCCGAAGTGATACCCGATGGCCGCCATACTGACCCCGCCCGCCGCCGCCGCGATATCGCGCACCGTGGTCCGCGCATAACCCTTCTCGAACAAACAACGCCGCGCCCCCGCCAGCAGATCCTCCCGATTTCCCATGCGCAAGATCCTAGCGCGCTCGCCTAAGTCACCCGTCTTACGCATCCGCCCAACCCAGACCTGCCCGTCACCCTGCCTGACCACGCCGACGGCGACCGCTATGCGATCGGGTGGTGGGGTGGGTTAGGGGGTTGTGGTGGGGCTGGTGGGGTCTATGAGGATTTTGGCGTGGTGGGTGGGGGTGGCGAGGGTGGTGAAGGCGTTGTCGATGCCGTCCAGGCCCACGGTGGCGGTGATCAAGGGGGCGGGGTCGACCTTGCCGTTGGCGAGCATGTGGAGGGTGTCGCGGAATTCGCCTGGGTCGTAGCCGAGGACGAAGCGGAGGTCGATTTCCTTGTTGATGGCGGTGGCGGGGTGGATGCGGTCGGGTTCCATGCAGACGCCGACGACGATCACCTGGGAGCGTGGGGGCGCCGCGGTCAGGATCTGATCGAGAATGCCTGGCACGCCGACGCATTCGAAGATGGCCGGGCCTGCGGGGCCCGCGTTCAGCGTGTGCGCGAGACGGAAGACGTACCACCACGGCAGGTTCGGGACGCGGCGAAGCCGGTCCATGGTCTCGAAGCCGAGGTCGAGAATGTCGGTGACTGTGGTGATCCGGCCGGGTTTCGGGTTTGCGGTCCACGGCGAATCAGTGGCGGGATCGACGACGACGTCGGCGCCGCACGCGGTGGCGAGTTCGCGGCGGCGTGGGGAGAAGTCACTGGCGATGACGGTGCGCACGCCCGCGGCCTTCAGCATGCTGATCACGGCCAAACCGATGGGGCCGCAACCGATCACGAAGGCGGTCTGCCCCTTGCCGACCCGGCCGCGGCGGATCGCGTGCCAGGCCACCGCCATGGGTTCGGTGAGCGCGGCGTGCTCGGCGGACAGCCCGTTGGGGACCGGCATGGTCATTGATTCCTGAACAACGACCTGCTCGGCGTATGCGCCGGGCGCCGCGGTGGACAGGCCGGTCATCTCCGACTTCTTGCCGTTCCGCAGGATCGGCAGCGCTACCACCGGGGTGCCCGGCTTCCAGCGCCTGCGGCAGCCGGGTCCGTAATCGACTACTTCGCCGCTGAATTCGTGTCCGAGCACCACGCTCTGGTCCGACCGCATGAATCCGTCGTATCCGGCGGCGGTGGCGAGGTCGGCGAGCTGGTCCGCGTGCAGGCGGGCATGCAGGTCGGAACCGCAGATGCCGCACCGGGTTACGTTGATCAGCACCTGCCCGCGGCCGGGCACCGGCGTCGGCAGGTCGGCGACCTCGAATTTCGTGTTGGTGACGACGGCTGCCCGCATGGCGAACTCCTCGACTCGGCGGCACGCGGCGGGCGCCTACGCCTGCCCGCCGCTCCGGGCCAACCCTACTGCGCGTGCCGAGCGGGAGACCCGAAACCCGGGTGCGGAGTCAGGCGTTCGCGGCGGCCAACGCCGCTTCCTCGGCCGTGCGCCGATCGTAGGCAAAACGCGCGGAAGCGATTTCGTTCTGATGATTCTCGGTCCAGGTGACCAGGGCCTTGATGGTGGTGTGCAGGCTGGCGCCGAGTGGGGTCAGCGCGTAGTCCACCCGCGGCGGCACCGTCGGATATACGGTCCGCTCGACCAGTCCGTCGCGTTCGAGCTGGCGCAGCGTGCGGGTGAGCATCCGCTGGCTCACGCCGTCGATCTCGCGCTTCAGCTCGGTGAACCGCATGCTGCATTGATCGAGCAGCGCGATCGCCAGCAGCGACCATTTGTCGGCGATGCGATCGAGGATCTGGCGCACCTCGCAGTCTGCGCGGGCGTCCCACTGACGAATGTCGTAGTCGGAGTCGGTATCCCCGCAGTACCCGGGTGACTCCAAAGTGCCGTCTTCCATAGCCGTTGATTCTGCCGGAAACTTTCCCTCGGTATCAAGTAGTAACCGACCCCACTATGGGGAACCTATCTGTTTGGGGAGTCGTAATGGTGAAATCCAGAGCCGCCGCCGAGGTCTTCACGGAGATGTCCGGCCGCGCCTGGGCGGTGCTCGCGGTGTTGTGCGGCGCGATATTCCTGGAGGGCATCGACGTCGCGATGCTCAATGTGGCGCTGCCCTCGATCCGCGCCGAGTTCGGCTTGTCCACCGGGATGCTCAGCGGCGTGGTGTCGGCCTACGTGCTCGGCTACGGCGGTTTCGTGCTGCTCGGCGGTCGCGCCGCCGACCTGCTCGGTCGCAGGCGGATGTTCCTGTTCTGGATGACGGTGTTCCTGCTGTTCTCCGGACTCGGCGGCTTCGCCACCAATGGGTGGATGCTGTTGACCGCCCGTTTCGTCACCGGCGTCGCTGCCGCATTCCTTGCGCCGGCGGGACTTTCGTTGATCACCACCAACTTCGCCGAGGGCAGGGTGCGCGACCGGGCGCTGATGTTCTACGCGGGTATCGGGGCGGGCGGCTTCTCGCTCGGCATGGTGGTCGGCGGCTTGCTGACCGCGCTCGGCTGGCGCTGGGTGTTCTTCGTTCCGGTGCTGGTCTCCGCGGTGCTGCTGGCGGCCGCGATCGCGCTGGTCCGGGATTCCGGTGTGCCGGAACGTGTTCGGGGCGGCTTCGACGTGCTCGGCGCGCTCGGGGTGACCGGCGCGATGCTGCTGCTCGTCTACGGTGTCGTGCGGCTGGAACATCCTGGCAACGGTCCGGCGCTGACCGCGGCGACCTTCGCCGGTGGTCTCGCGCTGCTGGCCTTGTTCGTGCTGAACGAACGGCGCGCCGCGGCACCGCTGGTCCGGCTCGGCATCCTGCGCTCGGCGGCACTGGTGCGCACCAATCTGGTTGCGGTGCTGTTCATCGGCTCGTTCATGGGCTTCCAGTTCCTTGTCACGCTGTACTTCCAGGAACTGCGCGGTTGGAGCACGGTGGCAACCGGTCTCGCCATGGCGGTGATGGGTTTGGACGCCATCCTCGCGCCGTTGGTGACGCCGTGGCTGGTGCGCAAGTTCGGCAATGTGCGGGTGATTCTCGGCGGTGCGATCTTCGCTGCGCTCGCCTACGTGCTGTTCCTGCCGTCCGGGCTCGACCGGGCCTACATCGCGATCCTGCCGACGATGCTGCTGCTCGCCGTGGCATTCGCCCTCGTCTACGGCCCGCTGACCATCGCGGCGACCGACGGCGTCGCCGAGGCAGAGCACGGTCTGGCGGGCGGGTTGCTCTACACGGCAATCCAATTCGGCGCGGCCCTCGGCATCTCGGTCGTGACGGCCGTGAACGTCGCCGCGGTCGACGCGGGCAAGCTGGGGATCGACGGTCTGCGCGTCGCTTTGATCGTGCCGGTCGTTGCCGCGGTCCTGGCGGCCGCTGTCGCGGCGGCGGGCCTGCGCCGCACCGTGATTCCCGTGTCCGAGCCGAGGGTGGAGCAGCTCGCGCGAGTGTGATCCGAGCGGGGCGGGCCGGAGCGGTGGCTCCGGCCCGCCTCGTCATGGTCGCTCGCGCAACGCCGGGTAGACGACTTCCTGAAGATAGGTGTCGATGTCGCGCCCATGGCGCCTGGCCTCGATCACCGCGACGCCGTTCCGTGCTGCCCGCTGCTTCAACAGTTCACGCGAAACCCGTTCCACCCCACCGCCGATCAGCAGGGTGCCGAACTCCCCGGTATCGAGCGCCGCGAGCGCGTCCTGGTCGGCGATGACGCCTTCGGCGGTGAACCCGTGCGCCCGGATCTGCGCGGTGGCGGTGTCGACGGTGTTGCGGCTGCGGCCGATGATCAGAATGTCCATTTAAGCCGTCGCGTCTGTCACAGGAGTACTCCCGGGTTCAGGATTCCTGCGGGGTCGAGTGCGGATTTGCTCGCGCGCAGCGCCAGTGCGAAGGGCTCCGGACGTTGGCGGTCGTACCAGGGCCGATGGTCCCTGCCGACCGCGTGATGATGGGTGATCGTGCCGCCATTGGCCGAGAGCGCTTCGGAGACAGCGGATTTGATCTCGTCCCACTGCGCGACGGTGCTGCCCCAGCGTCCCGCGGCGTAGATGCCGAAGTAAGGCGCAGGACCGTCCGGATAGACATGGGTGAAGCGGCAGGTGACGACGCCCTGCGCGCCCACCGCACGGATCGCGTCGTTGGCCGCGGTGGTCACCGCGGACTTGAGCGCATCGAATGTGTCCCAGGTGCAGGCGGTTTCGAACGTCTCGGTGATCATCGATTGCGCGGCAAGAGCATCGCGCTGGTACGGCATGCGCAGGAACGACGAGCGCCACGTGTCGGCGGTGCCGCCGGTGTGCACGCTGGTCTCGGAATCGGTGTAGCGCACGGGTTCCGGCAGCTTGCCACCGTATTCGACGGCGATCTCGACGGCCCGCTCCAGCCAGACCCGCGTCGGATGGTCCGCGGACTCGAACCCGAGCACCAGCACGCCACCCGAGGTCGCGGCCCCCGCGTTGAGAAACGCCTCGGCCGGGTCGAGCAGACGGCAGTTGGTCGGATACAGCCCGGACTGGGCGATCGTGCGGGTCGCGGTCACCGCACGGTCGTAGTCGTCGAAGTGCACGGAAGCCGTTGCGCGCCAGCGCGGCCGATCCTGCAGCCGCATCCAGGCTTCGGTGATCACGCCGAGCGTGCCTTCGGAACCGAGGAACATCCGGTCCGGCGATGGCCCGGCACCCGAGCCGGGCAGCCTGCGCGATGCACTGACACCTGCGGGGGTAACCACCCGCATCGACTCGACCAGATCATCGATGTGGGTATAGAGCGTCGCGAAGTGCCCACCGGCCCGCGTGGCCAGCCACCCACCGAGCGTGGAGAACTCGAACGACTGCGGAAAATGCCGCAGGGTCAGCCCGGATTCCCGCAGTTGGTCTTCCAGCGCTGGCCCGAACACACCCGCTTGGATCCGCGCCGCCCGACTGGTGCGATCGACCTCGAGTACCTGATCGAGCGCACCGAGATCGAGGCTCACCGCACCGGCGAAGTCGCCGTCGAGACGCGGCTCTATCCCGCCGACCACGGAAGTGCCACCACCGAACGGGATCACGGCGATGTTCGCGCGGCTCGCCCAATCGAGCACATCGACGACATCGGCTTCGGTGCGCGGCCGGACGACGAGGTCCGGTGGAGTCTGCACGTCTCCGAGGAGGTTGCGCACCACATCACGGAAGGCCTGCCCGTGAGCGTGCGCCGCCCGATCGGCGGGATCGGTGGACACCACTGCGGCAAGCGCGTCCGGCGCGGCGATCCGAGGTTCCGGCAACGCCAGCGAGCCGATCGAGGGCGGCTCGTGGGCGGTCAGATCGGCTCCGGGCAGGATCGCCGCGACCCTGGTCGTCAGTGCCGCCCGCTCCGCGCCGTCGACGGCGTCCTCGACATTGCCCCAACCCCACCACGACCGCGTCTTCGCCGACACTGCAACTCCTCTCGATCGGGCTCGCGCCCGCGCGTGCCATTGCATCATGGAAGCAGCACCGGTATCGGTGATCGGCCACACCGCAGCACGGCCCGGAACGCGGTGTGCTCGACAGTCGCTTGCTCCTGCCGGATCCATCCGAAACCGGTCCATGCGCCGCGCGGAGCGCGATCGCCGAGATTCTTTCGGCGTTCGGGAATCATTCGCGCCGCACGTCCGTTGAGCTGGAAGACAAGATTGAGCGTGGATCACTCAAGTTTGAGTTGACGCCCGGAGGTATCTGGGGGCAGGATTGAGCCGACCACGCTCAGCGTTGCTGGGACCGTGCTCCGTGAGGTGCTTGGGGCGAGGTCTCGCGGCACAGGATGGAAGACGCATCCTGGGCAGCCGGGCGGCATTCGCCCAGCATCGACACATGTAGGTACGTCAAATTAGGAGGAACAACAATGGCTCGTGCGGTCGGAATCGACCTCGGGACCACGAACTCGGTCGTCGCCGTACTCGAAGGCGGAGAGCCGGTCGTCGTCGCCAACTCGGAAGGATCGCGCACTACCCCGTCGATCGTCGCATTCGCGAAGAACGGCGAAGTGCTGGTCGGTCAGCCGGCCAAGAACCAGGCCGTCACCAACGTCGACCGCACCATCCGCTCGGTCAAGCGCCACATCGGCACCGACTGGAACGTCGAGATCGACGGCAAGAAGTACACCCCGCAGGAGATCAGCGCGCGCACGCTGATGAAGCTGAAGCGCGACGCCGAGGCCTACCTCGGTGAGGAGATCACCGACGCGGTCATCACCGTGCCCGCGTACTTCGAGGATGCCCAGCGGCAGGCCACGAAGGAAGCCGGTCAGATCGCGGGCCTGAACGTGCTGCGCATCGTCAACGAGCCCACCGCGGCGGCGCTGGCGTACGGCCTGGACAAGGGCGACAAGGAACAGACCATCCTGGTCTTCGACCTCGGTGGCGGCACCTTCGACGTCTCGCTGCTGGAAATCGGCGAGGGCGTCGTCGAGGTCCGCGCGACCTCCGGTGACAACCACCTCGGTGGTGACGACTGGGACGAGCGCGTCGTCTCCTGGCTGGTCGACAAGTTCAAGGCCAGCGCTGGTATCGACCTGACCAAGGACAAGATGGCCATGCAGCGCCTGCGTGAGGCTGCGGAGAAGGCCAAGATCGAGCTGAGCTCCTCGCAGAGCACCTCGATCAACCTGCCCTACATCACCGTCGACGCCGACAAGAACCCGCTGTTCCTCGACGAGCAGCTGACCCGCGCCGAGTTCCAGAAGATCACCTCGGACCTGCTCGACCGCACCCGCGCGCCGTTCCAGTCCGTGATCAAGGACGCGGGCATCAACGTGGCCGACATCGACCACGTCGTGCTCGTCGGTGGCTCCACCCGCATGCCCGCCGTCTCCGACCTGGTCAAGGAACTGACCGGTGGCCGCGAGCCGAACAAGGGCGTGAACCCGGACGAGGTCGTCGCCGTCGGCGCCGCGCTGCAGGCCGGCGTGCTCAAGGGTGAGGTCAAGGACGTCCTGCTGCTCGATGTCACCCCGCTGTCGCTGGGCATCGAGACCAAGGGCGGCGTGATGACCAAGCTCATCGAGCGCAACACCACCATCCCGACCAAGCGGTCGGAGACCTTCACCACGGCCGACGACAACCAGCCGTCCGTGCAGATCCAGGTCTTCCAGGGTGAGCGCGAAATCGCCTCGCACAACAAGCTGCTCGGTTCGTTCGAGCTGACCGGCATCCCGCCTGCCCCGCGTGGCGTGCCGCAGATCGAGGTCACCTTCGACATCGATGCCAACGGCATCGTGCACGTGACCGCGAAGGACAAGGGCACCGGCAAGGAGAACACGATCAAGATCCAGGACGGCTCCGGCCTGTCCAAGGAGGAGATCGACCGGATGGTGAAGGACGCCGAGGCGCACGCCGCCGAGGACAAGGCCCGCCGCGAGGAGGCCGAGACCCGCAACCAGGCCGAGTCGCTGGTGCACCAGACCGAGAAGTTCATCAAGGAGAACGAGGACAAGGTCCCCGCGGACATCAAGTCCAAGGTGGAGGCGGCCATCGCCGAGGCGAACGAGGCGCTCAAGGGCACCGACATCGCCGCGGTCAAGGCGGCCGTCGAGAAGCTGGCGACCGAGTCGCAGGCCCTCGGTCAGGCGATCTACGAGTCGTCGGCCAACGATGCCGCCGCGTCGAGCAACGGATCCGCCGCGTCCGACGCCGACGACCAGGTCGTCGACGCCGAGGTTGTGGACGAGCCGGTCGACACGGAGAAGAAGTGAGCAACTCCGAACAAGAGCCGATCACCTTCGTGGACAATCGCAAGATCGATCCGGAGACCGGCGAGATCAGGGAGCCCGCGGCGGCCGACGCCGCCGCGGGGCCTGATGCCGGGAACGGTGCCGAAGCCGCCGCGGCGGCGCCAGCCGACACCGCAAGCGTCGAGCTGGCCGAGCGCACCGCCGACCTGCAGCGACTGACCGCGGAGTACGCGAACTACCGGCGTCGGGTCGAACGCGACCGCAAGACCGCGATCGACACCGCCAAGGCCGCCGTTGTCACCGAATTGCTCGGCGTGCTCGACGATCTCGATCGGGCACGGGCACACGGCGACCTGGATGCGGGCCCGCTGAAGTCGGTGGCCGACAAGCTGGCCGCCGCGCTGCAGAAGCAGGGACTGGAGGAATTCGGTTCCGCGGGTGAGCCTTTCGACCCGACGCTGCACGAGGCCGTGCAGCACGAGGGCTCCGGGCACGACCCGGTGATCGGCATCGTCATGCGCAAGGGCTATCGGTTCGGCGATCGGGTGCTTCGGCACGCGCTCGTCGGGGTAACCGATGGCGTGGCCGACCTGGTCGGCGACGAGCGGAAGCCGGCCGAGCAGGCGGGTGCGGACCAGCCAGAGGCATCGGATGCTGATGCCGGCGCGAACAAACACTAATACTGCGAGAGGAGGAGATATCCGGTGAGTCAGCGGGAGTGGATCGAAAAGGACTTCTACAAGGAGCTGGGTGTCTCCTCCAGCGCCTCGCAAGACGAGATCAAGAAGGCGTACCGCAAGCTCGCTCGCGACTTGCATCCGGACGCCAACCCCGGCGATGCCAAGGCCGAGGAGCGGTTCAAGACCGTCAGCGAAGCGCACGCGGTGCTGTCGGATCCGGCCAAGCGCAAGGAATACGACGACACCCGAAAGCTGTTCGCGGGTGGCGGATATCCGCGTGGCGGCTTCACGCCCGGTGCCGGCGGCGGCTTTTCGCAGGACTTCAACATCGGTGACATCTTCGGCGGCGCCAATGCCGGCGACGGTGGCCTCGGTGACCTGCTCGGTGGGCTGTTCAACCGGGGCGGCACGCGCACCGCGAGCCGCCCGCGGCGCGGGGCCGATGTGGAGACCGAGACGACCCTCGGTTTCCGGGAGGCCGCGCAGGGCGTCACCGTTCCGCTGCGGATGACCAGTCCGTCGCCGTGCACCACGTGTCACGGCAGCGGCGCGAAGCCGGGCACCAGCCCTCGGGTCTGCCCGAACTGCAACGGCACCGGCATCATCAGCCGCAACCAGGGCGCGTTCGGCTTCAGCGAGCCGTGCGATGACTGCCGGGGCACCGGCTCGATCATCGACGACCCGTGCGTCGACTGCCACGGCAGCGGCATCCAGAACCGCACGCGCACCATCACCGTGCGGATTCCGCCGGGAGTCAGCGACGGACAGCGGATTCGGCTGGCCGGTCAGGGTGAGGCGGGCCTGCGTGGCGCGCCGTCGGGCGACCTGTTCGTCAGCGTGCACGTCAGCCAGGACAAGGTTTTCGGCCGCAACGGCGACGACCTGACCCTGGTGCTGCCGGTCAGTTACAGCGAATTAGTGCTCGGGACAACGGTTTCCGTGCCTACCCTGGAGGGGCGCGTCGGCGTCAAGGTGCCGCCTGGCACCGCGGACGGCCGCATCCTGCGGGTGCGCGGTCGCGGCGTGCCCAAGCGCGGCGGCGGCGCCGGTGACCTGCTGGTCACCGTCAAGGTCGCGGTGCCACAGAAGTTGGATGACAATGCCGCCGACGCGCTGCGACGCTACGCGGAGGCGGAGAAGGCCAGCGGATTCGATCCACGGGCAGGATGGGCAGGTGCTTGATGTCCAATGATCCGAAGCAGTCGCGTGCCGAGTTCTTCATGATCTCGGTGGCGGCCCAACTCGCGGGCATGCACGCGCAGACACTGCGCACCTATGACCGACTGGGACTGGTTACGCCACAACGCACTTCGGGCGGCGGGCGACGCTACTCGACCAGGGACGTCGAGCTGCTGCGCGAGGTGCAGCGGCTGTCTCAGGACGAGGGCGTCAACCTGGCGGGCATCAAGCGCATCATCGAACTCACCAATCAGGTCGAGGAACTGCAGCAGCGGGTGGCCGAGCTGGCGGCCGAGCTGGACCGGATGCGGGCGGGCTATCGGCCCGATCTTTCCCCGCCGCAGCGCAGCACCGCGCTGGTGGTCTGGCAACCGCGCAATCGCCGGAATATGTGATCGATCGGCACTCGCGCAACACAATTGAATACAGCTGGCTATTCCTCGGGCCCCTGGCCTCGGCATTGTTGATCATGATCCGAGATCGGGGGCCCGAAGTCGTCTCCAGCAGACCGTTCGGCACGTTTGCTGACGGTATGCCGGTACTTAGTGTGTGACAACACTTATCGCGGCTGCTTTTCCGGACCGCTGACTTGTCATATTTTGTTGCGCGCCCCTGCTGCTCGATCGCTGTCGATTGTCCGGCGGAGTCCGCTTGCGATCATGGGATGTTGCCCTGTGGTCGCTCCAGAGCCCTTGGTAGCGTGAGAATTTCAGAACGAGTCTTGCAAAATCAGTGTTCTTGCGACTGATTTCGTCGATTTTTACCGTCTTTCAGTCTGTTTCGTCGGCGTTTCGCGCTGAGTGCCCTCGTTTTGAGGGAATTACAGGCTTGTTGTTTAAACGGAGGATTCCACTCCTGGCTAACCTCGCCTACACTTCTCGGCAACGGCTGCTGACGAGTGTCCCGCAGCACCTCACTCGCCGGCACGGTTTGTGTTCGAGTGCGAAATGGGGTTGTGACACAAATGGATTCGCGGACTGTCGCTTTGATCAGAACCACGTTCAAGGCGGTTGCTGCGGAGGAAGGGGGGCCGGAGAAATTAGCGAGATCGTTCTACTCGATCCTATTCACCGACTACCCCCAAGTCCGCGATTTTTTTCCAGCAGCCATGGACGCACAGCGAGATCGCCTGGTCAAAGCCATCTCCTACGCATTGGACCGGCTCGAGGAGCCGAACAAGCTTCTACCGTTCCTTGCGCAACTCGGGCGTGACCATCGCAAATACGGTGTGCAGCCTGCGCATTACACGGCGGTCGCGGTCTCGCTGAAGGCCGCGATGCGGAACTACGCGGGCACCGAGATGTGGACCGACGAGGTCGACCGAGCCTGGGACGACGGCCTGAAGATCATCGGGGAGACCATGATCGGCGCCGCGGAGAAGGAAACGACGCCGGCGGTGTGGACCGGGACCGTGGTGGAACGCCGTGCGGTGCTACGCAATCTGACCGTGGTGCGGTTGCAACTCGATCAGCCGATGCAGTACGCCGCAGGCCAGTACCTGAGCGTGCAGATACCGTCCCGGCCGCGGATGTGGCGCTACCTGTCGCCCGCCGTGCCCGCAAATGCCAACGGGGAGATCGAGTTTCACATCCGTAGCGTGCTCGGCGGCTGGGTCAGCTCCGCCATCGTCGGCCACACCGTCGTCGGCGATCAGTGGCTGCTCGGTGCGCCGCTCGGCGGCCTCGGCATCCCGCGCAACGCCAAGCGCAAGATGTTGATGGTCGGCTGCGGCACCGGCATAGCGCCGCTGCGCGCTCAGCTGATGGCGATGGCGCAGCGACGGACCAACCCGAAGGTGCACCTGTTCGTCGGCGGGCATCACCCGTGCGATCTGTACGACCTGGAAACGCTGTCCACCCTGGCCGTTGCGCACCGCTGGTTGACCGTGACACCGGTCACCGAGCACGACGAAAACCCTTGGTGGTACACCGATTCCGGCGAACCCGAGCAGGTCTGGCGCGGCCTGGAGCCGCGGCTGACCGGGCAGATCGGCAAGGTGGTCGCCAGCTTCGGCGCCTGGGCCGACCGGGACGTCCAGATCGTCGGCTCGCCATCGATGGTGCAGACCACCAAGTTCCGCCTGATGGCCGCGGGGACGCTCACCAAGAACATCCGCCACGACCCGCTGTTCTGACCGACGGTCCGGGATGTCGACCCCTCCCGTTATCCCGGACACCCGGAATCCGGCCGCGCCCTGCATCGCGGCCGGATTTCCGGTCAGCGGATCAGCTCACATACCTTCGAATTGGATGCGCTCCGGTGGAGTTCCGTTGGCGAGCAACCGATCGACGGTCGCGCGGACCATGGCGGGGGAGCCGCACACCAGCACCTGATGGCTGTCGAACGCGCCGTGCGACGCCATCACATCGGCGAGGGTGCCGAACAGCACCTCGTCCGGCGGGAAGGTGATGTCCACGCGGCTGCGCTCGTACCACTCATCGATCCAGCCGGGATCGTCCGGACTCTCGACGACCGGAATCACCGTCAGCCACGGCAGTTCCCCGGACAGCAGGTAGAGCATGTCCTCGGCGTACAGATCGCGCGGGGTCTTGCCGCCGAAGAAGAGATAGGTGTGCGGCGGATCCGGCACGCGCGTCAGGTCGAGGATCTGCGCCCGCAGCGGGGCAAGGCCGGTGCCGCCCGCGACCATCACCACGTCGTCGCCCGCCGGGTCGATCGCGAAGGTGCCTTGCGGCGCGCGGATCGTCCACTCGTCGCCGGGCCTGGTGTCGGCGACGATGGACCCGCTGCACCACCCGCCTGGCACCGTGCGCACATGGAATTCCAGCTTGCCGTCCAGCGACGGCGGCAGCGCCGGGGACAGCCTGCGCCGCATGCTCGCCTGCTGCGGCACCGTCACCTCGACGGACTGCCCGGCGAGAAACGGGACGAACTCGCCGATCAGGCGGATCACCGCAAGGTCATGACGGATTCGGTGGTGTCCGACTACCGTCGCGGTCCACTCGGGCTGGTGTTGTGCACCATTGCCGAGTGCACTCGGGTCCCCCATCGTGGGCCTCCTTCGTCACACAGGGTCGGAGCTGATGATGTGCTCCGGAGTACCGACCGCGATCAACGCACGGCGGGTGTCCGCGATCATCTTCGCCGACCCGGCGATCTGGATCTGTCGGTCCGCCCAGGCGCCGAAGCTCGCGACCACCGCGCCCAGGTTACCGATCAACCGGCGATGCATGCCGTACGGCTCTTCCTGCGGCGGATGCGGATACCACCACGGATTGGTCTTCTGTTCGCAGACCGGGACGATGGTGAGCCACGGGTTGCTCTGCGAGAGCTGCCACATGTTCTCCACGTCGTAGAGATCGCAGGGGTAGCGGCCGCCGATGAAGAAGTGCACGCGCGGGTTGATGCCGCGCTGCCCCATCTCGATCAGCTGGGCGCGCAGCGGCGCGATGCCGGTGCCTGCGCCGATCATCAGGACGTCGCGCCCGCTGTCCCGGTCGACGTGCAGACCGCCGAGCGGTCCCGCGATCTGCCAGCGGTCACCGACCCTGGTCTCGTTGACGATGGCGGGGCTCACCCAGCCGCCGCGGATCTTGCGGATGTGGAACTCGATCTCGCCGTACGGGTTCGCGGGGATCGCCGGCGAGAAGTAGCGCCACATCTTGGGCCGCTGCGGCACCGTGAGCGGCACGTACTGCCCGGCCTGATAGGGGATCGGGCTCTCCGATTGCAGCCGAACGATGGCCAGGTCTTCCAGCACCCTGCGGTGGCCGACCACGGTCGCCTCCCAGTACGGCTGGGACTTATCGGAATTCGCGCCGATCGCCATGGACGCGGAGATCAGGATGGTGATGTCGCGCCAGCCTTCCTCCAGGCCGCGATGCCAGGCCGCGCCGTTGTAGGCGCGGAAGGCAGCGAGCAGCGCCCGGCCTGCGGCGTCGTAGTGCGCCGCGTCGACCCCGTACTTGCGGTGGTCGCGAGCCAGTTGCTCGAGGAACTTCTGCGCCCGTCCCCAGTCCTCGAGATGATCGAGCACATACTGGATCGCCGTGGCGATCCGTTTCGCCTGCATGTCCATCGCAGGCGGAAAGAGTTCGCGCAGTTGTGGGTTCTCGGCGAACAAATGACCGTAGAACGCACTGACCAACCGCTCGGGTCCGTTCGGTGCCTCGATCACCGACCGGAAGTTGGCGCGGACCAGCGCAGCCGAACGCGCATCCACGACGTGGAGCTTCCTTTCCCTCAGTTCTGCCCGGGGACGTACCCGTAACCGGCGGTCCTCCGCCGACCAGTATCCCCGAAAATCCCGTGGTCGTGTGGGTATGTCCCTGAAGACCGGGCCAAACGGTAATCGGTGGGCAAACACCAGGTGTTGCGGCCATGCCGCCGAGGTCACCTGGCGATGTCGGAGCGGGCTCGCGGCCCGGGTTCGGCTCAGATGGCGAGGACGGTTTTGCCGCGGGCGCCGGGGGCGCCGATGACTGCCGGCCCGTCGGCGAGGGGGACGGTGGCGTCGATCGGAACCACCACATCACCCTCGGCGACCCGGTCGAGGAGGCGGGCCAACTCCGATGCGCCGCCCTTGGATTCGATGTTGCCGCCGCGCAGGCCCCGCGCCTGCAGCGCCGCTTCGTCCGCGGCCCAGATGGTGGAGTAGACGGTGCCGCCGTCGCGGACGAGGCCGGTCAGCTCCGCGAGCACCTCCGGCGGACTGACCAGGTCGAAGAGGACGTCGATGCCGTCGGGATGCGCGGCAGCGACCTGCTCGCGAATCGGGCCCGAGGTGTAGTCGACGGTCTCGGCCGCGCCGAGCCTGGTCATCTGATCGGCGACCGAGCCGCGGGCGGTCGCGATGACCTGTGCGCCCGCGATATTCGCGAGTTGGACGAGGAACGAGCCGACGCCGCCGGTGGCGCCGACGATGAGCACGGTCTGCCCCGGCTCGATCCCGGTGGCGTCGACGAGGTCCTGTGCGGTGATGCCCGCGATGGGTAGCGCCGCGGCCGTCACGGTCGGCACGCCTTCGGGGATGTGCACCAGCGTGCCGTCCTCCGGGATCACCGCGAATTCGGCGAAGCTGCCGTGGCCGACGGGCGAGCCGAGGAACTTCCCGACCACCCGATCGCCGACGGCGAACCGGTTGACGCCAGGCCCGACCGAGGCGATGGTGCCCGCGCCGTCCACCCCGAGGATCATCGGAAAGTCGTGCGGCAGTTTGCCGTCCAGGATGCCGTCGGCCAGCTTCGCGTCGAACGGATTGACCCCTGCCGCTTCGAGTTGCACCCGGACGGTGCCTGGGCCTACCTCGGGGACCGGCATGTCGATCAACTCGGGGGTGGCTCCGAACTTCCGAACGACAATCGCGCGCATCCATTCGCTCCTTGAATCGGGCTGAAGAGTGATGCATCAACTAACGGCATGGGCCATCGTATGCATCCATACCTCATGGACGCCGTGATTCATCGCATTGGCAGGGTGTCGCGGCGGTAGCGTTCACGGGGACAGCGAGCCCACCCGTCACCCGGCCACCACCCCCCATCGAATCGCTACGCGATACTGTTATCTAGACTTGAGTGGAACAGACTCAACCTTTCGGACGTTGGACGTAGAGAACGGCACGGAACCGCGCGGGACTTCGCGCGGAACCAGGCTCCGGCGCCGTCGACATCGACAAGTAGGAAGGTGATTCGTGGACTCGTTCAATCCCACCACCAAGACCCAGGCGGCCCTGGCCGCCGCCCAGCAGGCGGCCTCCGCCGCGGGCAACCCTGAGGTTCGTCCTGCGCATTTGCTGGTGGCGTTGCTGGATCAAACCGACGGCATCGCCGCCCCGCTGCTCAAGGCCGTCGGCGTCGACCCGGTATCCGTGCGAGGCGAGGCCAACGACATCGTCGAGCGGCTGCCGCGCGCGACCGGCGCCACCACCGCACCGCAATTCGGCCGCGAGGTGCTGGCCGCCCTCAACACCGCACAGCGCCTTGCCGCCGAGTTGGGTGACGAATACATCTCGACCGAGCATGTGCTCGTCGGCCTGGCCAGCGGCGATTCCGATGTGTCGCAGCTGCTGCTGAAGTACGGCGCGACCGCTGAGGCATTGCGCGAGGCGTTCACCACCGTGCGCGGCAGTGCGCGGGTGACCAGCCCCGATCCCGAGGCCAGCTACCAGGCGTTGGAGAAGTACTCCACCAACCTCACCGAACTCGCCCGTGCGGGCACGCTCGACCCGGTGATCGGCCGGGACACCGAAATCCGGCGCGTCGTCCAGGTTTTGAGCCGCCGCACCAAGAACAACCCGGTGCTCATCGGCGAGCCCGGCGTCGGCAAGACCGCGATCGTCGAGGGTCTCGCCCAGCGCATCGTCGCAGGCGACGTCCCGGAATCGTTGCGCGGCAAGTCCGTTGTCTCGCTCGACCTCGGCGCGATGGTCGCGGGCGCGAAGTATCGCGGTGAGTTCGAAGAGCGGCTCAAGGCCGTGCTGGAAGACATCAAAAACAGTGCGGGACAGATCATCACGTTCATCGATGAGCTGCACACCATCGTCGGCGCCGGTGCCACCGGCGAATCCGCGATGGACGCGGGCAACATGATCAAGCCCATGCTCGCCCGCGGTGAGCTGCGCCTGGTCGGCGCGACCACGCTGGAGGAATACCGCAAACACATCGAGAAGGACGCCGCCCTGGAACGCCGGTTCCAGCAGGTGTTCGTCGGTGAGCCGTCGGTGGAGGACACCATCGGCATCCTGCGTGGCCTCAAGGAGCGCTACGAGAACCACCACGGCGTGCGCATCACCGACTCCGCGCTGGTCGCCGCGGCGACCCTCAGCGACCGCTACATCACCTCTCGGTTCCTGCCGGACAAGGCGATCGACCTGGTCGACGAGTCGGCATCGCGGTTGAAGATGGAAATCGACTCCCGCCCAGTGGAAATCGATCAGATCGAGCGCGCGGTGCGCCGCCTGGAGATCGAAGAGCTCGCGCTGAGCAAGGAGACCGACGACGCCTCCAAGCAGCGGCTGGAGAAGCTGCGCGCCGAATTGGCCGACGCCAGAGAGAAACTCAACCAGCTGACCACCCGCTGGCAGAACGAGAAGAAGGCGATCGACCAGGTCCAGGTCCTCAAGAAGGAACTGGAATCTCTGCGCGGCGAGGAGGAAAGGGCCGACCGGGACGGCGACCTGGAGACGGTCTCCAAGCTGCGGTACAAGGACATCCCCGATTTGGAGAAGCAGCTCAGCGAGGCCGAGCAGGTGTCGAAGGTCGCCGGTGACGGCGACGTGATGCTGAAGGAGGAGGTCGGACCCGACGACATCGCCGAGGTGGTCGGTTCGTGGACCGGCATCCCGGTCGGCAGGCTGCTCGAGGGCGAAACCCAGAAGCTGCTGCGGATGGAAGACGAGCTCGGCAAGCGCGTGGTCGGCCAGACCGAGGCGGTGCAGGCGGTGTCCGACGCGGTGCGCCGGGCGCGGGCCGGCGTCGCGGACCCGAACCGGCCGACCGGCTCGTTCCTGTTCGTCGGCCCGACCGGTGTCGGTAAGACGGAGCTGGCAAAAGCGTTGGCGGACTTCCTGTTCGACGACGAACGCGCCATGGTCCGGATCGACATGAGCGAGTACAGCGAGAAGCACGCGGTGGCTCGCCTGGTCGGTGCCCCGCCCGGCTACATCGGCTACGACCAGGGCGGCCAGCTCACCGAGGCGGTGCGGCGCAGGCCGTACACGGTGGTGCTGTTCGACGAGATCGAGAAGGCGCACCCGGATGTGTTCGACATCCTGCTCGCCGTGCTCGACGAGGGACGGCTCACCGACGGCCAGGGCCGCACGGTGGACTTCCGCAACACCATCCTCATCCTGACCTCGAATCTGGGTGCCGGTGGCGAGCGCGAGTTCGTGATGAACGCGGTGCGTTCGGCCTTCAAGCCGGAGTTCCTCAACCGCCTCGACGACGTGGTGATGTTCCACCCGCTCGACGAGGAGCAGCTGGAAAGCATCGTCGACATCCAGCTCGACCAGCTGCAGAAGCGGCTGTCGCAACGCAGGCTGAAGCTGGACGTCAGCGATTCGGCGCGGTTCTGGCTTGCGGTGCGCGGGTACGACCCGGTCTACGGTGCGCGCCCGCTGCGCAGGCTGATCCAGCAGGCGATCGGTGACACGCTGGCCAAAGAGATACTGGCAGGCGAGATTACCGACGGCGACACGGTCAAGGTGAGCACCGTGCCGGACGGTGACGGGCTCATCGTCGGCAAGTAAGTCGGGCCAGACGCGGCGCGTCGGCGTTCGATCCCTTCGCGGGAACGATGCGTCGGCGCGCTGCGCTGCGTCGGCTGCCGACACCGCGTCGGCGGCGTCCGGGCGCGGCCCCGTGCGGCGTTTATGCGACAGAGCACCGAGGTGGACCATGGCGCGCGCGGTATCCGGCGCAGAGCGTCGTCTACCTGACCGCAGCGCCCGGGCCGCCTAACCTGGAGTCCATGACCAACCCGAACGATCCGTGGGGACAGCGGCCGGAGGATGCGCCGACCGAGTACCTGGCGGGCAAGTCCGGGTTCGAGCAGCCGCCGCACACCACGGAGTATTCCGAGGCGTACGGGTCGGGCGCGCCCTCGGCGTATCCGGCGACCGAGCAGTTCGAGCCGTGGTCACCGCCGTTGAACGCGACCCGCGAGTTTCCGCCCGCTGACCATCAATGGGGTGCGTACGAGGGCGCCTACGGCAATGAGTGGCAAGGGGCTGCGCCGGGCGGTCCGGTCCCACCCGGCATGCCACAGGACGCGCCGCCGGAGCGGCCGCGGCGCAACACCGGGTTGTGGATCGCGCTCGGCCTAGCCAGCGTCGCACTGGTCGCGGTGGTTGGTGTGATTGCGGGAGTCCTGCTCAGCGGCAATGATTCGTCGTCGACCACGGCCGCGAGCACCTCGGCATTCCCGACCGCGCGCCAACCGACCCCCGGCACCCCGCGCACCGGCCAGCCCCGCCCGAGCGGCACGCCGAGCATCCCCGGCCTCGGCGACATCGACAGTCTCGGTGCGACCATGGGCACCATCACCGCCAACAACGGCGGAACGCTCACCATCAACACGCTGCTCGGTGCGACGGTCACCGTGCACACCGACGCGAACACCCAGGTGATCTCGGTGTCCGGCACCAAGGTTTCCGATCTGCCCGCAGGCGACATCGTGCTGGTCCAGGGCGACAAGGCACCCGATGGCTCGGTGCAGGCCAAGGTCATCATCAGCACGTCGCTGCCGAGTGGCCCGCGATGAACGACTCGATCCGCGAACATCGTGCGGGCCCCGCCCTGCGTTGCCCGGGCGGTGCGCGGCCCGGCGCGGGGTCAATGTCGGGCTCCGTCCCGCCGCTCCCATTAAGCTAGACGGCGATGACGGCAATGTGGTTCGGCCTGGCGGCGATCGCACTCGTGGGTGCGATCGTACTGCTGTATTTCGATCGGATTCAGCGACAGCGCACCGGTCACGCGCGGCAGGTCTGGGCGAAATCCCAGGGCTATACGTATGTATCGGTGGAGCCTGCGCTCCCCTCGACCTGGCGGCGCGGTGCGCTCGCCAAGCTCGGCTATCTGTCCGCGGTCGATGTGGTCTCCGGAATTCGCAAGGGCGAGAAGTTCGTGCTGTTCGATCTGGAGGACTCCGCGACGCTGATCGCGGTGCGCCGCCAGATCGGCTCGGACATCGATGTCGACATGCGGCTCAAGACCGCATCGCCGCCGAAGGACGCCGATCTCGAACTGCTCGGCGCCATCGGCGACCGGGTGGTGTTCGCGACCAACCCGGAAATCGCCAGGCACGCAGTGGATCAGCGCATGGTCGCGTTCATCGAGACGCTGCCCGACACCGTGCAGATGCTCTGGAGCGAGGGCAACTGGACGCTGGGCATGCTGTCTGTCGGCACCGCCTCGCGGGACTGGGAGACCTCGATCGACGCGGTGCTCCGCCTGTCCGGCCTGCTGCACGTGCTGCCGCCGGTGAGCGAGCCGCGCTTCGACAACGGCGGACACGATCCCGGCAGGCCGCGCCCGCGCGGTCGGCAGCGGGCCGACGAGTCCGACGACGACCTGGATGAGCCCGTCGGCGCGGCCAGGGTGCAGGCGCCGCGGCTGGGCGAGGACGACGAGTACGACCCGTTCGCCGGACAGCGCTACGACGACGAATTCGACGACCGCGCACCGCAATCGGCGCCCGACGAACCCGAACCGCCGCGTCGTCCCTCGCTCGCCGTCGTCCCGGACGCGCGGGCAAGGGCGCGCGAGGACCACAGGCCCGAGGACACCTGGTCGCCCGAGCCGCGCGAAGAGTGGGCACCGGACGACGACTGGTCGCCCGCGCGCGAGCAACGGATTCGGGAGCAGCGCGAGCCGTACGCGCCGCGCGACGACCGACCCGATGCGGACTGGCCCGACGAACCCGACCGCGGCCAGGCGCCGCGCGAGGACGACAACGCGGCCGACCCGCCCGGTGGTCCGTTCCATCCAGGCTTCCGTCCGTATCAGGGACCTGTGCCGCAGTGACCGGCTGCGCCGGGACCGTCGCAGCATTCCGACCGATCGAGCGCAGATGAATGATCACCCTTCTTCTCGGCTGCCCGGCGCCACCCGCCCGGTGGCGTTGATCACCGGACCCACCTCCGGCATCGGCCACGGCTACGCGATGCGACTCGCCTCACTCGGCTACGACCTGGTGCTCGTCGCCAGGGACGCGGAACGGCTCGGCACCCTCGCCGAGGTACTCGAGCGTCGCTTCGGCACCCGCTCCGAGTTGCTCGTCACCGACCTGAGGTCGGCGCAGGACCGTGAGCGGGTGGCGGCCAGACTGACCGACGGCGTCGAATTCCTGGTCAACAACGCGGGATTCAGACATGCGGGCGAGTTCTGGACACTGTCGCCTGCGCAGCTGCAAGAAGAAGTCGATGTCAACATCACCGCCGTGGTGCAGTTCACCCGGGCCGCGTTGCCGTCTATGATCGCCGCGGCCAAGGGATCGGTCGTCAACCTCGCCAGTGTTGCCGGGGTGATTCCTGGGCGGGGATCGACGTACTCGGCGGCCAAGGCCTACGTCGTATCCTTCACGGAAGGGTTGGCAGGTGGACTGGCCGGAACAGGTGTCCGGGTCCAGGCCCTGTGCCCGGGATTCGTCCACACCGAATTCCATGAGCGAGCCGGTATCGATACCTCGTCGCTGCCGAAAGCATTGTGGCTGAGTGTCGACCAGGTAGTTGCCGGTTCCCTGAGTGATCTGGAGAAGGGCCGGGTGCTCAGTGTGCCCGGTGTGCAGTACAAAGCGCTTACTACCGTCGCCGGAATGATCCCGCGAACCCTGGCGGCCCGACTGAATCGCGGCCTGTTCAACACGCGCGGAAGGACTTAGGAATGATCGACGAGGCAACCACCAATGAGTCGGCACTGGGCACCGCGGCCGGCTCCGACCGAGACAGATTGGCCGCGCTGGTGCGCGAGCTCGCGGTGGTCCACGGCAGGGTGACCCTGTCGTCGGGCAAGGAGGCCGACTACTACGTCGACCTGCGCCGCGCGACTCTGCACCACAGCGCCGGACCGCTCATCGGCAAGCTGCTGCGCGACCTGGTCGCGGACTGGGACTTCGACGCCGTCGGCGGGCTGACCATGGGCGCCGACCCGGTCGCGTTCGCGGTCATGCACGCGCCGGGCAGGCCGATCGACGCCTTCGTGGTGCGCAAAGCGGCGAAGGCACACGGCATGCAGCGCCAGATCGAAGGCCCGGACATCGTCGGCAAGCGGGTGCTGGTCGTCGAGGACACGACGACCACCGGAAACTCCCCGCTCACCGCGGTGCGCGCGCTGCGGGACGCGGGCGCGACCGTGGTCGGCGTCGCCACCGTGGTCGACCGGGAGACCGGCGCCGATCAGGTGATCGCCGCCGAGGGACTCGAGTACCGGTCGATCCTCGGCTTGAAGGATTTGGCCCTGGGATAACCTGGGCATTGGTCAAGTTCTTCGAAGGCGAAGGGTTGTGTGAGCACCAGTGGTGAGCATTGCAGTCAATAAGAATCGCGACAATGTTGCGATGCTCGGTATCGGTGCCTACCGCCCCGAGCGAGTGGTCAGTAATGAAGAGGTGTGCAAGGTCCTCGATTCCACCCCGGAGTGGATCTACGACCGGACCGGTGTTCGCAACCGCAGGTGGATCAGCGGCGACGAGACGCTGCAGTCGATCGCCGCAGCCGCCGGCGAGCGCGCGATCGTCAACAGCGGCATCGACCGGTCCAAGATCGGCACCCTGATCCTGGCCACCTCCAGCTGGCTCATGCTGACCCCGCACGGTGCACCCAAAGTCGCAAACGACCTCGGACTGAACGGGATCGCCGCCTTCGACCTGACCTCCGGCTGCGGTGGTTTCGGCTACGGCCTCGGCGTGGCCGCGGACCTGATCCGGGCAGGGTCGACCGAATACGTGCTGCTGATCGGCGCGGAAACGATGACGGTCGGCCTCGACCCGACCGACCGGGGCACCGCGATGATCTTCGGTGACGGCGCGGGCGCGGTGGTGGTCGGGCCGAGCGAGGAGAACGGCATCTCCCCGACGGTGTGGGGCAGCGACGGCGAAAACGCGAGTGCCATCGCCCAGGATGTCGACTTCCTGACCTACATGGAGAAGGCGCAGGCGTTGCAGGGCACCGACCCGGCGATCGAGCCGATCGGCCGGATGTCGCTGCGGATGGAGGGCCCCCGGGTGTTCCGCTGGGCGGCGGTGACTTTGCCGCGGGCGCTGTCCACCGCGCTCGAGGTGTCCGGGGTGTCCAAGGAGGACATCGAGGTGTTCATTCCGCACCAGGCCAACGCCCGCATCAATGAATTGATGAAGAAGAATCTCGGGCTCGCCGATGACGTCCCGGTGGCCAACGACATCGAGAACACCGGAAACACCTCCGCCGCCTCTATTCCGCTCGCGATGGAAGAGATGCTGGTGACCGGAAAGGCCAAGGGCGGTCAAACAGCGTTGCTGCTCGGATTCGGTGCAGGCCTGAGTTATGCGGGCCAGGTGGTCACGTTGCCGCCCGCGCCCGCCGAGGCCAGCTTTGCTGTCGATGCCGTCGAATAGACCGTTTCGCACCGGATTTCTCGCGGCCGCGGCAGTCACCGTCTTCGGTGCGCTGACCGGTCGCGAGAAGCTTCAGTGGCTCGCGAAACCGCTGCTGATGCCGCTGCTCGCGGCCGATGTGGTCACCGAGGGCAGTGCGCTCGACCCGACTGATCGGACCGTGCTACTCGGCGCGCTCGGCGCGGCGACTGTCGGTGATGTGCTGCTCATCGATCCCGACAACGACCGGCGACTGATCGCCGGTGCGTCCTCGTTCGCGGTGATGCAGGCCGGGTATTCGGCGCTGTGGTGGCGCCAAGGCGCCAGGCCGCGCACCGACATCGCGGCGCCACGGCTGCTCGCCTGGCTCGGCGCGGCCGGGCTGCTGCGGGCGAAAGCCCCCGCGGTGGCCGTTCCATTGACCGCCTACGGCGCGACACTCGGCACCGCCGCCTTGCTCGCCTCCGACCCCGATCTCGCCCCCAACGCGAAAACCGTTGCGGGCCTCAACATCCCCGACACCGACCCACGCAGCCGCCTCGGTCTCGGCGCCCTCCTGTTCACCGCCTCCGACGGACTCATCGTGCTACGCCGCATCTTCGCGCGCAGCGACCGATCACGCCACCTCACCGAGGCAGTCATCCTGACCACCTACGCCGCCGCCCAATTCCTCCTCGCCGACCCCCACGCACACGTGAAAGCTGTTGTTCCGGTCGACAATTGAGATGAAGTGCGGATTGCGTCAGAGCACTCGATGGTTCTGCCGCGCAGTGACCCCAATCGTGCCGGGCCTATCGGCGCAGGCCCTTAATGCACGGCCCGTCCACTGATGAGTGCTGCCAGGTCGATTTCTATCGGTGTTCCGGCCAGGTCGAGGGCGATGCGGCCGGACCGCTCACCGACCAACTCGTACTCGCCGTCGATGAGGTGATACGCCGTGAGACTTACTGGCTCGTCGAGATCGACGAGCCAGTAGTACTGGATGCCGACCTCGGCGTACTCAGCGAACTTGGTGACCTGGTCGGTGCGTTTGGAACCGACAGAAAGTATCTCCACCGCCAATAGCACGTCGGCGGGTTGCCAGCGCGCGAGATTCTCGTCGATTCCGGCAGCGGTTACGGCCAGCACGTCAGGCACTCGGACCGTCGATGGCGGACCGGGGTCGATCACCAGCTCGGCTTCGGCGAGCACGCCATGAGTCGCAGGGAGCTGTGGTTCGAGTTGAGCCGCGAATCGCCAAACCGCGCGTTGATGCATCGATACCGGCCTCGGCGACACGACCAGAACCCCCTCGACAAGCTCGTAACTACGGCTGTTGTCCTCCGGCAGAGCGATCCAGTCCGCCAGGGTCAGCAGATGATCCGGCCAGTGCATTTCGACAGTCATCGCTTCCTCCTCCCCACTAAGGCGTCGCTCGCGGCAAGTCTCCCACATGGAAACAGCCTGCGACGTCAGCTACCCCGCGCGGCGAGGTGTGGTTGCGTGGTCACAGCACGACGATGATGCGGTCGCGGTTGGTCGGGTCGACGCGGATCGAGATCGTTTCGCCGACCGCGAGCCGGGGCTTGTCTGCTGGGGTGACGTCGAAAACGATTGTTCCGCGGTAGCTTTCGGAGCCGGGGACGGTCAGCTCCAGGTCGAGTTCGGTCAGTTCGGTGTGGTGGTCGGTTCGTTCCAGCGGGTGCACGCCCTGCACCGTGGCCCAGCCTTCCAGGCCGTCGCGCCACAGCCGCCGATCCGCCTTGGAGGGCCGCGCCGCCAGCATCATCCCGATGCCGACGCAGGAGCCGAACAGGCCGACCAGCGCGGCGATCTGATAGGGCACCGTGCCCGGCGGCGTGTGTGGCAGCAGCCAACCCAGCCAGAGACCGAGCACTACCAGGTACCCGGCCGTCACCCCGAGTACCGTGCGAAGAATCCGCCCGTGATCCATACCAGCCTCCACCTGGCGACTGTCCGATCTCCAGAATAGGCCGCGCGCAGCACGGACGGGTGTAGATCGGGCTACCAGGCGGTGGCGGGATCGGCGTGCTGGCGCACCCAGGCGTGCATGGCGATGCCTGCGGCGACACCGGCATTGATGCTGCGCGTCGAGCCGAACTGCGCGATCGAAACCGTCATGGCCGCCGCGTCTTTCGCGTGCTCGGTGACGCCGGGGCCTTCCTGCCCGAACAGCAGCAGGCAGTCCCGGGGCAGCTCGGCCGTTTCCAGCGGGACCGAGCCGGGCACGTTGTCCACGGCGACCACGGTGAGCCCTTCGCGCACCGCGAACTCGAGCAACTCGGTGATGCTCGCATGGTGCTCGATGTGCTGATAGCGGTCGGTCACCATGGCACCGCGCCGATTCCAGCGTTTGCGGCCGACGATGTGCACTGCCGCGGCCGCGAAGGCGTTCGCGGTGCGCACCACGGTGCCGATGTTGGCGTCGTGCCCGAAGTTCTCGATGGCGACGTGGAACGGGTGCCGTCGCCGATCGATATCGGCGACGATCGCCTCGCGAGTCCAGTACCGGTAGGCGTCGACGACGTTGCGCCGATCACCCGTGGCCAGCAGTTCCTGGTCGAGCCGCGGATCGTCCGGCGGCGGCTCGGCATGCTCGTCCGCCCACGGCCCGACGCCGTGCGGATGCTCGCCCCATTCGGTCGGCCCCGCTTGGTCCTGCTCCGCTGCCTCCGGTACTGGGTGATTCACTCCGCCGATGCTAATTCCGGCGGTCTCGCCGTCGACCGACCGGTCCGGTCCTCAGTAGCTCGAGCTCGTGGTGCCCGCGAAGACGCCGACCAGGCCGAGCACCAGGAACAGCGCGAGGAACAGCAGGCTGACGACGATCAGACAGGTGCTGATGATGCCGCAGACGTAGCCGACCATGACATTCGTCCGGCCGCCGATGGTGCCGCCGGAGGCGTCGATCTCGTTCAGCGCCTTCTTGCCCATGACCCAGGCCACCGGGCCGAGGATCTGGCAGAACACCAGGCCGAGGATGCCGATGATGAGAATGGTGGTGGCCTGTGGATGGTCCGGCGGCGGTCCGTAGGCTGAATAGCCGTAGGGCGGCTGCTGCGGCGGGTAGTTCATGGGCAGGATGGTAGTTGGTGTAGCTGGCTACACCACCCATTCGGCGGACAGCTCCATCGAATACCGCCGCCGCCCCGACAACCATGAGAGCCATGACCGAGACACCCGCCGAAGCCACCCTCGTGCTCGACCGGCCGACCGAGAAAATCGGACGGTCCGCCGACGGAGTGGCCCGCGCCGTTCTGCTCGCCCCCTTCCAGGCCCGCTTCTGGAAGGAACTCGTCTATCTCCTCACGGTTTTCGTCCTCGGCTGCGTCGCCCTCGTCTACATGTATGTCGGCTGGGGCGGCGGGCTGATGATATCGATCACTATCGTCGGCGTGCCGATTCTGGCGCTGATCCTGCTCGGCGGCCGGACCTGGGGGCGGATCTACCGGGCACTGGCCAAGGACCTGCTCGGCACCCCGGTGACGCCGCCGCCACCGTTCGCTCCTGCGTCGGGCCTGGTCGGCTTCGTCAAAGGCGCATTCACCGATCGCACCAGCTGGCGGGCCGCGCTGTTCCTGCTCGCGCAGGCGGTGCTCGGGGTCGTCGTCGGCTGGCTGCTGCTCATCGCGATCGCGATGACCGTTTTCGTGGCGATCTCGCCGATCCCGTGGGCGGTCTTCCAGCCGATGAACGTCGATGCCCAAGGCGTGGAACATCATTCGCTGGCTCAGTTCGGCGACTACTACATCGACACCTGGCCGAGGGCGCTCGGCTTCGCCGCGCTCGGCGTCATCGGCTGCTTCGTGCTGCCATGGGTGGTGCGCGCTGTGTGCTGGTTGCATCGGCTGCTCACCATCGCCTGCCTGAGCGCGACAACGGGTGACCGGCGGATCATCGAGTTGCAGCAGGGCAGGCAGGCCGCGGTCGACGATTCCACCGCAACGCTGCGGCGACTGGAGCGGGATCTGCACGACGGCACCCAGGCTCGGCTGGTCACCATCGCGATGGCGCTCGGCAGGGCCGAGGATCGGCTGTCGGCCGGCGGCGACCCGCGTGACCTGATCGCGGACGCGCACGCCTCCTCGAAGGAGGCGCTGACCGAGCTGCGTGAGCTGGTGCGCGGAATCCATCCGCCCGCACTGGAACTCGGGCTCGGCCCGGCACTGGAAACGCTGGCCGCGCGCTGTTCGGTGCCGGTGGAACTGCGGGTGCACCTGCCAGAGCGCCCCAACCCGGCGATCGAGGCGATCGCGTACTTCTCCGTCGCCGAACTGCTCACCAACGTGGTCAAGCACGCGAACGCCACCCGCGCCTGGGTGTCGGTGGTGCCGACCGATGCACAGACCATTTCGGTCACCGTGCGGGACAACGGCATCGGCGGGGTGCTTGGCTTACCCACCCCGTCGGCTTCGCCGACTGCCATCCCCGTGTCGCCCGTCGAGGGCGGAATCGCGGTGGGCAGCGGACTTTCGGGCCTGGCCGCGCGGGCCCGCACCGTGGACGGCACGCTCAGCGTGCAGAGCCCCACCGGCGGACCGACCGTGGTGACCATCCTGCTGCCGAAAGAAGGGTCGCGATGACCGAATCGCTGCGGATCGTGATCGCCGAGGACAGCGCGATCCTGCGCGACGGCCTGGCCGGGCTGCTGGCCGAGCGCGGGCACGAGGTGGTCGCGATGGTCGGGGACGCCAGCACGTTGAGCGATGTGGTCGGCACGCACAACCCCGACGTCGCCGTCGTCGACGTGCGGATGCCGCCGAGCTTCACCGACGAGGGCCTGCTCGCCGCCATCGAGCTGCGCCGCAAGTACCCGATGACGGGCGTGCTCGTCTTCTCGCAGTGGGTCGAAACCCGGTATGCCACCGAACTACTCGCGGGTGGTGCGAGTGGCGTCGGGTATCTGCTCAAGGACAGGGTCGCCGATGTCGGCGATTTCATCGACGCACTGCATCGTGTCGCCACCGGCGGCACCGCACTCGATCCGGAGGTGGTGAGCCAGTTGATGGGAGCATCGCGCCAACAGGATTCCCTGGCCCGGCTCACCCCGCGCGAACGGGAGGTGCTGGAGCTGATGGCGCAGGGCCTGTCCAACAACGCCATTGCCGGTGCGCTCACCGTCACCGAGCGGGCGGTGGAAAAGCACATCGGCAATATCTTCACGAAACTCGATCTGCCGCCTTCCGACACGCATCACCGCCGGGTACTCGCGGTGTTGCGGCTCAAGGGCTAGCCCGTGCCCGGGCAAATCGGATATCTGCGAAGGGTGCGAGAACAAATGCACATCGCTTTAGTAACAAATCGGGCGCGTAAATCCGTGCGGTGCTGGCACCATTGACCCATGACCACGCGGAAGGCCGAGGACCCGCAGCACGCGACACCGCGGTCGCTTGGCGAGCGCGCGCAGGCCGGGCGTGACGTGAACGCGACGCCCGCGCTCTGGTCCGAGCGCGCCGACATGGCGGAATCCGCGATCGTGTCCCGGCATCTGCGCGCGTTATGGGCCCTACCCGGCACCGAATTGGGCGTGGTCGGCTGGCCTGCCACCAAGCGTGAACGGGCCTTTGGTACCTGGCATTACTGGTGGCAGGCACACCTGATCGACTGTGCGGTCGACGCCGCCAATCGGGTGCCGACCCCGGTGCGCCGCAGGCGGATCGCCACGATCGCGCGCACCCACCGCATCCGCAACATCAACGGCTGGACCAACCGGTACTACGACGACATGGCCTGGCTGGCCATCGCCTTGGAACGGGCCGAGCGAACCCAGGGCATCACCGAGGTGCGTGGCGGCCTGCTCGCGCTGGAGCGCCCGCTGTACGACGGCTGGAACCCGGCGGTCGGCGGCGGCCTGCCGTGGCGCATCGCCTCCGACTACTACAACACGCCTGCCAACGGTCCCGCTGCCATCGCGCTGCTGCGCCTCGGGCGGCAGCAGCGGGCCCAGGAGATGGCCGACTGGCTCGACGCGACGCTCCGCGATCCGGAGACCGGCCTGATCCTGGACGGCATCCACCTGCCGTCCGGCGAGATCGAGCGTCCGGTGTTCACCTACTGCCAGGGCGTGGTGCTCGGGGTGGAGACCGAGCTCGCGGTGCACACCGGTGAGCCGAGGCACGGGCAGCGGGTGCATCGACTGCTCGCCGCGGTCGAGGAGCACCTGACCACCCGGGGCATCGTCAACGGTGGCGGCGGTGGGGACGGCGGCCTGTTCAACGGCATCCTGGCCCGCTATCTCGCGCTGGTCGCGCTGATGCTGCCCGGCGACGAGCCCGAGCAGGAGGCCGATCGCAAGACCGCGGCCGCGATCGTGCGCGCCTCCGCGTCGGCCGCGTGGGCCAACCGGCTGGAGGTCGAGGGCGAGCCGCTGTTCGGGCACGACTGGAGTAAGCCTGCGACGCTGCCCGGCGGCAGCGCCGGGGCTGGCCGATTCACCGTCGGTGGCTCGGTGACCTCATCGAAGGTGCCGGAACGGGATCTGTCGGTGCAGCTTTCGGGCTGGCTGTTGATGGAAGCCGCGTACCTGGTCAGCGCCGCGGGGCTGTGAGCGGCGGTATCAGCCTCGCGCCGTGCGGGTTTCGGCGTCGACGATGTTCAACGGCACCGTCTCCAGCTCGAAATCCTCGGCGGGCTTGGCCATTTCCTGGCGGTAGTGCCTGATGCCGAGCACGGTGCCGACGATCAACCCGATCACCAGCGTGGCGACCACGATGGGCATCAGCCACGGCACCCGATCGAGGAAGCCGCCCGCGTAATACCCGATGAGCAGCAGCACCGGCGCCCACAGGATCGCGCCGATCGTGCTGGCCACGGTGAACTTGCGATGGTCCATCCCGGCCGCGCCCGCGACCGTCGGGCACAGCGTGCGCACCCAGGGAATCCAGCGGGCGATGAGCACCGCGACGAACCCGTGCCGCCGCAACAACTCGGTGACCCGCTGCAGGTTCTTGGCGTTGATGTAGCGCCCGTTCTTACGGGCGACCAGCCGGTGCCCGGTCCGGCTCCCGATGACATAGCCGACCTGGTTGCCCGCGATCGCCGCGATCATCGTGCCGATCGACAGCGCCCAGACCTGCGCCTCACCGGAGGCGTGCGAGGCCATCACCACGCCGGCAGTGATCAGCATGGAGTCACCGGGCAGGAAGAGCCCGAGAATCACCGCGCACTCGAGAAAGACAAAGGTCAGCACCACTGTCCAGACGAGCGCGGGCCCCGCTGACATCAGCGGATCAAAACTGCCCACAGCTAGGGGCGAGGACGCCGCGAACACGAGCTCAGCGGGTCGGCTCGTTCGCCGCGGCGGTCAGCTCGGCTTCTGGCTGGGCCGAAGGCTGCTGCGCGCCACGATTGAGCAGCTTCTTCGCCACCGCCATGATGCCGGGCAAGATCGACACGAACACGATGAGCAGGAAGATGGCCTCGACGTGGTCGCGGATGAAAGCGACGTTGCCGAGGAAGTAGCCGAGCACCGTGATGCCGCCACCCCAGAGGATCGCGCCGACGATGTCGAACGCGACGAACTTGCGGTAGTCCATCTTGGAGACACCGGCGAGCACCGGCATGAACGTGCGCACGATCGGCACGAACCTGGCCAGGATGATGGTCTTCGGGCCGTGCTTCTCGAAGAACGCGTGCGTCTCGGTGACGTAGTGCTTCTTGAAGAAGCGAGTGTCTTCCTTGTGGAACAGCGCGGGCCCGATGCCGCGGCCGATCCAATACCCGGACTGGTCACCGACGAAGGCGATCAGCGTGACGAGCGGAAGCAACCACCAGATCGACACCGGCGGATTCGGCTGCGCGGCCAGCAGACCGCCGGTGAACAGCAGCGAGTCGCCGGGCAGGATCGGGAACAGCAGGCCGGTCTCGATGAAGACGATCACCAGGATCGCCGGGAGCACCGCGTTCTTCAGCCACGTCTCCGTGAGCAGGTGCATCGGGTCGAGCAACTCCGTCAGGGCGAGGTTGGTCGTCACCGATTCTGTCGCTGCCAGCAGAATCACGCGGTCTCCTGTTCTGGATTACGGCCGGCCGGATCGCTTGCCACCGCATCGGAAGCTGCCAGCGCAATTACCGGCACTACAGTACCGGGTTCCGCTGAGAATCCTCCTGCTGTGCACGAAACTACCCGGCGGTCACCTGGTTCCCCTCCCTGGATACCAGGAGAAACACTGCTGTCTTAGGGTGGTGCCTGACAAAATAGGTCTTTGCCGCAACAAACACGGAGGTCTTACTGTGCCCATCGCGACTCCGGAGGTCTACGCCGAGATGCTCGGTCGGGCCAAAGCGCACTCCTTCGCCTTCCCGGCTATCAACTGCACGTCCTCGGAGACGATCAACGCGGCCATCAAGGGTTTCGCGGAGGCGGGCAGTGACGGGATCATCCAGTTCTCCACCGGCGGTGCGGAGTTCGGCTCCGGCCAGGGTGTGAAGGACATGGTGACCGGTGCGGTCGCGCTTGCCGAGTTCGCGCACGTGGTTGCCGCGAAGTACGACATCACCATCGCGCTGCACACCGACCACTGCCCGAAGGACAAGCTGGACGGTTTCGTCCGGCCGCTGATCGCGGTCTCGCAGGAGCGGGTGAACGGCGGGCGGCCGCCGCTGTTCCAGTCGCACATGTGGGACGGCTCGGCGATCCCGATCGACGAGAACCTGGAGATCGCGCAGGAGCTGTTGAAGGCCTGTGCGCAAGCCAACATCATCCTCGAGGTCGAGATCGGTGTGGTCGGCGGTGAAGAGGACGGCGTCGAGGCCGAGATCAACGACAAGCTCTACACCTCGCCCGAGGATTTCGAGAAGACCATCGCCGCGCTCGGCGCAGGCGAGAACGGCAGGTATCTGCTCGCCGCAACGTTCGGCAACGTGCACGGTGTGTACAAGCCGGGCAACGTGGTGCTCAAGCCCGAGGTGCTCGCCGAGGGACAGCGGGTGGCCGCGGCCAAGCTCGGTCTCGGCGCGGACGCGCAGCCGTTCGACTTCGTCTTCCACGGTGGTTCCGGCTCGCTGAAGTCGGAGATCGAGGATTCGCTTCGCTTCGGTGTGGTGAAGATGAACGTCGACACCGACACCCAGTACGCCTTCACCCGGCCGATCGCGGCGCACATGTTCGCCAACTACGACGGTGTGCTGAAGATCGACGGTGAGGTCGGCAACAAAAAGGTTTACGACCCCCGCAGCTACTTGAAGAAGGGGGAAACCTCGATGGCCGCACGTGTCACCGAGGCGTGCAATGATCTGAAGTCCGCGGGAAGGTCGATCAGCGCCTGACCCATCACAACCCACCGGGGGCTCGACAGCTCATGTGTCTGGATGTGCGCGTGCTCGGGCCCGTCCGGTTGCTCGTCGGCGGTGAGCCGGTGGCGGTCGGCGGGCCCAAGCCGCGGGCTTTACTCGCCGCGCTCACCGTGAATCGACGGCGTGCGGTGTCGTCGGCCGCGCTGGCCGACATGGTGTGGAACGAGGATCCGCCCGATTCCTACGCGGCAAGCCTGCAGGTATTCGTGTCGAATATCCGTAAGGCGCTGCGTAATTCGGGTGTGGATCCGGCGGCGGTGCTGCGCACCGAATCCTCCGGCTATCGCCTCGAAGTCGCCGAGGAAGCCTGCGATCTCGGGCGTTTCGAGGCGACCAGGGAGGCGGCGACCAGGGCCGCCGAGATCGGCGACCACAACGGTGCGTCCCAGCTTTTCGGTGCCGCACTGCGGGAATGGAGCGGGCGCGCGCTGGCCGACCTGGCCGGGTTGCAGTTCGCCGACGGGTTCGCTACCGCGATGGACGAGGAGCGGCTGCTCGTCGCCTCCGCCCGGATCGACGCCGAAATCGCATGCGGGCGTGCGTCATCGGTGATCGGTGAGCTGGTCTCGATGACCACCGAGCAGCCGCTGCGCGAGCCGCTGTGGGGTCAGTTGATCACTGCGCTGTACCTGTCCGGCAGGCAAGCCGACGCGCTCGACGCGTGCAGGCGGGTCCGCGCGGTGCTCGCCGAGGAGCTCGGCATCGATCCCGGCCCCGCGCTGATCGAGCTCGAACAGCGGGTGCTGCGGCAGGAACCGTTGAGCACGGTCGAACTGCGTCAGGTCGAACGGATGGCCGCGGCAATGACCGAGACGGTCACCGAGGCGCCGAGCGCGGTGCGCAGCGGACAGCTGCGACTACCCGACGGCCGGGTGGTGTCGATCGCGCAGGGCGGCTTGCGGATCGGCCGGATGACCGACAACGATCTGGTGCTCGACGACCCGAAGGCCAGCCGGTATCACGCGCACATCATGCCGAGCCGGGCCGGTCTGTTGATCAAGGACCTGCACTCGGCCAACGGCGTGTACGTCAACGACGACCCCATCGAGAGCGGGGCGCTGCTCGCCGACGGCGACCAGATCCGCATCGGGGCAACGATGTTGACCTTCCAGGCGGTCAGGTAGGCGACCTTTCGCTTGCCGCAGGCCAGGATTGGTCAGAACTCGTTGCAGGCGACGCCGTCGTTGTTCTTGTCGAGGAACGAGTTGAACCCGGGCTGACCGAACCGCAGCGGCCCGCCGGTCTCGGCCCGGACCTGGTCGCAGTCGGTGTAGAACTTGCGCTTCTTCTTGTCCTTCTTGCCGTCCTCACTGTTGGACGGCGGAATCGAGTCGGGACGTGCGGAAACGGCGACGGCGGTTGGGATATCGGCGGTGGCGGTCGGCGCGACGACGCTGAGGGCGCCGACCACGAGACACGCGGCACCGATCGCGGGTGTCACGCGCCGGAACAAAGAAATACTCACGCTGTCCATCCTGCGCCGAAATGCCGGTGCTGTGGGATGTGATTTTCCTTGACCGCGAATTTATCCTGCGACACCGAAAATCTTTCGAGTCAGACCACGGCCGGTCGGGTAGGGTCGGCCGCGCTGGTGCGTTGTCCTGCGATGGATGTCGAAGGGTTGACTATGGCCATGCGCATGCTGGCCGCGGTGGGCGCGATCGTGATCGGCGTTGGCACCGTGTTGTGCGCCGAACGACCGGCCGTCGCGGCGCCGGAACCGTCCGGCACTGAAGTGGCGGGCACCGGGCCGTGCGCCACCGATCCGGTGGCGACGCACGAACCGCTGGTGCCGAAGACGCTCGAGGTGCCGATCCCGTATCCGGTGCTCACCGTCTTGCCGCCGCAGCCACCCGAACCGGAGCCGACCCGCACGGCGATGGAGCTGCCGCCGAACCCGTGCACCAGCCCGTGTCCCGACCTCACCGATCTGCCCGAGCCGCCGCCCGGCCTCGCAGCGCAGCTCGGCGTGCCGGAAATCTTGTTGCAGCCCAAGCCTTTCCATTTCGCCGTGCCCGGTCCAGGGCCAGATCCCGGCCCGGTGCCGCCGCCGCCCGCGCCGGTGCAACCACCCGTCGAGCCT
>NZ_BDAY01000067.1 GCF_001612685.1 Nocardia altamirensis NBRC 108246
CAACGGGTAGCAACCATTTCTCTCCCGTCGATCCAGGGCTCGGCGCTCCGCCAAGTTCCTCGCACACGGCTTGAAGGTTCGGTCCAAAGATCTTGCGGGAAAGTGATCTTGGGAAGTTGACGGGAGTCCAATGGTGGGCCTCTCGGCGGGTCTTGCCACCATAAGACTCCCGTCAACGGGCATCAGCAACCATTTGACTACCGTCGACGGGGTCGCAGCCGTCCCCGAGGCATCGGCCAGTGGTCCGGCTCGCAGACCTTCAAATCGATCTTGAAGGGTTGGCGTGAGAGAACTGGCGCGTGTCGCGACACGCGCCGCAACCACTTCTCTCACACCGATCAGGTTCAGCAACCACTTCTCTCACGCCAACGAGCCTCGGCAACCACTTCTCTCACGCCGACGGGCCGACAACCACTTCTCTCACGCCGATGCAGGACCTGCCACCTCAGAGTGGATCCGGCGCGAGAGTTGGTGCAGCCATGTCCCGTTCGCGCGGGTGGAGGTTCACGAACGGGACATGGTGGAGCCGTTTACGGCGTGTCGCCTCCACCATGTACCACTCGTGAGAGTGCTTCTCACCGAACGGGACATGACGGTGGTGACAGCCCAATCAGCGAAGGGCAGCAGCCTTTCGGGACAACCGCTTCGTGGCCGCCTTCGCCGCCACCTGTGCCTCGGTCGGCTTTTCCGCCGTACTGGCCGCCTTCTTCGCCGGAGCCTTCTTGGCAGGTGCCGTCGTCGCAGGCGTCTTTGTAGCCGCCTTCGTCGCCGTTGCCTTCTTCGCCGGAGCCTTCTTCACCGCCTTCGATGCGGCAGGCTGGTCCAGCGCCCCACGGAGGAACTGCCCGGTGTAGCTTTCCGCTACCGCCGCAACATCTTCCGGGGTGCCTTCGGCGACCACGGTTCCACCGCCGGAACCGCCCTCTGGGCCCATGTCGATCACCCAGTCGGAGGTCTTGATGACGTCCAGGTTGTGTTCGATGACGATCACCGTGTTGCCTTTGTCGACCAAACCGTTGATCACCTTGAGCAACTTCCGGATGTCTTCGAAGTGCAGTCCGGTGGTCGGTTCGTCGAGGATGTAGACGGTACGGCCGGTGGAGCGTTTCTGCAGTTCCGCCGACAACTTGACTCGCTGTGCTTCACCACCGGATAACGTCGGCGCGCTCTGGCCGAGCCGCACATACCCGAGGCCCACGTCCACCAATGTCTTCAAGTAGCGGTGGATCGAGCTGATCGGCTCGAAGAATTCGGCGCCTTCCTCGATGGACATGTCGAGGACCTCGGCGATGGTCTTGCCCTTGTAGTGCACTTCGAGGGTTTCCCGGTTGTAGCGGGCACCGTGGCAGACCTCGCACGGGACGTAAACGTCCGGCAGGAAGTTCATTTCGATCTTCAGCGTGCCGTCGCCGGAGCAGGCTTCGCAGCGTCCGCCCTTGACGTTGAACGAGAATCGGCCGGGCTGGTAGCCGCGCACCTTCGCCTCGGTGGTCGAGGCGAACAGGGTGCGGATCTTGTCGAAGACGCCGGTGTAGGTGGCGGGGTTGGAGCGTGGGGTGCGCCCGATCGGCGACTGATCGACCTGGACGAGCTTGTCCAGGTTGTCCAAGCCGTTGATCCTGGTGTGCCTGCCGGGTACCTGCCGCGCACCGTTGAGCTTGTTGGCGAGCACCGTCGCCAGAATGTCGTTCACCAAGGTCGATTTGCCGGAGCCGGAGACACCGGTGACCGCGGTGAGCACGCCGAGCGGGAAGCTGACGTCGATGCCTTTGAGGTTGTGCTCGGTCGCTCCGACCACGGTGAGCTGCCGCTTCTTGCTGATCGGCCGGCGCACCATCGGCACTTCGATCCGTTCCCGACCGGAAAGGTAGGCGCCGGTGAGGGATTCGGGATCGGTGAGCAGCTCTTGGTACGGGCCGCTGTGCACGACCCGCCCACCGTGTTCACCGGCCAGCGGGCCGATGTCGACCACCCAGTCGGAGGCGCGGATGGTGTCTTCGTCGTGTTCGACGACGATCAGCGTGTTGCCGAGATTCCGCAGCCGCGTGAGGGTTTCGATGAGCCGTCGGTTGTCCCGCTGATGCAGGCCGATGGACGGCTCGTCCAGCACATACAGCACGCCGACGAGCCCGGAACCGATCTGGGTCGCGAGCCGGATGCGCTGCGCTTCACCGCCGGACAGCGTGGCAGCGGCGCGCGACAGCGTCAGATATTCCAGGCCGACATCGAGCAGGAACCCGAGGCGCGCTTGGACTTCCTTCAGCACCTGCCCCGCGATCGCCGCTTCCCGCTCCCCCAGCGTGAGCGAGTTCAGAAACGCCGAGCAGTCGCCGATCGACAGATCACTGACATCGGCGATGGACTTGTTGTCGCCACCGGCACTGATGGTGACCGCGAGGATCTCGGGCCGCAGCCGGGCGCCATCACAGACGGGGCACGGCACATCACGCATGTACCCGTCGTAATGCTCCTTCATCTGCTCGGACTCGGTGTTGTCCATGCGCCGCTGCAGGAACGGCATCACGCCCTCGAAATCGGCGTAGTACGAACGCTTCCGCCCGTACCGATTGGTGTAGGAGACGTGCACCTGGTCGGAACTGCCCTCCAGCACCGCCTTGCGCGCCTTGAGCGGCAGGTCTTCCCACGCGGTGTCCATCGAGAACCCGACGGATTCGGCAAGCCCGGACAGCAACCGGGTGAAGTACTCCGCGGTCTGCCCGCGCGACCACGGCGCAATCGCACCCTCGTTCAGGCTCAGCGCCGGATCGGGCACCACCAGTTCCGGATCGACCTCCTTGCGGATGCCGAGGCCGGTGCAATCCGGGCACGCGCCATAGGGCGAGTTGAACGAGAACGACCGGGGTTCCAGGTCTTCGATGTCGAGCGGATGCCCGTTCGGGCAGGCCAGCCGCTCGGAGAAGCGCCGCTCGCGATCGTGCGCGTGCTCGTCGCGATCCACGAAGTCGAGGACGACGATCCCGTCGGCCAACCGCAGCGCGGTCTCGATCGAATCGGTGAGGCGCTGTTTGGAATTCGGCTTGACGGCAAGGCGGTCGACCACGACCTCGACGTCGTGCTTCTCCTGCTTCTTCAGCTTCGGCGGATCGGTCAGCGGGTACACCACGCCGTCGACCCGGACCCGGGAGTAGCCCTGGGTGTTCAGTTGCTCGAACAGGTCGACGAACTCACCCTTGCGGGTGCGCACCACCGGCGCGAGCACCTGGAACTTGACGCCCTCTTCCATGGCGAGCACCTGGTCGACGATCTGCTGCGGCGTCTGCTTCGCGATCAACTCACCGCAGACCGGGCAGTGCGGCGTGCCCGCGCGTGCGTACAGCAACCGCAGGTAGTCGTACACCTCGGTGATGGTGCCGACGGTCGAGCGCGGGTTGCGGTTGGTGGACTTCTGGTCGATCGACACCGCAGGCGAGAGACCTTCGATGAAGTCGACGTCCGGCTTGTCCATCTGCCCGAGGAACTGCCGGGCGTAGGCCGACAGCGATTCCACGTAGCGCCGCTGACCCTCGGCGAAGATCGTGTCGAACGCCAGGCTCGACTTACCGGAGCCGGACAGCCCGGTGAACACGATGAGACTGTCGCGGGGCAGGTCGAGGTCGACCCCCTTCAGGTTGTGCTCCCGAGCTCCGCGCACAGTGAGGCGTTCCGCCACCAGGTGAGTCCCTTCTCGATCGTGTTCGGCATCAACCAACAAACGGCGTTCAGACGTATCCCGCCGTCATGCTAGGCGTGCCCACCGACAAGTTTTTCCGAGCGCGTTCCGCAGGCGGTCAGTCCTCGGTCCGCCGCAGGTCACCGGACAATCCGCGGACCTGCCAGCCCTCCGTGTCGACGCTCACCGTCAGCACATCCGAACCCACGCGCAGGCCGCTGACACGCAGCGGCAGATAGCGGGCGGGGACCACCGGCGCAACCGACAGCACCCCCTCCGGAACGCTCGGTTCCAGTCTCAACAGCGTACGCAGAAACAGCAGTGGCGCGGCAGCGGCCCACGCTTGCGGGGAACAGGACGTCGGATACGGCACCGGGATGTCGAATTCGACGCGATCGAATCCGCAGAAGAGCTCGGGCAGTCGGTAGCCGAATCGGGTCGAGGCGTCGAGCACCGCGGAGACCACTCGGTTCGCGTGCTCGGTGTAGCCGTAGCGCATCAGGCCCGCCGCGCAGATCGCGTTGTCGTGCGGCCAGATCGAACCGTTGTGATAGCTGACCGGGTTGTACGCGCCCATCGAGGTGGCCAGCGTGCGAATCCCCCAGCCACTGAACATCTCCGGCGACAGCAGGTGGTCGGCGACGCGCTCGGCTTTGTCGTCGTCGATGATCCCGGTCCACAGGCAGTGCCCGATGTTCGAGGTCAGCGCGTCGATCGGGCGCTTGTCCCGGTCGAGCCCGATCGCGAACCATCCCTGCTCCGGCAGCCAAAAGGCCTCGTTGAAGGCGGTTTTCAGCTGCAGAGCCTTGGCCCGCCACCGCTCGGCGGTCGCATGGTCGCCGCTACCAGCCGCGAGCGTGGCCCGCGCGCGATACGCCGCGTAGACGTAACCCTGCACCTCGGCGAGCGCGATCGGCGCCTCGGGCAGCGTGCCGTCGGCGAAATTGACCCCGTCCCACGAGTCCTTCCACCCCTGGTTGGCCAGGCCGTGTTCGGCGGCACGCTCGTATTCGACGAACCCGTCACCGTCGACGTCGCCGTAGTGCTCGATCCATTCCAGCGCGCGATCCGCGTGCGGCAACAGCTCGTCCCTGATCCCCGCATCCAGGCCCCAGCGCTGCAGTTCACCGAGCAGCATCACGAAAAGCGGAGTGGCGTCGGCAGTTCCGTAGTACGCGGTGCCGCCGCCGAGCAGCAGTGTCGCGGCCCGCCCGAACCGCACCTCGTGCGGGATCCGGCCCGGCTGTTCCTCGGTCGCCGCGTGCACCTCGGCGCCCTGCAAACCGGCCAGGCTCTGCAGCGTGCCGACGGCCAGCCTGCGGTCGAGCGGCAACACCATCCACGAGGTGAGCAGCGAGTCCCTGCCGAACAACGCCATGAACCACGGCGCGCCTGCGGCGACCACCGAGCGCTCCGGATGGTCTGGGTCGAAAATGCGCAGCGCACCGAGATCGGTGACGGTGCGCTGCAACACCGCGGCCAGCGTCTCGTCGTCGGTCTGCACGGTCGGCGAATTCGCATACCACTCGCGCAGTCGCTGCGCGGGCGCGCTGCGATTGACCGGGGTGCCGCACGGATAGCGCGGCGGCGCAGCGCCGGTGCCGAGCGCGGGCAGATACTCGATGCACGACGACCATTCGCCGCGTCCGGGAAGCTTGACGTCCCAGTGCAATTCGCGGCCGGTCGCGCGACCGTTGCTGCCGATGACGGTCACCGCCATGTCGAGCTCGTCGCGCTGGATCTCGACCGCGCCGTCCATCGCGCGTGCAGCGGTGACCACATCGTGGCCGGTGCGACCCTCTTTCACCTCGAACAGGTCGGCGAAATCGGCGTCGAGTTCCAGCACGATCGTGCATTCCAGCGGTGCGCCGGACAGGTTGCGCACGGTCAGGTCCTCGCGCATGCCGTCGCCGACATGCCGGGCGACGATCACCAGCGCCGTGCTGTCGGCGATGCCTGCCCGCGGCGCGGTGCGGGCGAGCAGGGTCGCGCTGTACGGGTCGTCGTAGCGCACGGTGAGCGGCTGCGGTTCCGTCCCGTCGACGGTCAGTCGCCAATGCGACAGCACCCTGGTGTCGCGAACGAACAAGCCCTCCGGGCGATTCGGGCTGATCGAGCCGCCGACGTCGCTGATGCAGAACGTCGAGCCCTCGACCAACGTGACGCCGGCACCGATGGTCCGTGGACCGGTCGTGTCAGCCCCGTCTCCCCAGGGATGGGTCACAAGGTCGCCCTACCGACGCTCACGACTCCACCTCGCTGAGGTTCGACTCCGTCGTGCGCGACCGCGCTGTGCCCTCGGCTCACTCGCCGACTCTTACTCACGACTCCGCCTCCCTGAGGCTCGGCTCCGTCGTGCGCTGCAGCGCTGTGCCTTCGGCTCACTCGCAGGCGCTCGCCGCGCTGGCACTCGACTCCGTCGCGCGACCCCACGCTGCGCCCTCGGTTCACGCCACCGGCGCCGGTGCCATCGCCCGGGTGGCGCGCTCATCAGCAAGGATGCTGCGATACAGCCGCTCGTGATCGCGGGCCATCCGCAGCCTGCCGAAGCGCTGTTCGGCGGCGGCGCGGCAGGCGCGGCGATCGATGGTCGGCACGGCGTCGAGCGCGTCCACCATCTCGTCGACGTCGCGACACAGGAATCCGGTCTTGCCGTGCTCGACGATCTCGGGTGCCGCCCCGTTGGGGAACGCCAGAACCGGTGTGCCGCAGGCCAACGACTCGGCCATGACGAGCCCGAAGGGTTCCGGCCACTCGATCGGATTGATCAGCGCGTCCGCGTGGCGCACCAGCTCGACCCGGCGCGCCAGTGGTTCCTCGCGCGGTTCGGGGTCGTCGGGGCCCATCAGTGGACGCACGCGCTCAGTGTAGTAGCGCCGCTCCTCGGGTTCGCGCATCTTCGTGATCATGAGCAGCTTGCGTCGGGCCAGCCTGGCGATCTGCACCGCGCGGTGCACGCCCTTCTCCTCGTTCATCCGCCCGACGAACACCACGTAACCGCCGCCACCAGGGCCGTATCGGTAAGCGCCGAGGTCGATTCCGTGCCGGATCACTCCGGCGATCGGCACGGTGCCCGCCATGTGCCGCTGTGCCTCGGAGATCGCGACGATGTGGGCGTGGCGCGCCATCGAGCGAAACAGCTCCTGGCGCATCGCCGAGAACGGGCCATGGTTGGTGACCACCACCGGCGGCCCGTTGTGGGTCGCGCCGACGAACGGGCCGAGCGAGGTGTGGTCGTGGATGATGTCGAGATCGGAGAACGTCTCGTAGGCCGCGAGCACATGCATCAGTTCTGCTTCGCCGACACCGATCTGCGCGGTCGGATGCTCGTACAGCGAATACCGGTGGACCGGGCAGGTGGACTCACCCACCGTGAACAGGTGTACGTCGTGTCCGAGCAGGTCGAGACCGACGGCAAGATTGCCGACCACCGATTCGGTGCCGCCGTAGGCAGGCGGAGGTACCGGCACCCACGGCGGGACTATCTGCCCGATTCTCATAGGACGCCGCGCTTTTCGTCGCGTCTACCCTCCTGTGCAGCGCCCCACTGCGCGCCGCAACCGGCACAACGTGATTGAGCATCGGCAAGGGTGTCTACGACAGTGGATCCACATCCAGGACAAGCCTGTGAGGGACCGAAGATCGTACTGAAATTTAGTGTCGCTGAATACGTCATCGCTCGAGTTCCCACGCAACATGAGCCTTATGGCTCCGATGCCCAGGCCCCCTCTGGTTGACTTCATTGCAAGCTTACCCGGAACGCCGGTGTCTACTCTGGCATTTCGAGACTGCTGATTCGGCCAGGTAGACGACGCCAGGAGGCTGCCGTGCTCGAAGTTTTTCTCGTTGACGACCACGAAATCGTCCGGCGCGGTCTGATCGATCTGCTGGAGGGCGACCCCGAGCTGACGGTGATCGGCGAGGCGGGCGACGTCGCGCAGGCGATGGCCCGCATTCCCGCGCTGCGCCCCGATGTCGCGGTGCTCGATGTCCGGCTGCCGGACGGCAACGGCATCGAGCTCTGCCGCGATCTGCTCGCCGAGGTCGACGGGCTGCGCTGTCTGATCCTCACCTCCTACACCGACGAGCAGGCGATGCTCGACGCGATTCTGGCCGGGGCAAGCGGATACGTCGTGAAGAACATCAAGGGTATGGAGTTGGCCGCGGCGATCAAGGCGGTCGGCGCGGGCCGTTCGCTGCTCGACAATCGCGCGGCCGCCGCGTTGCGCGCCCGCCTACGCGACAGCGCCGACGACGACGGACCGCTGGCCGGGCTCACCGAGCAGGAGCGCAGGCTGCTCGAGCTACTCGGCGAAGGACTCACCAACCGGCAGATCGCGGCCCGAATGTTCTTGGCGGAGAAGACGGTGAAGAACTACGTGTCGCGGCTGCTCGCCAAGCTCGGCATGGAGCGGCGAACCCAGGCGGCGGTGCTGGCCAGCAAGCTCGGCGACCGCTGAACCGCGCCATGACGGACGCTGTCCCGCACGCAGTACTCGACATGCTGCGCGCCGTCGTTGACACGGCCGCCCGCGTCGCCGTCGACAATGCCCGGCTCTTCCAGTGGGCCCGCACCAGGCAGGCGTGGAGCGAGGCGACCAGGGACATCGCCACCGAGTTCCTCGCAGGCACCGAGCCGCGCCGGGTGCTCGCGCAGGCCGTGCAGCGGGCGCGCACGCTGACCGGGTCGGCGCAGGCGATTCTCGCCGTGCTCGACGCGGGCATCCCGCCCGAGGAGGCCACGGAACTTCTTGTCACGCAATGGTCGGGCACGAACGCCCCGGACGGCGCGCCCACCGTGCACCTCACCGACACCGCAGCGGGCAAGGCGTTCGCGGAACGCACAGTGGTGCATTTGACCGACGCACGCGACGTCGATCTCGGCGCTCCGGTGACGATTGCGGGACCCGCGCTGATCGTGCCGCTGCAGACGGCAGGCGTCGGACTCGGTGTGCTGATCATCTCGCGTGCACCCGAATCTGCGCCCTACCCAGCGGAACTCGTCGCGCTCGTCGCCGCGTTCACCGATCAGGCCGCGCTGGCCATGCAGCTCGCCGACGCGCAGCGCCGCACCCGCGAGCTCGACGTGCTCGCCGACCGCGACCGCATCGCGCGCGATCTGCACGACCAGGTCATCCAACGACTCTTCGCGGTCGGGCTCGGCCTGCAACGCACCAGCGCCAGGGTCGAGGATCCGCAAGTGCGGCAACGACTATCGGACGAGATCGACCGGCTGCAGGAGATCGTGCACGAGATCAGGACGACGATCTTCGACCTGCACGGCGGCGCGGGCACCTCGCTGCGGCGACGGCTGGAAAACGCGATCCGCCAGCAGACCGCGGACACCGCGATGCAGGCGCGGCTCGGCGTCGACGGACCGCTGTCGGTGGTCGGCCCCGCGCTGGCCGACCACGCGGAAGCCGTGGTGCGCGAGTCGGTCAGCAACGCGGTGCGGCACTCCGGCGGCGACGCCGTGACCATCCAGATCACCGTCGGCGACGAGCTGACCATCCGCGTCGAGGACAACGGTGTCGGCCTGCCCGCCGCGGTAATACCCAGCGGGCTGGCGAATCTCGCGCAGCGGGCGGTCGCGTCGGACGGCACGTGCAGCGTCGAACGCCGAGCGAGCGGCGGCACCCGAGTGCACTGGGCCGCACCGCTGAGCTGAGCGCAGCGACGCCGTCAGGACAGGCGAACGACCGCCGTGGCGCGGCCGAAGATCTTGCGGCCCGCATGGGTTGCGGTGAGTGCCACGGTGGCGGTGCCGTTCGACTCGTCGACGGATTTGACCCGGCCGGTGAACTCGACCTCGCTACTGCCTTGTGCCGCTACGTAAACCGGGCTCGTCATGCGCACGCTGTACTCCTGGATGGCGCCGGGGTCGCCGAGCCATGAGCTCAGGTAGCCCGCGCCGAGGCCCATGGTCAGCATGCCGTGCGCGACGACACCGCGATCGAGTCCGACGAGCGTCGCAGCGCCGGAATGCCAGTGGATCGGATTCGCGTCACCCGCGACACCGGCATAGTTGACCAGGTCACCGTGCTTGAGCTGAAACGTGTGCGGCGCCAGCACCGCACCCGCCGACACCGCGGCAAACGGTAACGCGCGCCCGCTCGTCCGCGAGTCCTCAGCGGTGACAACGGGTTCGGCCGGATCGATCGGGGTGAATCCGATCGGATGCACGGGCTCGGAGACGGTGCCGTGGCGCACGATCGCGGACATCAGTGCGGCGACCTCGTCCTTGTTCGCCAGGTCGCCCGTGCTCGCCATCAGCGTGGTGTACGCGGTGAGAACGGCGCGGTCGTGCTGGTCGGTCACGATGTTCTGCACCACCATCAGGTCGCCGCCGAACGCGCGCCGAAACGAGTGCAGTGCAAGCGAACTGGTCAGCAGGTCGCCGACGACCAGCGGGCGGTGGAAGGTCAGCACCTGATCGGTCTGCACCGTCGCGGCAAGGTCGTAGTCGTCGAGGATCTGGGTCAACGCCGCCTGCGCGATGCCACCGAGCACGCAGGTAAAGGTCGGTGGCGCAACCAATCCCGCATACCCGTAGGCCGCGGCGACCGTCTCGTCCCAGTGCACGGGGTGATGGTTCTGCACCGCCCTGGCGAACTCCCTGACCTTCTCCCTGCCGACCTCGTAGTGGTCGTTGACGCGAAAGCGCCTGCCGATCACCGAGTGGCTCGGCGCCGGTGGATCGACGACTCCATCGTGCACAGCACCGACACGGTTCAAGACCTACTCCTCACATCAGTGGCGTTTGCAGAAGTAGTCGTCACGGCAACGGCTTCGGATGGGTTGCCGATCGGACGACGACCCATGGTATGACCAAGCTCATACTCGATGGGCCCATTCGGCAGCAGCCTCGAAGTACCGACGTGAGGTCAGCGCGGCGTGACGAGAGTGAGATCGCCGTCGTAGCGCCGGTAGAGCAACCGACCGCGGCCGGACCCCGGGTCGGTGTAGAACACGAACGGTAAGCCGTTGTCGCAGAGCATGATCGCGGCCTTGTCGTCGTCGAGGACGGGTGCCGATGCCGAGTCGACGAGGTGCGGGAGCGCGGTCACCGCGCGCGGCGGGGCGAGCAACGACACCGCGGTGCGATGGGCGGCTCGGCGCGCACCGAGCGGATCACCCCGGTAGACAACGGTGTCCGCGCCGGACTCCTCGTCGACGAACAGGTACGCGTCGTAATCCATCGCGTCCATCACGGCGGTCGCCTCGTTCGCGGAGCACTTCATCAGCACATAACGCTTGCGGCGCACGATCGGACGTGGTTCGGTCACCGCCGCCAGCGGCGGTCGCGCCGGATCCGGCCAATCGCGGGGCTGGGTCGTCGTCAGCCGCGCCAGCTGCCGGTCGAGTCGTTCGGCGGCGAAGGTGACCGCGAAACCACCGGGGCCGGTCACCTGCACGCGAGTCGCGATGCCCTGGCAGCGAATGTTGGCCTGCACCACGGTCGCTTGGTCGGCTTCGGTGGGCGCGGTGACCCGCACCCTGGTCGCCGCGTCCAGGTGATGGCGCCGCAGCACCCGGCCGATCGCGCGGACCGCCCGCGTGACATCCATGGCAGGCACGTCGCCGGACGTGGTCACCGCAAGATCGAGATCACCTGCGGTGCGCCAATATTGTGGTACCGACGTATGCAACAGCCCAGACGACTTCATGTGACACGCCCTGCTTTCGATTTCTGATCCCGAAGTCATGTCACCATCGCAACGGTCTGGCGAACAGGGCCGAAAGTCCCCGATCGGCCGATAGGTCCCGATGGCGCACGGAGGCCGAGCAGGCACAGGCGCAGGAACCGGCGCGGGCCTGCGCTGCCCAACTAGACTGGCACGAGGCGCAGTTCACGCGTCCGACGCCGAGCAGAAGGACGGTGTCCGTCGCCAACCCGGACTACAGGCGGGGGCGCACTGCCAACAGGGGAAGCCGATATGAGTGATGATCACGGCACCGACCCCTATTCGGTCCGCGACACCCTCTCGCAACTGCGGCTGCGCGAATTGCTCAGCGAGGTCAAGGAACGCGTTGAGCTCATCCTCGATTCTCGCGACCGAATGGACGGTTTGGTCGAGGCGATGCTCGCCGTCACCTCCGGCCTCGACCTGGACGAGACCCTGCGCACCATCGTGCGCACCGCCATCAGCCTGGTCGACGCCCGCTACGGCGCACTGGCCGTGCGCGGCCACGACCACCAGGTGGTGCAGTTCATCGACGAGGGGATGGACGACGCGACCCGCGACGCCATCGGACGACTGCCCGCCGGACACGGCGTGCTCGGTGTCGTGTTCAATCAGTCGAAGCCGCTGCGTCTCGAAGAGCTCTCGAATCACCCTGCCGCCGTTGGCCTTCCGGAACACCACCCGCCGATGCACACCTTCCTCGGCGTGCCGGTGCGCATCCGCGACGAGGTGTTCGGCAGCCTCTACCTCACCGAAAAGGCGGGCGGCCAGCCGTTCACCGACGATGACGACGTGCTGGTCCAGGCGCTCGCCGCCGCCGCAGGCATCGCGGTCGACAACGCACGGCTCTACGACTCGGCCCGCACCAGACAGGCTTGGATCGCCGCCACCCGCGACATCGCCACCGAGTTCCTGGCTGGCACCCACTCCGACAGCGTGCTGGCCCACGTCGTGGAACACGCACGCACGCTGACGAATTCGCATAGATCGTTCCTGGCAGGCCCGCACCTCATGGAGCTCTTCGACCCCGAAAGCATCGACGACGCACCGGATCTGAGCGGCTCCGACGTGTTCGGCGGCGTGGGACCGAACGGCACGCCGGTTCTGCACGACACTGAGGACCGAGCCGACATCGAAGACCGAGCCGACCCCTACGGTGTGCGCGACGTACTGGACAGAGTGAACGCATACATCCGCGACGCACAGGACCGAGCGAACGCACGCGGCACAGCAACCCCACACAAGCCAGCCGACCTCCTCCGCTCCTCAGGCACGCAAGACCGAGCGGATGCGCACGGCACAGCAGATCCGCACGACCCAACCGACCCCCACCGCAAAACCGATGCTGCTGGCACCTATGGCACGGCAGGCACCGCCAACACATCAGTCCCGCATGGCACTACAAGCTCAGATCGCACTGCAGGCTCACATAAGACTGCCGGCCCGGCAGACCTACCTGACGCAACCAACGCATACGGCACCGCTGGCACCACCGACTCAACGGTCCCGCACAGCACTACAAGCACGCGTGACGCGGCCCGCACCCACGGCACTGTCGGCCCTGCGGACCTCCCCGGCGCGGCTGGCACAGCTCGCACCACCGACTCAACGATCCCGCACGGCACCACAAACTCACGCGACGCGGCCGGCACTCACGGCACTGTCCGCCCTGCGGACCCACCCGACGCGACGAGCACGTACGGCACAGCGGCTCCACCGGAGGCACACGACACAGCGGCCTCACCCGGCCAGGCCGACCCACCGGGCAGGCGTGGCACAACGAACCCACTCGGCCCAGCAGGCTCACTCGGCCCGGCAGGCTCACTGGGCCCGGCAGGCCCACTCGGCCCGGCAAACCCAGCAGGCCCACTCGGCCCGACAAGCCCACTCGGCACGACAGGCCCGTTCGGCACAACAGGCGCATCCACCACGAAGGACACGAGCAGCGCTGAGCGACCGAGCAGTTCGCGGCAGGCACCCGCCGAACTCATGATCACGCACTGGTGCGGCCCAGGCCCGGATCACGAGGGCAGTCTCGTGCGCACCGAGGGCACCGCGCTCGGCGAGGCCTTCATCCGCCGCACCCCGCTGCGCTTCGACGATGCGAAGAGCGTCGACCTCGGCATCACCCTGCCCGGCGCGGGTCCGCTGCTGATCCTCCCGCTGTGCACCCCCGACACCACCCTCGGCGTGCTTGCGACGATGCGGCAGGCCGGTGCCGCACCGTTTTCCGACGAGTTGGTCGAGCTGACCGCCGCCTTCACCGACCAGGCGGCGCTGGCCATGCAGCTCGCCGACGCTCAGCATCGGATGCGCGAGATCGATATCCTGGCCGACCGCGATCGCATCGCCCGCGACCTGCACGATCACGTCATCCAGCGCCTGTTCGCCGTCGGCATCACCCTGCAGGGCGCGGTCGCCAAGACCACTGTTCCCGAAGTGCGGCAACGTCTTTCGACGGTGGTCAACGATCTGCAGGAGGTGGTGCAGGAAATCCGCACCTCGATCTTCGACCTGCACGGCGGCCACGGCAATCCGCTGCAGCAGCGGATCGAGCACGCGATTCGCCGACAGACCGCGGAAAGCCCGATGCGGGCGACGTTTTCGGTGTCCGGCCCGCTGTCGGTGCTGGAGGCGGAGTTGGCTGACGACGCGGAGGCGGTGGTGCGCGAGGCGGTCAGCAATGCGGTCCGGCATTCGGGGGGCGACACCGTAGCGGTGTCGATCAGCGTCGACGACGACTTGACCATCGTGGTGACCGACAACGGCTGGGGCGTGCCGAATCACGTGGTGCGCAGTGGATTACGCAATCTGGAGCAGCGAGCGGAGAAGGCAGGCGGGCAGTTCGGCATCACTCCGGCCGACGAGGCGACGGCAGGCACTGATTTGCCTGGCACCCGGTTGTGCTGGTCGGTCCCGCTGCCGTGAAGGTCAGTCGACCGGCCCTAACAGCACGACGGAGTTGTTGCCGCCCATGCCCAACGATAATTTTGCGGTGATACCGCCCTCGAACGGCGTTGGCCCGTCTAATAATCGAGGATGCGCAGACGCGACAATCGGTGTGGCAGGCACGATCCCCCGCTCGTAGCCGAGCGCGGCAGCAGCCACTTCGACGCCTGCGGCCGCGCCCTGGCAGTGGCCGGTCAGCGGTTTGAGCGCGTAGACGTGCGGCTGGTCGCCGAACATGTTTTTCATCAGATCCCGTTCGGCCATGTCGCATTGGCGGGTGCCGGTGCCGTGCGCGTTGAAGTACCGCACGTCCTCGGCGGCCAACCCGGCCTTGTCGAGTGCGCGCGCGGTGCATTCGAAGATCTGCGCGTGCGTCGGGTCGACCGAAACCACGTGATAGGCGTCGTTGTTCATCGCGCCGCCGAGCACCGCGACGTACGGCCGATCCGCCGAGCGAGTCAGCACGAACGCGACCGAGGCCTCGCCGAAGCCGAACCCGCGGCTGCCCGCCTGGAACGGGCGGCACGCGTCCAGCGGCTCGGTGTCGGACACCGCGGCCCCGAGCTGGACGAAGTGCTCGACCATGTCCGGGGTCGCGGACATGTCGGTGGCGATGCACACCACGTCGTCGGCGATGCCTGCGTCCAGCCAGAGCTGCGCGGTGACCAGCGCGACATTGGCCGAGCTGCACGCCGCGGACACGTTCATGGCCGGTCCGTGAAAGCCGTACTCCTGCATCAGCACCGAGACCGGGGTGGACGGCAGCAGCCGCATGTAGTCGCGGGAGCTCCGATGACCGCCGTCGACGAGGTAGAAGTCGCGCCAATTGACCACATCGCCGAGCACGATCGCGTGCAGCACACCGACCGTCCGGCCCGGTTGCCAGCCGCGTGCCAGCGCATCCGTGATGGCTTCCCTGGCCGACTCGTGCATGGCCCGCCCGTACCGGCTGGTGCTGACCACCGGATCGCCGCCGTCGGGGACCAGCGACACCCAAGCATCCTCGTCGCGACCGGGCCCGTACCCGTGTTGCACGGACGCGGCGGACTTGCCGCTGAGCAGTCCCTGCCACAGCGCCTCGCGACCCCAGCCGTAGGCCGTGACTGCACCGATTCCGGCCAACGTCATATGATCTTGATGCTGTTGTCGATGATTAGGCTTGCCGCCCGGCATAGCATCGCTCCTTCGCCAGATTTCCCGGCCGATCAGCGGTCGGCCAGTTATTTTCCAGGAAACCCGGTTCTGTAATGATCACCGGACAGAGCCCGATTAAGTGCCCGAACTGTGATCGAAGCAATAGCGTCGACGCTGTGATCTTGTACACGTCGATACCAGAATAATCCCATGTTCCAATGGCCATAATCGGGTCGACGATCGGGGGTTCGAGTGGGTGAGGACAAGGTAGCCGCTGCGGTCGACGCCGCCGAGCAGCTAGCTGAGCGCTACCGTTCTCTGGTCGAGCACACGCCCGACGGCATCTGCGTGCACGAGCGCGGTGTCGTCGTCTATGTCAACCCCGCTACCGTGCGTTTGCTGCACGCGGAAAGCGCCGAGGACATCATCGGCAAGCCACTCACCCAATTCGTCCACCCCGACTCGATTCCCGGCATGCTCGACCGGATCAGCCACCTCAACACCAAAGGCGCCGCGTCGGTGCCCACCGAGATGCAGTTGGTCCGCGTCGACGGCGCCGCGATCCCGGTGGAGACGGTGTCGGTGCTCACCGCATGGCATGACCACCTCGCCTATCAGGTGGTCATCCACGACCTCACCGCCCAGCGCCACGCCGAAGCCGCACAGCACCTGGCCGAGCAGCACTTCACCTCGGTCGTCTCGCAGTTGGAGGAGGGCGTGGTGGTGATCGATCCGGAAGGCCGCATCGAATCGATCAACCCGGCGGCCAAACGCATCCTCGGCACCGAGCACACCGACGACGCGGATATTCTCGGACAGGTCATCCAGTCGCTGCCGCTGGTCCTGCTCGACGCCAACGCGCAGCCGCTGCCGCCGACCCGCCACCCCATCGCCCGCACGCTGGCCACCGGCGAGACGATCACCGGCTACGTCTTCGGCGTTGACCGCGCCGACGGACAACGCCGCTGGCTCTCCGGCAGCAGCAGGCTGCTCAACCCGGACGACCCGCGCTCCTCCGCCGTCTCCTCGTTCGCCGACATCACCGAATTCCGGGCCAGCAGAAGGCAATTGGAGTATCAGGCCACGCACGACTCGCTGACCGGGCTGGCGAACCGCTCGCTGGTGCTCTCCCAGCTGGCCGCCGCGCTGGCGACCAGCGAGGACCTGCCGGTGTCCACGGTGCTGTTCATCGACCTGGACGGGTTCAAAGCGATCAACGACACGCTCGGGCACGCCATCGGCGACACCGTGCTGCAGATCGTCGCGCAACGGTTGCAGCGCGCGCTGCGCAGCGACGACATCGTCGGCAGGCTCGGCGGCGACGAATTCCTGGTGCTGCTGTCCGGCCGCACCCGGCGCGTGGACATCGACGCACTGGTTTCGCGGCTGCGCGCCAGCATGGCCGAGCCGATCATCGCGCGCGGGCACCGCATCGAGGTGAACGCCTCGATCGGCGTCACCCCGCTCACCGTCGGCGACCGCCGCACCCCCGAGGCCGTGCTGCACGACGCGGACCTGGCGATGTATCGGGCCAAGCCGTCCGGGCACCGCGAAGGATCGGTCAGCCAGAGCCGCCGACCGAACAGCACGCACGCGTCCTGAGCTGCTCGGCTGATGATTCACGCAGATGCCGACGTCGAACGAGGCCGCCCCGGGGATCACGAAGGTTTTTCCTGGCGCACCGGAATACCTGCGGTGGAAGGAACTGTTGCATCACTTCTGTGACCACTGCCCGGTGGTCGAGCGCATCGAACCAGTGCCTGTCGGCGACGACACACCGATAGGACACGCGATCCCGGGTACCCCACCTGCGGTTGCGGCGAGCCCGCCGTAATCGCAGTAGACTCGACAACTCTGTTTTCCGAGCGTTCGCGTACACGGTGCTGTCCGTGTGTACCGTTCTCTCGGCTCATCGCGGTGAAGGAGTTCAGTTTGCCCGACCTCACTCAGGACCGTGCCACCCAAGACGGCGCGCCGGAGCTGACCCGCGAGACCGAGCAGGAACAAGCGTATTTGTCGGTGCTCTACGACCGACTCGACGAGATGCGCGACTATGCGCGGAACCGGTTGCGCACCGTGCTGCTTGAATCCGGCGGCACCCCACAGGCCAGGAGCGAGCGCGAATCGTTCAGCCAGCTCTACACCGAGGACCTCGCCAAATACGATGCGGCAGAACACGGTTTGTGTTTCGGCCGGATCGATCTAGCCGACGAAAATCGCTACATCGGCAGGCTCGGCATCCTCGACGAGAAGGACGACTACGAGACGCTGCTGCTCGACTGGCGCGCCCCGCTGGCCCGCCCGTTCTACCTCGCCACCACCGCGGCACCGGACGGAGTGACCCGGCGCAGGCATATTCGCTCGCGCAACCGCAAGGTGACCGCGATCAACGACGAATACCTCGACCTAAACGCCGCGCGGCAGGCAGGCGCCACCGACGACGACGGTGGCGTCGGCAGCGAAAGTGCGCTGCTCGCCGCGCTCAACGCCGCGCGCACCGGTCACATGAACGACATCGTCGAGACCATCCAGCACGAGCAGGACACGATCATCCGCTCCGAGCACAAGAGCGTGCTCGTGGTGCAGGGCGGGCCAGGCACCGGCAAGACCGCCGTTGCACTGCACCGGGCCGCGTACCTGCTGTACACCTACCGGCAGCAGCTGGCCAAGAGCGGCGTGCTGATCATCGGGCCGAACGCCACCTTCCTCGACTACATCGGCCAGGTGCTGCCCTCGCTCGGCGAGACCGGCGTGCTGCTGTCGACCATCGGCAACCTGTATCCGGGTGTGAAGGCGACCCGCGAGGATTCGTTGCGGGCCGGCGAGATCAAGGGCTCGCTCGGCATCCTCGAGGTGCTCAAGCAGGCGGTGCGCGACCGGCAGGAAGTGCCGCCCGAACCGATCCGGCTCAGCTTCGACGGCTACCCGGTGACACTGGACCGCAAGATCGCCACCAAGGCCCGCGGCCGGGCCCGCTCCTCACGGCGACCACACAACCTGGCCAGGCCGATCTTCGCCAGCTCCGTGATCGACGCACTCACCGAGCAACTCGCCGAAACCATGGGCGGCGACCTGTCCGGCGGGCCGAGCCTGCTCAGCCGCACCGACATTGCCGAAATCCGCGACGAGATGCGGGCCGACCCGGAGATCCAGCACGCCATCGGCAAGCTGTGGCCGCTGCTGTCGCCGCAGGACGTGCTCGCCGACCTGCTTGCCGACCCGCAGCGCCTCGACCGCGCAGGCAGCTCACTCGACTCGGACGACCGCGCCGAGCTGGTGCGTTCGGACAACGGCGAATTCAGCGCCGCCGACGCCCCGCTGCTCGACGAGCTCGCCGAACTGCTCGGCGTCGACGACGCCGAGGAACGCGAGCGGTCGCGGCGTCGCTGGCGCGCACAGCTCGCCGAGGCACAAGACGCGCTCGACATCCTGACCGGTTCTGCGCCACAGGATCTCGAAGACGAGCTCGACCCGGAAATCCTGATGGCCTACGACCTGATCGACGCAAGCCAGCTCGCCGAGCGCCAGGACGTGCGCGTCCGGCAGACCACCGCAGAGCGCGCCGCAGGCGACCGCACCTGGACCTACGGCCACGTCATCGTCGACGAGGCGCAGGAGCTCTCCGAGATGGCCTGGCGCATGGTGATGCGGCGCATCCCGAATCGGTGGATCACCGTCGTCGGCGACGTCGCGCAGACCGGCGATCCGGCGGGCGCGTCCTCGTGGCAGCGGATGCTGGAACCGTATGTGGCGAAACGGTGGAAGCTCACCGAGTTGACCGTCAACTACCGGACGCCCGCCGAGATCATGGACGTAGCCGCGAACGTGCTCGCCGCGATCGACCCGACCGCCTCGGCGCCGCGCTCGGTGCGCGACAGCGGGCATCCGCCACGCGCATATCGGGTCGCCGCCGACGAGGTGCGTGGTGAGGTCGCGCGGTTGGTGGCCACCGAGACCGGACCGGGCACGACCGCGGTGATCGTGCCGCACACGCTGATCGAAGAACTGGCCGAACTGGCCGCGGAATCGGTGCGAGTGCTGACGGTGCACGACGTGAAGGGCCTCGAGTTCGACGCGGTCTATCTAGTGGAGCCGCAGGCGATTCTGGAAGAGTCACCGCGCGGACTCAACGACCTGTACGTGGCGCTGACCCGCGCGACACAGCGACTCGGTGTGGTGCACAGCGAAGACCTACCGGAAGTACTCGGCGCACTGGGCTGAGACAGCGCACCGCCAGCGGGTCCACCATGCGGTCCACGAACCAGCCTCGCCACGGACCAGACTCGCCACGGACCAGACTCACTGGCATGCCGGGGCTCACAACAGGCCCCGACTCACCGGCATGCCCGCGCGGCAATGCGGCGGCGGGCAGGCCGGGACAAACGAAACGGCCGCGAACCCGCCGGGATGCCCGGCTTGTTCGCGGCCGTGATGGTTCGGTCAGCGAGTGGTGTGCACGATCAGGACGTCCGAACGGGACTTGCGGGCTACGTCGGACGGCACCGAGCCGAGCAGGCGGCCGGTCAGCGTGTTGAGGCCGCGGTTACCGACGACGAGCAGGTCGGCCTCGACCTCCTTGGTCAGCGTGAGCAGCGACTCGACGGGCTCGCCGACGACGGCACGCTCGACGATGTCCACGGCGCCCGCTGCGGTGGCCTTGTCCCGCGCGGTCCGCAGGATCTCGTTGGTGGGGGCGGACCCGCGCACCTGGTATGCCTCTTCCTTGAGCACGTCGGCGGCGGCGGCCACGTCGCGATCGTCGGTCGGGTAGTACGCACACGCAATGACGAGGGTCGCGGCGGACACTCCAGCCAGAGCGGCGGCCTTTTCGACGGCTACGTACGACGAGTCCGAGCCATCGGTACCGACGACAATGGTCCGGTAGGCGGTCATCTTCTCCTCCAACTGTGCGGTGGTCAGGTGCCTACGTCCGGTGCACCCTCGAAGACGCGGCACCGGCGCAGCGACTTGCGTCGACCCTAGCGGCAAACCGAGTGGAAATAACAGAAATCGCAACACATCACATCTGGGCCCGTACCGCATTGGCGCCACATGTTCGCCAGGAAATGCGGTAAGGGCATGACCAACCAGCGCAGACACAATTGCCTGCCCGCGAATCTGTGACCAAGCACAACCAGGGTGAACGGTCTTGTCCCCGTGGGATATTCGTCACAAACCAGGAGCAATCCGACATGACGACGGCCCGCCGCGGCGCGCGATTTGCCCGCCGGACGAGCCGAGCGGAGCCTGGGACCACCGTGCCATTACGGTCACGTTTGGTAGTTCGCCCAAAATATGCCGGGCACGGCTCCGCCGATGTCGATACCTTCCTCTCCTTGCCCGAAAAGGGACGCACACAATTAACGCGGCCGCGCCGTTCAGAGGTGGAAAAGCGGTCCGGTGACGGTCAATCCCAGATCCTCGACATGCGCAAAGAACGCGAACAGCATCAACGCGGCGCCTGCCAGCGCCACATTCTTGTTGAAGTTGACCATCTCGGCCTGCTTGGCCTGCTCATCGCTCTCCTTCCAGAACTGATGCATCACCACCGCAATGACAAGCATCAACGCCGCGAGCACCAGGAAACCGAGGTCGGCCCAGACGCCGAGCAGCACGCTCAATCCGCCGAGGGCAAACACCACTCCGGAACCGAGCACGCCCCACTTCGCCATCGGAACACCCTTGCTCTCCGCATAGGGCGCCATCGCGTCGGCTTGGGTCAAGTGCCCGAAGGCCGCGCCCAGGAACAACGCCGCAAACAACACCCGCCCGATCAACACCACAACATCCATGACCAGCTCCCTCATTCGGCTGACGGTAGGTAGTGCAACATTCAACTAAGCGATCCGAGAAATACTTCCCGGGCCCTACGGTCGAATGGTCGAAAACGATCGGCCCGGCAACTACATCCCGGTCGGCATGACCTTTGCAGTGACCTCGTTGCGCGAGCGTAGCGAATTCTTGGCGTATTCCAGTGGAGCCATTCCGACTTCCGCGGTGAACTCCCGCGAGAAGTGCGCCTGATCGAAGTATCCCAGTTCCGCGGCCAAAGTGGCGAGATCTTCGGTACGTCCGCGGGCAAGCAGTTCGGCGCCGTCCTGCAGCCGATATCGGCGCAACACCCATTTCGGCCCCGCCCCGACATAGCGCCGGAACATCCGCTGCAACGTGCGGGTCGGCACGTCGAAACGTTCGGTGATCTGATCGACTCTGGTCAGCTCCTTGTCGCGGGCCATCGCCTCGATGATGCGCAGCACCTGGCGATACGTCGGATCGTCGGTTGCCGGACGAGACTTCAAGAACTCCTCCAGCACGACACGGCGGGCCTCGTCGGTCGACGCATCGAGCACCCGCTCGATCAGCGCGTCCGTACCAGGCATGACCTCGGTCAACGCGACAGCGGAGTCACGGAACGAGCCGACATCCAAGCCGGTGAAGGCGCCGAAGCCACCCGCGCGGAACCGCACACCGAAGGTTTCCCCCTGGCCGCTGAGCTCCCGCACGAACTTGGTCGTACACACACCGTTGACGAAACCGCCTGTGCGAGTGGCCGATCGCTCGAACGTCACATTGATGCTCGGGTACGGCAGCACCTCCGCGTGGTACGACGGCCTGCCCCGCAGATCCCAACGCACCGACCAATACCACTCGACGAACCGACTCACCTCGGGGCCCGGTGCCAGCCGCGTCAGCGAACGGTACTTGGCCTGCTCGTCCGGATGCAGGATGCCGGTGGTGTCCGTGGGGACCGCCGGATTCGGCTGCGGCTCGGATTCCGTACTGCCGGACACCCGTTCACCACCCTCCGCTGCCGAGATGCCGGTGTCGCTTTCTTACAAGACCACCAGCAGCCCGCCGACCAGGATTGTTCCCATGACGAACACCGTGAACCCCATCGCAGACGGCTACCACTCCATCACCTGTTTCCTCGCAGTCGGCGACGGCAACAAGGCCATCGACTTCTACACCGCAGTCTTCGGCGCCGAAGTGCTCAGCCGCAACGACCTGCCCGACGGGCAGCCCGCGCACGCCGAGCTCAAGATCGGCGACTCCACCCTTCAGATGGGCATGCCCATACCCGACAACGGCGTCCTCGCTCCCAACGGTGAATGGGTACACACCTCGATCGTGCACTACTGCCCCGACGTCGACGCCGTCATCGAACGCGCCGTTCAGCACGGCGCCCGCAGCGCCGAAGAACCCCAAACCTTCGTCACCGGCGACCGTTTCGGCGTCGTCATCGACCCCTTCGGCCACCGCTGGGCGGTCATTACCAAGGTCGAAAACGTCTCCCGCGAAGAAGCCGAACGCCGCGTCAACGAATGGATGGCCACCCAAGGCTGACACCACCCCACTTCCCGCCGAGCCACGGACCCCGTCTGGAGTTGGTCGATTGATCACTGGGAACTGACGGCGGCATCGCCCAAGAAGCCCCCGCCACCAGTTCCCACTCGATGCGAATCTTGACGAGTTGGCGTGAGAGAAGTGGCGGGTGCCGCGCCGTGTCACGTTGGTTCGTCGGGTGTGGCGTTCAGGTGGCGGTCCAAGGCGTCGAAGCGAGCGGTCCAGGCGGCGCGGTAGGGGGCGAGCCAGTTGTCGAGGTCGGCTAAGGGTTCGGGGCGGAGTCGGTACAGCCGGCGGCGCGCGTCCACGCGGACTTCGACCAAGCCTGCCTCACGCAGCAGGCGAAGATGTTTGGACACGGTCGGTTGCTCGAGATCGACCGATTCCACCAGCTCACCGACCGACAGTTCGCCTGCACGCAGGAGATCGAGAATCTCGCGGCGACTCGACTCGGCCAGGACGGCGAACAGATCCGATTTAGGCGAAGGCTTGCGCATAGTGCCCGGTCAGCCGATCCCAAGCTGCTTCGACACCGGAAACTCCGGCGAGATGAGATTCGAGTCGATCCAAACCGACGTGCCATCCAGCGCCGAGACCGGGCGCTGCATCCCGGTCGGCGAACACGTTGACGAAGACGAGCCGACAGGCTTCGTCACCGAGTGGTTCGAGCTCCCATCGCAGTACCTCGTCGCCCCAGCTGTACTCCAGCAGGCGCGGCGGCTCGACCTCGCTGACTTTCCCGAACGTCGGTGCGCCACCTGCCTTCGCCACGAATACCAGCTGAGCTCCCGGCTCGACAGAGAACTGCGTGCGGTCGTAGTCGAGCATGTCGACAAACCAGTGCCGCAGCTGGTCGGTCTCGGTGAGCGAGCGCCAAACCTTCGCTTGCGGATGGGCAATCACCCGTTCGAACCGGACGGCCCAACGGCCGTCTTCTGTCATGCCGAGGCTTCCGAAGTCCGTCATGTCCTCATCATATGCCATTTGGGAAATATTTCTAGTTCGACATATGGAGTCAGGTGCTCAGCTCGCGCTCCCCGTCGCTGCCATACCCCGTTCGCGGCGTGCAGGCTGACGAGTGGGACATGGTGGAGGCGTTTACGGCGTGTCGCCTCCCCCAAGTCCCACTCGTAACAGTGCGTCCGAGCGGATGCGACGCCAGGTAGACAGGCCGGGACCCAAGACGCCAGTCAACGGCAACCGGGGAGACGCCGGTGCATCCGCTCCGCCACGAGCCTGAAGCGAGGGCGGATTCGGTGGACTGGTTGCGTTGGTGCACTTCAGATTTGGTGATCTCACTGATCTTGAGAAGTTGACGGGAGTCAAATCGCACGTGTCGTAACGCGTGTTGCAACCATTCGACTACCGCCAAACGTGGTCAGCAACCATTTCTCTCCCGTCAATGCCGGGGGTGGCAACCACTTCTCCCGTCAACGAGGACCAGCAACCATTGCACCCCCGCCGATCCAAGACTTCGCCCCGAAGCGACGCCCAGGTCGAAAGTTGGTGCAGCTATGTCCCGTTCACAGAACGACGGCTCCACGAGTGGTACATGACGGAGGCGTTTACGGCGTGTCGCCTCCGTCATGTACCACTCGTGACAGCGCGTCCCAGTGGATGGGATGCCAGGTAGACGGTCGTGCTCCCACGCAACCCGACGTCGGCCGGGGCAGGCCGACGTCAACCCCGGGCAGGCCGATGCCGTTGCGATGTCCGCAATGCCATGCTCAAAAGTAAAGAGCCATAATGCAATTCCAGCGAAGCCGCGTGATCACTCGCATCACGACGTCTGGTCGGTGAGCTCCTCGACCGAGGGCGCCGATCCCCTCAACTCAACCCGCCAACGCCCTCATCCGACCCCACCGCGCGAAAGCGCACCCCGCTCCCACCCCACCTCCGCCGTCCGCGCGAAAACCCAGACCCCACAAGAGAACCACCCCACTCAACCCACCAACATCGCGACCATCCAACTCCCCCAACCTTCACCCCTCCGCGCGAATCCGCAGAGCCCACGAGGGGACGCTCTACTCACCCATCAACCCCACCCCCGCCCGCGCGAAAGCGCGGACCTCGCAACGAAACCCCTCCACCCAACCCCACCGACACCCCGACGATCCACCCTCCTCCCCCTCCGCCCGAAAGCACGGATCCCACAAGCGAACCGCCCTACTCAACCCCACCCTCCGCGCGAAAGCGCGGACCTCGCAACGAAACCCCTCCCCTCAACCCACCAACATCCCCACACCCAACTCCCCCTCCCGCACCCCAACCCCTCCCCGCAGCACCCAACCTCAGCTCAACCCCGCCGCATCCATCCCACGCAGCTCCTTCTTCAAATCCGCAATCTCGTCACGCAACCGTCCCGCCAACTCGAACTGCAGTTCCCTCGCCGCGTTCATCATCTGAGCCGTCAGTTCCTTCACCAAGTCGGCCAACTCGGCCCGCGGCATGGACTTGATGTCGCGGCCCTCGTACACCCCTGCGCTGACCGCGCGACCGGGTTCGCCTTGGGCTCGGCGGCCGCGGCTGGAGTTGCGGCCGGAGCCGCCGACTTCTACTTCGGTCTCGTCGGCTTCGCGGTAGACCTGGTCGAGGATGTCGGCGATCTTCTTGCGCAACGGTTTCGGGTCGATGCCCATCTCGGTGTTGTAGGCGACCTGTTTGGCGCGACGGCGATCGGTTTCCTCGATGGCGTGCTGCATCGAGTCGGTGATCTTGTCGGCGTACATGTGCACTTCGCCGGACACGTTGCGGGCCGCGCGGCCGATGGTCTGGATCAGGCTGGTGCTGCTGCGCAGGAAGCCTTCCTTGTCCGCGTCGAGGATCGCGACCAGCGACACCTCGGGGAGGTCGAGACCCTCGCGCAGCAGGTTGATGCCGACGAGCACGTCGTATTCACCGAGTCGCAGCTGACGCAGCAGTTCGACGCGGCGCAGCGTGTCGATCTCCGAGTGCAAGTAGCGCACCCGAACACCAAGTCCGAGTAGATAATCGGTGAGATCTTCGGCCATCTTCTTGGTGAGCGTGGTGACCAGCACGCGCTCGTCCCGCTCGGTGCGCAGCCGGATCTCGTGCACCAGATCGTCGATCTGCCCCTTGGTCGGCTTGACCACGACCTGCGGATCGACCAGCCCGGTCGGCCTGATGACCTGTTCGACCACTTCACCGCCGACCTGACCGAGTTCGTACGGGCCCGGTGTGGCCGACAGATATACCGCCTGCCCGATCCGGTCGGCGAACTCCTCCCAGGTGAGCGGGCGGTTGTCCACCGCGGACGGCAACCGGAACCCGAATTCGACCAGGTTGCGCTTGCGCGACATGTCGCCCTCGTACATGCCACCGATCTGCGGCACCGTCACGTGCGATTCGTCGATGACGAGCAGGAAGTCGTCGGGGAAGTAGTCGAGCAGGGTCGCGGGCGCGGAGCCGGCCGGTCGCCCGTCGATGTGGCGCGAGTAGTTCTCGATGCCGGAGCAGAAGCCGACCTGCCTGATCATCTCCAGGTCGTACTGGGTCCGCATGCGCAGCCGCTGAGCTTCGAGCAACTTGCCCTGCCGCTCCAGTTCGGCAAGGCGTTCTTCCAGTTCGGTCTCGATGTCACCCACCGCGCGTTCCATGCGTTCCGGGCCTGCCACGTAGTGGGTGGCAGGGAAGATGCGCAGCATGTCCACCTGGCGCACGACGTCGCCGGTGAGCGGGTGCAGGTAATACAGCGCCTCGATCTCGTCGCCGAAGAACTCGATCCGGACCGCGAGCTCCTCGTAGGACGGGATGATCTCGACGGTGTCGCCGCGCACCCGGAACGAGCCGCGGGTGAACGCCATGTCGTTGCGGGTGTACTGCACGTCGACGAGCAGCCGCAGCAGCGCGTCGCGGTCGACCTCGGTACCCACCTCGAGCTGCACCGAACGATCGAGGTAGGACTGCGGGGTGCCGAGACCGTAGATGCACGACACCGACGCGACCACCACCACGTCGCGCCGGGACAGCAGGCTGGAGGTCGCCGAGTGCCGCAGCCGCTCGACGTCGTCGTTGATCGAGCTGTCCTTCTCGATGTAGGTGTCGGTCTGCGCGATGTACGCCTCGGGCTGGTAGTAGTCGTAGTAGGAGACGAAGTACTCGACGGCGTTGTTGGGCAGCATCTCTCGCAGCTCGTTGGCCAACTGCGCGGCGAGCGTCTTGTTCGGCGCCATCACCAGGGTCGGCCGCTGCAGTCGCTCGATCAGCCAGGCGGTGGTCGCCGACTTGCCGGTGCCGGTGGCGCCGAGCAAGACGACATCGCGCTCCCCCGCCGTGATCCGGCGCTGCAGCTCCTCGATGGCCGCGGGCTGGTCACCGGCGGGCTGGTGCTCGCTCACCACCTCGAAGCGGGCCTCGGAGCGCTCGATATCGCCGACCGGACGGTGCTCCGAGTGGGCGAGCGGGGTCGCGCCAGCGGCCCTGTCCTCGTAGCCTTCCGTCGGAATCTCGGTTGCGAATGCCATGCTCACCAGCCTAGGCCCACCCACCGACAGATTTCTCGGGCCCCGGCCCGGCTCCGCGACCACCGCCGTCCGGTAACGCATCCCGAGCGGCTCGCCGATACGCGGTTACCAGGGCACGCCCCGACCCCGATATCACCGTCCACAGATCGTCACCACACCGATATCGTTTCCCTTATCGATTCGATACATGTCCGAATTGTCCCTTGCGGCAACGCAATTCACAGGAATATTCATCCCATCTCATTCCGCCCCGATTCCCCGCACCGGGTGTAATCTAATTTGGTTGTTCGGACAACGAGTTCGGATGTGGCGAAGGACAAACGAGCCATGAGAGGTCTGATTCCATTGCTCAATACCGTGCCAACCACCGGCTTTGCCGGAAACGTTGCCAGGAAGGTCCGCGCAGCGGTACCCGGCTTGAACCACAGCGCACCCGCCGCCCCGCCGACCTCCTTACCCCCTGGCCATCCGCCACATCGGCCCGAAGTCGAGTTCTTCAATCTCGCGGACCTCACCAGCACCGACAACAAGGGTTTCGTCCGCCAGGTCGAGCGCTACCACCACGAACCGTGGGGCCTCTACATGGCGCGCATCGTCCCGGTCCCGCACCGGCACTACCTCGAGACCTGGCTGCTGCCCGAGCTGTCGCTGCGGGTGACGGTGACGCGCCGCAACCCGGCACATCACGTCGATCACAATTTCCGGCTCGATATCGGCGAATTCACGCAGGTCGGGCCGAAACGCTGGAAAGCGGTCGACCATTATCTCGACATCGCGGTGCATTGCCGTCACAATGCCGAATTGCTCCGGGTGGATGACCTATTGGCCGCCCATGCGGCCGGTTTCGTGGACACGGCGCAGGCGAATCGCGCGGTCGGCTGCGCGACGGCCGTATTGGACGGGCTCGCCGCCAACGACCATTGCGTCGAGGACTGGCTCGCCACCCACGGCATCACGCTCACCTGGATGTAACCGGCACGCCACTCGACTCGGTCGCCGCGCCGGTAGATTCTGAATGCATGACGCAGGCACCCTCGGTTGACGTTCATAAGCCGAAGGTCGAATACTTCGACCTCGCGGACCTGACCAACACGGACCCGAAGGGCTTCGTGCGACCGGTCGAGCGGTATCAGGTGGAGCCGTGGGGCCTGTATATGGCGCGCACCTCGGACCACGAGCAGTTCCACTACATCGAGTCGTGGCTGCTGCCCGATCTGGCCGTGCGCGCCAGCGTCTTCCACTATCACCCCGAGCATCAGCGAGATCAGGACTACTACCTGGACCTCGGCGAGTTCAGCCAGGTCGGCCCGCAGCGGTGGAAGTCGGAGGACCACTACCTCGACATTGTCGTGCGCACCGGCCGAGACACCGAACTGCTCGACGTCGACGAGCTGCTCGCCGCGCACGCCGCCGGCCTGCTCACCGCCGCGCAAGCCCAGGCGGCGATCGAGGTGGCGACCACCACCATCGACGGCATCGCCGCCAACGGTTACAGCCTCGACCGCTGGCTCGAAGGTCGCGGCATCGCCCTGACCTGGAAGTAACCGGGTTTTTCGACCAATCCCTTGACAGGCCGCGATCGCGGGGCCACTATTTAACTCATCAGTTAATTATCTAGGTGGTTAAATATAGCCATGGCGGACGACCACTCAACCGAACCCAACGCGACGACCGATCTCGGAAGTACATGGGTAACTCGCCGGGTACCAGCCAACTCGGTTGCCGCACTACCGCCGGTCGCCGACGCGACCGGCGCGGCACACGAGTCTGGCCTGAAAACGCGGAGAGGCGGACAAGATGACGAACTCAGCAGGACTTTCGCGGCGCTCGCCGATCCGACCCGACGGGCGATGCTCGCCCGCCTGGCGGAGGGCGAGGCCACCGTCACCGAGCTTGCGGAACCGTTCGCAATGAGCATGCCCGCGATCTCCAAACACCTGAAGGTGCTGGAGCGGGCCGGGCTCATCACCCGAGGCCGGGACGCCCAGTGGCGTCCGTGCAGGCTCGATGCCGCACCGCTCGGCCAGGCCACCGACTGGCTGGACCGCTACCGGAAGTTCTGGGACACCCGGTTCGATCGCCTCGACGAACACCTGAAACGGCTACAGAAGAAGGACCCCTCCCGATGACCGAAACGATCGACCTCGCCCAGGGCGATGTCCGCCTGCTCGACACCGACCTCGCCAAGCGCCTGCTCGCCGCGAATCTTCCTGCCCGCCTTGCCTTCACCGCCGCCGACGGCACGCCTCGGGTGATTCCGATCAACTTCTGGTGGAACGGCACCGAGGTCGTCATGACCGGCTTCGCCACCTCGAAGAAGGCAAAGATGCTTCGTGCCCGCCCCGAGGTCGCGATCACCATCGACACGAATGCCGCACCGCCGGAGGTACTCCTGATCCGCGGCCGCGCCGAAATCAGCGAATCCGACGGCCTGCTACCGGAATACGCGGCCGCCATGCGTAAGGGCGGCGAGGCCGAGGTCGCCGAGTACCTCGACTTCCTGACCGGCATGGCGCCACGCATGGAGCGAATCGCGGTGCGCCCCAGCTGGGTCGGCTTGATGGACTTCCGCACCCGTTACCCCGAAGGCGCTCCCGAATGGATGAAGGGTCCATCCGACGCCGCAGCACACCCCGCACACGAGGAGACGATCTAGCAATGAGCGATTCAACCCTGACCACTGCCGAGCGCGAATTCACCATCACCCGCGTCTTCGACGCCCCACGCGAGCTGGTCTTCCACGCCTGGACCGATCCCGACCAGCTCGTGGAATGGGCTGGGCCCGAAGGATTCTCGACGCCACGCGACAGCATCGTTGTCGAGCCCGAGGTCGGCGGGCGATACGAATCGCTGATGGTCTCCGACGCCGACGGCACCACCTTCCCGAGCTCCGGGGTGTTCCGCGAGATCGTCGAACCCGAACGACTGGTGTTCACCTGGGGCGACCCGACCAGCCCCGACTCGATATCGATCATCACGGTCACCTTCGACGACAGCGGCGACAACAAGACGACGATGACCTTCCACCTGCTCGCACCGGGACCGCTCAGCCCGGACGACGGCGCGGCGCAAGGCTGGGGGCAGAGCCTGAATCGACTGGCAGAGCTGTTGCGCCGCTAGCGATCTCGCCAGTTCAGCGCGCGGGTGTAGGCGGCGTCGAACCAGGGTTCCTTGACATCGAGGTAGGCCAGCGTCGCCTCGTGACCGGTCAACCCTGCCGCCTTCGCCTCGCCCGCGCGCTTGACCTCGAGATATTCGGCGCGCGCCGCGGCGTCGGCGCGCAACCAGTCGCGGAAGGCCAGCGCGAACTGCTGCCCCGGCGATCCGTCCACGCGCACATGCACATTGGCGAGGCGGCCGGGGTCGGCGTTCTGATGGAGGCGCTTGGCCCACAACGCCAGATCGGTCCCGTCCGGATCCTGCGGCGTCGGCTTGGGGCTGTCTTGGCCGTACTCCGCCCTGGCGGGAAAGCCCGCCTTGCCCAACGCATCTCGCAGTCCGTCGGCGACCGCCAGATCCGCGACGGTGATCTGCAGATCGATCACATCCTTGGCGGGCAGCTCCGGCACCGAGGTCGACCCGATGTGATCGATCCGCGACGCGGCCGCACCGCACGCCAGCCACAGCCTCGCGATGAGCCGCTGCGCCTGCGCGGGCCACTCCGGGTTCGGCGGGACAACGCGCACGTCCTTGCGTCGGGCGGGCGTCCCGGTGCGCAGGTTGTGCTCGAACGGCACCAGCCGCTCCGCCCACACCCGCCGCACGGCGGCCTCGATTACCTCCGGCGGACCGCTGTTGTCGAGCAGCACATCGGCCACCGCACGCCGCTGTTCATCGGTGGCCTGTTTCGCCATTCGGGCCCGCGCATCGGATTCGGGGACACCGCGCGATTCGACGAGCCTGCGTAGTCGAATTTCCGCATCGACATCCACGATGAGCACCAGATTCATCAATGGCGCGAGACTATTTTCCACCAGCAATGGAATATCTTGCACGACAATAGCGTCCTGCGGCGCGGCGGCAATGAGTTCGGCGGTGCGCTTACCGACCAAGGGATGGGTAATCGAATTCAATTTCTGCAGCGCCGCGTCGTCACCGAATGCCTTCGCCGCCAGCGCGGGGCGGTCGAGGCCGCCGTCGGCGGCGAGGATATCGGTGCCGAATGCCGCGACGAGCGCCGCAAGTCCCTCGGTGCCCGGCGCGACGACCTCCCGCGCAATCACGTCGGAATCGATGATCACCGCGCCGAGATCGGCCAGCACCCGTGCCACCGTCGACTTGCCCGCTCCCATGCCTCCGGTGAGGCCGATCCGCAACATCCGATCAGTCTCGCATCCGCCCGTCTCGGGCCGGATCACCCCCCGCTCGGATCGGACGCGTTCGCCGCGGCGACTGTCGCCTGGCACGGCACAATCGGCCTGATTACCCACCGGGGCCGTACTTTCCACCTCCCGCCGCGCCAATTGCCCGATCCGTGACGAGGCCGAGACCATCTCGCAACAATTCCGTCCGCACTAGGTAACGCGACGACAACTTTCCGACACGCCGACCCAATTACCTGTGCAAAATACTCTGCGACGCAGTTTCGTTCGGCTAATCTTCGCCCTGGCGATCCAGGCGCCAGCACTCAGCAAGCAAAGGAACACCATTGGGCACCAGAATCAACCAGACGGGTCGCCACCGCCTGGGTAGGGCGGGCGGCGTGCACTGCACACACATCCCCGCCGTCGCGGCCGCGCTAGCCGAGCACCGCCGCACATGGTTCACCGCGTTGATCAGTCCGGCCCGGCATAGTTTCGCGGCCATGCGTAAACGCTCGGCCGTCACGTCCGTCCGGTGGGTGCCCGCCACCGCAGGCTGACGTTCGACGCAGGCCGACCTTCGACTTTCGAGCAGTGGCCCAGCCCCCGCCAGGGCTGGGCCACTGTCACGCCCGAACCAACCCGCTCGGCGTGCGCCGAGTTCCGGGTTGCTGAGTCGGCATCGAGTTCGGCGGCACCGGATATGGAATCCCGGTGTTCGCCGTTCCCAATGCGATATTCGGGCCGCACTGGGCGATCGCCGCGTCCATTTTCGGTTTCGGGTCGGGCAGTACCGGTTTCGCGGTGTTCGGCGCCGAACCGAAATCGAAGGCGGACGTCATATCGCCGGTAACGCTGCGCCGCCATGCGGTCAGGTTCGGTACCTCGACCCCGAATCTGGTTTCCAGCAGGCGCAGCTGGGAGGTGTGATCAAAAGTCTCCGAGGCGACGAGTCCGCCTCGGGTGTACGGCGAAATCACCAGTCCGGGAACGCGATAGCCGAGGCCGATCGGGCCTGCGATGCCGTCGGAGTTCGACACCCGGTTCAGCGGGACGGTGAGGAACTCCCCCGGCGTGCCCGGTGGCGCGGTCGGCGGGGTGACGTGATCGAAGAACCCGCCGTTCTCGTCGTAGCTGATGATGAGCGCGGTCTTCTCCCACACCTTCGGGTTCGAGGTGAGGATGTCGAGCAGCTGCACGATGCCGTACGCGCCGAATGCCGCAGGCAGGGCGGGATGTTCGCAGTTGAGCAGCGAGGGAATCACCCAGGAGACGGCGGGCAGCGAGTCGTTGGCGACATCGGCTTGAAAGTCGTTGGGGTACACCGGCGCCAGGCCGCGGCGCGCGAGTTCCGAGTTGGGGTCCGACGATTGGGTGAAGCAGCCGAGCATGCCGTCGAGGATCACCGACGACAGCGGGCCGACGTCGCGGTTGTTGTAGACCTTCCAGCTGACGCCCGCCTCGGAGAGATTTTCCGGGTAGGTGCGCCAGCTGTACACGTGCTGCGGGATCAGCGCCGGGGTCTCCACCAGCGGACCGCCGGCATTGCCGTCCGGATCGATGGTGGCGCTGATCCAGTACAGCCGATTCGGGTCGGTGGGGCCGAGCACCGAGCAGTGGTAGTTGTCGCACAGCGTGAACGCGTCGGCCAGTGCCGTGTGGATCGGAATGTCTTGCGGCAGGTAGTAACCCATGGCGGCGGGCGCGTTGGCCGGACCGACACTGGCGACCGACATCGGCATCCAGCCGTCGTTGCGGCCGCCGTTCCACGCCTTGTGCATGCCGCCCCAGCTGTGGTCGGGGTCGTTGATGCATTCGCCGTCCAGCGTCGCGCCGCGCGTGGTGTCGAGGCGGAACGGGTTCACATATCCGTCGGGGGTCGGTCCGACGCCGGGTGTCCAGCCGTATTGTTGCCAGGCTGCGGACGGATCGTCGAAACCGCGCACACCCGACAGTGTGCCGAAATAGTGGTCGAAGGAACGGTTTTCCTGCATCAGCAGCACGAAATGTTCGATATCGCCGAGCCCGCCCATGCCCGCCGGGTCGGCGGCGTACGCGCGCTCGATGATCGGATTCGCCCACGAGGCCAGTGCCCCGACCGCGCCGGCCGCCGCGGCTTTCGCTAGGAATTGTCTGCGATTGAGCCCGCTGAACGGCCCCGCTGCGCACATGTCTACGGCCGACCTTTCCGCCAGGGCTGTCGAGCAGAGTTTCGCGATCCGCGCCGACCCTACCCGACGTGGTGCGATGTCGCGAAGAAAGATCGTTTAGCTGGACCGGGAAAGTGAGCAAAACCACGCTGGCGGACGAGAATTCCTGAAGAGTTGCCCGTTAACCTCCCGATGGTCCGATATTCGTCACGCCACGTGCCTGTTTCGCCCCATGTGCCCGCTTTTACGCAGCAGCAGAAGCGGATTCCCTCGGCATCGCCAGGTCGGCCGCGCCACGCACGAACCGGCGCCACACCAGCAGCGCGGTGGTGCCGAAACCCAGGCACAGTCCGAGCCAAATGCCGGGCCCACCCCAGCCGATACCGAACCCGAAAAGCACCATGGCAGGTATGCCGACGGCGAAATAGCCGAGCAGCGTGCTCTGCATGCCCGCCTTGGTATTACCGATTCCGCGCAGCAGTCCGATCGACAGGTTCTGCGAGCCCTTGCAGTACTGCTGGGCGATCGCGAACCACAGCAGAGTCGACGCGGCAGCGACGACGGCGGCGTCTTCGTGATGCGAGCCGAGGAAGGGCGCAAGCACTTGGCTCGGGAACAACACATAGCTCAGGCCGACGATAGTCATGAACGCGAAGCCGAGAATGTAGGTGCGCCTGGCGATTCCGCGGACGGCAGGCCGATCCTCCTGCCCGACCGTGCGACTCACCAGAATCGAAGAGCCCTGGGACAGACCGATATTGACCTGGTATACCAGGTAGGCCAGCTGGTTGACGATATTGCTCGCGGCCAGCGCCACCGGGCCGAAGCTGCCCATCAGCACGGTGGCAACGGAGGTGATCGCCGCTTCCGCGCCGTAGGTCAGCGAAATCGGCGTACCCATCCGGACGATCCGCGTGACGGTCTCGCGGTCGGCCCGCCAAGCCCGCAGCGACAGCAGGTCGCCGAGCAGCGGGTCGCGGGTGACCGTGCGCAGATAGATGCCGAAAGTCCAGAGCTGAACGAGGGTGGTGGACAGGCCGATCCCGGCCAGGCCGAGCTTCGGCATGCCGAACCAGCCGAAGAGGAACAGCGCGTTGAGCAACGCGTTGACGCCGATCGACAGCAATGTCACCCGCAGCAGCGAGCCTGCGCGACGCAGCCCGACGGCGAACTGCCGCAACACGTTCAACCACAACATCGGGATCAGCCCCGGCGCGAGCGTCCACATGATCGGACGAGCCAGGGCGAGCACCTCGGGATCCTGGCCGAACCACTGCAGGGCGTAGCCGAGGACGATCAGGACGAGCGCGCCTGCCCCCGACGCCACCGTCGCCACGAACGCGGCCGCGCGCACGTAACCGCGGATCTCGCCGCGCGCCTGCTCATCGAGATCGGCTCGCCCGGTGCGCTTTTCGCTACGCCCCACCGCCCCGGCGATCATGTTTCCCACCCCGGTGACCATGCCGACGCACATGGTGCGCAGCTGGTTGTACAGCAGCAGCGCCAGGCCGCCCGCCGCCACGGCCGCCACCCCGAGCAGCCCCATCATCGCCAAGTCCACGGTGGTGAGCGCCGCCTGCGCGAGCTGGATGCCCGCGATCGGCGCGGCCAACGCGACGATGGCTCGATACTCTCGAATGGCCATGCGGCTAGGTCCCCGTCCGCTCGGCGCGGTAGGTCGCGAGCCGCACCGATTCGTCGTAGGCCTGGCAGAGCCGGGCGATCCGCTGCTGCGCCGCCCGGTCGAACAGTCCGCGCTCGCACAGCCATTCGTCGTCGTACACGGTGTCGAGATACTTCTCCCCCGCGTCACACACAAGCACGACCACGGTGCTGCCCGCAGGCAGGTGCACCAGACGGCGCAGGGCCACCTGGATGGCGGCGCCCGCGGTGCCGCCCACCAGAATCCCGGTGCGGCGCGCGACAACTCGTGCGGTGGCGAACGCATCGATATCACCGACGCGGCAGCCTTCGTCGATGGCGTCGTACTTGACGTTGGCGCCGATCGGGAATCCCGCCGGGCTACCTGCGCCGGACTGCCAGTAGCTGCCGCCTGCGCCGCCGAAGATGATGGAGCCCACGGGCTCCACACCGATCGCGTACACACCTGACCCGCGCCTACGGAGTTCTTCGACAGTGCCGCAGAGCGATCCACCAGTACCGACGGCGCCGACCAGACAGTCGACATCGGTGTCGAGGTCCGCGAGCAGTTCGGCGGCCAGGTCGCGATAGCCCGAATTGTTGTGCGGATTGTTGTGCTGGTCCGGCCGATACGCGCCGGTGCGCGCCGCGATCTCGCCGGCGATCCGCCTACGCTCGACAGTGCTCGGTCCACCACTGGCGGCACTGTCGACCGAAACCAAGTGCGCGCCCATCGCTTTCATCGCACGGAGTTTGTCCTTGGCGGCATGATCGTCGACCACCGCGGTAAAGGTGTAGCCCCGTTCCAGGGCGATCAGCGCCAGCCCGGTGCCGGTGTTGCCTGAGGTCGGTTCGACGATGTGCCCGCCGGGACGGAGTTCGCCGGTGCGTTCGGCGTGCAGCACCATCTCGCGTGCCATGCGCACTTTGGCCGAACCGGTCGGGTTGAACTGCTCCAGCTTCAGCAGCAGACGGGTGCCGGTGCCCGCGCGGACGAGTTCGAGTAGTGGAGTGGCGCCGATGAGTTCGGACGCGCGACGGACGATGTTCTCGGGTCGCCGAGGCACCCGCAAAGCTCGCACACCGGACGCGTCCACCGCCGGACCGTCCGTCGCCGTTTCCCGCTCCACTGCGTCGGCCACAGTCTTCACGTGTCCAACCTCCACATCATCCGGCCGTCCTGATGGGTGACAACCACCTTGGGCGGCAACGGGAGCTGATGGAACTCGCTCTCGTTCTTGTCCATCTGGTAGCCCGCCGTATTCGGATACAGCAGCAGATCACCGTGCGCTGGGCGCTGCGGCAGCCGCACTTTGCGCCAGGTGAGCACGTCGTATTCCATGCAGCTCGCGCCGCCGACACAGCTGGCGACCGGTGCCGCCGCCGGATCGCGACGTCGCGGCACCAGGATCGGATCCGGCAGGAACTCGCTGCCCTTCCACTGTTCGGACACACTCATGCTGAGGCCGTGCACGGTGGTGATGCCGTAGTCCGCGTTCTGCTTGAAGCCGAGCACCGGGAATACGGTGCACCCCGCGTCGATGAGCAGCGCTCGTCCCGGCTCGACGAAAAGCTGGATAGCGTTGTCGCGCAGGTGCGCCGCGAGTGTGCGGCCGTCGAACGTGGTCGCGAGGATCGCATCGAGCATGTCGGCGCCGGTCGGGCCCTGCGCATAGGGATAGAACTTCTCGAACCGCTTCCCCGCGTGGAACCACTCGTCGCGGCGATCGGCGAGAAAGCCGTGCCAGTCGTCGTCACCGAGGTAGCGGCAGGCGAAGCCGCCGCCGATCGAGAGCGTGTCGACCGGCAGACCCTGTGCTTTCACCTTGGCGCACAACCCGATCAGCTCGTAGGCGAGCTCGGCGCGCGGCGCCACCGCATAGCCGTCGAGGTGAAAAGAGAACCCGACGAGTTCGATCCGATCCGGTAGCTCCGCGCACCGGGTGATCGCGGTCGCCAGATCGGCTGTGGACAAGCCGAATCGACTGTGCGGCGCGTTCGGCGGCAGCCGCCGCAACAGAATCCGAGCCCGTCCGGCGTGCACCGAGATTGCCGCCATCCGCTCCAGCTCGTCGAGCGCATCGATCGCGATCACACAGTCGTGCCTGGCCGCGAGGCGCAGCAGCGCATCGGTTTTCGCGGCGCCGGTCACCCCGATATCGCGCCCGCGGATGCCATGCGCCAGTGCGTGCACCAGTTCGGGCTCGCTGGCGACATCGACGGCACCGTCGAGCTCGGCGATCGTCGGCAACCAGCAGCCCGCCTTGTTGGCTTTCTTGCCGTAGTAGATCTGCCCGCGCACACGGTGCGCGGCCAACGTCTGCTGGAAAGACCGGAGATTCGCACCTAGCTGGTCCGGGTAGATGAGATGGAACGGACCACCGACGGCGTGGTGGATGTCGAAGAGCAGGTGCGGATCCGTGCGGACCCGGCGCTGCCATTCCTGTTCCAGCGCAGGAAGAACCGGGAGGTCGACCGTGTTCACGACCACAGTTCCACCCGCTGCCCGCGTCCCGCCGCCACCGCACGCGTCGCCAGTGCATACGCGACCGGGATGTCGGTGATGATCATGCCGCTGGCGAACGCGAACACCCGATCGTCGGCGCCGGACCTGCCCGATGCCCGCCCGGCCACGATGTCCGGCAGCTCCGCATCGATCTCGGGTCGGCCGTCCGGACCTGCGAGCCGAGCGCCGGTGACGCCCAATTGCCCAGCGCTGGTAGCGATCGCATAGTCGGCCGTGCGCAACGCGCCGCTCTCGACACCCTTGCTCGCCACCGAGATCAGCAAGCCACCCGGCGGCAGCCATTCGGTGCGCACCTTGGGATGCGCGGCCCGGCCGGAGGCGACGACGACGATATCGGATTCGGCCACCGCGGTCGGCACGTCGTCGACGAGGTCGATCTCCCGCTCGGGGAACCAGCGGTGCAGCGCGGCAACGCTTTCCGCGATTCCGTCGGGATGGGTCCCGAACAAACGCAGCCGCTCCAAGTGCGGCAGCGCGGTCAGCAGATAGGGCAGGGTGTTTCGGCCCTGCACGCCGGTGCCGATCATCAGCGCGCTGGTAGCGCCCGCACTGGCACTGTGTTTCGCGATGATGGCCGTGGTGGCCGGTGTCCTTGCCGCCCCGACGCGCTGGCAATCCATGTACGCGAAGGGCAGTCCGGTGGTGTCGTCGTACAGGCTGATCGTCGTGTAGTACTTCTCGGCGCTCTCGCTGCCCTGCCGATAGGAGGTCTTGAAACCGAGGTGCTCGAGCGAGCCGTCGTATCCCAGCATCGAATACGACACCGCGTCGCGTTCCGGCTTCGGGATCGGCATCATCAGCTTGACCGGGCAGCGCGAGTCACCCCGCGCGAACGCGAGATAGCCGTCCTCGACCAGCTCGATGATCTCGGCAGGCGGGATGTCGATATCGGCCAGATCGGTGCGGGTGAGGATATGCAGTGCGTTACTCATAGAACTCCGATGTCGTTGTGCGAATCGAGGGAGCGGCCTGCGTGCTGCGCCTGCACCGCGGAACGGCTGTCCAGGTGCACGATTCGGTCCGCGCACGCGGCGAGCAGCGGCAGGTCATGACTGATGAACAGGACTCCGACACCGGTGCTGGCCAGGCCGGTCACGGTGCGCGCGACGGTGGCCGTGGTGGCCGGGTCGAGCATCGCTGTCATCTCGTCGCAGAGCAGGTAGTCGGGCTTCGACGCGAGGACCCTGGCGACGGCGGCCCGCTGCAGCTGGCCGTCGGAAACCTGGACGGGATATCTGTCCAGCAGATCCGGTGTCATGCCGACAGATTCGAGGATGCCGTTCCAGTCCACCGATCCCCGTGCGAGCTCGACGATCGACTGCCGCAAGGTCATCCGGGGATCGCAGGATCGGCGCGGTGACTGGAACAGCATCGCGATCCGGCCGGTCTTGCGCCGAGGCAGCGGCGACCCGTCGCAGGTCACGGTTCCGCTGTCGGGCGCGCGCAGCCCTGACATGACCTGTGCGAGTGTGGTTTTGCCCGAACCCGACGGGCCGGCAAGCCCGACCACCTCGCCTCGGACGATCGCCAGGGAGACGTCGGTGAGCACAGGATGCCGACCTAACCGCAGCGAAACACCGTGTGCGGCAAGCGAGCGGCCGGTCATCGCGTGCCGTACCGAAAGTCGGCGGCCAGATTCACCAGCTCCGGAGTGGCGAACGGCAGCGGGTGCAAGCCGTTCTCCGGCAAAGCAGCGAGCAGGTCCCGCGTGTACCGCTCGACCGGCTCGTCGAGAACGACAGCGGCGCTCCCGGTCTCGACGATCCGCGAGGCATACATCACCGAGACATCGGTGCAGATCCCCGACGCACGCAACGCGGTGAGATCGTGCGTGACCAGCAGGACACGGCCGCCGCGCGCCGCGAAATCGCCGAGCAACCGGAGAATCGCGCCCGCCCGCTCGGCGTCGAGTGCCGAGGTCGGCTCGTCGGCAATGATGAGGGCCGGATCCCCGGCCAGTGCGAACGCGACCGCCGCACGCTGAGCCATGCCGCCGGAGAGTTCGTGCGGATACCGCTGCAGCGCCTCGACTTCCAGGCCGACCTCGGCGAACTGGTCGGCCGGGTGATGCGCGGTGCCAAGGTATCGAATCGTCTCGGCCAGCTGCGGGCCGACTCGGCGCACCGGCGTGAAGTAGGTCATCGCCGATTGCGGTACCCACGCCACGGTGCGGCCGCGCGACCGGCGGATCTCGGTGGTGCCCAGCGTCCGACCGTCGAGCTCCAGTGCCACGTCGCCCCTCATCCGGGCCTGCTTCGGCAGCAGCCCGGTGATCGTCGCGGCCAGCATCGACTTGCCCGAACCCGATTCACCGATCAACCCGTGCACGGTGCCGCGGCGCACCACCAGATCCGCGTCGGTGACGGCGTGCACCACCCGGTCCGGCGCGAGCGGCACCCGCACGTTCACCTTTCGGAGTGTCAATGTCATGACGAAACCTCCTGGAGTGCTTGCGCTTTCCGCTGCCATGCCCGACCGAGCACCGCGACGGCGAGGGTGACGAGGATCAGCACGCCGGCGGGGAACACCAGCAACCACCAGTCCCCCAGCAGGATCGACGCCTGCGCGTCGGACAGCAACGTGCCCAACGACGCCCGGTGCGGCGGCAGGCCGACACCGAGGAACGACAGCGTCGACTCGTGCCAGATGGCATGCGGGATCAACAGCACCACCCCGATCAGGATCTGCCCCATCGCGACCGGAACGAAGTGCTGCCGGATCATCCGCCACTGCGGCACCCCGCGCAGCCGGGCCGCCTGCACGAATTCGGCATGCCGCACCGCGAGCACCTCGCCGCGCACCACGCGCGCGATCGAGGTCCAATGCGTGAGCACCAGCGAGACCACGATGGCTAGGACCGAGCCGCGGTACATGGCGACGATCAGCAGCGTGAGCAACAGGCTCGGCAACGAGTTCACCGCGTCGACCACCCGCATCGCGATCCGATCCCACCAGCCGCCGAGCGCACCGGCGCTCACGCCGATCAGCGCACCGAGCACTGCCGCACCGAGTGCCGTCGCCGCCGCGATGAGCAACGAGCTGCGCATCCCCTCGGCCGCCCGCACGAAGACGTCACGGCCGGCATTGTCGGTGCCGAACGGGAATTCGAGGCTCGGTGGTCGCCTGCTGATCGCGAAGTCCACCAGTGCGTCGTCCACCGGCCGCAACACCGGAACCACACCCGCGTACAGCACCGCCGCGACGAGCACGACAGAGGCGAAGACCAGCGCAGGCCTACCCATCGGCGTCGATCCGTGGATCGATGAGTACCGCCGCCGCATCCGCGGCCAGGTTGCCGAGCAGAACCACCACGGTAATCAGCACGGTGAGGATCGCGAGCAGCGGAAAGTCAACGCTGCGTGCGGCTTCGACGGTCGCCGACCCCAATCCGGGCCAGCTGAAGATGGACTCGACCACGGTGGCGCCGACCACGAGCTCCGGCAGCCTGGCACCGCACAGCGCCAGGAACGGCACCACCGCCACCGGCAGCACATGACGAAAGGCGATGACCCGCCACGGCATACCGCGTGCCCGTGCGCCCTTGATCGCGTCGCTGTCCAGCGTGCCTGCCACGGTCTCGCGCAAACCGAGCACGAGCCACGGCAATTGGGTCACGCCGAGCAGGGCGGCAGGCAGCACCACATGCCGTGCCGTCGACGCCGCGGTGACCGCGCCGCCTGGATCCGTCAGCCCCGACGCCGGGAACCAGCGCAGGGTCAGCGCGAACAGCAACACCGCGCCGAGCGCCAGCACGAAGGGTGGAACCGCCTGCAGCACAACAGCGCATGCACTGATCGTCCGATCGAGGAGCCCGCCTCGGCGCAACCCCGCCCAGGCACCGAGCAGCGCCGCGAGCGCCAAGGCGATCGCCCCGCCGAGCGCGCCGAGCAGCAGACTCCACGGCAGCCGCTCGGCCAGCACCTCGGCGACCGGTTGCCGATACGAGCGCGATTCGCCGAACTCGCCGCGCACCAGGTCACCGACCCAGGATCGCCAAGCGTCGAACCAACTGTGTCCCAAGCCGAGCCGGTCCCGCAGCGCCGTGCGCTGCGCCTCGGTGAACCCGTCGCCGTGCGCGCCGAGGTACGCGTCGAGCGGGTCGAACGGGCTGGCCGCGGCGAGTGCGAACACCGCGAGCGAGACCAGTCCGGCGAGCGGAACCGCAACCACGAGGCGGCGCAGGATCAGCTTGCCCGCTCTGCCGCCACCGGTCATCGGGTCCACCGGGACAGCCCGTACCACGGACCCCACGCGACACCGTGCGAGTGCGGTTCGAGTGCCGTCGGCGTGATCCGCCAGCCGTTGTCGCGCACCACATAGACGTGGTTGGTGGCGACCAAGGCCAGCATCGCCGGATCGCGGTGATACTCGGCCTGAACCTGCCGGTACAGCTCGGTACGCCGCTGTGTATTCAGCTCTGCGCGTGCGGCATCCAGCAGCTGATCGATCTTCGGGTTCACATAGTCCGAGGCGTTGTCCCACTTCGATCCGACACCCGGTGTGGCGTAACGGGAGTGGAGTTTGGTGTACAGCTGGCCGTCCACCGTGTAGGGCTGACCGCCGCCCCCGAGCATGAACGCGGTCTGCGCCAAATACGCGGGCGTCATCTTGGCCTTGTCCACGGCCACCGGGGTGATCTCGATGCCGACCTTCTTCGCGTCCGACACCACCGCCATCGTCAGATCCCGGCGCAGCACTTCCGTTGGGTAGTAAGCGATCTCGAAGGCCGCTCGGCGACCGTCTTTGGCTCTGATGCCGTCCGCGCCGACCCGCCAGCCTGCGGCGTCGAGCTCGCGCGCAGCCTCGCCTTGATCGTGGGTGAAATCCTGGGCCGGATCGTAGGTTTCGCCGTATACGGGACCGACCAAGGTGGACATGGCGGTGCCGTGACCGCCGAGAATGTGCTCGACCATCGCCTTGCGGTCGACGGCGACGTTCAGTGCACGGCGAATCGCGGGATCCCCCGCGACAGGATTGCCCGACGGCAACGTGATCGCACGCCAATCATTGGCGACGGCGGACACCACCCGATAGCCGTCCTTCGCCGCAGCCTGCGCCAGCTCCGGCGGCAGCACCGTCCCGTCGGCGCCGTCGCGCAGTTGACTCGCCCTGGCATTGTCGTCATCGCTGCGCCGAATGACGAACCGCCGGACCGGCGCCTGTTCACCCCAGTAGTCCGTCCGCGCCGTGAGCACCACCTGATCAGGCCGGGATTCGGTGAGCACATAGGGCCCGGTGCCGATCGGATTCCGGTTGAGCTCGGCGCGATCGGCGGGCCCTGGCTGCGCGAACGACTCCGCTGGCGCGATCGCCATGAACAGCCGGTGATCGAAGTCCGCGTAAGCCCCGGTCAGTTGGAACTCGACGGTGTCCGGGCCGGTCTGCTTCGCGCCGCGCAGGAAGTCGTAGTCCGCGGCGATCGGGGCGGCAAAGGCCGGATCGATCAGCGAGTTATAGGTGGCCACAACATCTTCCGGGCCGAAAGGGCTCCCGTCCGAGAAGCGGACGCCGGACCGCGTCGTGACCCGCCAGCGCGACAGATCCCCGTCGATCGGTTCCGGCGGCCCTGCGGCCAGTACCGGTAGCGCCGCCGGGATCCGGTCGTCCACGCCCTCCGCCACCCGATACAAGCTCTCGAAGATCTTCGACTCACCGTTCTTGCCGTGCCCGAGCAGCGGACTGAAGTCGCCGAGCTCCTCGGTGTCGATCACCACGAACTGCTCGGGAGTACCGGACGTCTGCCCTGGCGCCGCGCATGCCGTCAGCCCTACTACGAATGCCGTTGTGGCAGCACAGATTCCGATCCGAAACAAAGCCATGTCAGCATCGTAGACTACCGATAACGATTATCATTAGCATTTGTGAAATGAGACACATACACCAAGCCGGACACGACCTGCGACACCGGCGCGCGGCTCACGCAACTCGGGCTAACCTCGAGCTAATCTCACGGCTGTGGCGATCAGGGATGTGATCTCGCGCCGATGGCGGCCATTGCTGTGGCTCGGCTCCCTCGCCGTGTCCCTGCTTTTCGCGCTCGGCACCGTGACCTCGTGGGTCCATGCCGGAAATCGGCACGCGCCGATCGCGGACGTCGGCACCACTGTCACGAATATGGCGGAGGTGCAGGAGGCGATCGCGCCGCGCATGCCGAAGGACACAGTCATCCCGCTGCTGCCGACGGGCGTGCTGGTGAGTTCGCTGCAATTCGTCAACGCGCACAATGTCAAAGCCACCGGCCATATTTGGCAGCACATCGTGCCCGGATTCCCCGAGGACCGGATCGAGCTCGGTGCGCTGTTGCTCGAGGCCGAGGACCCGCACTGCCTCAGAAAGGTCTTCGAATATCCACTCGGCGACACCAAGGTGGTCGTCTGGTCCTTCGCCACCGTCATTCGCCAGCAATTCAATTACGAGAACTATCCCCTGGACCACCAGGACATCTGGCTGCGTATGCGCCCGGCCGACATGACCAACCCGGTCCAGCTGGTACCGAGCTTCGAGTCGTTCCCACCGTGGAATCCGGACGCGCTCAACGGGTTGGACCCCGGCCTCGTGTTCGGTGACTGGAAGCCCGACTACACGGTGTACAGCCTGGTCCACCAGAAATACAGCATGTTGGACCGACCCGGCCTGTCCAATACCGACGAACTGTATTTCAACGTCGGCGTCAGCCGCGGCCTGCTCGGTCCGCTGATCGGCCGGATCGTGCCGGTGATGCTGCTCGCGTCACTGATGTTCCTGTCACTGTTCGTCATCACCACCGATCCCGATCGGCGGCCGATCTCCGGCTTCACCGCCTTCGCGATCATCACCTTCTCGGTGTCTACGGTGCTGGTCGTCGCGGTCAACGACAATGCCGTCCGCACCGAGGTCGGTTCGGCGGGCATCTCCTATATCGAGTATTGGTATTTCACGCTGTACATGATGACCTTGCTCGTCGCGCTCAACGCGACCATGCTGCTCTCCGGCGCCTTCGCCAAGCTGATCCACTGGCGGGAAAACCTGCTGCCCAAGGTCCTCTTCTGGCCGCTGTTCACCGGAACCATGTTCGCGGCAACCATCGGATATCTCGGCTTCTGACTCGCTCATCGCGCGACGAGCAACCATCCAGGCAACAGCAGCAGCGCGAGCAGCGAGGTCTTGGCCACGATCGCGGCGGCAAGGTCGACGTCGGTGTCGTAGCGCTGGGCGAAGATGAACAGGTTCTGCGGCGCTGGCATGGCGGCGATCAGCACGAGGTAGGTCAACCAGGAACCGCCAATTCCGAAGAGGTACTTGCCGATCAGCAGCGCGAGTGACGGGAAGACCAGGCACTTGAACGCGATCAGCGCGTACTCGTCACGCGCGGCGCCGCGCAGCCGTAAGCCAGTGCCACCGAGGTGCAGCCCGATGGCGAACAGGGCAACGGGCGCAGCGGCATTGCCCGCGAACGACAGCGCATCGAGCAGCCAGCGCGGCACGGGCACGTCGGCCGCGTTCCCGGCGATCCCGAGATAGCACGCCACCACGATCGGCGTCGCCAGCGCTGCCTGCACCCCGCGCAGCGCGGCGCCGAGCGCCGGCGTATCCGAATGCTCTTGCCCAGCACCGAATTCCATGACGGCTATGACCACGACGGTGAGCACGCAGACCTGCAGCAGGATGATCGGGAAGATCGGGGACGCGTCGCCGAAGAGCAGCACGAAGACCGGAATCGCGAAGTAGGTCGTGTTGACCTGCACGCCGGCCATGATGCGCAACGCGACGCCCCTGGCGTCGGTGGTCCGCCGCGACCAGAACCCGACGGCGAGCATGCCGAGCAGCGCGGTAACCAGGTACGCGGCGATGGCGCGCGGGTCGAAAAGCCGCCCGAGGTCGCTCGAGTAGAGCGAGCCCGCCAGGTAGCACGGAATCGCGAAGAGAAAAGCGAAGTCGGAGAACGCCTTCGACGTGTCGGCCCCGATGATCTTGCGACGCGCGAAGACAACGCCGCCACCGAACACGAGCGCCACCGGCGCCAGCTTTCCGACGGTAGCGACGAGATCACTCACCCACCGAACCTAGCGTGCGCTGTTACAGGCCGAGTGAGCGCACCAGATCGAGCATCTCGGCGTGGTAGAGCTTCGCCGGATCCTGCGCCTGCGGACGCAGGTGACCGTAGACCTCGAGCGCGATCAGCCCGTGCATCCGGCCCCACATCCGCAACGCCAGCGCGAGCGCCGCGGGCGGCAGGTCGGGAAAGTCCGCGCGAACGTGCGCAACCAGATCCGCATCGAAGTCCGACCAGGTCGTCTGCCCGATGGTCTGGAGTTCCGCCGCCTGCGGCCAGGCGGCGACGGCGAGGCCGACCAGGCCGGTGCACGCACGCAGCGCCGCCGTTGCCGCGGGTCCGCCGGGCGGCGGTCGATAGCCGAGGACCGGATCGCCGTAGATGAGCCGGAACTCTGCGGGCGCAGCGACCGCCCATGCGCGCACCGTTTCGCCCCAGGCGATGATGCGCCCGGCCGGATCAGCTTCGGGGACAGCGTCTCTGGCCGCTTCGACCCGATCGACGAGTGCGGTGTAGACGTCCGAGATCAGGGTGGAGATCAGGTCGTCGCGGGTGGCGTAGTAGCCGTAGAGGGCACCTGCGGTCATGCCCATCTCGCGGGCGATGGCGCGCAACGAGATCGCGTCCGGTCCCCCTTCGGCCAGCAGGCGCAGCGCGATCGATTTGATCTCCTCGGCCGCCTGGGCCCGCAGCCGTTCCCGGCGACTTTGTACGACCTCCACGGATTGACACTCTACAGCGTTTGACTACTATCTGCCGTACGGTTTCTGAACGGCGTGTAGTACATGATCAGCGTGTAGGAGCAGCATGGACATCGGAGTTTTCGGCGCAACCGGCGTCATCGGCAGCCGGGTGGTGGCCGAAGCAGTGGACCGGGGGCATCGGGTCACGGCCTTCACCAGGGATGCCGCGCGGTTTCCCGCCGAGCACGGCGAGGCGGATTGGCGGGTCGCGGACTGGCTCGACGCCGACAGCATCGCGACCGCGATCACCGGTCTCGACGTGGTGATCAGCGCGGTCAACGCCGGACACGGCATCGCGGACACCATCGCCAACGCGGGCAATTTCGTGCTCGGCGCGCAGGCGATGGTGCGTGCGCTGGAACGACATCCCCGCATTCGAGTGATCGCGGTCGGCGGTGCGGGCAGCCTGGAAGTCGCGCCGGGAGTGCAGTTGGTCGATACCGGCGAGGAGTTCACCACAACTCTCACAGAGGTGCTCGGAGTGCCCGCCGAGTACCGCACGGTCGTGCGCGCGCTCGGCGACGCGTTGAACGTCTACCGGTTGTCCAACCGCCACTGGACCTATCTCAGCCCGTCGGCCGGGCTCATCCAATCCGGCACGCGCACCGGACGATTCCGCATCGGCGGCGACCAACTCTTGCTCGGCGACAGCGATATCTCCGCCGAGGACGTCGCGGTCGCGCTGCTCGACGAAGCCGAACTCCCCCGCCATCCCCAGCGCCGCTTCACCGTCGGCTACTGACGGCTCGGGCGACGCCGTTTCTTGTCGTACCCCTCTGCCATAATTGTTTATAGGTCGGATGTCGATCGAGTTGTCGCGCAACGTATTTCGCAACTCGACCGAGGAGGCAGCATGCCTGACGTCCCAGCTTCGACGCCCGACCCCCGTGATCCGATGTCCATCGATCAGGATCGGCCGATCGAGCTGGCGGCCGAGATCGAGCGCCACCGGTACCTGCTGCGGTCCGCCGCAGAGGGGTACCGGTGGCGGGTGGCACGGCAGGTGGAGTACCTCGACCCGGAGGACCGGGACATGCGCATGTCGCATGCCGAGCGGCTGATCGAGGCGCTGATGATCGATCCGGTTCGGCACAACAATCTGGACCTCGACTCGTATCGAGCCGTCCGGGACGGGGCGCCGATCGTGTTCGACGCCGAGAGCCGGACTTACGTGCTGCGGCTGCCGGGCAGGGACCCGCTTCCGATTCGGCCCGGCATGCCGGAGCATCGACTCGGGGTCATCGCCCGGCTCGCCGGGCTCGGCCTGCGATTGGAGCAGATCCAGGTCGTCGCGCTGACAACGGCGCAGGTTGTCGCGCCGAACGAACGCGCGGTGCCGCCGAGCAGTACGCCGATGGTGCAGCGCGGAACAACCAAGCCCTCGCGGAGGCTGCACGCTCGCCCGGGCGGTGGGTCCAGCGCGAGCTCGGAACTCTCGCCATACGATCAGAACAGACCAGTCGGTCCGCTCGGCCCCTGTCATCCATGGCCGAGCGCCGACGCACCTGCCGAATAGCGCGCTGGCTCAGCCGCAGTTCAAATCCGCGCCGCACTAGGCATCCGCGCAGACCATGCGGCCCCGTCGATCTGGCGCGCCTGCGGCTACGAGTCGCGAGATCGGTCGAAGTAGGCCATCGCCGTGAAATCGGCCGATGCCACGCTGTCCCGCGCGCGCTGGGCGATGCGAGGGGGACTTCGCTGTGAACACCACGGAGCTGAGCGTGCGGGGTTCGCCCAATCTCCCGAGCCGACGCGGCGGGCCAAAATCCGCACCCTCTCTGTGAATCCGCCTCCTTCCGGCCGCCCAGAACGGGTGCGGATTGCGACAAAGGGTGCGGATCCCACCTTGGCGCTGAGCGGTGCGGACCTGAGGGATAGATGAGAGTGTCTTGCTAATTTTTGCTTAGTGTTCCTATGCTTGCCCAGAGAACCTGATAGTGACTATCAGGTATGACTTTGGGGAGCAGCAATGGCGCATACCTCGATCCTCGAACGACCCGAACCGACTCAGCCCGCACCGCGGTGGGGTGCGGCCGGGCGGTGGGGTGCGGCGATGGCCAAGCATCGCAAGGTGGTGCTCGGAGTCTGGCTGCTGCTCGTGGTGATCTGCGGCGCGGCCTATCCCGCGCTGCACGGGCGGCTGGGGACGCCCGACTACTCCGTGCCGGGGTCGGAATCGGTCGAGGTCGATCGTCTTGTCGCCGAACACTTCTCTCAGTTCGGGACCGAGCAGGACGTGATCGTCTTCCACTCGACGCGCGAGACCGTCGACGCTCCCGACTATCGGGCGGCGGTCGATCGAGCACTCGATGTCGCCAAGCAGACGAAGGGTGTGGCCGGGGCCGTCGGGCCGTTCCAGGGCAATGCCGCCCAGATCTCCGCCGATCGGCGCACCGCCTTCGCCGTCGTCGGCGTCGACGGGGACATCTCGGCGCGCGTCCAGGTCGTCCGCGAGCTGCGCGAAGCCCTGGCGGTGGGGTCGACCGACGACATCAAGGTGATGCTCAGCGGCTACGCGCCGATCCAGGCCGATCTGATGGACATCGAGACAGCCGATATGCAACGCGCCGAAGCCGTCGGCCTCCCGGTGGCGACGGTGCTGCTGGTGCTGGCGTTGGGCGCCATGGTCGCCGCGCTGCTGCCGATCACCGTGACCGCGGCGGGCATCGCGGTGGCGATCGGCATCCTGTTCGGCCTGACCAGCTTCCTCGCGTTCGACTCGATGGTGCTGTCGATCGCCACGATGATCGCCACCGGCACCGCGATCGACTACGCGATGTTCATCGTGAGCCGCTTCAACGAAGAGCTGACGCGGCGCGGTGTCCGAAACCGCAAGGACCGCACCGCGATTGCGGAGGCGGTCGGCACGGCGATGGACACCACCGGGCGCACGGTGCTCGCCTCAGGGCTCATCGTGATGATCTCGCTGTGCTCGCTGGCGGTCGTCGGGCTACCGATGCTCAACGGCATCGCCATCGGCGTGATCGCCGCGGTCGTCTCGACCATGGGCGCGGCATTCACCCTGCTTCCCGCATTGCTTGCGACGCTGGGCCCTGCGGTGAATCGCGGCGCCGTCCCCGAGCGAATGCGGCCCGCGGAGGTGCGGACGACGACGGCGTCCAGCGGCTGGGCACGGTGGGCGCACACCGTGATGGCACGGCCGGTGCTGTTCGGCGCGGTCGGCGTCGCGCTGTTGCTGCTGGCGGCAACCCCGCTCACCGGCCTCCGATACGGCGTGGACATGGGGCTCAATTCGCTCGGCGATCGCCCATCGGGCCAGGCCATCGCCCTGGTCGAGCAGAACTTCACCCCTGGCTTGCTCGGACCGATCGAAGTGGTCGCCACCGGAGCGGAGGCCGCACCGCTGTCCGGCAACGCCCGCGACGAAGCCGATCGGTTCCTCGCCGAGCTCTCCCGTGACCCGCGGATCGCCGCCGTCCTGCCGCAGTACGCGGACGGCCGGATGTTCGCCGCCGTCATCCCGAAGACGACATTCGGGTCGACTGCGGCCACCGATCTTGTCTCCGATATCCGTTCCCGCGCTTCGGGTCTCGGTGACGCGGAGATCCGGGTCGGCGGCACGTCGGCGTTGTTCGTCGATGTGTCGCATCGGATCGTCAGCCGCTTCCCCGTGCTGATCGCCCTGGTGCTCGCCGTGTCCCTGATCTTCCTGGTTGTCGCGTTCCGCAGTATCGTGTTGGCGCTCAAGGCAATCCTGCTGAATCTGCTGGCGACCGGTGCGGCACTCGGTATCACCATCGCGGTGTTCCAAACCGGCATCGGCGAAGGCCTTCTCGGCTTCCAGAGCACCGGGTTCCTGCAGATCTATCTGCCGATGCTGGTGTTCGCGGTGCTGTTCGGCCTGTCGATGGACTACGAGGTGTTCCTGATCCGGCGTATGAAGGAGCATTGGGACGCCAACCACGACAATGCGCCGGCGGTCGCCGACGGGTTGCAGCGAACGGCCAGGCCGATCACCGCCGCGGCCGCCATCATGGTTGCCGTGTTCGCCAGCTTCGTGACGGCGGATGTGCTCGAGCTCAAGCAGGTCGGCTTCGCGCTTGCCGTCGCCATCGCGATCGACGCGATCCTGGTTCGGCTGATCCTGGTGCCCGCGTTCATGCGGCTGTTCGGCCGGTGGAACTGGTGGTTGCCGACCTTCGGATCGCGTTCGGCGCCAGCGACTATCGGAAAATGATCTCGATCTGGTCGATGATCGCGCCGACCGCTCTGGTGTAGACGTCCTTGAGCCGGTCGGCGAAATCCGTTCCCGCCCAATGATCCAGGGCCGCCACACAGCCCCAGACGGCGGTGGCGGCGGCCATCCGCACCCGTAAGTCGTTCGGGTCGAAGCCGGTTCGTTCGGCGAACAACACCCGGAACTGCTCGGCCATATCACGCATCTGATTGGTCTGGGCCGCTTTGATCTCCGGGATCGCCGCCGTGTACAGCAGGCGCCTGCGGATCCGGCGCTCGGACTCCTCGGTGAGCAGCGATTCCACCAGTACCGGGACAAGCATCCGCGCCACGGCGATCAGGTCGGTGGGTTCCACGGTCGTCGACCCGCCCGCCGTGCGGATCGCCTCCAAGATCTTCGGATCCGCCTCGTCGTGCAGCACGAGCATCTCTTTGGTGCCGAAGTAGCGGTACACCGAACTGGGCGACACCGCCGCGGCGGCCGCAACCCGCTCGATCGTCACATTGCGATACCCGTGCGCGTCGAACAGATCCAGCGCGACCCGCTGGATTCGGCTCATCGCCTCCATCTTCCTGCGCTCCCAGGAAGTCGAAGGAAGCTCTACGGCGGCATCGGACATCCTTGTCAGAATACCGGGCCGGGCCGTTGGCACTGCGAAAGCGGGGCGAAAAGGGCGAAGGCCCCGATCCATTCGGACCGGGGCCTTCGTCGAACGTACCTATCAGGCGTTGCCGGAGAGCTTCTCCCGCAGAGCCGCCAGCTGCGCGTCGCTGGCCAGCGAACCGCCGGCCGACTCGGACGAGCTGGAGGACGAGGAGGAAGCCTGCGAGCCGCCACCACTCTCGGAGGAGTAGTTCGACGAGCCGCCACCGTTCGCGGCCTCGGCCGCGGCGTCGGCCGCCATCTTCTCCATCTGAGCGGTGTGCATCTTGTGGCGACGCTCCGCCTCGGCGTACCGGCCTTCCCACTCTTCGCGCTGCTTGTCGAAGCCCTCGAGCCACTCGTTGGTGTCGGGATCGAAGCCCTCGGGGAAGATGTAGTTGCCCTGGTCGTCGTAGCTGTCGGCCATGCCGTACTTCGACGGGTCGAACTCGGCGTGGTAGTCCTCGTTCGCCTGCTTCAGCGACAGCGAGATCCGGCGACGCTCCAGGTCGATGTCGATGACCTTGACCATCGCGTCGTCGCCGACCGCGACAACCTGGTCCGGGACCTCCACGTGGCGCTCGGCCAGCTCGGAGATGTGCACCAGGCCCTCGATGCCCTCTTCGACGCGCACGAACGCACCGAACGGAACCAGCTTGGTGACCTTGCCCGGCACGATCTGGCCGATCGCGTGGGTGCGGGCGAACTGACGCCACGGGTCTTCCTGGGTCGCCTTGAGCGACAGCGAAACCCGCTCGCGATCCAGATCGACGTCGAGCACCTCGACGGTGACCTCGGTGCCGACCTCGACAACCTCGGACGGGTGGTCGATGTGCTTCCAGGACAGCTCGGAGACGTGCACCAGGCCGTCGACGCCACCCAGGTCCACGAAGGCACCGAAGTTGACGATCGAGGAGACCACACCCTTGCGGACCTGGCCCTTCTGCAGCTGGTGCAGGAACTCGCTGCGGACCTCGGACTGGGTCTGCTCGAGCCAGGCACGACGCGACAGCACCACGTTGTTGCGGTTCTTGTCGAGTTCGATGATCTTGGCCTCGATCTCCTTGCCGACGTACGGCTGGAGGTCGCGGACCCGACGCATCTCGACGAGCGAAGCGGGCAGGAAGCCACGGAGGCCGATGTCGAGGATCAGGCCGCCCTTGACGACCTCGATGACGGTGCCCTTGACGGCCTCGTCCTTCTCCTTGAGCTCCTCGATGGTGCCCCACGCGCGCTCGTACTGCGCCCGCTTCTTCGACAGGATCAGACGGCCTTCCTTGTCCTCCTTGGTGAGAACAAGCGCTTCGACCTCATCGCCCACGGAAACGACCTCGTTCGGGTCGACGTCGTGCTTGATGGAGAGTTCGCGGGAAGGAATGACGCCTTCGGTCTTGTAACCGATGTCGAGCAGGACCTCGTCGCGGTCGACCTTGACGATGGTTCCTTCGACGATGTCGCCGTCGTTGAAGTACTTGATCGTGGCGTCGATGGCGGCGAGGAAATCCTCGGCGGAGCCGATGTCGTTGACGGCTACCTGCGGCGAGGTGACGGTGGTGGGCATATGTCGGTTTGCTCCGGACGGATTGTGGTCGGTTGCGGACATTGGAACTTTCGGTACGCTGGCGAATTCACCGCGATGGTGTGAAGACGGACACTAGGAACGTACCGCACGTAACGCACGTGAAACTCAGCACGGGTGGTTGACTCCGGTACGGCTGTACAGAAGGCACTCGCGCGTTCAGCGTACGCGACCTTGGTCCGGGCGGGCAAACCGGTCCCGCCGCCACGCCGGGATACTCTGACGGCGTGTCGGAAGATCGCCATGCACAGGCAAACACACTGCTCGGAACCGCAGGGACGGCGCGCGCCCGGATCGGTTCGGCCGCAAGTCAGCAAGCCAGCCGTCGCTGGTGGGATGCGGACGCAGGCCAGTACCACGAGACGCACGCCGACTTCCTCGGCGTCGACTCCCCCGACGGTGAGTTCGTCTGGTGTCCGGAGGGTCTGCACGAGGGCGATATGCGGTTCCTCGGCGATGTCGCGGGCAAGCGAATCCTGGAGATCGGCTGCGGCTCGGCGCCGTGCGCGCGCTGGCTGGCAGGGCAGGGCGCGCATCCGGTCGGGCTCGACCTGTCGATGGGCATGCTGGCGCGGGGACTGGCGGCGATGGAACGGGGCGGGCCGCGGGTGCCGCTGATCCAGGCGGGCGCCGAACTGCTTCCGTTCCGCGACCAGTCCTTCGACCTGGCCTGCTCGGCGTTCGGTGCCGTTCCGTTCGTCGCGGACTCCGCCCAGGTGATGCGCGAGGTCGCCCGAGTGTTGCGGCCCGGTGGTCGCTGGGTGTTCTCGGTGAACCATCCGATGCGCTGGATCTTCCCCGACGATCCAGGACCGGCCGGGCTCACCGCCGCCATCCCCTATTTCGACCGCACCCCGTATGTCGAGGTGGATGGCGAGGGCGAACCGACCTACGTCGAACACCACCGCACCATCGGCGACCGGGTCCGCGAGATCGTCGCAGCCGGGCTGCTGCTGGTGGATATCGTCGAACCGGACTGGCCGGAGTGGCTCGACCGCGAGTGGGGGCAGTGGAGTCCGTTGCGCGGCGAGATCTTTCCAGGCACCGCGATCTTCGTCACCGAAAAGCCGTAAGGCGCTAGATCGTTTCGATGAAGGCGACCGCATCGACACCGTCGAGCTGGGCGGGGTCGAAATGCGCGACGCGATAGTCCATCGAAGGGCGAACCCGCACATCCGAGTCGAGCACGGTGGCCAGTACGCGCGCCGGGAACAGCGCGCGACCGGTGGTCGCTTCCGCGAGAACGGTCTGCAGACTGTGCGTATCTTCTTGGGGCACAGGAACGTCCGATCGCTCGGCAACAGCGGTGCCTGTTTCGCCTGACTCGACGGCTGCCCACTGGGGCACAGCGACACCCGCGTCACGGGCCGCGGCGGCGACAGCTTTCCTGGCCGCGGCAGCATCGAACTCGGACGCTGCGGAGGCATCGGCGCGCCGGTCGAAATCCGTGGCGATGCAGGCATATTCGGTGCCCAACTCCGACGCGGCGAGTGCGCCCGCACTCCACCAGTGCTGATCCGCGCCCGCGAAGGACATCGCCGACTCGGCGCGCTGGAGATGCGAGTTGTGCGCGAAAACCAGGCAGGGGCCACGGTGTTTCTCGGTGCGGGCGATGGCGAGCAAGTTGTCCGCACCGTTGGCGTCGCGCAGGGCGAGCAGGGTGGCGAATCGTTCGGGTCCCGGAGTCGCCATGGCCGCGTGGTAGCGCAGCAGGCCGACGGCGGTGCGTGCGAGCAGGAACGCGCGCTCGAACTCGTTGTCCGAGCTGACCTCCCGGAGACCGGGTGCCTCGATGGTGCAGCGCTGGAGAACGTCGTCGGCGGCGAGCCGCAGCCGCCGGGCGCGCTCGGTGTCGCCGATGGAATGCGCCGCGTCGAACATCGCGGCGGGGTTCGACCACTCGGCGTCGTCGCCGAGCCACGTGTCGAGGGTTTGCGCATCGTGCGGGACCCGCTCGGCGGGCAGGTACCTGGCCAGATACGCGTGTGCGGCGAGCAGGGTGGCACGGGGGCTCGGTGCGGCCTCCACCTCGGTCGGCGCGTCGAATCCGTAGACCCGGATCTGCGCGCCGGGATCACGATCGGCGTTGTAGTCGCGAATCCAGCCGATCAGCTCGCGGGTGGCAGGCGGGTCACCCAAGCCGTGACTGAAGCCGGTGGCGAGGACATCCGGGAGCGAACCCGCGCCGGTCCGCACGTAGTCGTCGAGGACAAGCGCTGCGAGGCAACTGCTTTCGAACGCAATCGAGCGGTACCCGTGCTGCTCGACCAGATGCCCGAACAGCTGGTTACGCAGCAGGAGAAACGCCTCGACGCCGTGGGTCGACTCGCCGAGACCGAGCAGTGCGGGTGGCTGATCGAGGGTGTAGAGGAACCGGCCGATCGTCGAGCCGAGGTGGGCGGCATCGAGGTCGAGGGCGATATCGCGGAGCGAGGGGTGCGGGCTCATGGTGTGCCTTTCGCGAAACCAATCGGACCCCCTCAACCGTATCGTTGAACATTCGGTGGAAACTTCTGTCGGCATTACTGGATGATCTGCCTGAAAACCCTCAAACTGGGACGATGGCAGCCCGCTTGCTTCGGCCCATCGACCTTGCTCGCGAACACGGTCTGTCCACCCAAGCCGTCCGCAATTACGAGGATGCCGGGATTCTCCCGCCCGCCGACCGTGGCGACACCGGATATCGCCGATACTCCGAGACGCACGCGCGGGCATTGCGCGCCTTTCTCGCCCTGCGTCCCGGCTACGGGCATCAGGTCGCCGCCGCCATGCTGCGCGCCGCGCACCGTCGCGATGAGCAGGCGGTTTTCCGCCTCGTCGACCAGGCCCACGCCGACCTGCTGCACGAACGACGGACACTCGACGAGGTGGCCGCCGCCCTCGACACATTGACCGCCGCGCCCGTCTCCGCCGAGGACCGATCGGCGGGGGTGACTATCGGCGCGCTGGCCCATCAGCTCGGCATGCACCCGGCGTCGCTGCGCAAATGGGAGGACGCGGGAATCGTTCGCCCGCAGCGTGATCGGGCCACCGGCTACCGGCACTACCCGCCGGAAGCCGTGCGGGACGCGCAGGTCGCCCGCCAGCTCCGCCGCGGCGGCTATCCCCTACCGCAGATCACCCTCTTCGTGAATCACCTACGTGCGGCGGGTGATTCGGCCGACCTGCACGATGTTCTCGAACAGTGGCGCACCCGGATCACCGCCCGCAGCCGAGCCATGCTCACCGCCGCTCCCCACCTCGCCGCGTACCTCGACCTCTGACCCGCATACCGAAATCCGCACCCTCCCTGTGGAAGCACAGGGAGGGTGCGGATTTCGGGGTACTGCTATTTGGGTTTGCGTCCGGCTTGTTCGAGGGCCAGCCGGATGGCGTATTCGATCTGGGCGTTGATGCTGCGCAGATCGTCCGCCGCCCACTTGGCGATGGCTTCGTGGACAGCCGGGTCCAGCCGTAGCAGCAGCTTCTTGCGCTCAGCCATGGGCCCGGCGCTCAGCTGTAGAGGGAGCCGGTGTTCACCACGGGCTGGGTGGCTCGGTCACCGCACAGCACGACAAGCAGGTTCGACACCATCGCGGCGCGCCGCTCATTGTCCAGTTCCACCACACCCTGTTCGGTGAGGCGGTCGAGCGCGAGGCTGACCATGCCGACCGCGCCCTCGACGATCTGGGTGCGGGCGGCGACCACCTGCGAGGCCTGCTGGCGAACGAGCATGGCCTGGGCGATCTCCGGCGCGTAGGCGAGGTGGGTGATGCGGGCCTCGATGACCTCGATGCCGGCCATCTCGGTGCGGTCGCGCAGTTCGACGGTGAGTTCCTCGGCCACCTCGGCGCCGTCACGCAGGCTCGTGCGGGTGTTGTCGTGCGAGTCGTACGGGTGGGTGGTGGCGAGATGCCGTACCGCGGCCTCGGATTGGGTCTGCACGTACTCCTCGTAGTCGTCGACCGCGAAGGCGGCCTTGAAGCTGTCGACCACGCGGTAGACCACGACGGCGGCGATCTCGACCGGGTTGCCGTCCGCGTCGTTGACCTTCAGCTTCTGCGTCTCGAAGTTGCGCACTCGCAACGAGATTCGCTTGCGGTCGGTCAGCGGGAGCACCGAGAAGAAGCCCGGCTCGCTCACCGAGCCGATATAGCGGCCGAAGAACTGGACCACCTGGGCCTCGTTCGGGTTGACCACAAGCAGCCCGGTCGCGGCGAGCAGGAGTACGAGCACCACCACGCTCGCGGCGATCGCGCCGATCAGCGCGGGCACGTTGTGGTTTTGCGCCATCGCGACGTAGCCGAGTGCGGCAAGGCCGCCGAACAGCAGCGTGAGCACCAGCCAAGCCAGCAGCACCACGAAGCCGTTGACATGTAATGCGGGCCGAAGCTTCATGACATCCTCCAGGTATCAAAGTGATATCACGAAGATAGCAGCCGATCGGGCGGACGCGCAACGGCCGGGAGCCGCGGCACTTCGCGGATCCCGGCCAGGGGTCAGGCGGTTGCGGGGGTGATATTGCGGTTGAACCGGAACATGTTGTGGGGGTCGTACTTTCCTTTCAAAGCGGCAAGGCGGGCGTACGTGTCCTCGGCGTATCCGGCACGGGTTTGCGTGTCGTCGGCGTCGGCGCCCGCCCCGTAGAGGAAGTTGAGGCTGTGGCCGATGGTCCACGGTGCGAGGGCGGCGCGGATGTCCGCGTGGGCGGCGGGTGCTGCGGCGACATCGGCGGGGCCGGTGATGACGCGAACGACGAAGCCCGCCTCGCGATGGTCGACGGCGACGCCGGTCCCGGACGGCCTGCTCAGTGCGCCGCCGAGATGCCTGATGTCGACGACCGCGTCGGCGCCGGAGCCGGGTCCCGACGCGGACAGCAAGGCGGACAACGCAGTCGGCGTGAGCTCGCTGAGCATGGCGTTGGTCGCCGCGTAGGCGTGCGGATGGTCGGGATCGCTGTGAATGGTGTGCGATTCGGCGTAGGGCATGGCGCGTAGGTCGTCCTTGATGCGGTCGCCCACCGCGCGCAGCGGTGCCACCAGGCGCTCCCCTTCCTCGGCAGAACCGTTGTAGGCGATGCGGATCGACGCCACGTAGCGGCCACGCAACGAGGCGGGCAGCTGCGGAATGTCCGGGTAGGTGAGCGTGACGACGGTGGAGGTCAGTTCGTCGGAAACCGTTGCGGCCCAACCCCGCCACGCCTCCAGCACGGATTCGACCAGCGGGGTGTCGAAGACCAGCTGGCCGCCGTACACGGTGGTGACGGGCAGCAGCTCCAGCTCGATCGCGGTGACCACGCCGAAGTTGCCGCCGCTGCCGAGCACCGCGCCGAACAGCTCGTCACCGGGCACCAGCTTGCGCACCCGGCCGTCGGCTGTAACGAGCTCGATGGCGCGGACGTACTCGGCCGCGTACCCGAATTCCCGTGCCAGCAGCCCGAATCCGCCGCCGAGCAGATAGCCGACCACACCGACCGACGGCGATGAACCGTTCAACGGCGCGAGCCCGTGCGCCGCGGCCGCCGCGACCAGGGCACCCGCGCGCACGCCCGCGCCGATCCGCGCGATCCGGGTGTCCGGATCAATGTCGAGTGCGGTCATCCGGCGGGTGCTGATCAGCACGCCGCCGTCCGCCGCGACCGACAACCCGTGCCCGGTGGCCTGCACCGCGACCGGAAGGCGGTGCCGCGCCGCGTATTCCACCGCCGCGCGGACGTCCTCGGCGTGTGCCGCGCCGACGACGAGTGCGGGCCGGTGCGTGTAGGCGGTCTGGAAGCCTGCGATCTCCTCGTCGTATCCGGCATCACCGGGGCGGAAGGCCGGGCCGGTGAAGGTGTTGCTCTCTTGCGCTGCGATGTTTGCCATGGCTTCGACGATGCCCGGCGCCGAATGAGAAGTACAACAGATAGATCTTCTACAAACTAGAATCATCAGTTATGGAACTGCGGCAGCTGCGTTACCTCGTCACCGTGGTGGAGGAGGCGAACTTCACCCGCGCCGCCGCCCGCCTGCACCTGGCCCAACCCGGGCTCAGCGCCCAGATTCGCCAGCTCGAACGCGAGCTCGGCCAACAGTTGCTCGACCGCGGCGGACGGACGGTCACCCCGACCGAGATCGGTGCGGCGGTGGTGCAGCATGCACGCGAGGCGCTGGCCGCGACGGACCGGATCACCCAGACGGTGGACGAGTTCGCCGGGCTGCTGCGCGGGCACGTCCGCGTCGGCCTCATCTCGGGTGCTGCCACCGAGGAGCTCGATGTGGCGTCGGTGCTCGCCGACTTCCACGACGACCATCCGCAGGTCGGCATCAGCCTCACCGAGGACACCTCGGAACGTATGCTCGCCGCGCTGAACCGTGGCGACCTCGATCTCGCGCTGATCGGAATGACCGGCGCACCAATGGATCCCGGCGTCGGCGTGGACGTCGTGCTGGAGACCGCGGTGGTCGCCGCGGTCGCCGCCGACGACCGTGCGCATGGTCGGGACATCCCGTTGACCGCGCTTCGTGACCATCCGCTGATCTGCCTGCCTACCGGCACCGGTGTCCGCGGGGTCTTCGAACGCTCCTGCGCGGCAGCGGGATTCGAACCGAACGTCGCCTTCGAGGCGGCCGCTCCCCCGCTGCTGCTTCGGCTCGCCGCCCGCGGGCTCGGCATCGCCGTGGTGCCCGAGCTCACCACGGCCGAGGCTGCCGCATTCCGGGTACGGACGATCCGCATCGTCGAGCCTGAGCTACACGGCAGGCTCGCATTGGTATGGCGCACCGACCGCTCGCTCGGTCCTGCCGCCAAAGTCCTGCTTGGCCAACTACGTATCGCCCTGTCCCGCAACCCACCTCGATAGCAACGCACCCCCGATCCGGGGGGATCGGGGGTGCGCGCTGATCCGATGTGCGAGCGCCGAGGACACTCGCGTTTCGGCTAAAGCAGGTGGGACAGGAAGGATTTGGTGCGCTCGTGCTGCGGGTTCGCCAGCACCTCACGCGGATTGCCGCGCTCGACCACCACGCCGCCGTCCATGAACACCAGCTCGTCGGCCACCTCGCGAGCGAAACCCATCTCGTGGGTGACCACGACCATGGTCATGCCCGACTTCGCCAGCTCGCGCATCACCGAAAGCACCTCGCCGACCAGCTCCGGGTCCAGCGCTGAAGTCGGCTCGTCGAACAGCATCAGCTTCGGATCCATCGCCAGCGCACGGGCGATCGCCACCCGCTGCTGCTGCCCGCCCGACAGCTGCGCCGGATAGGCATTCGCCTTCTCCGCCAAGCCGACTCGGTCGAGCAGTTCCTTGGCCCTTGTCACCGCGTCCGCCTTGCGGACCCGCTTGACCTGGGTCGGCGCCTCGATCACGTTCTCCAGCGCCGTGCGGTGCGGGAACAGATTGAAATGCTGGAACACCATGCCGATTTCGCGACGCTGCCTGGCGGCCTCGCGCGGGTGCAGCTCGTAGAGCTTGCCGTTCTTCTCCTGGTAGCCGACCAGCTCGCCGTCCACGTAGAGCCTGCCCGCGTTCACCTGCTCCAGGTGGTTGATGCAACGCAGGAAGGTGGACTTTCCCGAACCCGACGGCCCGATCAGGCACAGCACCTCACCGCGCCCGACCTCGAGCGAGACACCCTTGAGCACCTCCAGCGCCCCGAAGTTCTTGCACACCCGCTCGGCGACGATCATCGGCAGCCGACCGGTCTTCTCGACATCGACACTGCTGGTCGTCGTGCTGTCGCCGGTCATTTCGCCTTCACAATCGTCTGGGCGTCGGCAAGATCCTGCAGCTGCTTACCGGTCAGCTGCCGGGAAAGGCCGCGCGAGTAGTAGCGCTCCAGGTAGAACTGCCCGACCATCAGCACGCTGGTGACCACCAGGTACCAGGTCGCGGCGACCATCAGCAGCGGGACCGGCTGGAAGTTCACGCCGTAGATATCGCGGGCGCGACCGAACAGGTCGAGGGTGAACGGGAGCGCGGTGACCAGCGAGGTGGTCTTCAGCATGCCGATGAACTCGTTGCCGGTCGGCGGGATGATCACCCGCATGGCCTGCGGCAGCACGGTCCTTCGCATGGTCTGCGTCCAGGACATACCGAGCGCAGTCGACGCCTCGCGCTGCCCTTCCCCGACGGAATTGATTCCGGCGCGGACGATTTCGGCCATGTAGGCCGCCTCGTTGAGCCCGAGCCCGAGCACCGCGAACAGGAACGGCGCCTGCAGGTTCTGTACGTTCAGCTCGAACAGGTGCGGACCGAACGGAACGCCGAGCACGATCACCTGATAGATCGACGGGAACAACCCCCAGAACACCAACTGCACGTAAACCGGTGTGCCACGGAAGATCCAGAGATACACCCAGGCTGCCGCGCCGAGCACCGGGTTCGGCGAAAGCCGCATCACCGCGAGGATGGTGCCGAGCGTGACCGCGAGCGCCATCGACAGCACGGTCAGCTCGAGGGTGACGGCCACACCGGACAGGATCCGGGTGTCGAACAGGTACTTGACGTAGGTGTCCCATTTGTAGGCCGGGTTCGTCGCGGCGCCGTAGAGGAACAGCCCGGTGAGCACCAGGATGATCGCGGCGGCGAGCCATCGGCCCGGCCTGCGTAGCGGAATCGCTTTGATCGGCTCCGGCTCGCCAGCTGAGTCTGCCGCGCCGGGCCCGGGATCACCGGGCGCCGGCTTGGTTTCGTTCGACGTCATCGATCAGCTCACGGCGCCGTTGACGACCGACTTGGTGATCGCGCCTTCCTCGACGCCCCAGTTCTTCGCGATCTCCAGGTACTTGCCATTGTCGATCAGGCTCTGCACGGCCTTCTGCAGCACGGCCGCCAGCGGCGAGCCCTTCGGCACCGCCCAGCCGTACGGCGCGGAATCGAATGCGGGCCCTGCCTTTTCGAGCTTGCCCTCGCTCTGCTTGATCGCGTACGCGGTCACCGGGGAGTCGGCGGACACCGCGTCGACCTGGCCGAGCATCAGCGCGTTGGTCGCGGCGCTCTGCTCATCGAAGGCCTTGATATCGATGGCGGGCTTGCCTTCGGCGACGCACTTCGCGCTCTTGGCGGGCACCTCGTCGGTGTGCTCGACGGTGGTCGCCTGCACGGCGACCTTCTTGCCGCAGGCGTTGTTCGGGTCGACCGGCTTGCCCTTCTGCTGCGCCCACTGGATACCGGCGCTGAAGTAGGTGGTGAAGTCGACCTGCTGCTCACGTTCCTTGGAGTCGGTCATCGACGACATGCCGACGTCGTAGGTGCCCGCCTGGATCGTGGGGATGATCTTCTCGAAGGCGGACTCCACGTACTCGGCCTTGACACCGAGGGTGGCGGCGACGGCGTCCATCAGGTCGACGTCGTAGCCGACGATCTTGCCGCTGGCGTCCTTGTACTCGTTCGGCTGGTAGGGGATGTTCACGCCGACCACGAGCTTGCCGGACTGCTTGATCTTGTCGGGGAGCTGAGCGGCGATCGCGTCGTTCTTCTCGACCGATACCTTCTCCGCTTTGGGTCCGGTGTCTTCGGTATTACTACAGCCTGTCAAGACGAGTGCGCCTCCGGCGAGTACACACATCGCCTGCAGGGCGCGCCTGCCAAGAACCGATCGAACAGACACAGCAGCCCTCCACATTTCGGATTCAAGAAACCCGGGTGTCACCACCCGTTGGCAATCTAAGCGACCGAGACGCTTCGTGCTGGACAGTAACGGAAGATTCATCCGTTACCCGCTGAACACTCCGAGCTACACACGCTCTGACTACCGGCGGTGGACCCTAGCACAAACTTGTTCCGTGAACTCGCTCGTCGAGGCCAATCCACCCAGGTCCGCGGTGGCGATGCCCGCCTCGAAGGTGGCTGCGACCGCGCGTTCGATGCGCTCGGCGGCGTGTCCGAATGCGCCGTTGTGATCGCGAGTCCCCAACCAGCGCAACAGCATTGCCGACGAGAGCTGCAATGCTGCCGGATTCGCCCGATTGCGCCCCGCCAGGGTGGGGGCGGCGCCGTGCACAGCCTGCGCCATGGCGCGCTCGGCCGAGCAGTTGAGCGACGCGGCCAGCCCGAGGGAACCGCTCAGCTCGCCGGCGAGGTCGGAGAGGATATCGCCGAAGAGGTTCTCGGTCACCAAGACGTCGTAGTCGGCGGCGGCGCGGACCAGATGCGCGGCGGTGGCGTCGACGTGTTCGTCGTCGACCCGCACGCCGGGATAGCCGTGGGCAATCTCATAGCACACATCGCGGAACATGCCCATGGTCAGCGGAAGCACGTTGGCCTTGTGCACAATCGTGAGCCGCTTACGCCGCGACTCGGCGAGCCGCAACGCCTGGTGGGCGATCCGCTCACAGCCCTGCCTGGTCACCACGCCGACCGCCATCGCGACGTCCTCGGTCGGGCGGAACTCCCCCGACCCGGCGAACATATTGCGATCGGCATAGAAGCCTTCGCTGTTCTCCCGGACGATCACCAGGTCGATATCCGGCGCCGCGGCGCGCACGCCCTTGAACGCGCGGGCCGGACGGATGTTGGCGTACAACCCGAACCGCTTGCGGATGGCGCCACCAGGCGCGACCGACGTGCGATGTTCCGGCGGATAGGAGGCGTTGTCGTGCGGACCCAGGATCCAGGCGTCGACGTCGGCCAGCGCGGCCATGGTGTGTTCCGGCAGCGGATCGCCGTGCTCCGCGATCGCCAGATGCCCCATCGGCAGCGGCACCCACTCGATCGGCGCCGCACCTGCGGCCGCCACCGCCTCGTCGACAACCTGCCGTGCGGCACGCACCACTTCCGGCCCGATGCCGTCGCCGTCGATCAGGCCGAGCCGCAACGATCGCGCATTAACTTCGGTCACCACATCATCCTCGCGCCGTGCGCAGGCCGGCGGCGCACCGACCCACGTCCGCTACCTTCTGGAGACCAATTCCGGTGGTCGCGTCGGCCGGTGATTTCCCGGCGCCGAGGGTGGGTACCCGCCCAGGGAGGGCGATCAGCGGCGCGGATGCCGTCTCGGCCGTGGAAGATAAAGACAACGGCCGGCGTTAAAGCTGGCATACCGATACGAGAGGACGTCATGGCCACCCAGACGCTGACCCAGCAGAATTTTGATGAGGTAGTCACCGGGAACGACGTGGTACTCGTCGATTTCTGGGCTGAGTGGTGCGGCCCGTGCAAGAGCTTCGCGCCGACCTTCGAGGCCTCGTCCGAGAAGCACGCCGACGTCGTGCACGGCAAGGTCGACACCGAATCCGAGCAGGGACTCGCGGCCGCGGCCAACATTCGCTCCATCCCGACCATCATGGCCTTCCGGGAGGGTGTGCTGGTGTTCGCACAGCCCGGCGCGCTGCCGCCCGCCGCGCTGGAGGACCTGGTCACGCAGGTGAAGGGGCTGGATATGGACGAGGTGCGCAAGCAGCTGGCCGAGCAGCAGGCCACAAGCGAGTAAGAGCAGCCCGCGAGGCTGTGCGATAAACACACAGACCGCCCCTCCGCGGAGGAGCGGTCTGTTGCGTTGTCAGCGACCGAGGCGGTTGACGCCCGCGATCATCGCGCGCACCGTCGACTCGGCGCTGTCGTCGGACAGCGCCGCACCCCAGCCGCGCCTGCCGTTGCATTCGCACTGCACGAAGGTCGCAGTGCCCGCAGCGGTGTGGCGCTGATGGAACTGCAGGATCTCGACCGGATAGCCCTCCTCGTAGAGGGCCGAGGTCATCGCGGCCACCGGGTTGCCGGTGGCGACGACCGTGCGCAGGTGGTCGGCGAACTCGAGCGTCGCGGTGAATTCCGCGCTGCGGCTACCCGCAGGCGACCAGTCACCGAGCCGGATCGGCCCGGTGTGCCCGCAGTAGCGGACGTGGAATTGTGCCGCGGTGAGATCGGCACTTTCGGCGCGCAGGCCCTTGGGCGCGGCGGCATGGAACATGTCTGTGTCAAGCGTCAGGATGGTCATGGCACGTAGGTCTTCCCGGAGAATGTCGTGGCTCAGTTGACAGAGGGGACCAGCACTAACAAGTCGTTCAGCCCGCAGCGAGGGGGCCGGTCCGAATCAGACCCCGCTACGGCGGGTTACTACGAGGAGGAGTCGCCGCGCCACCATCGCGGTAAGCGGAATTAGCGCAACGCTGTCGCGGTCTGCGACGTTGAGCGCTGCGCTGTGGCGGGCGGCGGGATTCGACACGCGCTTGAGAATAGGGTCATCGGGGCCCGAAGGCAACCATATTCCGCGCCCGATTTGTCTACCGGTGAGTAGCGTTTTCCCAGCTCGGAGCCACCGCCCACACGCGGGGACGTGGGCGACACAACACCCGACACGCGGGGTCGGATTTTCGGCCCGAAACGCCCTGATGACGACAAAACAGACACGCGACAAACGCCCTACCAACGACAAAAGATCCGGGCCCGCAGGCCCGGATCTCGTGCGGTCGATCCGGCAACGTCAGCCGGCGACCACCTCGTTCAACTTGCCGGTGGCGACATCGAAGATGAAGCCGCGGATGGAGTCCTTGTGCGGGACGTACGGGCTGGCGACGATGCGGGCGATCGACTGACGCACATCCGTCTCCAAGTCACTGAACGCCTCGGCGGCCCATTCCGGCTTGATGCCGACATCCTGCTGGATCGACGCCTTGAAATCGTCGTCGGTGAAGGTGAGCATGCCGCAGTCGGTGTGATGGATAAGGATGATCTCGCGCGTGCCGAGCAGGCGCTGACTGATCGCCAGCGACCGGATCTCGTCGGCGGTGATCACGCCGCCCGCATTGCGGATGACGTGCGACTCGCCTTCCTGAATACCCAGTGCCCCATACACATTCAGCCGGGCGTCCATGCACGCCACCACGGCGACATGCTTGGCGGGCGGCAACGGCAGCGGCCCGCTGAAGGTGCTCGCGTAGGCCGCGTTGTTCTGCAGGTACTCGTCGGTCACGGTCATGGCTGTCCCCTGCGCTCGGTATGCACGAATCCTTATGTGTGGCGGGCATCACGATAGAAGGACGAGCACGCCGGATCACCGGTCTGGCTCACCGTGATTCCTTTACTGGCGTGGCGTGAATTCGATCACCCGCGAAGATCGCCGCCAGGTGGGGAACAGGCCTGCTGTGCGGTCAGTGGGCGCCTTCGGGAACACCGTGACGATAGACGACCAACTCCGCAATGCCACAGGAACTGATGGCACGAGCGGAGGCGCAGTCCCCCGTACCCTTGATTCATATCGGGAGGGGTGCATTCCCGCTGCCGGTGCCGGGGAGGTGCGCGGTGCAGATCACCGAATTCAGTGTCGTCGGGCTGCGGTCGGCAGTCATCGATCTCCGAGTGCGTGGAAAACCGTTGACCTTCCGGCTCTTTCCGATGATTCATATCGGTCAACCGCAGTTCTATCGCGAAGTGGCGGACCGACTGCGACAGTGCGACCTGATCGTCTCGGAGGGTACCGACGCACCCAGTTCCACCGGCCTCGCCATCATCCTCGCGATGCGCATGACCTTTCAGCGTTCCGCGCGGACCCTGGTGCACCAAGACATCGACCATGCGGCGCTCGGCGTTCCGGTCGTGTGGCCGGAGGGTCTCTCCCGCCACAACCGAAGACAGCGCATGTCGATCCTGTCCTACCTCGACCTCCTGGTGATGACCCCCTTCTACGTGGTCGTCATGGCGTTCGGCGGCCGAGGATGGTTGCTACGCAGTCGATTCGAGGTCTACGACAACACCGAGGTCCGAATCCGGTTGATGAACAAAACCTTCCTGCACGACCGCGACAAGGAGCTCGTGGCAGCTCTCACCGATATCCACGAGGAACGCCAGGACCGCAGTGACGTCATCGCCGTCGTCTACGGCGCAGGCCACATGCCCGCCGTAATCACAGCCTTGAACGCCGCTTTCGGCTATCGCGCAGTCGGCGCCGACTGGTTGACCGCCTTCGACGCCGCGATGCCCTACCGCCCCGTCGACTGAAGACCAGGGCGCACAGTGAGCGCGATGATCACGGCGAACGCGAGCAGCGCTGTGCCGGTGCGCAGGTAGTGGAAGTAGTCCCAGCGGGTGAGGATCGAAAGATGGTCGGCTGGTGCGCCTTCCAGCGCCCAACGGTTGATCTGGTGATTGATCGGCACGTTGCCCAACCGGGTGATGAGGAACGATCCCACGACCAGTACGCCCCGCTACGACGGCCAGCGCACGGAGCCGGCCACGCAGCAACGCGACAAGCCCGAAACAGCTCAATGCTGCTGCCGCCATGGTGATCTGCATGCTGATGCTGTTGTTCTTCATCAGCTCGGTGTGGAACTCGAGCCGCATCTGCAGCGGCACGCGATGGAAGGTCGGCGCGAGATTGGCTGCGCCGTAACCGAATGCGCCGGCGAGCAGGCCGGTCGCGAGCAAGGCAATGGGTTGCACGAAGCGAATGAGCACGGTGTTCTCCTCAGCCGACTTTCCTGGTGAGCTGCTCGGCACGCCGCAGTCGACCGTCCGAGGCGAACTCGCCGAACATGAAGACCTCGGTGACCACGGCGTCCGCCTTGCGCAGTTGCGCGTGGACGGTCATGCGGGCAGCGAACCGTTCGCCGTCTACGAACGCCTCATGGACCTCGAATCGATAGTCGCGCAAATTCTTTCGCACCGGTTTGAGGTGCGCGACCAGGCGCGCGCGATCGAGCCGGATACCGTCGGCCACCTGCACGATGTCCAGCGTGTGGAAGCGATCGATCACCTCGTCGGGATCGTTGTCCTGGTCGACAGCGGCGGCGGTGTACGCAGTGAAGAAATCGGCAATGAACTGCTCGGGTGGGCGCGGATTCATAACACTCCAGCGGTAGAATTCTTACAATGATGTAAAGGCTAGATCAGACCCGGCAACTTTGACAAGGATGTAAGATTTTGACCGAGGCGAGGGCGAAGCGGCGCGCGGACGCCGAGCGGAGCAGGGCCGACATTCTGGACGCCGCAACTCGTTTGCTCGCCGATCGGCCGGACGTCGGCATGGCTGCCATCGCCACCGAAGCCGGGGTGACCCGCCAGACCGTCTACGCGCACTTCGCCTCTCGCGATGAACTGCTGCACGCGGTCATCGATCACACGACCCGCCGCGCCATCGCCGCCATGGACGCCGCCGACCTCGACAGCGGTACTGCGACGGACGCGCTCCTGCGCATGCTCGACGTCGGCTGGCAGTTCTTCCGGAAGTCACCCGGCCCCGACCAACTCGGCGCATTCGCACCCAGGCGGGACCGCGAACGCCACGTCCCCGTCGAAGACAGACTCCTGAAACTGATTCGCCGCGGGCAGCGCGCCGGAGAATTCGATTCGGCCGCCGCCCCGGAGTGGTTGGTTGCCGCGATCATCGCGGTGAGTCACGCCGCCGGTGAACAGGTGCGAGCCGATCTCATGTCGATACCGCAGGCGCAGAAGACGTTGCGTCGCACAGTCCTTCGGCTCATCAGGGCGTCCGAGTAGGGAGTCGGCCCGCGCCGTGTGGCACCTTCGCCGAGAACGTCCGCGATGGCATGGCGAGTTCCGCGTATCAGCCACTTACGGGTGACGACCGTCGGTCAAAGCGGTGACTTCGGGCCGTCCACGCAGGTATGCGGTGGCGCTTCGGTTCTCGTATGGTTCGGTCATGTCACGATCAACGAAGAGTCAGCGATCCCCCGTCACCGCTGATGACCTCGACCTTGCCGTGCAGTTGGCCGTGGCACTGCTCGGTGACGCGCCCGCAGCGGCGTGGGACCGCAAAGCCGGTTCGCTGGAATGGGACTGCTGGGAGACCGTCGAGCATCTCAGCGACGATCTCTTCGCGTACGCAGTGCAAATGGGTCCCAGGACACCGCCTTTGGCAGGCGAGGTGCCTTTCGTGTGGGAGAGCCGACGCCCCGGCGGCCCCGCGAACGCCATCCACGCCGACCGGGCAGCCGGACCCGCAGGCCTGTTGCAAACCTTGGAGGCGAGCGGCGCGCTGCTGGTCGCCATGGTGCGCACGAAGCCGCCGGAGACCCGCGCCTACCACGGCTTCGGCATCTCGGACCCAGAAGGCTTCGCCGCCATGGGAATCGTCGAAACCCTCGTCCACACCTACGATCTGGCCCAAGGTCTGGACCTCGCCTGGAATCCCCCAGCCGACGTGTGCACGCGAGTACTCGCCCGCCTGTTTCCAGACGCACCGGAAACTACGGATCCGTGGACCACGCTCCTCTGGGCCACCGGACGCGCCGAACTCCCCGACCACCCCACCCTCACAAAATGGCGCTGGTACGGCTCCCCTCGCCCTTGAAACACGGGTCTCGATGCCGGTGCGCTCGACGGAATCAGCCTGCGCATCGAGCAGGGCGAATTCACCTCGATCATCGGGCCGTCCGGGTCGGCAAGCGCGGGTGTCAGCGGTGGCCGAGCACGGCGTGCGGGCGATACGGAGCCTCCAGTGCGGCATTCTCGGTCTCGCTCAGTTGGATTCGTAGTGCGGCGAGGGCGTCGTCCAGGTGTTGAGGTTTGGTTGCTCCGATTATGGGGGCGGTGATGGTGGGGCGGGCTAGTAGCCAGGACAGTGCGATCTGGGCTGGTGGTAGGTCGCGGGCGGCGGCGACAGACCGGACCGCGTCGACAACGTCGAAATCGTCGTCGACGTACATGTCGGCTGCGATGTGATCGAACTCGGCACGTGCGGTGGACTGTCCGCCGCCGCGGTGGCGGGAGCCGGTCAGCAGGCCGCGAGCCAGTGGGCTCCACGGGATCAGGCCGACACCCTGGTCGCGGCAGAGCGGGATCATCTCCCGTTCCTCCTCGCGGTAGACGAGGTTGTAGTGGTTCTGCATCGAGACGAACTTCGTCCAGCCGTTGGTCTCGGCGATCTGCTGTGCCTTCGCGAACTGCCAGGCGAACATGCTCGATGCGCCGATGTACCTGGCCTTTCCGGCACGGACCACGTCGTTGAGGGCGCGCATGGTCTCCTCGATCGGCGTCTCGTAATCCCAGCGGTGGATCTGGTACAGGTCGACATGGTCGACGCCTAGCCGATCCAGCGAGGCGTCGATGGCGGCCATGATGTGCTTGCGGGACAAGCCTTTATCGTTCGGGCCGGACCCCGTCGGAAAGTAGACCTTGGTGGCGAGCACGTAGTCGTCGCGGCGTGGGAACAACTTGGCGAGCAGCCGTCCGGTGACCAGCTCGCTCACCCCATCGGAGTACACGTCCGCGGTGTCGAAGAACGTCACGCCCGACTCGACCGCCCGACGGACGATCGGCTCCCCTGCGTCCTCGTCGAGCACCCACTCCCACGACGCGGGATTGCCGTAACTCATCATCCCGAGACAGAGCCGGGACACGGTGAGGCCAGAGGTGCCCAACCTGATGTATTCCATTACTTCTCCTTGGTTTCCCGCGGTTGCTGGTGAACGGAGACACCCGCGACGATCAACGCGATGCCTGCCAGCTCCTGGATGCTGGGAACTTGGGTGAGCACCACTATCCCGATCACCGTCGCGACAGCAGGCAGGATGCTCAACATCAGTGCGAAGGTGGCTCGGCGTAACCGAGCCATGGCGAGCTGATCGGTCACGTACGGGATGACCGACGAGCAAATGCCGACGCCGATACCGGCCAGCAGCGTCACCGGGCTGGTGAAAGCCGGGGCGGCGTAGAAGCACAACGGTGCCGTGACCACAGCGGCGATCAGCATCGCGGCGCCGAGCTGGTCGATTCCGGACGGGCCGGAATTCGCGACCCGGTGGCTGAGGACCACATAGAGCATGAACAATGCGCAGTTGGCGAAAGCCAACACGAAGCCGAGCGGCGCGCCGGCGAACCGGATATCGGTCAACACAACCACGCCGCCCACGGCGAGCACGAGGGCAATCACGTTGCGGCCGTTGCGAACACCGACCGCGGCGAGCACGATCGTGCCGAGGAACTCGATCGCGCCGACGGTGGCCAGCGGCAGCAGTGCGATGGCGAGGTAGAACGCCGCGTTCATGGCGGCAAGCACTACACCGAGCCAGCACAACACCCACCGCTGCTCCGGCGTGAGCTGCCGGACTAACCGCCACGGCTTGCGCCACACCGCGAAAACTACTGCGGCACTGACGATCCGTAGCCAAGCCACGCCGAGCACATCCACCCTGGCGAACAGCAAGACGGCGAACGCAGGCCCGAGGTAGTGGAAGATGGCGCCGACGCCGAAGTATGCCGTCGCGGGCACCCGCGGCGCGGTTCGCCGCGAAGCGACCCCAGACGAGTTCATGCGGAGTATCTTCCAAGGAAGTACTCACGGCCGGAATGGCACTATCCAGGAAGACGGCGCGAGTTGTCTGGAAAAGCAAGGCCAAATGGCCAAGATTCCTTCATCGAACGATCACGGCTGTTGGACGAGGTGAACGTCCGACTACTCAACGAGTTACACGACGAGCCACGGCTGTCCATGTCCGAACTCGCCCGCCGGGTAGGCATGTCCGCGCCCGCGGTCACCGATCGAGTGCAACGCCTCGAACGCAGCGGCGTCATCACCGGCTTCCGGATGGAAGTCGACCCCGCCGCGCTCGGCATGCCGGTCACCGCCCTGGTCCGCATCCGCCCAGGCCCCGGCCAACTCCCCAAAGTCATAGCGGCGGCACAAGATACCCCGCAGGTGGTCGAATGCTTCCGCATCACCGGCGAAGACTGCTTCCTCCTCAAGATCCACGGCCCCTCGATCGCCGAACTCGAAGAAGTCCTCGATACCTTCCTCATGTACGGCCAAACAACCACCTCGATCGTCGTCTCCGAACCAATCCCCCGCCGCCCCCTCCCCATTCCAAACCTGAACAACTCCTAGGGGGACGCCGGATGCGGCGGAGCGTGGGGGGGTTCGCGTCGAAATGAGAGGTAGTTGGCGCTCGAGTGGGTCGTTCAGCGGCCAGGAGTGGTCGACAGGAGAGAAATGGTTGCTGACCTCATCGACGGTAGTCGAATGACTGCCCGGCCTCGTTGACGGGAGAGAAATGGTTGTTGACCCGTTGAGCGGAGAGAAATGGTTGCAGCTGGCC
>NZ_BDAY01000068.1 GCF_001612685.1 Nocardia altamirensis NBRC 108246
CTTGTGCCGGTGCACCTCGGCGAGCGCGTCGCGGGCGCGGTCGGCGGCGGCGCGGACACCGGGGAGATCGACGAGAGGCTGGAGCGGATCGGTCACGGCATACGAGGCTACTTGCGCGCACCCGCAGGTAACCCAGGGGCTCGTCGACTCCGGAGGTCAGGAGCCCGCGGTGCGGTGCCGCTCGATGGTCTGCTCGATCCCGGCAATGGCCGTGAGCTGTGCGGGGGTCAGCAGGTCGGTGAATCGTTGCCGAATGGACTCGCGGTGCGCCGGGGTGGCCGCGTCCAGCGCCTGCCGCCCTGCTGCGGCAAGCAGGACGTCCTGGCCGCGGCCGTCGCGTTCGCACGGCTCGCGAGCGATGAGGCCGCGCCGTTCCATCCGGCCGAGCTGACGGGACAGCCTGCTGTGCGGCCAATACATGTGCGCGGCAAGGCCGCTCACTCGCACACACGCCTCGGTGGCCGCCAATTCCGCGACAGCGGTGAGCACTTCGTAGTCGGGCATCGAAAGCCCGGTGTCCCGCTCCAGGTCTCGGGCGATCTCGGCATCAACGAGCAGGCGTAGTCGTCGGTAGGCCGCCCAGCCGTCGTCAGAACGCCGGTGCGCCGAGGTTTCTGGCATGCCCCCAAGTCTAGGGGGTTCTATTTACATGTAACGAATGTCCGGATACGGTTCGCGTCACATCTGAGTTAGCGGGAGGTTGTGCGAGATGAGCAGTAACGAGCGGATTTTCGAGGTCAATGGAATCCGTCTCTGCACCGAAACTTTCGGCGAATCGGGTGGGACACCGGTGCTGTTCCTGCACGGCGCTGGAGAATCCATGCTCGCGTGGGACGCCGAGTTCATCGGGCGGCTGGTCGCCGACGGCTGGCAGGCCATCCGGATCGACAGCAGGGACGCGGGCCGGTCGAGCACCTTCCCGGTCGGCGCGCCGGGCTACGGGCTCACCGACATGGTCGCCGATACGATCGGACTGCTCGATGCGCTCGAGGCGCCGCGGGCACATCTGATCGCCATGTCCCAGGGGTCTGCGGTGTCCCAGCTCACCGCCATCCACCACCCCGATCGGGTCGCCTCGTTGACGCTGACGGCGTCGACACCCGGCGGTCCCGGCCACGAAAGCCCCGATCTGCCAGGGATTTCCGCAGAGCTGAGCGCGTTCTTCACGAACGAGCCGCCCGTGCCGGACTGGGCGGATCGCGCGGCGGTCATCGAGTACCTGGTCGAGGCCGAGCGCCCGTTCGCCGCGAGCAGCTACCCGTTCGACGCCGAACACCGCGCCGAGGCGGCGGGCCTGGTCTTCGATCGGGCCGCCGATATCGCGGCCCAGCTGACCAATCCGTATCTGGTCGATGCGGGCGAACCGTGGCGCGACCTGCTCGGCACCATCACCGCACCGACCCTGGTGCTGCACGGCGCGGAGGATCCGCTGTTCCCGATCGAACACGGAAAGGCCTTGGCCGCAGCGATTCCCGGTGCCGGATTCCTGCCGATGGCGCAGGCGGGACACGAGGTCCCGCCGCCCCATCAGTGGGACGACGTGATCCCCGCGATCCTCGCGCACCTGGCCCGCGTCGCATGATCGGCCATTGCCCGCCCTGGCGCCCATCGTCCTGAATGCGCGGCAAGCCCCGACCCAGCGGGCCGGGGCTTGCCACGTCACTACTCGGTAGGCTGCTGAGCCCACCGACTCGCTAGCCTGCCAACAGATCCCGGCCGGGAATGGCATCCAGCAAACGCTGGGTGTATTCCTCGCGGGGATTGTCGAAGACCTGCTCGGTGGAGGCCGCCTCGACCACCTTGCCGTTCTGCATGACCAGCACGTCGTCGGCGATCTGCCGGACGACGGCCAAGTCGTGCGTGATGAACACATACGACAGGCCGAGCTCGGCTTGCAGGTCGTTGAGCAGCCGCAGAATCTGCGCCTGCACCAGCACGTCGAGCGCGGAGACCGCCTCGTCGCACACCACGACCTCGGGCGAAAGTGCCAGCGCACGTGCAACGGCCACGCGCTGACGCTGTCCGCCGGACAGCTCGTTCGGATAGCGCCGCATCACCGTCGACGGCAGCGACACCTTGTCGAGCAGCTCTCGAACCGTCGCCTCCCGCTCCTTCGGGGAGCCGATGTCGTGCGTGCGCAACGGCTCCTCGATGGTGCGGTAGATCGAGTACATCGGGTCGAGCGAGCCGTACGGGTCCTGGAAGATCGGCTGCACCCGGCGCCGGAACGCGAAGGCGCCCTTGCGATCCAGCTTCGCCACTTCCTTGCCGTCGAACACCACCTTGCCCGACGTCGGCTCGAGCAGGCCGAGGATCATCTTGGCGACCGTCGATTTGCCCGAGCCGGATTCGCCGACGATCGCGGTCGTGGTGCCACGCCGCAGCCGGAACGAGACGTCCTGCACCGCAGTGAAATCCGTCGACCGCCACGGCGCGTTGCCGCGAATCTTGAAGGCCTTGGTCAGGTTCTCGGTCACCACGACGTCGTCGGGAGCCGCGGCCAGCTCCGCGTCCGATGCCACCAGCTGCTCGGCGACCTGCACCGCCTGCTCGCGGATCTCGATGCGCTGCTTCACCGAGGACAGCCGCTGCGAGGCGAGCGAGGGTGCGGAGTTCACCAGCCGCTTGGTGTACAGGTGCTGCGGTTCGCGCAGAATCTGCAGGGCAGGACCGGATTCCACCACCCGGCCCCGATACATCACCACCAGGTGTTCGGCCCGCTCGGCCGCAAGTCCGAGGTCATGGGTGATCAGCAGTACCGCGGTGCCGAGCTCGTTGGTGAGACCGTCGAGATGGTCGAGGATCTGACGCTGCACCGTCACGTCCAGCGCCGAGGTCGGTTCGTCGGCGATCAGCAGCTTGGGCCGGCAAGCCAGGCCGATGGCGATGAGCGCACGCTGGCGCATACCGCCGGAGAACTCGTGCGGATACTGGTTCACCCGTCGCGCGGCGTCGGACATGCCCGCTTCCTCGAGCAGTTCGATGGCGCGCTGCTTGGCCGCCTTGCCCTTGGCGATGCCGTTGGCCTCCAACGTTTCCTGAATCTGGAAGCCGATCTTCCACACCGGGTTGAGGTTCGACATCGGATCCTGCGGGACCAATCCGATGCCGCTGCCGCGGACCGCGATGACGTCCTTCTTGGACACCTTCGCGAGATCCTTGCCGTCGAACAGGATGTTGCCCGAGGTGACCTGCCCGGTGCCGGGCAGCAGATCGATGATCGCGTGCGCGGTGGTGGACTTGCCCGACCCGGATTCGCCGACGATCGCGACGGTTTGGCCCGGATACACCGACAGGTTCACGTCACGAACCGCGGGGATCTTCTTGCCCTCGGAGCTGAAACAGACGTTGAGGTCCTTGATTTCGAGCAGTGGCGCGGTCATCGCTTCCTCGCCTTCGGGTCGAGGGCGTCGCGCACCGCGTCGCCGAGCATGATGAAGCTCAGCACGGTGAGCGCCAACGCCGTTGCGGGGTAGAACAGGATCGCGGAGGTGCGAATCTCCTTCTGCCCCGACGCGATATCGGAGCCCCAGGACACGATCGTGCGCGGCAGTCCGACACCGAGGTAGGACAACGTCGCCTCGGTGACGATGAAGACGCCGAGCCAGAGCGTGGTGACCACGATCAGCGGACCCGCCGAGTTCGGCAGCACGTGCCGAATCAGCGTGCGTATTCGCGAGACGCCCAATGCCTTTGCGGCCGTGACGTAATCACTGTTCTTCGATTGGATCACCGCACTGCGGGCGATCCGCGCGGCCTGCGGCCAGGTGAACGCGGACAGGATGATGATCACGGTCCAGATGGTCCGCGAATCGAGCAGCTGCATGACCACGATCGCCGCCAGCATCAGCGGGATGGCGTAGAAGATCTCGGCGACGCGCGACACGATCGAGTCGAGCAGCCCGCCGTAGAAACCGGAAAGTGCACCGAGGACGCCGCCGATCAGCACGAAGAAGATCGTGGCGCCGACGCCTGCCATCACCGAAGCCCTTGCCCCGTAGACGGTTCGGGCGTAGATGTCACAGCCTTGCTTGTCGTAGCCGAACGGATGACCCGCGCTGCTCGGATGCATGCTGAAATCGCCGTTGCAGTAGCGCGGATCCTGGCTGGTGAACAGCCCTGGCCAAATGACAACCACGAGGACGAACAGGATCATCAACGCCGCGACGATGAAGATCGGGTTGCGCCGCAGCTGCCGCCACGCATCGGTCCAGATGCTGGTCGGCGAGCCTGCGTCGACGACCATGTCGGTCGCGAGCACCTCGACCTCGTCGGGTGGGGCGACGAAGTAGGTCTGCCTGCCGCGGGCCGCGCTCTCCGCGAGGTCGATTCCTTGTCCTTTGTCGAGGTCAGGCATAGCGAATCCTCGGGTCGAGTGCGGCGTAGAGCAGATCTACGAACAGATTCGAGATCAGGAAGATGACGATCAGCACCGTCACGAACGAGACGACGGTCGGCGGCTCGCCGCGGGTAATCGCCTGGTAGAGCGTGCCACCCACGCCGGGGATGTTGAAGATGCCTTCGGTGACGATCGCACCGCCCATCAGCGCCCCGAGGTCGGCGCCGAGGAAGGTGATCACCGGGATCATCGAGTTGCGCAGGATGTGCACGGTGACCACCCGGCGCCTGCTGAGTCCCTTGGCCGTCGCGGTCCGGACGTAGTCGGCGGACATGTTCTCCGCCACCGAGTTTCGGGTCAACCGCAGCACGTACGCGAACGACAGCGAGCCGAGCACGAACGCGGGAACGATCAGCGCGCCGAAGCTCGCGTTGCCGCCGACGGTCACCGGGGCGATCTCCCATTTCACGCCGAGCAGGTACTGCGCGAGGAAGCCGACGACGAAGATCGGGACGGCGATCACGATCAGGCTGATCACCAGCATCGACGAGTCGAACAGCTTGCCCTTGCGCAGGCCGGCGATCAGGCCGAAGATCACGCCGAAGACGGCTTCGACGAACAGCGCCATGAAGGCGAGTTTGATCGTGATCGGGAACGCCCGAGCCAGCTCCGCGCGAACCGGCCTTCCGGAGAAGGCAGTACCGAAATCGAACGTCAGAATGCCCTTCAAATACAGCAGATACTGCATGAAGAAGGGCTGGTCGAGGTGGTAGCGCGCACGCAGCTGCGCTTCCACCGCGGGGGTCATCGGCTTGTCGCCTGCGAGCGCGGAGATCGGGTCGCCGGGAACAAGGAAGACCAGGGCATAAATAAGCAGCGTCGCTCCGAGGAACACAGGGATCATCTGGAGCAGACGCCGCACGACATACCAGGCCATTTCGCCTCCTGAGTCAGTGATGCGCCGCGCCTCGGCTCGAGGCGCGGCGCATCAGCGGCTACTTCTCGATGTTCTCGAAGTCGAACAGTCCGTTCCAGGCGAGCTCGGCCTTCTTGACCTTGTCCGACCGACCGGCGTTGGCGATGTACTCGAACATCGGGATGTCGGACATGTCCTTGAGCATCAGGGCCTGCGCCTTGGCGACGATCTTGTAGGACTCCTCGAGGGTCGGCGCGGCCAGGGCGTCATCGAGCAGCTTGTCGAACTCGGGGCTCTTGTAGTCGACGTTGTTGGTGTCGGAGTAGCTGTAGTAGTTCGACGTGAGGAACTGCAGCATGGTCGGGTAGTCACCCTGCCAGCCGTAGCGGAAGGCCTTGCCGATGGTCTTGGCGTTCACCAGGTCCCTGATGTTCTTGAACGTCGGGTACGCGGTGGCGATGGCCTCGATACCGAGGGTGTTCTTGATGCTGTTCGCGGTGGCTTCGATCCAGGCCTGGTGGCCGCCGTCGGAGTTGTAGGCGATCTCGAAGGTGCCCGACCACGGCGAAATGACGTTGGCCTGGGCCCACAGCTTCTTCGCCTCCTCCGGGTTGTACTTCAGCACCTCGGAGCCGGGCAGGTTGCCGTTGAAGCCGGGCAACGTGCTTGCGGTGAAGTCCTTGGCCGGGACGCGGGAACCGTGGAAGATGTTCTGGCAGATCTGTTCCCGGTTGATGGCCATCGAGATGGCCTTACGCCGCAGCAGGCCTTCTTCGCCCGCGAAGTGCGGGACGTTCTGCTGGATGCCGACCTTCTGGTTCTGCGCGGTGGGCTTGGTGATCGCGCGATCGCCGAGGTCCTTCTCGTACGACGCCAGCGCGCTGTCCGGAATGGTGTCGAGCGAGTCCAGGTTGCCGGCAAGCAGGTCCTGGTAGGCGGTGTCGAAGGACTGGTACATCACGAACCGCAGGCCCTTGTTCTTGGCCGGGCGGCCGCCCTTGTACTCCGGGTTCGGCACCAGGTCGATCTGCACGTTGTGCTGCCAGGCACCGTTGCTCGCGAACTTGTACGGGCCGTTGCCGATCGGGTTCTCGCCGAACGCCTTGATGTCCTTGAACGCCGCCTCGGGCAGCGGGTAGAACGGCGCGTAGCCGAGGCCGGTCTCGAAGTCGATGGACGGCGACTCCAGCTCGACGGTGAACGTGCGGTCGTCGACCACCTTCAGGCCCGACAAGGTCTGTGCCGTCGGCTTTTCCGCGGAGACTTCCTTGAAGCCCTTGATCGGGGTGAACACGTAGCTCTGCAACTGAGCGTTGGTGCCGAGTGCGCCGTAGTTCCACGCGTCGACGAAGGACTTGGCCTTGACCGGGGTGCCGTCGGAGAACTTCCAGTCCGGCTTGATGGTGATCTTGTAGTTCTTCCGGTCGGTCGTCTCGATCTTTTCGGCCATCTCGTCGTGCGGAACACCGCTGGCGTCGTAGTACTTCAGCCCAGCGAACAACCGGTCGACGACGCGGCCGCCCATGTTCTCGTTGGTGTTGGTGGGCACCAACGGGTTCTGCGGCTCACCACCGCCGGTGGTGACGATGCTCGAGTCGGCACTATCGCCCGACGAGCACGCCGCCAGACCGAGGCTTGTGGCCAACAGTACCGCTGCGGTCAGCGCCATTGCTCTGTTGAATCTCAACGCGTTCTCCCGATTTCGACAAGGGCGGAACAGACGGCACGCGCGTGAGGTCACCAGGCGCATGCCGGCACAAACCGCCTTGGGTGACTCGGAGAGTAACCACCGAACAGGGCTATGTCATCGGATTGACCAAGGTTCATTCCACTTGTTACCAATCCGGCAACATGACCGAAACACGAAAAACATCGCGCGAAAAGGACCTATCCGCCGGAACATTGTCTCAAAGAGGCCATCCAGTCTGTCCGCCGGATCGGCCGCTCCGTCGCGGATCGCGCAACGGCGTGACAGTTCCGAAACCCGGTGGACACACCGGACGCGGCGTAGGTCACAGTTGTTTACTGTCGAACTTGCTGCGTTTGGTTCGTGGACTCAGGCTACGTGGAAAGAAGAAACGAGATGACCGAAACCGCCGACCACAGGGACTCGTACCCGCCGACCGCGGAGTTCGCGGCGGCGGCGAACGCTGGTGCCGCGCTGTACGAGCAGGCCACGGCCGATCGCGACGCGTTCTGGGCCGAGCAGGCCGGTCGTTTGCACTGGCATCAGCCGTGGCGCCAGGTGCTGGACTGGAACGACGCGCCGGTGGCGAAGTGGTTCGTCGACGGCAAGCTGAACGTCGCCTACAACTGCGTCGACCGGCACGTGCTCGACGGGCACGGCGACCAGGTCGCCATCCATTGGGAAGGTGAACCCGGCGACTCGCGCGATATCACCTACGCCGAGCTGCTCGCCGAAGTCAGCCGTGCCGCAAACTATTTCACCGAACTCGGCCTCGAAGCGGGCGATCGCGTCGCCCTCTATATGCCGATGGTGCCCGAGGCCATCGTCGCGATGCTGGCCTGCGCCCGGCTCGGGCTCACCCACTCCGTGGTGTTCGCGGGCTTCTCCCCCACCGCGCTGCGCCAGCGGGTCGACGACGCCGAAGCCAGGCTGGTGATCACCACCGACGGCCAGTGGCGACGCGGTAAGGCGGCACCGCTCAAGGCTGCCGTGGACGAGGCGCTGTACGCGAACGGCGATGTGCCGCACAGCGTCGAGCATGTGCTCGTGGTGCGCCGCACCAACATCGAGGTGCCGTGGACCGAGGGCCGCGACCTGTGGTGGCACGAAACGGTCGCACAGGCCGCCCCCGAACACGAGGCGCAGGCGTTCGACGCCGAGCACCCGCTCTTTATCCTCTACACCTCAGGCACCACCGGGAAGCCCAAGGGTATCCTGCACACCTCCGGCGGTTACCTCACGCAGGCCGCTTACACCCACCACAACGTCTTCGATCACAAAGCCGGACAAGACATTTACTGGTGCACCGCCGACATCGGCTGGGTCACCGGACACAGCTATATCGTCTACGGACCATTGGCCAACCGCGCCACCCAGGTCGTCTACGAAGGCACCCCCAATTCCCCCGATGAACACCGTCATTTCCAGATCATCGAAAAATACGGCGTCTCCATCTATTACACAGCCCCGACACTGGTGCGCACATTCATGAAGTGGGGCAAGGAGATTCCGGCCGCGCACGACCTGTCCAGCATCCGGCTGCTCGGCTCGGTGGGCGAGCCGATCAACCCGGAGGCTTGGCGCTGGTACCGCGACACGATCGGCGCGGGCACCGCACCGGTGGTGGACACCTGGTGGCAGACCGAGACCGGCGCGATCATGATCTCGCCGCTGCCCGGTGTCACCGCGGCCAAGCCCGGTGCCGCGATGACGCCGCTGCCGGGCATCTCGGCGCTCGTCGTCGACGAAGAGGGCAAGCCGGTGCAGCGCGGCGAAACCGAGGCCAACGGCTACCTGGTGCTCGACCAGCCGTGGCCGTCGATGCTGCGCGGCATCTGGGGCGACATGGACCGTTACCGGGCCACCTACTGGGAACGCTATGCCAGCCAAGGCTGGTACTTCGCCGGTGACGGCGCCAAGCTCGACACCGACGGCGACCTCTGGGTGCTCGGCCGGGTCGACGACGTGATGAACGTGTCCGGGCACCGGATCTCCACCGCCGAGGTGGAGTCGGCACTGGTCGGCCACGCCGGCGTCGCCGAGGCCGCGGTCGTCGGGGCCAGTGACGCCACCACCGGTCAAGGCATCGTCGCGTTCGTCATCCTCACCGCGGAGGCCGAGGACACCGGCGCGGCACTGGTCGACGAGCTGAAGGCGGAAGTATCCCGCGAGATCAGCCCGATCGCACGGCCGAGGGAGATCCACGTGGTGCCCGAGCTGCCCAAGACGCGCAGCGGCAAGATCATGCGTCGCCTGCTGCGCGACGTCGCAGAGGGCCGCGAGCTCGGCGACACCTCGACCCTGGTCGACCCCAATGTCTTCGAGGCGATTCGGGCAACCAAGGCGTAACCCCTGGCAGGGGGCGCGGACACAGCTGCGCGACAGAATAAGGCCGGTGGCGTGATTCGTCACCGGCCTTACCCGTTAGGATTGCGTAAGGTGTGCCGGGAAGTCTGGTCGGCATGCGGTCGTGTCCATGAACGCCGAATCGGTGGCAGGTGCGGTCGCAGCCATGACCGACCCTGCCGAAAGGTTCCCCGTGATCACGCAAGTGCGCTCGGAACTCTCCCGCTATCTACGCACGGAAACTGTCGGCGGTGCATTCCTTCTCATCGCGGCCGCCGCGGCGTTGCTGTGGGTGAACTCGCCGTGGGGCGCGAGCTACGTGACCATGACCGAGACCGTCCTCGCCGTCCCGCCGCTGCACCTCGACCTCACGCTGGCCGACTGGACCAAGGACGGCCTGCTCGCCATCTTCTTCTTCGTCGCAGGACTGGAGCTCAAACGCGAGCTGGTCGTCGGCGAGCTGGCCGACCCGAAGCGGGCCGCGCTCCCGATCATCGCCGCGGTCGGCGGCGTGGTCACTCCCGCGCTGATCGCCATGGCGGTCGGCGTCGGCGTCGAAGGGATGGATCGGGGCTGGGCCATTCCGGTGGCCACCGATATCGCGTTCGCGCTGGCCGTGCTCGCCATGACCGGCTCACGCATTCCGGCGAGCGCGCGGGTCTTCCTGCTCAGCCTCGCGGTGGTCGACGATCTGATGGCGATCGTGCTGATCGCCGTGTTGTTCACCACCACGGTGTCGCTGCTGTGGCTGCTCGCGGCGCTCGCCTGCTTCGCCGGATGGGCACTGGCCCAGCACAAGCGGATCAGGGGGCCGTGGCTCTATCTCCCGATCGCGCTGGTGGCCTGGTACGCGCTGCACGAGGCAGGCATCCACCCGACCATGGCAGGCGTGGTGCTCGGCCTGCTCACCAGGGTGCGGCCCGACCCAGGCGAGGACGAGGCGCCCGCCACCAGGCTGGAGCACCTGATCCAGCCGATCTCGGCCGGACTGTGCGTGCCGCTGTTCGCGCTGTTCGCCTCCGGAGTTCCGTTGGACGGCAGGGTGTTCGGCGAGCTGTTCAGCGACAGGCTAGCGCTCGCAGTAATTCTCGGGCTACTGCTCGGCAAGACCCTCGGCATCTTCGGGATCAGCTGGCTCGCAATCCGGTTCGGCATCGCGAAGCGGCCCGCCGGACTCGGCTATCGCGACATGTTCGCCCTGTCGGTGCTCGGCGCGATCGGGTTCACCGTTAGCCTTCTGGTGGCAGAGCTCGCGCTGGCCGACGTCGGAGATGGCTCCGCAGTCGAATTGGCGAAGGCCGCCGTGCTGGTCACCTCAATGGCGGCGTCGCTCGCCGGTTCGGCGCTACTGTTGCGGCGTGGGCGTGTCCACCAGGCACGGCAGGACGCGCGTGCGCTAGAACGGGAAGACAACGGCGTGATCGAGATACCGGCAGGCAGTAGCCTGCGGGACCGAGAGCGCCGCACATCGAACGGAGCCGAAGCAGTGCCGGGACAGGGAGAAGGGTCGACCAAGTGAGTTTCACACACGGCGGTAACGGGAACGACGCGCAGCGCGGTCGTACGGTGACCTCCATTCCCTTGTCCGACGCCAATCCCGCAGGCAGCGCCAGCATCGGCAGCCTCGTGCGCGATGCCACCGAACAGATGTCGACCCTGGTCCGTGCCGAGGTCGCGCTGGCCAAGGCGGAGGTGACCGGCGAGATCAAGAAGGGCCTGCAGGGCAGCGTCTACTTCATCCTCGCCCTGACCGTCCTGCTGTTCAGCACCTTCTTCTTTTTCTTCTTCCTCGGCGAACTGCTCGATGTGTGGCTGGCTCGCTGGGCGGCGTTCCTGATCGTGTTCGGCCTGATGATCCTCGCGACGGCACTGCTCGCGTTCCTCGGCTATCTGCGGGTGAAGAAGTTGCGCGCACCCGAGAAGACGATCGATTCGCTCAAGGCGACCGCGGCGGTGCTGCCGCACGGCTTCGGCGCCGCGGCGCACGAGCGGCCCGCATTGGAAAAGCCCACCTCGTAACCGCTCGCTCGCGCGCGGATACCTCGACTATTAGGCTGCCTCGGCGTGTCGTCGAACTTCATTCCTGATCCCTCCAGCGTCCGTTACGACGGCCCATGGGCGCATCGGGACGTTCATGCCAACGGCATCCGATTCCACGTCGTCGACGCGGCGCCCGACCGCACCGACGCCCCACTTGTCGTGCTGCTGCACGGCTTCGCCGACTTCTGGTGGACGTGGCGGCATCAGCTGACCGGGCTCGCCGACCTGGGCTACCGCGCGGTCGCCGTCGACCTGCGCGGCTACGGCGACAGTGACAAACCGCCGCGCGGTTACGACGGCTGGACGCTGGCGGGCGATATCGCCGGGCTCATCCGCGCCCTCGGCTATGCCGACGCGACGCTGGTCGGGCATGCGGACGGCGGACTGGTCTGCTGGGCGACCGCCGTGCTGCACCCGCGACTGGTCAGTTCGATCGGCGTGGTGAGTTCACCGCACCCGGCGGCACTCAAGAGCGCGGTGCTGCGCAACCGGCGCCAGCGCGCGGTCTGGCTGCCGAACTTCCTGCGCTATCAGCTGCCCCGCTACGGCGAGCACCTGCTCACCGCCGGCGGCGGCTTCGAGGTCGAGCGGCTGTTGCGCCAGCGGGTGAGCGGATCCTGGTCCGGCACCGCCGAATTCGTCGACACGGCGCGGCGGATGCGTTCGGCCATCCAGATTCCCGGCGCCGCGCACTGTGCGCTGGAGTATCAGCGTTGGGCGTTTCGCAGCCAGTGGCGCCCGGACGGCCGCCGCTTCATGGCGACCATGCGGGAGCCGATCCGCATTCCGGTGCTGGCCATGCGCGGCGATCTCGACGGCTATGTGCTCAACGGCACCTTCCGGCGTGGACATCACCTCTCGCCGGACCGCCGCCTGGTCGCCATCTCTGACGCGGGCCACTATGCGCACCAGGAGAATCCGGACGCGGTGACGGCGGAATTGGCGAAGCTGCTGGCCTGAACGCCCTCCGCTGACGACTCGACCGGTTCGACTGTCCTTGTGCGAGCCGACAATTCCGAGCGATCGGCGTAGCCCTGAGTCGAAGACGGCCCGCGATGAGCAGGCCGCCTTCGATCATCAGCTGAGCACGCAGGCTCCGGTGCCGACCGGAACGTTCGATCCGGCCGCGGCGTCGAGCTGGGCGCGCACCTCGTTCAAGGTGAGCACGTAGCCGGTGTCGTCGTCGGTGACGGCGGCGCCGAACACGACGCCGAGCACCTCGCCCTTGGTATCCACCAGTGGCCCACCGGAATTGCCCGCGCGGACCTGACCGCGGACGGTGTACACCTGACGTTCCACCGTGCCGTTGCGGTAGATGGTCGGACCGGTGAGATCCAGCGTCTCCCGCACGCGCGCCGCGCTGGCCGTGTACGGACCACCGCCGGGGTAGCCGAGCACGATGGCGCTGTCACCGGAGCGGGCAGGCGTCGGCGCCTGCGGCACCACCGGGGCGGCGAGGCCGGGCACCGCGAGCACGGCCACGTCCTTCGACGGGTCGAACAACACCACGGTCGCATCCAGCGCGCCCTGTGCGCTGTCCACCTGCACGCTGGTGGTGCCTGCCACCACGTGGGCGTTGGTCATCATCCGCTCGGGTGCGATCACGAAGCCCGAACCCTCCAGCGCCCGCTGGCAACTCGGCGCGACACCACGGATGCGCAGCACACTCGACCGCAGCGAGGCGGCGACCGGGCTGGCGAGCACGCTGCCGTCCGGCGGCTCGACGGCCGCGATCGGGGCCCGCCCGAACGGGCCGATCACGTCCGGCAGGCCGGAGGTGTTGAGCAGCTTGGAGAATTCGTTGGGCAGCCTGCGCAGCCAGTTCGGCGCGACCTCGTTGACGTCGGCGAGGACACGCGAGCCGTTGATCGCGGTGGCGATCGCAGGCTGCGACGAGGTGGCCAACGGCAACGCGAGCAACCACGCGGTGACCAGCACGGCCACCGCCTGCAACGCGGCGCCGACCACGCTGTCCACACTGCGGGTGAACGGATGTCGCATGCCGCTGCGCGCGGCGCGGCCGAGCACCATGCCCGCGACCTCGCCGATGATCACCAGCAGCACGATCAGCAGCACGCCGGTGAGCACGCGCGCACGGCCCTCGTCGACGTGGACCAGGATGTGCGGCGCGATCAGGATGCCTGCGACCGCACCGAGGACAACGCCGAGGAACGCGAGTGCGGACGCGACCGCACCCTGACGCCATCCCGAGGACGCGGCCAGCAGTGCGAGCAGCACCACCGCGATATCGAGCCAGGCAGACGAACTCACGAATCCACCTCGCTCGGTTCGGTGCTCATAAGGTCATTCCGAGGTCGCCAAGCGCGGTCTCCAGATCACGGACGTCGTCGTGGTTCCAATCCTGTTCCCAGCCAGCGGTTTTGAAGATGCCTGCGAGGATACCGCCGGTGAGTCCCCAAACCAACATGCCGTCGACCAGGAAGGCCGGGCTCTGGTAGCCGAGGCTGCCGCGGACCAGGAAGCGGTTCGCCGGATCGAGCAGCTCGGCCAGCGGCACCCGCACCACCCGTTCGGTCTCGCTCTCGTCCACCACCCGCACCTCGCTCGGCGTGCGCCAGTAGGCGACCACCGGCGTCACGTCGAAACGGGACGGCGGCACGAACAACTTCGGTAGCACCGCGAGGGGTTCCACGCCCGACCGATCGAGCCCGGTCTCCTCACACGCCTCCCGAAGCGCGGTGTCGATCGGTCCGTTGTCACCCGGATCCACCTCGCCGCCGGGAAACGCGATCTGGCCGCGATGCTGGCGCAGAGTGGCCGCGCGCTGGGTGAGCAGCACCTCCGCGTCGGCGGGTAGCCCGCCGAGCCCATCCGGATCGGCCTCAGCGGCACCGCCGAACAGCACAAGGACCGCAGCCTGGCGTGGTGTCGAGGTCAGGGACATGGCACGGCGCAGCGCCCGCGCCAACGTCAGCGTGTCCGACGCGTCGGCGGCAGGCTCGGTGGCCCGGCTCAACCACTTCGGAATATCGTGCGGCACAGGGATGCTCACGCAGCAACCCCCAGCTCCTGCGCGACCGTTTCCGTGATGTCGTCCACCCCGCTGAACGCGCGAACCACGACCTTGGCCACCGAACCGTCCGCCCGCACCAGCACCGAGATCGGCAGCACCGCAGGCGCACCGACGGCCGTGCGCACCCGCGCGGCGGCGTCGAGCACGCCGGGCAGTGTCACGTCCAGTCCCACCAGCCGCGATATCGCCTTGGCCTCCTCGGGGTCGCTGTGCACGGTCAGCACGGTAATCGCGTTTCCGGCCCGTTGGGCGAACTGCTGCAAATACGGCAATTCCTTTGCACACGGCGCACACCAGTACGCCCAGAGGTTCAGCAGCGCCGGCTTACCGGCGAGCGCGGCGGACAGATCGAGCGATCCGCCGTCTGCCAGGCAGTTCACCGCCAGTCCCGCCAGCGGTCCCGCGCCGGTGCTGCCTGCTGCAGGCTGCGGGCAGGCCGCGAGCCCGGCCGCAGCGCGTTGCTGGCCGGACACTGCGGTATCCGCCGCGGTCGCTTCGACGGGGGTCTCGGCGTCACGGCCGCGCGGCCACAGCGCCGCCGCGAGCGCTACCACCGCGATCAACCCCGCCAACGCCCATCGCCAAGCAACCGGCAGTTGCCTCACCGGCCCACCAGCTCGAGCAGATGCTCCTTCTCGGGACCCTTCACCAGCTCGGCCGCGGTATCCGGATCGGTCGGCCCTGCCCCGAACGACGGGCAGTCCTTGGCGAGCACGCAGACACCGCAAGCCGGCTTACGCGCATGACACACCCGGCGCCCGTGGAAGATCACCCGGTGCGACAGCATCGTCCAGTCTTTGCGCTCGATGAGCTCGCCGATGAGGTGTTCGACCTTCACCGGATCTTCCTCGGTGGTCCACCCCCAGCGGCGCACCAGGCGGCCGAAATGGGTGTCGACGGTGATGCCGGGCACACCGAACGCGTTGCCGAGGATGACGTTCGCGGTCTTGCGTCCGATGCCGGGCAACTTGACGAGTTCGTCCATGGTGTGAGGCAACTCACCGTTGTGGTGTTCCAGCAGTGCCTGTCCGAGGCCGATCAGCGAGGTTGCTTTGTTTCGGAAGAAGCCGGTCGATCGGATGTATTCCTCCAGCTCCGCGCGGTTCGCCTCGGCGTAGGCGCGGGCGTCGGGGTACTTCGCGAACAGGGCAGGCGTGGTGAGATTCACCCGCACATCCGTGGACTGCGCGGAAAGTATTGTCGCGACCGCCAATTCGAGCGGCGTTGTGAAGTCCAGCTCACAGTGCGCGTCCGGGAAAGCGGCGGCAAGAGTGCGGTTCATCCGGCGCGCTCGCCGGACTAGTCCGAGCTGAGTTTCCGCTTGTCGCGCGCGGGATTTCCGTTTCGGAGCGGCAACCACGGCAGGTTGCGCATCGGTCGCCTCGACGGCGGGCGCCCGCCCGTTCCCGGCGGCTGTGGAGGGGGTGACACGCACCTGTCCACCATACGGAACGGCGGGCCAACGTTGCCCGTCCAGTTCGGTTGCCGTGTTCCATCTGAGACCTAGACCGTGTTTACTCCTCCGTATGCAAGGACTCGCTGTGGTGCTCTTCCCAGTGCTGTTGATGCTGTTCGCACTGGGTATGGAGCGGGTCGAGAACCGGCTCCGCAAACTTCTCGAACCCGACGAAGAGGTTCAGCAGTACCTGGACAAAGCAAGCAACGCAGAAGTGAAAGAGCTGACGAGGCTCGGCCTGCCCGCCGCCGTCGCCCGGATGCGCAAGCGCCGTGCCCGCGGCGAGGAGCTGGATGTGGCACGCGCGAGCTGATCGACGAGACGGTCGGTCGCTCCGGTGACCAGCAAGGGACCCGCAAACATCGCAGCGGCGATACTGGTACGGTTTCTCGCTGCGCCACGCAATCCACACGTTCCGTGGTGTCTGTCACTACGCTGTCATCATGCCGCGTAGACTGCGCTGTTGGCCGAGTCGCTTTCGGTCCAGTACAGAGCCATTTCCCATAAGGAGCACATAAGTGGACGAGGCCCTCGCCAGAGCAGGCATCTTCCAGGGCGTCGAGCCCACTGCGGTGGCCGCCCTCGCCAAGCAATTGCAGCCCGTGGATTTTCCACGTGGTCATGTCATTTTCAACGAAGGTGAACCGGGTGATCGGCTGTACATCATCACCTCGGGCAAGGTGAAGATCGGGCGCCGGTCCCCGGACGGCCGGGAAAACCTGCTGACCATCATGGGCCCGTCGGACATGTTCGGTGAGCTGTCGATTTTCGATCCAGGCCCGCGTACCTCCACCGCGACAACGGTGACCGAGGTCCGCGCCGTCACGATGGATCGGGACGCCTTGAAGTCGTGGATCGACCAGCGCCCCGAGATCGCTGAGCAGTTGCTCCGCGTCCTCGCCCGGCGCCTGCGTCGCACCAACAACAACCTGGCCGACCTCATCTTCACCGACGTCCCCGGCCGGGTCGCCAAGGCGCTGCTGCAGCTCGCGCAGCGGTTCGGCACCCAGGAGGCCGGCGCGCTTCGGGTCACCCACGACCTCACCCAGGAAGAGATCGCCCAGCTCGTCGGCGCATCTCGCGAGACCGTGAACAAGGCGCTCGCCGACTTCGCGCATCGCGGCTGGCTGCGGCTGGAGGGCAAGAGCGTGCTCATCTCCGACTCCGAGCGCCTCGCCCGGCGCGCTCGCTGATTCCCCGAACCACTGCTGGATTCAGCGCTGCACTGCCATGAGCGCGTCAGGCCCGGAGGCGGTAGCGCCGCGTCACCGCCCAGGGCCTGCGCTCATCGCCATCAGGCGCTGAATCCGGCAGTGCTGGTTCGCCAGCGATACGCCCGCTAACCCTCGGCGCGCAGGTACTCCAGTTGGGCCTGCACCGAACTGCGGGCAGCCAGCCACAGTCGCTTGTCGACATCGGCGTAGACCCGGCGCACCACGGCCATCGCGCCCGCGTTCGGGCCGAGCACCTGTAGCGCTTCCCGCACTTGATCGAGACGTTCGTGACGGTGTGCGATGTAGTAGCGGGCCACCGGTTCCAGATCGGGATGGTCCGGACCGTGCGCGGGCAGGAGCGCTTTCCCCGCACCGGCCTCGACCAGTCGATCCAACGAGACCAGATAGTCGGCCAGGGTGCCGTCGGTCGAATCGAGCACGGTGGTTCCGCTGCCGAGGATCGTGTCACCGGTCAGCACCGCGTCGTCGAGCACGAAGCTCACGGAATCACCCGTGTGGCCCGGAGTGTCGAGCACGGTGATCCGCAGGCCTGCCGCCTCGATCACCTCACCGTCGACCAGTACCGTGTCCGAACCGCGCAGAAAGCCGGATTCCTTGGCGCGCACCGGAGTTCCGGTCAGCTCGACCAGCTTGTCGATGCCGCCGGTGTGATCGTGATGCCGGTGCGTGATCAGGGTGAGCGCGATATCGCCGCCGGTGACCTCGGCAATCCGCGCGCTGTGCTTCTTGTCCTTCGGCCCGGGATCGATGACCACACAGTCCGATCGGCCCGGCGCGCGCAGAATCCAGGTGTTGGTGCCATCCAGCGTCATCTGCCCTGGATTGTTCGCGAGCAGCACCGCTGCCGTCGGGGTTACCTGTCGTAGCTGCCCGTAGGCGGGATGTTCAAGAGCCATGCCCATATTCCTCGCGTGCGATCAGCGAGCCGACGCCCGCGGCGCCAAGGGTGCCGCGGGCCCGGCAAGCAATTACTTCACTTCGGCGATGATTTCTACCTCGACCGGAGTGTTCTTCGGCAGTTCGGAGACGCCGACGGCGGAGCGGGCGTGCACGCCCGCATCGCCGAAGACCTCGGCGAGGAATTCGGACGCGCCGTTGATGACGATCGGCTGATCGTTGTATCCCGGTGCGGAAGCGACGAATCCGACCACCTTCACGATGCGCACCACCGCGTCGAGCCCGACCAGTGCGTGCACCGCGGCCAGCGCGTTGAGCGCGCACAGGCGCGCGGCTTCCTTCGCGTCCTCGGTGCTCACCTCGGCGCCGACCTTGCCGACGGCCGACAGCTCACCGTTCACGAACGGCAGCTGGCCGGAGGTGTAGACCAGCGAACCGGTCCGGATCGCCGGAATGTAGGCGGCCACGGGTGCCGCGACCGGAGGCAGGGTCAGTCCGAGGCGGGTTAGGTTGCTCTCCCAGTTGGTCACTGCGGTCATCGCCGTCTCCTTACTTCGGGCGCTTGAGGTAGGCGACGTGCTGTTCGCCGGTCGGGCCGGGCAGCACGGTCACCAGCTCCCAGCCGTCGGCGCCCCACTGATCGAGAATCTGCTTCGTCGCGTGCGTCAACAGCGGCACGGTCGCGTACTCCCACAAGCTCGCATCACTCATGGGGTGAGCTTATTGGCCGCGCGGGCGCGGCGTGGTTCGCGGCCCCCTCGGTCGGGCGACGACGGCGACCGTCTCACTGTCTGGTACAGATCGCCCGCAAATCCGGTCGACAACCGGATCCCTCGGGCGCGATCTCAGAACGGGTTATAGGCTCGCGAGCGTGGGAGTACCAACAGCAGTGCCTGTTTCAGCCGAGCCAGGGCTGGAAACAGGGTGGCCGAAGCGCGCGGAAAAGGCTCGCTTGCACTATGTCTCCGGAAAGGGCGGCACAGGCAAGTCCACGGTGGCCGCCGCGCTGGCACTCGCCCTGGCCGCCGGTGGCCGCCGGGTGCTGTTGGTGGAGGTGGAGAGCAGGCAGTCGATTGCCCAGCTGTTCGATCTGCCGCCGCTGCCGCCCACCGAGACCAGGATCGCCACCGCGGACGGCGGCGGCGAGGTGGTCGCGCTCGCGCTGGATATCGAGCATGCGTTCCTCGAATACCTGGACATGTTCTACAACCTCGGCTTCGCGGGGCGGGCGATGCGCCGGATGGGCGCCATCGAGTTCGTCACCACCATCGCGCCTGGTCTGCGTGACGTCATCCTGACCGGCAAGATCAAGGAGACCGTGGTCCGGGTGGACAAGGCGGGCAAGCGGGTCTACGACGAGATCGTGGTCGACGCCCCGCCGACCGGCCGGATCGCCAGCTTCCTCGATGTCACCCAGGCCATGCTCGAGGTGGCCAAGGGCGGGCCGATCGCAGGCCAGGCCGAAGGCGTTTCGAAGCTGCTGCACTCGGATCAGACGATGATCCACCTGGTCACCTTGCTCGAGGCGCTGCCGGTGCAGGAAACCGCCGACGCCATCGCGGAATTGAAGGCGGCGGACCTGCGCATCGGCACGGTGATCGTGAATCGCGCCACCGAGGGCCAGCTGCCCGCCGAACTGCGGGCCGAGGCGGCGCAGGGCGAGCTGGACACCGACGCCGTCCGCGCGGGACTCGCTGCGGCGGGAATCACACTGCCGGACAACGATTTCCAGGGCCTGATCACCGAAACTGTCGAGCACGCTGCGACTTTGCAGGCGCAGGACGACAGCGCGAGCGAGCTCTCGAAGGTCGACGTGTCCCGCATGTATCTCCCCGCGCTGCCCGAGGGCATGGATCTCGGTGGGCTGTACGAACTTGCCGAGCACCTCAGTACGCAGGGAGTGAAGTGAAGTGAGTACACCGATAGTCGCGGGGCCGCTCGACATCTCGGAGATCATCGAGGACCGCACGGCCAAGGTGGTGGTCTGCTGCGGCTCCGGCGGTGTCGGCAAGACAACCACCGCCGCCGCGATCGCGTTGCGGGCGGCCGAGTACGGCCGCAAGGTTGTGGTACTCACCATTGATCCGGCCCGGCGACTGGCTCAGTCACTCGGCGTCGCGGACCTCGGCAACACTCCGCAGCGGGTGCCACTCGGCCCGGAGGCCAAGGGCGAGCTGCACGCGATGATGCTGAACATGCGGCGCACCTTCGACGACATGGTGCTCGAGCACACCAGTCCGGACAAGGCCGAGCAGATCTTCGCCAACCCCTTCTATCAAACCGTCGCGTCCTCGTTCGGCGGCACGCAGGAATACATGGCGATGGAGAAGCTCGGGCAGCTGGCCGGGCGCAAGGAGTGGGACCTGATCGTGGTCGACACTCCCCCGTCACGCAACGCACTGGACTTTCTCGATGCGCCGAAGCGGCTCGGGAACTTCTTGAACGGCAGGATGATCCGGGTCATCATGGCGCCGGGCCGCGGCGTCACCCGCTTGGTCACCGGCGCGATGAGCCTGGCGGTGCGCGGTGTTTCCACCATCGTCGGCGGCCAGATGCTCAAGGACGCATCGAACTTCCTGCAGTCACTGGACTCGCTGTTCGGCGGCTTCCAGGATCGGGCGGACCGGACCTACGCGATGCTCTCCAAGCCGGGCACCCACTTCCTGGTGGTCGCTGCCGCGGAGCCGGACGCGCTGCGCGAGGCGTCGTTCTTCGTGGACCGGCTCTCGACCGAGCGGATGCCGCTGGCGGGGTTGGTGCTCAACCGAACTCATCCGGCGCTGAGTTCGCTCTCGGCCGATCACGCGCTGACTGCCGCCGAGCAGATGGCCGACACCGATCCGCTCACCGCGGCGGTGTTGCGCATCCACGCCCGCCGCGTCGCGACCGACAAGCGCGAACAGCATCTGCTGCACCGGTTCACCGGCGCGCACCCGCGGGTGCCGATCGTCGCGGTGACCGCGTTGCCGTTCGAAGTGTCGGATTTGTCCGCGCTCCGCGTGGTCGGCGAACAGCTCGCCGCGCACCGAAAATCTGCTTGATACATAGACGCATCGGCTATATGTCCATACGGAAATAACGGCGTAAAACGGAACTGAGCCCGCTTTCGCAGGCTCAGTTCCGAATTTCGGTAGGTTTTACATAGCCACCTGATGCTGGCGCTGAGCCTGGAAGAAATCGGCCCAGGAGGTCACCTCCGGATGCTGCTTGAGCAGAGCGCGACGCTGCCGCTCGGTCATACCGCCCCACACGCCGAACTCCACTCGATTGTCGAGCGCGTCGGCACCACACTGCATCAGCACTGGACAGTGCCTGCAGATCGTCGCCGCTTTGCGCTGCGCAGCGCCGCGGACGAACAACTGATCGGGATCTACTTCCTTGCATCGGGCCTGGGCTACCCAGGCAATCCTTGCTTCGGCCTGCTCCACGTCCAATCGAGCGATGGGGGTTGTCATGTGCATTTGGTGTGCCCCTTTGCAGTCCGAACACCGGGTCAACGGCGCTCCAGAATCGCGTGTCAGCGTCGCAGCAACCCAAACCCCGCTGCGAACTGCACCACATTCCACTTTGAGTGTTAGCTCTATCACACTGGGTTCTCAATCTAGGTAAAGGTATGGGGCTAGCGCAAGACCGTCCCCGGATTTTTTGGTACGTCCGTCCCTGCAAAATCGCTCGAGCGGCGGCCGGTCCGGGGGATTCGCGGCGTGCCGTCCCGCGACACGCCAGACTCGCCCGCGCGACACGCCCATTCGCTCGGATGAATCGACTCGGGTTAAACGCTGAAGAGAACGCGCGAAGCCCACCCCGTAGTCTGGGGTTCGTGCCGATCACACATACGCTCGCGCGGCTGGCCGGCAGTTGCCTGCTGGCCGCCGTGCTTATCGCGGGGTTGCTGTTCCCGCTCGCCGGTGGCTTCGGGTTCGTTTCGAACCGTGCCGCCGATGCCGTCGACAACGTGTCCTCGGAACTGGTTGAGGGCACCGTGCCCGCCGTTTCGACGATGGTCGACGCGAGTGGTTCACCGATCGCCTGGCTCTACGAGCAGCGCCGTTTCGAAGTCCCCAGCGACAAGATCTCCAACGACATGAAGCTGGCGATCGTCTCCATCGAGGACCGGCGCTTCGCCGAGCACGAAGGTGTCGACTGGCAGGGCACGCTGCGCGCGTTCCTCACCAACACCAGCAGCGGCGAGGTGCAGCAGGGCGCATCGACGCTCGACCAGCAGTACGTCAAGAACTTCCAGCTCCTGGTCGTCGCCAAGACCGACGCCGAGCGCAGGGCCGCGATCGAGACGACGCCCGCCCGCAAGATCCGCGAGATCCGGATGGCGCTCACCCTGGACCGGGAGCTGACCAAGGACGAGATCCTCACCAGGTATCTGAACCTGGTGCCGTTCGGCAACTCCTCCTACGGCATCCAGGACGCCGCGCAGACCTACTTCGGTGTCGACGCGTCCGAGCTGAACATCTCGCAGGCCGCGATGCTCGCGGGCATGGTGCAGAGCTCCTCGAAGCTCAACCCGTACACCAACACCGAAGGCGTGCTTGCCCGGCGCAACACGGTGCTGGACACGATGATCCAGAACATCCCGAGCCGCGCCGACGAATTCCGCGAGGCCAAGACCAAGCCGCTCGGGGTGCTGCCGGAGCCGAAGGGTCTGCCGCGCGGCTGCATCGCCGCCATGGACCGCGGCTTCTTCTGCGACTACGCGCTGCAGTTCCTGGCCAACGCTGGCATCAGCAGGGAGCAGATCGATAAGGGCGGTTACCTGATCAGGACCACCCTCGATCCCGCGGTGCAGGATTCGGTGAAGCGGTCGGTGACCGACGCGGCCAATCCGAACCTGGACAACATCGCCCAGGTGATGTCCGTGGTCGCACCCGGTCAGGACTCGCACCCGTTGATCGCGATGGCCAGTAGCCGCACCTACGGCCTGAACCGCGACGCCAACGAGACCGTGCAGCCGCAGCCGTATTCGATGGTCGGTGACGGCGCAGGCTCGATCTTCAAGCTCTTCACCACCGCCGCGGCCATGGAGAAGGGCCTCGGCATCAACGCCCAACTCGATGTGCCGGGCCGCTTCGAGGCCAAGGGCATGGGTAACGGTGGCGCGCGCGGCTGCCCGGCCGCGACCTACTGCGTCGAGAACGCTGGCAAGTACAAGTCGCCGATGTCGGTCACCGAGGCGCTGGCGACCTCGCCGAACACCGCGTTCGTCAAGCTGATTCAGGCCGTCGGCGTGACGCCGACCGTCGACATGGCGGTGCGGCTCGGCATGCGCTCCTACACCGAGGCGGGCAGCTCGGGCCACGGCAACCAGAGCCTCGCCGACATGATCAAGGAACAGAACCTCGGCTCGTTCACCCTCGGACCGGTCGCGATCAACCCGCTGGAACTGTCCAACGTGGCCGCGACCCTCGCCTCCGGCGGCAAATGGTGCCCGCCGAACCCGATCAAAGAGGTGGTCGATCGCCAGGGCAAGCAGGTGCCGCTGACCCAGCAGGCCTGCGAGCAGGTCGTCGAGCCCGGTCTCGCCAACACGCTCGCCAACGCGATGAGCAAGGACGACATCAGCGGCACCGCAGCCGGCGCGGCCCAGTCGACCGGCTGGAACCTCCCGCTGTCCGGCAAGACGGGCACCACCGAAAGCCACCGCTCCTCGGCCTTCGTCGGGTTCACCAACTCGCTGGCCGCGGCCAACTACATCTACGGCGACAGCCCGACGCCTGCCGAGATCTGCTCGTTCCCGCTGCGAAACTGCGGCGACGGCACCCTTTTCGGTGGTAATGAACCGGCGCGCAGCTGGTTCAACGCGATCAAACCGGTGATCGGGCGGTTCCCGCCGCCTGGATTGCCACCGCTGGACGACAAGTACGTGCGCGGCTCGAACAACGCCCAGGTGCCCGATGTCGTCGGAATGACGCAGGGCGCGGCGACCGCGGCATTGGTCGGGGCAGGCTTCCAGGTGACGCCGGTGACCGGACCAGGCGCGCAAGCCAAGGGCACCGTGATGGGCACGGCGCCGAACGGTTCGGCCATCCCTGGCTCGGTGATCACGCTCTACGTCAGTGACGGCACCCAACGCGCCGCACCGCCGCCCGGCCCGGCACCACTGCCAGGCATCCCGGGGCTGCCACCGCCACCGTTGTTGCCGCCCATCCCCATTCCGATCCCCATCCCCCGCTGAAAATGCCGCCGACCCGGGTGCCACTGCACCCGGGTCGGTGGTTCTTCAGCCCACTGATCTCGCAAGAACATGGGTAACTCGTCGGGTACGGGCTAACGCAGTCCCCTCTTGCCGCCGGTCGCCAACGGCGCCGTTACCGCACCTGAGTCTGGCCAGAAAACTCGGAGAGGCGGCTACAGCCGGGCCTTGACGGCCGCGGAGAGCCTGGAGCCGTCGGCCTTGCCCTCGGCGAGCGCGGTGGCGGCCTTCATGACCTGACCCATCTGGCGCATGCCGGGGCGTTCACCGAGTTCCTCGGCGATCTGGGCGATCGCGGTGTCGGCGACGTCGGCCACCTCGGCCTCGCTGAGCTGGGTCGGCAGGTATTCGTCGATGATGCGCGCCTCGGCGTGCTCGTTGGCGGCCAGCTCACCGCGCCCGGCCTGGGTGTAGATCTCGGCCGACTCGCTGCGCTTCTTCGCCTCTTTCTGCAGCACGGCGATCACGTCGGCATCGGAGAGTTCACGCGCCTGCGCGCCGGCGACCTCCGCGGTCTGGATCGCGGCAAGCAGCATCCGCAGCGTGGAAAGGCGCAGCGTGTCCTTGGCTTTCATCGCGGCGGTCATGTCCGTCCGCAGTTGCGCTTTGAGTTCCGACATGAGGTCACGGTAGCCGGTTCATTCGGCCGCGCCCACCACATTTGCGCACCTACTGCCGATTACGGCAGTGCCGACTCGGCGTGCCGGGCGCCGGCGCACGTCCCGGCGCACGCGCTGGTCAGGCCTTGTCCAGGCGCCTGTGCGTAAACACACTCGGCGTTCCGCAACGGGGTCACCTATGCTGGGCAAATGCCCGTGATCTCGACCGCTGCTGTCCGCACGACCGCGTTGGGAGCCGCCGGGGCGGCGGTGGCCGGAATCGGCTACGCCTCGCTGGTCGAACGCAACGCCTTCGTTCTGCGCGAAGCCACCATGCCGGTCCTCGCACCGGGGTCGACGTCGCTGCGGGTGCTCCACATCAGCGATCTGCACATGACGCCCGGCCAGCAGCGCAAGCAGCAGTGGCTGCGCGAGCTGGACCGGCTGGAGCCGGATCTGGTCATCAACACCGGTGACAACCTCTCGCACATGAAGTCGGTTCCCGCGGTAGTCCAGGCCCTCGGCGGATTGCTTTCCCGCCCGGGGCTTTTCGTTTTCGGGAGCAACGACTACTTCGCGCCGGTGGCGAAGAACCCGATGAAGTACTTCAAGAAGGACCACCGTCGCACCTACGGCGCCCCGCTGCCGTGGAAGGACCTGCGCGCGGCCTTCACCGAGCGCGGCTGGCTCGACCTGACGCATGTGCGCCGCGATCTCGAGGTGTCCGGCATCCGGATCGCCACCGCGGGCGTCGACGACCCGCACCTGAACCGGGACCGCTACGACACGATCGCCGGTGCGCCGAACCCCTTGGCCGAGTTACGCATCGGCCTGACCCACTCGCCCGAACCGCGCGTGCTCGACCGCTTCGCCGAGGACGGCTACGACCTCGTCATGGCGGGGCACACGCACGGCGGTCAGCTGTGCCTGCCCGGATACGGCGCGCTCGTCACGAACTGCGGCATCGATCGGTCCCGGGTCAAGGGCCCGTCGATGTGGGGCGAGCACACCCAGCTGCACGTGTCGGCGGGCATCGGAACCTCGCCGTGGGCGCCTTACCGTTTCTGCTGCCGCCCGGAGGCGACGCTGTTGACGCTGGTCGCGGCTCCCCCGCAGCGGCCTGTGGCCGACACCGGCCAGGGCGTGTCCACATCGGAGGCCGTCGCCCGCTAAGGTCGCGTGCCGAGACGTGTGTCAGGCAGGGGACAACTGTGAGTGGATTCGACGACCGGCGCAACGACCCGACCGTTCTGGGTCAGCCCCGTGCGACGCACCCATACCAGCAAGAGTCATCCGGCGCAGAGTCGTCCGATCCCGACGGGTCGGCCACGCAGAGCGCTGAGTCCGCATCCCAGCGACCGTGGAAGCGGGACTCGGGATTTCACCAGCAGGTCGCGTGGCCTGGCGTGGGCGAGTCGACGCCGCAGCAGTGGGGTGCGAGCGCGGGTGCCGCGACTCCGGACCCGACGCTGCAGTGGCAGCCGAGTGGGGGTTCCGCGATCCCGGACCCGACCTTGCAGTGGCAGCCGAGCGCTCAGGCGCCAGGGGCTGCCGGTGGGCAAGCACCAGGAACCGTTGGCGGACAAGCACCGGGGACCGCTGGCGGGCTCGGTGGCCAACCGTCAGGGCCGGTCGGTGGACAAACACCCGGAACCGTTGGCGGACAAGCTCCGAGGGCTGTCGGCGGGCACGCGCAGACGCCAGGGGTCCCGCCTGGGCAAGCTCCGCCGGGCGGGCAAGCGCCAGCCCCCAACTATCAATGGCAGCCCGCTCCGACCGCACAGTGGCAGCAGCCCGGCGGGCAGGCACCGCAGTGGCAGGCACCCGCACAGGCGGATCCGACGCTGCTGGCACAGCCGCGTCCCACCGTCGGTGACCCGGCGGCCCTGTGGCAGCCGAGCCTCGGGACGCCGGAGCCGAACCAACCGGGCAATGCCGCACCGACGCTGCTCGGATATCCCAACGCCACTCGACTAGGCCAGCCCGATCCGGCTGCGCAATGGCAGCAGGCACCCGGGCAGCACTACGGCGAGGTTCCGCCGCTCGAGCAGACACCCACTTACGCCGCACCGCAATACGGGCAGCCGTATGGCCAGGCACCCGGGTATGCACAGCAGGGCGCCTACGGTGTGCCACCCCAGCAGCTGCCGCAGGGCGGCACACCACCCTCGGGTGGGCGCGGCAAGGCGCTGCTGCTGATCGGACTGGTCGTGCTGCTGGTGGCGGGCGGCGCGGTGACCGCGGTACTGCTGACCAACCGTGGCTCGGACAACTCTGACTCGCAACGGAATTCGCCGTCCATGGTGAGCGCGCTGACCCCGAGCGCGAGCGCGGCGCCGACACCGTCGAAGACCACCTCGGCCGCGCCGCCCACGAATGCGAACGGCCGCAACGAAACTCCGACCATCCCCGGCTACCAGGTGGTGGTCGCGCCTGACCGCGGCGCGGCCTACGACGTGCCTGCGAGCTGGACGGTGGCGCCCGAGACCGTCATCGGCGGATTCGGTGAGCCACCGAACGCGGTGGCGGGCAAGGGGTATGCCAGCGAGGGCAAGGGCTACTGCCCCGGCTCGACCCGCACCTCTTCGTTCCTCACCGGCTCGAAGGACAGCAATACCGGCGCGGCGGCAACCGATCTCGGCACCAAGACGGCCCAGCTGGCCTACCTCGCCTCCACCGACGGCCACCCGTCCGCCCCTGTCCCGCTCAACTCCTTGGACGGTTCGCAGCACGGCATGTTCGTGGAGACCAAGGGCACCGTCCCCCAGGCCAAGCCCGGCTGCGCCACCACGTACTCGGTCTACACCGTCGCCTACCCCACCGACAACGGCAGCTTCGTCATGGTGATCACCGCCGACACCGGTGTCCCCAACGCCGTCGACGCCGAGACCGCCAAGCGCATCTTCACAAGCATCCGCCCCCACGACAACTAGCCTGCCCAGCGGTATCGCGTCGCGATACCCCTCTGAACAGCCGGTTTAACGTCTACACCCACCCTGTTGTAAGCTACTCCAGGTTCGATTCACGGGGTGTGGCGCAGCTTGGTAGCGCGCTTCGTTCGGGACGAAGAGGTCGCAGGTTCAAATCCTGTCACCCCGACTCGTGGTTGAGACGAACAGAAAGGCCCCTGGTCCACACCAGGGGCCTTTCTTGTATCGGCGGGTGGGCAACGGGATGCATACTGGCTCTGCCGGTCGCTGAGCGGCGAATGTGGGTCCGCGGTAGTCGATTTCCGCACAACGGGAAGGCATGGCATGCACTCGACCGGTCCGCTTGCGGGGAAGACGGCGTTGGTCACCGATGCGCACACCGGGATCGGGAAGGCCATTGCGGTCGCGCTTGCGGCGCAGGGGGCGCAGGTGGTTGTCCAGCATCCGCATGCACCGGAGTGGGCGGCCGACGTGGTCGAGGCGATCACCGGGGCGGGTGGGCAAGCGGTGGCGCTGGCGGCCGACCTCGGGGACCGCGGCGAGTACGAGGAGTTGGTGCAGGCGGTGCTCGAGGAGTACGGGCACTGGGACGTGTTGGTGCACACCCCTGCCGCGGCGATCAGCACGGCATTGGGCGAGATCACCGACGAGGAGTTCGAGCTCGGCGTGACGACACCGGTCAAGGCGGTCTTTCACGGTGCGCAGCTGGCGGCGACGCAGCTGGCGGACGGCGGACGCGTGATCACCGTCGCGGGCGTGGATGCCGCGGGCAGTGCTGTGCACGATGCGGCAACGGGTGCCATCGCGGAATTCACGCTCGGGTTGGCGCCGGAGTTCGGCTCGAGACGGATCACCGTCAACGCGGTCAGTGTCGGCGCCAACGATCCGAATGAGCAGGCGGCGGACAGCGCGCTCGGGCGGCTCAACGACGCGAAAGAGATCACCGAAGTGGTGGGGATCTTGGCGAGCGCCGACGCCGATACGGTGACGGCGCAACATATTCGGGTACCGAGCGCGGCCAGCTGAGCCCTGACGCAGCCAACGGCCGATGGCAAATGATCGGCAACCGAGCTGGGCGGACGCTGCCGGAGTTGACTCGTGCAGGCAGGTGCGGCGTACGGCCGCCACAACCCCGCGAAGCGGCTTAAACTACCCCGATCCGGACAGTGCGTGGCGACGTGCCTCAACGGCGCGAGCAAACGCCTACTCTGTGGTCATGACCCGTGTCACCGCACAAGGGAGCACATTGGACATCGCGACGACGTCACCGACACCTGTGTACCGGACCGCAGCGCTGTCCGATCTCGCTGACGTCGCCGCCATCGAAACCGAACGCTTCGGCGCTCAGTCCTATCCCTACTTCGCGCTGCGCCAACTCTTCGATCTGCATGGCGCCAACTGGTTGATCGCCGAGGTCGACGGCGTCGTGCTCGGTCACGTGCTCGTCGCGCTCACCCCGGATCGGCGCGCGTGGCTGCTCAGCCTGGCGGTCACCACGAACCGGTGCGGCCGCGGCTACGGCTCGACCCTGTTGGAACAAGCGATCGACCTGTGCAAGCGGCACGAGATGCACAGTGTGCTCATCACTGTGCGCCCGACCAACCAGTCCGCCTACAACCTGTACAAGCGGCTCGGCTTCCAGTGGACCGCCCACGAGGAGCACTACTTCGGTAAGGGCGAACCGCGCGACGTGCTCGAGTACAAGCTCGGCCACTGAGGCGTTGTCCACTGTCCAAGACTGCGGCGGCGCGAATCTACGCCCGCACCGAAGCTCAACGTCGTCTGACAGCGTGTCTGGAAATTTCAGTTGTCGTAGCTGGTATCGGTTGCTGAGGTGGTCGTTATTGTCGGTGGCCTGTGCCACACTCCGCGGTGATGAGCCGTCACACCACCTTCCGGTACTGCCTCGACCCCACCGTCGAGCAGCAGCAGGTGCTTGCCCGGCACGCCGGGGCCGCGCGGTTCGCGTTCAACAAGTGCCTGAACTTGGTGAAAACCGCGTTAGATCAACGCAAAACCGATCCTGAACTGCCGGTACCGTGGACCGGGTTCAGCCTCATCAACGCCTTCAACGCGTGGAAGAAATCCGAGGCGGCGGGCCGGGCGATCGCCGTCGATCGAGGCGGGGTCGCCGAGATCGAGGTGACTGGTCTGGTGTGGCGTAATGAAGTGTGCCAGCAGGTGTTCGAGGAAGCCGCTGTCGACTGCGGCCGCGCATTGACTGCCTTCTTCAACTCCCGCTCCGGCAAACGCCGAGGCAAGAAGGTCGGGTTTCCTCGTTTCAAGAAGAAGAACATCGCCACTGTATCGTTTCGGTTGCGTAGCAAGACCGCTAAGTCCGGGCGCGCAGCGATCCGTGTCGGCAGTAATGGGATTGCCCGATCGGTGACTCTGCCCGGTCTGGGCACCATCCGGGTACGGGAAGACACCCGCCGCCTGCGGCGCCTGCTCGTGAGCGGGCGCGCGAAAATCCTCTACACCACCCTCATCTATCGGGCAGGTCGCTGGCAGATCAGCGTGACCACGCAGGCTGCCGACCTGCACCCCGCACACCACCATGCACCCCGTGTGAGTGATGAGGGTGGCTGGGTGGGGATCGACCGCGGGCTCTCGGCGTTTCTGGTCGCCGCCACCGCCGAAGGCACCGAAGTCGCCCGGGTCGACAACCCGCCCAAGCCCCTAGCTGTCGGGTTGCGCAAGCAACGGCGACTGGCGAAATCGTTGTCGCGCAAGCAGAAAGGATCCACCAACCGCAGGGATGCCGCCGCAGCGCTGGGCCGCCATCATCACCGTGTCGCCAATATTCGCCGTCACTTCCTCCATCAGGTCACCAATCAGCTGGTCAAAACCCACGACCGGCTGGTCATCGAGGACCTGAATGTGGCAGGCATGCTCGGCAACCGCTCTCTGGCACGCGCGATCAGCGATGCCGGATGGACTGAGTTCGCGCGCCTGTTGCGTTACAAACAACAGTGGCGCAGCGGCACGATCGTCACTGCTGGCCGCTGGTACGCGTCGAGCAGACGCTGTTCGGCATGTACGGCAGTGAACACCGGGCTGACTCTCGCAGATCGAATATTCGCCTGCGGGTGCGGGTTTCGCGCCGACCGCGACCACAACGCAGCGGTCAACCTCGCCGCATGGCCGATCATCCAGCCTGAAGATCCTCCTCGATCCCCGGACCCCCAAGCAGGAGGCCGGGTTACCAATGCTCGCCGACGGGAAGGCGCTGACCGATACCCTGGCGGTGTCGGTGAAACCGGCCCGAACGACGCGAGAACCGACGTCCACGCCGCCCACACGGCGTGAACCGACGACGCCCGAGAAGGGCGGTGCCTGACCACCACCAAGGTGTTTGGGGCACGCTGACCCAGGCGCGTTGCCCGAAACGCGGGGGGAGCTGATGACCGACCACGAAACACCCGAACCCCGTTCGGAGTTCGTCGAGTCGACCGCCACCCGCATCGTCCGGCGCGCGGCCAAATACGCCGATGCGGAGTACCGCGTCGTGCATCGCCGCAATGGCGCGCCGGGCGAGCAGGCGCTGTTGGATTCGCTCAACGCCGATGTCGAAGCGGTGCTCGGCCGATACGACCCGCCGAGCACCCGGCGCCGCGGCGACAGCCTGGTGTTCAGCCATCTTTACGCCGAGGCCAAGGACGCCGCCCCACCGAGTCCCGCCCTCGACGAGGACGGGCGCGCGGTGGTCGACGTCATCGCCGCTCTGCTCGCTGCCGAGGTCGAATCCCGCGGGCCGCTGCGCCTGAGCCGCACCCAGAACACCCTGCTGGCAGGGGTATACGAGCAGCTCGGCGCGCAACTGCGCGAGCTGGGACTGCCCGCGCACGCGGTGCTCGCCTACCGTCGGGCGGCGTCACTGCACCGGTTGAACGAAGACATGGATGCCGTTGACCGCTGCGGGCTGTGGCAGGCACGAGCCCGCTGCCAGGCCACCCCGCCCGGCTGGCGGCGCATCGGCCCGCAACTCTCGGACCTGTTGTGCGGCTACGGATACAAGCCGTTCCGGCTGCTCGGCTGGATCGCCGTACAACTGGCGCTGTTCAGCGTTGCGCTGCTGCTGTTCGAGCACGGCTCGGTCAGCGACACGCTGTACATGAGCATGACCAGCTATCTGAATCCGATGGGGCTCGGCGACACCGCGGACCTGGCCGAGGGCGGGCGGGCCCTGCTCGCCACCGAATCGTGGGTCGGCACGGTGTCGCTCTCGGTGTTCTTCGCGTTGCTTGTCCGCCGCTGGTTCCGTCTATAGCGCTGCTGGACAAGGGTTTTCGGTCACCATTCGGTGGTGCTGACCCGCACGCCTCGAGCAAGGTGGTCCCACTGCGCCACCCGGAGCCGGTCGCGCACCTGGCCCATCAGCGCGGTCCACTGCCGGGAGAAGCCGGGATCGGACTGCAGGTCCTTCCACAGCCCGCGCAGGTCGGCCGGGGTGTGCGCGCCTGGCATCCACAGGTGGCCCAGGTGCTCGAGCACCGCAGCGAGGATCTCCAGCTGCTCCCGGCTGGACGCGGGGAACCGGTCCGCCTCCTCGATGGCCGCGTCGCCGACCGTCAGCAGCCAGTCGTGCACCGCGAGATCCTCGCAAAAACGTTGCGCGGCTTCGAGATCCTTCTCGGTGCGCACGATGATCCACGCGGAGCGCACCGATTCGTCGTCGAGCCGCAGCCGCAGCTTCGGGCCGACCGCGCCGCCGATCTTCGCCGCCCACCGCAGCCGGGTGGTGGCCGCCTGCAGCGGCGCCTGCTGATCTAGCTTCGGGTCGGCGCGCAGGCGGGCGAGCAGGCGCTCGCTGATCGAGGCCAGGTCGAGGGTGTCCGACGAGGGCTTGCCGTCGAGATAGCCGTCGGCGAGCGCGTCGCAGGCCTCGACCCGGTCGCCGATCTTGCTGATCACCTCGGTCACCCCGACCCGGCTGAGATAGTGCGACCAGGTCTGGCGCCGTCGCTCGGCCGCTCGAATCACCTGGGTGCGTACCGAACTCTGCAGCACCCGGCCGCCGGTCACGACGGCTCGGCCCGCCACCGTGCCGACCACCCTGGCAGGCGCGGCGTCGGGCAGCACCAGTTCGCAGTCGACCCCGACCGGCGAAGCGGGCGAAACGGCAAGCGTCCCAGGGCGTTGCCGCCATAACACGCGCCGACCGGGGACCAATGCCAGCAGTTCACTCGCTTCGGCTCGGTGCAGGGTGGCGGACGCGGGTACCAAGCAGGTACGCACCTCGCCCAGGGCGATCAGCGGAGTGGTGGACGGCCCCATCACTCAGGATCCGTCGAGCAATAGGTGATTCAGCCGCTCGGTGACCTTGCGCGACACCGTCACCGGTACCTCGTCGTAGGCGCCGAGAGTGATGATCTGATCGACCACATCGCCGTCGAGATCGATGTGATCAAGGATCACCCGGACCGAATGCTCAATGCCGAGATACCGTTTCGGCAGCATCGACAGCGTCTTGTAGGCGGCGAACGGGGTGGCGCGCGGATTCAGTTGCACCACAGCGGGTACCTCGCGCCACCGGGTCGGCCAGCCGTCTCCGGCCTGCCAAGGCTGCGGAACCACCACGGACGCACCGTTGTAGCGCAGCATGCCGAGCCGGAGCAGATGCCAGACCGAGGCGAGGAATGCACACGACCACTTGGTGTAGGTCTCGCTGTGCCCGTTGACGATCTCGGTGCGCTTACTCCACAACTGCACGTCGAGGAAGATCGAATGCTCGCGCCTGCCGAACTCCTCCGGCGGCCGATACGGCTGCACCCGCATCGCCTGTGCCGGTTCGTCCAGCGAGGACCGCCGCCCGTTGCACAGCCACCCGGATTCCGCCGTCGGCGGCCTGCGGCCGGTCGACGACGAAATCTCCGGCTCCGCAACGATTCTGGCGGCCACCATCTCGGCGAGCCGGATCGGCTCGTCCAACGGCACGCCGTCGACGAACGGATCGGTCTCCCAGCAGCCCGACTCGCGCGCCAAATAGTCGATGCGCAAACCAGTTTCGTCCGCCGCGGTGAGCAACTTGCCGAGGATCTCGCGCGGGTCGGTGTCCGGCTGGAAGTAGTCGTCGATCAGGTAGCACGTACTCACCCGCGCCCGCGGACCGAATTGCACACGGGCAGAAGCGATGAACGCCTCGACCAGCGGCACGATCCGGCGAAACTCCCGGACCACCTGATCCATGTCGTTGGCGATCTCGTTCATGTAGAAATGGCCGACCTCGATCGACAGGTGCGACAGCGGCACCTGATCGATCCGTACCCGCTCGGTCTCCTCGCTATACCCGACGACGTCCCTCACAGCGGTCAAAACCTCTCCCAGGTCGCGGCGTCCAGCAGGCGCCTGGCCAGCTCGGTATACGCCGCAGTGGTGGCCGGATTGGCAATCTTCGCGTCCACGTCCATATCCATGATCACCTGCTCACGCCATTGCAGAACCGGCTCCATCGGCGTCTCGCCGAGCAGGCTGCTCGCCCCGAGCTGGTTCGCCGAGGCCAGCCGCTTGAGCGCGGCGTTCTGTTCCATCAGCCAGGCAGCCTGTGCCGGCCTGCCGACGCCGCCGGGCGCGGCCGGGGTCGGGTTCGGCACCGCGGTGCGGACATAGCGGACCGATTCCAGCAACTCCAGCGGATCGTGCCCGCACTCCTTGCCCGCCTGCGTGAGCCCGTGCGGTCCGTGCACCAGCCCACTTGCCGCCAGAATGTGCTGCCGGGTCCAGCGGTGGAAGATCAACCAGCGTGCGGTGAACGAGCGCAGCTGCGGCATCGCGGTGGCCTTCAACACCAGCTCCAACGCCACCGAGCGGCCCGCGCTCAGATCGACGAGCACCACCTTGAATTCCTGCTCCAGCGCGAGCAGCAGTTCGGCGCACCGGGTGACGACCGCGTTTTCGGCCGTCAAGAATTCGGCGCCACCCTCGTCGCCCGGGTACAACACGAGCTTGCCCGCCCGCGGACCCAACCGGCGTAGCGCGGGCCGGTCCGACGCCGTCCGCACGTCGATCCTGGTGGCGACGCCGGTCTCGCCGAGCAGATACGAATGCAGGCCGTCCTGGTGCGCCGTGCCGCGTTCCACGGCGCTGATCTCGAACAGCGCGCCTGCCGTCGGCGATCCGAAGTCGAAGTCGACGTAGGCGACATTGCGGCCACTCACGCATAGTCGGTACGCGAGATTGCAGCTGGTCACCGAGCGTCCGGTGCCACCCTTGTCCGAGGTCGAGAACACCAACATCGGCTCACGACCTCATCGCGTCGCGTCGCGCATAAGCTAGCTCGTACAACTGCAGCAGCGCCTGTTCGGCCAGGCTGAACGCGGTGGCTGGTTGCTCGTTCAGCAGCCTGCGCGCCTCGTCGAGCTGCTGTTCGATCCGCGAAAGCATGGCCTGTGAGACATCGGGGTCGCCGACCTCCAGCATTTCCTGATTGAGCAGATGTTCTGCCTCACTGCGCATTTCGATGGCTCGGCTGATCATCGACGGCATCGCCAGCGGTGGCTCACGGAAGTTTCGATCGGCCGAGACCAGGCATTCGACGATGCGTTCGGTGAGATACCAGGAGGCCTGCACCGCGCCGTCGCGCGGGCCGACGTCCTCGGTCGCCAGCATGCCTGGCCACTGCGTGCTCGCCACCTGCTCCGCGTCGTCCCACAGCCCGGTCGCCGCGCCGAAGCCGATCTGACGTCTGCTGAGGTGGTCCATGGTGAGCTCGGCCATCGACATCAAGCGGTCCCGCATGGCGACGTCGCCGGAGAGCTGCCAGGCCTGCAGCGACCGCTTCAGCAGCATCGTCGCGAAGTCGGGCACCACCCAGACCAGCGGTGGACCGCCACCGATGTCCGCGCTGCCCGGCATCGGCACCCGGACGCCCGGATAGTGCAGCACCGCGGCGGGGTCACCCGAGGTGAGCCTGCTGATGATCCGCCCACGCCTGGCCAGCTGATCGAAAACCGCTACCACCTGCGGTAATTCGTCGGTAGCCTGCCGATTCACGAAGTCCTGCAACACCATTGCCGAGACCGCGAGCGTGTAATAGTCGGACTCTTCACCATCCGAGGTGCGCCACGGCAGATCCTCCAGCGGCCAGCGGCCTGGCCCGTACCGCGCGACGGTGGACCAGTACCGCTGGGTCAGGTCCCAGCGCAGTTCGAGCGCGTCCGCGAGTTGGCGCTGCTCGTCGTTGAGCAGGTCCATTTCTCTGGTGCGGCGGGAGGTGAGGTCGTTGATGCCGTCCAGCGCGACGATGGTGAAGTACAGGTCGGGTCTGGAGGCCGCGTAGCCGGGCTGGTCACCGATCTTGGACCGGACGAAGTCGATCGGCGAGGCCTTCTGGTCGATGCCCCAGCTCCAGCCGCATTCGAACAGCAACAGCTCGTCCGCGAGGTCGATATCGGGAGTCTGGCCGAGCTTCACGTCGTTGGCCATCTGCACCCGGACCCGGTCCAGCCTGCGGGCGATGCCGTCGATCACCGTCTCGTCGGCGGCGCCGACCTGATTGAGCATGCCGAGAATGGCCTGGCCTTGCGCCGACTTCGGGTTCGGCGTATGCACCACGAAGCTGCGCACGAGGCCGGTCATCGCGGCGGTCAGCCGCACGCTGACCTGCGGCGTCAGCACCCGGATCCGGGCGGAGAGGTCCTTGGCCTCGCGCCGCACCTCCTTGTCCATGAATCGCTTGAAGATCCGCAGGAATCTCAGCGCCGCGATGCACAGGGTGAGCGACATGGAGTACGCGTCGACGACTTCCAGCTCGTACTGTTCGGCGCTCGGTTCCCGGCCGTCGGCGGAGCGCAGATAGCTGCCCGCCGCGAAGATCGGTTCCCCCTCGGTGCTGGTGTGGCGGGAGAAGTAATCCTCGAGCACACCGACGAGGGCGCCGCCGATCCGCGTCGCCTCACCGAGCGGAGCAAGCACCGCGCGAATATCGTCGGCCATATCATCGGGCTGGTCTAGTGCAAATGCACCAATCTCGGTGGCCGGATAGAGCAGGCACAGCAACTGTTCGGTGTCGCTGATCGAATTGGTGCCGTCGCGACCGCCCCAGTGCCAGGTCCCCTTGTCATAGCAAGCGGCGAGCACCGAGCGCCAGAGTTCTAGAAGCTGTTGTCGCGGTTGGATCCTCATCAGCCCCCCGTTCCTACTACGAACACCGATAAATACGAGTGTGCGCCCGTTCCAGCCGTTTACCAAGGGGGGTTGGCCGACAACATGATCGATGTGGCTCGCACGTACCTACCGGTCTTGACCTCGCAGAACGTGGTGAGCGGGGGAAGCTGGCCGATGACGGGCGCGATGCCTGCACGGTGAGCAGACCCTTACGCCTTGCTAACATCTCGTCACATCGCTGAAACGCAAGCTCCATAGCGTATACAGGCATGTCGACACGGGCGACCACCCTGGAAGAAGCCGCGGGAAAGCCGCTCCGCGACGTCGTGTACGCGGCACTGCGCAGCGAATTGATGAACGGCGATATCAAGTTCGGCGAGCGCCTCACCGAGCCGAAACTGTCGACGCGATTCGGCATATCGCGCACGCCGATTCGGGAGGCACTGACGGTGCTCTGCTCCGACGGTCTGCTGCAGCGCGAGGACTACGGGTTCAGCCCGGTGCGCCCGAGCATTCCACTGATCCGCGATCTGTACGAACTGCGAATCACGGTGGAGCTCGGCGGAATACAGCGGGCAATGACCAATCCAGCGGTAACCCACGACCGCGCGCTGCTCGAGCGCGAGCGCACCGCGTGGCTGGCACTGCGCGACGACCCGCCGGTCCAGGAGCCGGGATTCGTGGTTCGCGACGAGGAATTCCACGTCACGCTGCTCACCGCGGCGGGCAACGCCGAAATGGTGCGGGCGCTGCAGGCGGTGAATTCCCGGATCCGGCACGTCCGAATGTACGACTTCATGGTCAACAATCGCATCGAAACCACCATCGCCGAACATCTCGGCATTCTGGAAGCCGTACTGGCCGAAGATCTTTCACTCGCCTATCGGCTGCTACACACCCATATCGGCGAATCGCTGGATGTGGTGCTCGAACGGGTCACCCGCGCCATCGCGGCGATGGCCGCCGAATAACACTCAACTGAATAGGGGCAAGCAGTGAGACTGGAATTCGATACTGTGCTCGTCGCCAATCGTGGCGAGATCGCGTGCCGAATCATGCGGTCGGCGCAGGCATTGGGCTTGAAAACGGTCGCCGTCTATTCGGACGCCGACACCGGAGCGGCGCACGTCGAAACCGCCGATGTCGCAGTGCGTCTCGGGCCGGGGCCGGCGGCAGAGTCCTATCTGCGCGCCGATCTGGTGATCGAGGCGGCGTTGGCCACCGGCGCTGGCGCCATCCATCCCGGGTACGGATTCCTCTCGGAGAACGCCGAATTCGCCACCGCGGTCGGTGCGGCGGGCGTGCGGTTCGCCGGCCCGACACCGGAACAGCTGCGCATCTTCGGCGACAAGCACACCGCGCGGGAAGCGGCACGGGCGGTCGGCGTTCCGCTCATTCCCGGCAGCGGCCTGCTCGAGTCGGCCGAGCATGCGGTGGCCGAGGCCGAGCGGATCGGTTATCCAGTGATGCTCAAGGCGGTCGGCGGCGGCGGTGGCATCGGCATGCAGGCCTGCCACGGTGCCGACCAGCTGCGGGCGGCCTACCAGCGTGTCCAGCGGCTCGCCGCCACCAATTTCGCGTCGAGCGGGGTCTTCCTGGAGCGCTTCGTCGCGCGGGCCAGGCATGTGGAAGTGCAATTGTTCGGCGACGGCAACGGCCGCGTGGTCAGCCTCGGCACCAGGGACTGTTCGCTGCAACGGCGCAACCAGAAGGTCGTCGAGGAAGCGCCTGCACCCGGCCTCGGCACCGCGCTGACCGATCAATTGCTTTCGGCCTCTCGGGAACTCGCGCGGTCGGTGGATTACCGGTCGGCCGGAACGGTGGAATTCGTCTACGACACCGAGCACCGCACCGCGTCGTTCCTGGAGATGAATACCCGTCTGCAGGTGGAACATCCGGTGACCGAGGCGGTCACGGGTGTCGATCTGGTCGCGTGGATGCTGCGGCTGGCAGGCGGCGACACGTCGATGGTCGACGAACAGCCGGAGAGCGGACCGCCGATCACCGGCTGGGCGGTGGAAGCGAGGGTCTACGCCGAGGATCCTGGACACGACTACCGGCCGAGCGCCGGGCTGATCACGGCAGCCACCTTCCCGGTCGAGACGCGGACCGGGGCCGACATCGCCGCGCAGGCGCAGGCCGCCGGTGTCCGCGTGGACACCTGGGTTGGCACCGGCAGCGAGGTCAGCCCGTACTACGACCCGCTGCTCGCCAAGGTGATCGCGGTCGGCGACAGCCGTGCGGACGCCTTCGCCCGGCTCACCACGGCGCTGGCGGCCTCCCGGATCTACGGCGTGCAGACGAACCTGCCGCAGCTGCGCCAAGCAGCGCGGGACACCCGGGTGCTCGGGGCCGACCACAGCACGACCACCCTCGCCGACATCCGTCCGGTCGGCCATCGCCTCGACGTGCTGCGCGCAGGGACGATGACGACCGTCCAGGACTATCCGGGCCGAATCGGCCTGTGGCAGGTCGGCATTCCCCCGTCCGGGCCGATGGACGATCTGTCCTTCACCCTCGCCAACACGGCCGTCGGCAACCCGGTCGGCCTGCCCGCGCTGGAGTGCACGCTGCACGGCCCGCGACTGCGCTTCTCCGAAACCACCGTGGTGTGCGTGACCGGCGCTCCGACACCGATCACAGTCGACGATCTGCCAGTGGACATGTGGCGACCGATCACCGTTGCCGCCGGGGCGGTGCTGGATATCGGCACGCCGGACGACGCGGGCCTGCGCACCTATCTCGCGGTCCGCGGCGGCATCGACGCCCCGCACTATCACGGCAGCGCCGCCACGTTCGGCTTCGGCGGCTTCGGCGGCGCCACCGGCAAGGCCGTGCAGGCGGGCGACGTGCTCGGCATCGCACCGACCGCGCCCGACGCGCTCGGCGTACCCGCCGAGGTGCCGCCGCAGGATCGGCCGGACTTCACCCATGACTGGCAGCTGGCGGTCGGCGAGGGTCCGCAGACCTCCCCCGCCTACTTCACCGACGCCGACATGACCCAGTTCTATACGCACCCTTGGCGCGTCGGCAGCCACGCCAACCGCACCGGCATCCGGCTGGAGGGCCCCGCGCCGACCTGGTCGCGCACCGACGGCGGCGACGCCGGGTTGCATCCGTCGAACCTGCACGACAACCCGTACAGCGTCGGCGCTTTGAACGTCTCCGGTGACACCCCGATCCTGCTCGGCCCGGACGGACCGAGCCTCGGCGGCTTCGCCTGCCCGCTGACCGTGGTCTCGGCGCACCGCTGGAAGCTCGGTCAACTGCGGCCGGGCGACACCCTGCGCTTCGTCCCGGTCACCGACGACGACGCGGTCGCGCTGCGCGCATCGAACACCGCACGCACCACCGCCCTCGTCCCGAATCCGCGTGCGGCACTGCGTGATCGCGGCATCCTCGGTGCGATCGATGGCGTGTCCGATCGACCGCGAGTCGCCTACCTGCGCGGCGGCGACGACAACATCCTGGTCGAATACGGCGAGATGGTGCTCGATCTCGGCCTGCGGATGCGGGTGCATGCGCTCGCCGAGGCGTTGGCCGACACCGGCCTGCCCGGCATTCTCGACGTCACGCCCGGCGTGCGCTCGCTGCACATCCACTTCGATCCCGCTGTGCTGCCGCAGTTCCGGCTGCTCGGCACGCTGCGCGAGCTCGAACTCGCGTTGCCTGCGACCACCGATCTGGTGGTGCCGAGCCGCACCATCCGGCTGCCGCTGTCCTTCGACGATCCGTCCATCGCCGAGGCGATCGACCGCTATCGCAGCGGAGTACGCGACACCGCACCGTGGCTGCCGTCGAACACCGAATTCATCCGCCGCATCAACGGACTCGACAGCGTCGATGACGTGCGCGCGACCGTGTTCGACGCCGAGTACCTCGTGCTCGGCCTCGGCGACGTGTATCTCGGTGCGCCGCTGGCGGTTCCGCTCGACCCGAGGCACCGCCTGGTGACCACCAAGTACAACCCGGCGCGGACCTGGACGCCCTCGGATGCGGTCGGCATCGGCGGCAAGTACCTGTGCGTGTACGGCATGGCCTCACCCGGCGGATACCAGCTGATCGGGCGGACCGTGCCGATCTGGTCGAGCTACCGCCAGTCCGCGCCGTTCGAGCGCGGCACCCCATGGCTGTTCCGCTTCTTCGACCGCATCGTCTGGGAACCGGTGAGCGCCGAACAGCTGCTCGAGCACCGCGCCGCCGCGGCGGCGGGCCGGTTCGATGCGGAGGTCAGCGACGGCACCTTCGCACTGGCCGATCACCTGCGGCTGCTCAGCGACGAGGCCGAGTCGATCGCCGCGTTCGAGGCCAAGCAGGCGACCGCGTTCGAGGCGGAGAAGGCCGCGTGGCGGGCGGCAGGCGAATTCGACCGTCCCGTCGCGGCCGCACCGGTCGCCGCGCAGGCCGACGATCCGCTCGCAGGCATGCCTGCGGGCGCGACGGTGGTCACGGCGCCGATGATCGGCAATGTCTGGCGTGTCGAAGTCGAGGCGGGACAACATATTCCGGCAGGCGCGCCGATCGCGGTGCTGGAGGCGATGAAACTCGAACTGCCAGTGCACAGCCCGGGAAGCGGCACCGTATTGAAGGTCATGGCCACGCCGGGTGCGAAAGTAGCACCGGGTACCCCACTAGCAGTGATCGGAGTCGACTGAATGGGCGCAGGCGAGCCGTCCCTATCCACCCCGCCGGCTGCTGTCTCCGTAGGCGACAGCGCACTACCCACCGAGCGAGTTGCCGCGGCCTATCGGCGGATCGCTGCGGTGGACCGGCCGGAAGTGTGGATCACGCTGCGGCCGGAGCACGAGGTCGCCGCCGAGGCGGCGGCCGTCGAACGCCGGCTTGCCGACGGCGAAGCTCTTGCGCTGGCCGGCGTGCTGGTGGCGGTGAAGGACAACATCGACGTCGCCGGGTTGCCGACGACCGCGGCATGCCCCGAATTCGCCTACACCGCAACGACGACCGCGGCGGCGATCGAACGATTGATCGCGGCGGGCGCACTCGTGCTCGGCAAGACCAACCTCGACCAGTTCGCCACCGGCCTGGTCGGCACCCGTAGCCCGTACGGAGCGGTGCGCAACGCGCATGATCCGGCGTTGATTTCCGGCGGCTCCAGTTCGGGCTCGGCGGTAGCGGTCGCACTCGGTCTGGTCGATATCGGAATCGGCACCGACACAGCGGGTTCCGGCCGGGTGCCCGCGGCCTTGCACGGCATTGTCGGCATCAAGGCCTCGTTGGGGATCATTCCGGTGCACGGTGTCGTACCTGCCTGCGCCGACTACGACGCGGTGACCGTCTTCGCCGCCGACCTCGACCGCGCGGTGGCAGTGGCCGCGGTGATGTCCGGGCCCGAACCACGCGATCCGCGCAGCCGCAGCTGGCCCGCTGATGTCCGGCTGGCGGCGCCCGCCGCCCCGCGCATCGCGATCCCGCGCACGGCCGACCTCGTCGCGCTGAGCGAGCCCTATCGCGACGCGTTCACCAGAACTGTTGCTGCCATGGCGGATTCCGGCGCCAAGCTCGAGGAAGTCGACATCTCCGGCCTACTCGAGGCCGCGTTGCTGCTCTACGACGGCGCGATCGTCGCCGAGCGCTATGCCGCGGTCGGCGCCTTTCTCGCCACCCGGCCCGCGGGCGCCGACCCGACGGTCGCGGCCATCATCGAATCGGCCGGTGCCACTTCGGGTCCCGGCTTCGCCGACGACCTGAACACCCTGGCACTGGCCCGGGCGGCCGCCGTCGCACTGCTCGACGGTTTCGACGCACTGCTGTTGCCGACCACCACCGAACATCCGAGCATCGCTGCGGTACAAGCGGATCCGATCACCATCAATCGCAGGCTCGGCACCTACACCAACTTCTGCAACCTGCTCGACATGGCGGCGATCGCGATTCCCGGCGCACCCACCGCCGCAGGCGCACCGTTCGGGGTCATGCTGGTGACGCCCGCCTTCGCCGACCAGGTCGCCGTCGACCTCGCGGCACGCCTGCTCGGCATCGACACCGCGCCGCTGCTGGTGGGCCGCGGCGTCGAACTCGCCGTGTTCGGCGCACATCTGCGCGGCCAGCCGCTGCACTGGCAACTCGAGCAGATCGGCGCGCGCTTCGCCGGGGAAATCTACACCACCGACGCCTATCGCCTGACCGCACTGGATACAACGCCCGCGAAACCCGGCCTGGTCCGCCACGGCGACGGCCTCGGCGCACCGATCCTCGGCGAGCTGTTCCTGGTCGCCGAGGCGGGGCTCGGCAGCTTTCTCGCCGCCCTCCCGGCGCCGATGGCACTGACCAGCATCGAGCTGTCCGACGGCCGTTCGGTGATCGGCTTCGCCTGCACGTATGACGCCGCGATCACTGCCACCGACATCACGTCGTACGGCGGCTGGAAGGCCTACCTCGCGCGTCAATGACTCGGCGCGAGCGCGGTGAGCGCGATGGCCAGATCGGACCCGGTGGGCAGCTCGCCCGCCGGGTCGCTGAGCCAGTGCAGCGACAGCCCGTTCAACAGGACGAAGTAGAGCTGAGCGACGGCGCGCACCTGCTCCGCTGACAATTCAAGATGCACCTCGCCGAGGACGGCGGCGATGTCACCGACCGCCTGCTCGTTCATTCCTGCCAGATATTCGCGGTCGGTCCGCACGCGGCGCAGCCGAATCATGTTCTCCGCGCTGGCAATCATGCCCTCCCTGTGCCGCGCGAAAATCTCACCTATGGCCGACCAGGTTTCCGCGAACGCCTCGGGCAGCGACCGCCCGGCGCCTGCGCGGCGCATCAGGGCTTCCAGATCGTTTCCGATGCCGTCGCCGATCGCCTGGGTCAGCGCCTCGGTGACGAGCTGATCCTTCGAACCGAAGTGATATCCGATCGCGGCCAGGCTCACCCCGGCCGTGCTCGCGATGTGGCGCGCCGTCGTCTCGGCGAATCCGCGCTGGTAGATGCAGGTGCGTGCGGCGGCGAGCAGGTCTTCTCTGTTTCCCATGCCACCACTGTACGTTCGTCTTACACATTTGTACTAGACAAACGTGCAAGACGTGCTGTAGACATATGTCTAAGACATTCGAGCTAAACAAGGGAACACACCATGAGCACCAACCGCGCCACCTCCCAGCCCCGCGTCCTCATCTCCGGCGGCGGCATCGGCGGCAACGCCGTTGCGCTGCAACTGCTCCGGGCAGGCATCCGCGCCACCGTTGCCGAGCGCACCGCGGCGCCGCGTCCCGGTGGCCAGGCCGTCGACCTGCGCGGCCCGAGTGTCGAGGTCGCGGAGCGGATGGGCCTGATGCCCGGCATCCGCAAGCGCCAGCTCGACGAGCGCGGCATGAAGTTCGTGGACGCGGCGGGCCGTGATGTGGTGCGGATGCCCGCCGAGATGTTCGACGGCAAGGGCCACATCGCCGACATCGAGATCACCCGTGGCGATCTCAACCAGGTGCTGCTCGACGTGCTCGCAGCCGAAGGCGGGGTTGACTACCGCTACGGCGAGTGGATCACCGCCCTCGAGCAGGACGACACCGGCGTCGACGTCACCTTCGCGTCGGGCTCGACCGAGCGTTTCGACATCGTGATCGGCGCGGACGGACTGCATTCGGCGACCAGGCGCCTGGCCTTCGGCCCGGAGGAACAGTTCGCCACCTACCTCGGCGGGTACATGTCCTTCTTCACGGTGCCGACGCCGGAAGACCTTGAGCCGCACTGGTTCACGATGCATTCGGTGGTCGGCGCCACCAATATCGGACTGCGCCCCGATGCCGACCCCACCACCGCCAAGGCGCTGGTCACCATCCGCACCGAGGCCGATCCCGCGCTGCGCCGCGATGTCGCGGCCCAGCAGGCCCTGATCCGGCAGCGCCTGGCCGACGCAGGCTGGGAGGCGGGCCGCATCCTCGATGCGATGAACGAGTCTGCCGACTTCTACTTCGACGAGCTTGCTCGGATCGACATGCCGACCTGGGTGCACGGCCGGGTGGCGCTGCTCGGTGACGCGGGGTACTGCGGCTCGCCGCTCGGTGGCCAAGGTACCTCGATGGCACTGATCGGCGCCTATGTGCTGGCTGGCGAGATCGCCGCGCACGCAGCCGATCCCGAGCGCGCGCTGCCCAGGTACGAGGAGGTGCTCCGGCCCTTCGTCGCCAAGGCGCAGGAGTTGCCGCCGGGCGGCCTGAAGGCCATGACACCCAAGTCCGCCTTCGGCATCCGCGCGGGCCAGACCCTCAGCAAGCTGATGACCGCGAAGGTGATGAAGCCGCTGATGATGAAGATGATGACCAAGACCGAGTCCTACGATCTGCCCGACTACTCAGCGCAGACCACCGCCAACTAGTCCAGCAGCCGACAACGACCGGATCCGCAAGGGTCCGGTCGTCGTCTGTGCGGATCAAGCTGTGCCGCAACCCTTTCGACGGCTATTCGATCGCCGTACCGCGGTCGAGGAGGAAGGGAAGCACGAAGTTCCGGAGCATGGCGCGCTCCTCGTCCTCGCCGGCGCCGGGCAGGGTCAGCAGCGAGACCATCGCCCGGACAACCCACTGGCCGAGGCGTTGCGCGGCGGGCGCCGGGAGATCTGGCCGGAAGCCGGAGACGAAGCCGGTCGCGAGCGTGTCCACGACATCGGACGAATTCGACAGCTGGGCAACGATTCCCGCATTGCCAGGTGCGAACCAGACGGCCAGGTGTGGCGTCTTGCGTACCTCGGCGAGCAACGCGGTGAGCCCGTCGAGCAGCCGCTCGCCCGGATCGGCGGCGGCGTGCAGTGCCGGATCACCCCACACGCGCTCCACCACCTTGCCCGCCTCGCGTCCCGCGAACGCGACGTACAGCGCCTGCCGATTGTCGAAGTAGCGATAGAGCGTCGCTCTGGAACATCCTGCGGCGTCGGCGACTTCGGCCATACCGACCCCGCTCACCCCCTTGTCGATGAACAAGGCACGGACCGCGTCGAGGATCCGCTCGGTCGCCAGTTCCGCCCGGCCGTCGGCCAGCCAGTCCCCGGTCATGCCGCGCACCGGAACGGGAGGGTGGTCGGCCGCCGGACGTAAGGGCCCGTGGCGTATTCGACCGCGTCGATGTCCACCACATAGTTCGGGAACCGATCGAGCAGTTCTTCCAGCGCCACCGTGGCCTGCATCCTGGCCGCCGCCGCGCCGAGACAATGGTGCGGCCCGTGCCCAAAAGTCAGGATGCGCTGCGGATTTCGCTCGATATCGAGCTCGGCCGCGTCGGCGCCGAAGGCGCGCTCGTCCCGATTGGCGGAGCCGAACACCAGCAACACCTTCTTGCCCGTCGGAATCGGCGTGCCGACCAGTTCCACCGGCCGGGTGACGGTGCGGGCCAGGCACTGCACCGGCGCGGTCAGCCGCGCGAATTCCTCGATCGCCGTGCGGATCCGGCTCGTGTCCTCGGCCAGCGCGGCCCGCTGCTCCGGATGTTGTTGCAGCAGTTGCACGGCCCCACCGAGCAGGCCGGTGGTGGTGTCGTTGCCGCCGGCCACCATCGTCCAGGTGTAGGCCAGAATCTGGACGAGCCCACGCACATCCGCGTCGTCGGCGCCGAGGCCCGCCTGCACCAGCAGCGAGACCGTGTCCTCCCCCGGATCGCTTCTGCGCCGCTTGATGAGCTCGGCGAAATACCCCATCATCGCCATCGAGGCGGGCGCGGCCTCGGTCGAAGCGCGGTCGATGCTGCCCGCGACCACCGCGTCGGTCCAGCCGTCGAACCGCTGCCGATCCGCCTCCGGCACGCCGAGGTAGTAGGCGACGACCATGCTCGGCAGCGGCTTGAACAGCTGCGCGACGATATCGCCGCCGCCGTCCTCGGCGATCCGGTCGAGCCTGGCGCGCACGAACCGGCGCACCATCGGCTCGACCTCGGCGACCTGACGCGGCGTGAATCCGCGCGCGACTAGCTTGCGAAAGTCGGTGTGCTGCGGCGGATCCTGCATGACCAGCGGCGGATTGTCGGTGAGGCCGAGCTGGTCGAGTTCGCCGTATTCGACGGTCAACCCGTCGCGCGAGGAATAGGTTTCGCTGTCCCGCGCCGCCGCATACACCTGCTCGTGCCTGGTGAGCACCCAGTAGTCGCGCTCGGGACGGCCGAGGGGCACCACGTGATGCACCGGATCCTGTTCGCGCAGTGCGGCATACATCGGCCACGGCGATACCCAGGTCGCGCCGGAGCGGAGCTCGAAGGCGGGCGCGGTCCGAGACGCATCGATCACCATGTAGTGACGGTAAGACAAATCAACAATTCTGTCTAGAACACGTTCTCATTCGACTCCACCCGGACCGATCACCCTCCGAAACCGGTCCGGCCGCCCCTGTCGAGCCCGGGATCCCGCGGCGCACCCCGCAGTTACCTTCGGCAGTGGCAACACGATGTTCGTTGCCGGTCAGCCCCCGGAAGAGCCAGCGAAACGTGGTCCGGTGTCCCGAGCTGCCTGCCGAGCCGGTCACCCCTCGTGGACCGGCCCGGCAAGCACTCTCTCCCCGAGGCCCGACCTGTCAACCCCTCGAAGACAGGTCGCGCCTCGTTCCCCACCCCCGGTGGTGGCTTGCCCACCGAAGTCCGGTTCGTCCGGCGTGCTCGGTGTTGACACAAACAATGCCGTTCGCTGCTTAGCGCGCACTTAAGAACACCTTGTAGGGTTAAAACCGCAGGTCAGACACTGTTGAGCCGCACAGACGCGCCGATCATGTAGCGCATGGGCCGGGATAGCGGATGATTAAGGCAAGTGCGCAAAGGAAAGTGGGAGCGACGATGGAAACCGTGGTGGTCTGGATGCTCGCTTGCGTGCTCTATTGGTGGGGCCTGCTGTAGCCGGATGACAGAAACCCTGGTCGGCACCGACCAGGTCTACTACACTTGGCCGTAGATTGTTGCGGCCTCCGAGCCAAAAGGATTGCGGCACAGACGAAGCGGGTGCGCATCCAGTGGATGCACACCCGCTCGGTGTCGAAATGTGTTGTCGCTCAGCCCTGAGCGGGCGGCGGCGTCGAACCGTCCACACGACCGGCCAGTACGCCTTCCTCGACCCGCTTGCCGAGATCGGGGTCGACGTTCTTCCAGTACTCGAAGACCCGGCCGAGCACCGGCTCCCGCACACCGCCGAGCACGTGGCCAACGATGTTGCTCACCAGGCGTTCTCGCTGTGCGTCATCGAGCACCTCGCGTACCAGGGTGCCCGCCTGAGTGAAGTCGCCGTCTTCGGCGTGCTCGACGTAGCCCGCCCGCACCATCGTCGGGTCGAACTCCCACAGGCCACCGTCGGGGGCCAGCGACGGGTCGGCGTGCGGGCCGCCGAAGGAGTTCGGCGCATACACCGGCACGCTGGCGTCGTTGTAGGAGTACCGCATCGCGCCCTCCTTGGAGTATGAGTTCACCGCCGCGGCCCTCGGCAGGTTCGGCGGCAGCTGCGCGTAGTTGGTGCCGATCCGGTAGCGATGCGCGTCCGCGTAGGCGAACACCCGGCCGAGCAGCATCTTGTCCGGCGAAAAGCCGATGCCGGGAACGACATTCGACGGTTCGAAGGCGGCCTGCTCGATGTCGACGAAGTAGTTGCCCGGGTTGCGGCTGAGCGTCCACTTGCCGACCTCGATCAGCGGGTAGTCCCGGTGCGACCACACCTTGGTCAGGTCGAACGGGTTGAACCGGTAGCCCTCGGCCTCGGCGACCGGCATCACCTGCACGTGCAGCGTCCAGCTCGGGAACTCGCCGCGTTCGATCGCCTCCCACAGGTCCTGGCGGTGGTAGTCGGCGTTCTCGCCCGCGATCCGGTCGGCATCGGCCTGGGTCAGGTACTCGCTGCCCTGGTCGGTCTTGAAGTGGTACTTCACCCAGAAGCGTTCACCAGCGGCATTGACCCACTGATAGGTGTGCGAGCCATAGCCGTTCATGTGCCGGTAGGTCTTCGGGATGCCGCGGTCACCCATCAGCCAGGTCACCTGATGTGCGGTCTCCGGCCGCAGGGTCCAGAAGTCCCACTGCATGGTGTGGTCGCGAAGCCCGTTGCCCGGCAAGCGTTTCTGGGAACGAATGAAGTCGGGGAACTTGATCGGATCCTTGATGAAGAAGATCGGGGTGTTGTTGCCGACGAGGTCGTAGTTGCCGTCCTCGGTGTAGAACTTCACCGCGAAACCCCGTGGGTCACGCCAGGTATCGGGGCTGCCCTGCTCGCCAGCCACCGTCGAGAACCGCACCAGCGACTCGGTCCGCGCACCCGGCTGGAACAGCTTGGCCTTGGTGTAGCGGCTGACATCGTTGGTCACGACCAGTTCGCCGTAGGCGCCTGCGCCCTTGGCGTGCACGATCCGCTCCGGCACCCGTTCCCTGTTGAACTGCGCCAGCTTCTCGATGAGGTAGTGGTCGTGCAGCAGGATCGGGCCCTGCGCACCGGCGGTGAGTGATTCGTTGTCGCTTTCGACCGGCGTTCCGGTGTTCGTCGTTGTCGGCTTGGTCATCTCGAAGCCTCCTCGGCTCATCGCGCACTTCCCCGGGTGGGCTGACCCGGGCTGTCAGGACGGCTGCCGCGTCAACTGCGGCAGGCTGGGCACAAACCCCAGAACACGACCTCTGCTTCGTCGATCGCGAACCCGTGGTCGTCGCCGGGCTCGAGACAGGGGGCTGCGCCGACGACACAGTCGATGTCGACGACCGTGCCGCAGTCGCGGCACACCAGGTGATGATGGTTGTCCCCGGTTCGGGTCTCGTACCGCGCGGCCGAACCGGCAGGCTCGATGCGCCGCAACAGCCCCGCGTGCACGCAGGCCCGCAGCACGTCGTAGACGGCCTGCGTCGATACCGAGCCGAGGGATTCCCGAACGGCGGCGGCCACCCGATCCGCATCGGCGTGCGGTGTGGCTGCCACCGCGTCCAACACCGCGATCCGCGGGGCGGTGACCCGCAGACCGGCTGCGTGCAACTGCGCCCGCGCATCGGTGTGGTTGGTGTGCATACCGACGATCCTCCTCCTTTTCTGGAATTAGTCAAGAAAAGGATCGAGGGTGTGTCCGCCCAGCTCAACGGCATAGATGCGGCGCGCCCACCACGATCAACCTCGGAAAAATGTGACGGAGAACACTGAGGAGCTCCAGTTGCCGTGCCGCGGAATACTTCCGGACGGGTAGTCGTTGATGATCACTGTCGGCGTCCGGACAGCCCCGGGCCTCACCCCTTTGTCGCTACGAGCGACCACCCGCCGAGAGGCGCTTGTGGGACGTCGACTCGAGTCGTGGCGCTGGCGTGGCGTCCGGCGGCTCAGCGCCGCCAGGTTTTTCGACCTGGCGGCGTTTGTATTTCGAGTTGCGCAGTGTTGTCCACGTACGAACCGTCCACGCGCGCTAGCCTCATGCGTATGGGGCGTTCTGCTGGGTTCCTGGCTGGGCTTGCTGCGCTGACGCTGGTGGTGGGGAATGTGTTCGCCGCAAGTGCGCACGCGTCACCGAGCCGTACCGCCGACGAGGTGCGCTGCGCGGTGCCGTCCGGTCGCGAGTTCGCCACGGCCGAACCGGAGCAAGTCGGCCTGGACAGCGCACGGCTTGCGGACGCGCTGAGCTTCGCCGCCACCCGAAACCGGTTGAACGTGCAAGTGTTCCGGCACAACTGCCTGATCGGCGCCGGACCGAGCAACGCGGAAACCGGCAACGTGGCGTGGAACATCTGGAGCGCAACCAAGAGCGTCGTTTCGCTGCTCGCCGGGATCGCCTGGGACCAGGGCAAACTCGATCTCTCCGCACCGATCGATCGGTACCTGCCCGCCGGACTCGGCGATGCCGAGCACCGCTCGATCACCGTGGCGAACCTGCTCACCGAGACCTCGGGCATGAAGGTCGGCGTGTTGACCGAGGGCGCCACCGGGGTCATTCCGATCGACCCGAACAGCGCGGTGCAGGCACTCGGGGTACCGCTGGACAATCCGCCTGGCACCGTCTTCAGCTACAGCCAGCGCAACGTCGATCTGCTCACCTACGTCATGGAACTCGCCGTCGGAGAACCGCTGCAGCAGTTCGCACAGCGCGAACTGTTCGACCCGCTCGGCATCGAACGCGGCGACTATTACTGGGCCCGCGACCGCGCAGGCCACACCTACGGGTACGCGCATTTGCTGATCCCGCCCAACGACTTCGCCAAACTCGGCCTCCTCGTCAGCAACGAAGGGCATTGGGGCGCACAGCAGCTCGTCTCGGAGCAGTACCTGCGGCAAGCGCGCCAGCCGTCGACAGCCAACAAGTGCTACGGCTACCTGTTCTGGCTCGGTCCCGGGTGCGCCGAACTCGCGATGTCGCTGCCGCCCGACGTCTACATGATGGCCGGGCTCGGCATGCAGAACGCCTTCATCATCCCCAGTCTCGACCTGACCGTGATGTGGACCGGCTTCTACGGCAACGCCAGCCAGTACGGCGTGACCGGCATCATCCAGAACACCTCGGAACTGCCCCACGAGTTCTTCCGCAGGCTCTTCGCCGCCTTCGACGAACCCCCCATGCCCGATCCGGGCCCCTACGTCGAACCACCGATCCGCCTGAACCCGAGCCAATTCGTCGACGCCAATTTCGTACTCGCCGTCTTCGGCGGCGGCCCCTTCGCCTATCCCGGCTGCAACGTCTTCTCCTGCCTGAATTACCCACTGGCCCCGCCATTCTGGGACACCGCCCCCGGCTGCGCGATCATGGTCTGCCTCGGCCCAGGCGCACCGGGCATCCGCTGACACCCGCGACCTCGCACGACGGATGAGCGCGTGTCGAGCCGCGATCCGTTCGGCGCGGCGGCCATGGCTACGCTCGATCGCGTGACTCAGGAACAGCGAGGCGGCCGCGCCGCGCAGGCCGCCGAACGCCGCGCGGCGATCCTCGAGGCCGCGCGGGAGGTGATCGCCGAGCGCGGGTATCGGGGCACCTCGCTTGCCGCGGTCGCCGAGCGCGTCGGGCTCACCCAACCTGGGCTGCTGCACTACTTTCCGAGTAAAGAACACCTGCTGGTTGCGGTGCTGGAAGAGCGGGACCGCTGGGACGCGGCCGCTTTTCTGGCCGGTCCGTCGAACAGTTGGCAGCTGGCGCATCTCGAGCAGTTGGTCGACTACAACGCCGAACGTCCCGGTGTTATCCAGACTTTCACTGTTCTTGCGGGCGAAAGCGTCACCGACGAGCACCCGGCGCGAGAGTATTTCATCGAGCGCTACGCGCAGGCCAGGGCGCGGCTCGCCGAGCTGCTGCGGACGGAGTTCGGTGATCGGCTGGCCGGTGGGCGGACACCAGAGCAGGTGGCGCCGCTGTTGATCGCGGTCCTGGACGGGCTGCAGACGCAGTGGTTGCTCGCCCCGGAGGAGGTCGACATGGGAGCCGCGTTCCGGGACTTCGTCGCGCTGCTCGGACCGGGCGCTCACTCGGCCGGATCGAACGAATAAAAGTAACGAGGAGATAACAACACCTACTATTGATTAGGTGAGCGCGGCGAAGGCCTGCGCATGTCCGCCGCCGGCACTCACGAGTTACCAGTGGTATCCGCCGACTCGGTCGGCAACGGCAGTGGCAGACAAAGGAGTTCATGATGAGTCCAGCCGACGTGGCCCGCGAGGACGCCGTGACGGCGGCCCTCGGGAAACTCGATCTTCCGAGCAAGGCCAGATTGTTGATGGGGCAGGACATGTGGTCGCTGCCCGCCCTTCCGGAGATCGGGTTGCGGTCGCTGGTGATGTCGGACGGGCCGATCGGGGTGCGCGGGCGGTACTGGACCGCGGACGATCCGTCCATCGCGCTGCCTTCGCCGACCGCCCTCGCCGCGACCTGGGATCCGGAACTCGCCAGGCGCGCAGGCAGACTGCTCGCGCAGGAAGCCCGCCGCAAGGAAGTACAGGTGCTGCTCGCACCCACCGTCAACCTGCATCGCTCACCGCTCGGCGGCAGACACTTCGAGTGCTACTCCGAGGATCCGTATCTGACCGCGCAGATCGGCACCGGCTACGTGCGCGGTGTGCAGGACGGCGGAATCGGCACCACCGTCAAGCATTTCGTGGCCAACGACGCCGAGACCGACCGCTTCACCGTGAACAATGTCGTCTCCCCGCGCGCACTGCGCGAGCTGTATCTCGCGCCCTTCGAGGCGATCGTGCACGACGCGGGCACCTGGGGCGTCATGGCCGCCTACAACAAGGTCAACGGCACGACGATGACCGAGCACGCCGCGCTGCTGAACGGAGTGCTGCGCGGCGAGTGGGGGTACGACGGCATCGTCGTCTCCGACTGGATGGCCGCCCGATCGACAGTCGGCGCGATCACCGGCGGTCTCGACATCGCGATGCCAGGGCCGCAAGGCGTCTTCGGCGATCCCCTCGTCGCCGCGGTGCGCAACGGTGAAGTCGAGGAATCGCTGGTCGACGACGCGGTCCGCCGGGTGCTGCGGCTTGCCGCCCGGGTCGGCCTGCTCGACGGCGTCGATCCGGTGGTGACCACCCCGCCCGAGGACATCGACGGCCTCGCGCTGGCCCGCGAGATCGCAAGTCGCGCTGTCGTGCTGATCCGCAACCAGGTGCTCGAGCAGGGCCCGGCGCTGCCCATCGACGCCGCCGCGACCACCGTGGCGCTCAGCGGACTCGCCGCCAGGGATGCCCGGATTCTCGGCGGCGGTTCGGCCACCGTCTTCCCCGCGTCCGTCGTCTCCCCGCTCGACGGCCTGACCGCCGCGCTGCCCGCAGGCGCGCTCACCTACTCGATCGGCGCCGCCCCGAGCGACGACCTCGGCGCGGCGGAGCGCGGATTCGACCTGCGCGCCCGCGTTTTCGATGCCGACGGCGCGTTGCTCGGCGAACGATCGCTGCCCAACGGCGCGGTCAACTGGCTCGGCGAACTACCCGAGGGCGTCAGCTACGACGCACTGCACACCGTCGAGGTGAGCGGCACCTTCACGCCGCAGGAGACGGGGCAGCATACGTTCGGCACCAAGGGATTCGGCAGCTTCCGGCTCGCCGTCGACGGCACCACGCTGTTCGACGGAAACGAAACACTCACCAGCACCGACCCTTTCGAGGCATTCTTCGGATCGACCAGCGAGCGCGGGGCCATCGAGCTCACGGCGGGGACGGCGGTCGACGTGTCGATGACCCACGCGCCGTTGAAGTTCGCCGACGCGCCACTGCCCGCGATCATGTTCACGCTCGCGCACGCAGAACCGCGACGGGATCCGGACGAGCTGATCGCCGAGGCCGTCGAGGCGGCGCGAGTCGCGGACGTCGCGGTGGTCGTCGTGGCCACCACCGAGCAGGTCGAGTCCGAGGGCTTCGATCGCACGAGCCTGAAACTGCCTGGCCGCCAAGACGAATTGGTGAGCCGCGTGGCCGCCGTCAACCCGCGCACCGTTGTTGTCGTCAATGCCGGGTCGCCGGTGGAGATGCCGTGGCGCAACGAGGTTTCCGCGGTGCTGCTGAGCTGGTTCCCCGGTCAAGAGGCCGGTAACGCGCTCGCCGATGTACTGCTCGGCGCTGTCGAGCCGGGTGGGCGGCTGCCGACCACCTGGCCTGCCGCACTGGCGGATTGCCCGGTCTCCGAGGTCACCCCGACCGATGGCCAGCTGGTCTACCGGGAGGACATCTTCATCGGCTACCGCGCGTGGGAACGCGCAGGCACCACGCCCGCCTACCCGTTCGGACACGGATTCGGTTACACCACATGGGCATACGAGTCGATCGACCGGGCAGAAACGACGGTGACCGTGCGGCTGCGCAATACCGGCGCGCGCCGCGGCGGTGAGGTGGTGCAGGTCTACCTTGCGCCCGTTGCGGATTCGGTCGTCCGTCCGGCGCGTTGGCTGGCCGGTTTCGCTCGCATCGAAGCCGAACCCGGCGAGGTGGTCGAGGCGGTGATCCGGATTCCGGACCGCGCCTTCGAGATCTGGGACGAAGACACCAACGCCTGGCGGCGGGTGCCGGGATCGTACGAGATCCAGGCGGGCCGTTCGATCGCCGAACGCCTACTCACGATCAGCTACGACGCCTAGCAACGACGGCGGCCGTGCGAATCCATGGATTCGCACGGCCGCGTCGGAGCAATATCAGCGATTGCTGAGCAACACCTCGGCGATCTGAATGGTGTTGAGCGCCGCACCTTTACGCAGGTTGTCGCTGGAGATGAACAGCGCGAGCCCACGGCCTTCCGGCACACCGGGATCCTGGCGGATGCGGCCGACGAACGAGTCGTCGGCGCCCGCCGCCTGCAGCGGGGTCGGCACCTCGACGAGCTTGACGCCGGGCGCCTTGGCCAGGATCTCCTTGGCCTGCTCCACCGAAAGCGGCTGCTCGAACTCGGCATTCACCGACAGCGAGTGGCCGGTGAACACCGGAACACGCACGCAGGTGCCGCTCACCAGCAGCTCGGGCAGCCCGAGGATCTTGCGGCTCTCGTTGCGCAGCTTCTGATCCTCGTCGGTCTCGCCGGAGCCGTCGTCGACCAGCGATCCGGCCAGCGGCAGCACGTTGAACGCGATGGGCGCGACGTACTTGTTCGGGGCCGGGAAGTCGAGTGCGCTGCCGTCGTGGGTCAGCTGCTCGACACCGTCGATCACCGCACGCGCCTGTGTCGCAAGCTCTTCCACCCCGGCCAGCCCGCTACCGGACACCGCCTGGTAGCTCGACACGATGAGCCTGCGCAGCCCCGCGATGTCGTGCAGCGGCTTGAGCACCGGCATCGCGGCCATGGTTGTGCAGTTCGGGTTCGCGATGATGCCCTTGACCAGGTTGCGGGTCTGTTCGGGATTGACCTCGCTGACCACCAGCGGGACATCGGGGTCCTTGCGCCATGCCGACGAGTTGTCGATCACCGTCACGCCCGCCGCGGCGAAGCGCGGGGCCTGCACGCGAGACATGGTGGCACCGGCCGAGAACAGCGCGATGTCGAGGCCGGACGGATCGGCGAGCTCGGTGTCCTCGACGACGATCTCACCGCCGCGCCACGGCAGCGTGGTCCCCGCCGACCGCGACGACGCGAAGAATCGCACCTCGTCGGCCGGGAAGTTGCGCTCTTCCAGCAGCTTTCGCATGACGGCGCCGACCTGTCCGGTCGCGCCGACAACGCCTACTCGTACGCCCATTTTTTACCGCCCTGTTCCCGCATGCACCACAGCGACCTCGTCGCCGCCCAGCTCGAACGCCCGGTGCAGCACCTTGACGGCCTCGTCCAGCTCGGTGTCCTTGACCAGCACCGAGATCCGGATCTCGGAGGTGGAGATGAGATCGATGTTCACGCCGGCATCGGCAAGCGCCTCGCAGAACTTGGCGGTGACGCCGGGGTGGCTCTTCATGCCCGCGCCGACCAACGACACCTTGCCGATGTGGTCGTCGTAGAGCACCTGGGAGAAGCCGATCTCGTCCTGCTGCTTGGTCAGCATCTCGACGGCACGTGCGCCGTCGGTCTTCGGCAGCGTGAAGGTGATATCGGTCTTGCCGGTATCGATCTTGGAGATGTTCTGCAGCACCATGTCGATGTTGATCTCGGCGTCGGCGACCGCGCGGAACACCTTGGCGGCGTAGCCCGGCACGTCCGGCAGACCGACCACGGTCACCTTGGCCTCGCTGCGATCGTGCGCGACGCCCGTGAGGATTGCTTGCTCCAAGGGGATGTCCTCCATCGATCCGTAAACGTAGGTGCCCGGCTTGTCGGTATAGGACGAACGCACATGCACGGGCACGTTGTAGCGACGCGCGTATTCGACGCAGCGCAGCATCAGCACCTTCGCGCCACAGGCGGCGAGCTCCAGCATCTCCTCGTAGGAGACCTGGTCCAGCCGCTGGGCGTCCGGCACGATCCGCGGGTCGGCGGTGAAGACGCCGTCCACGTCGGTGTAGATCTCGCAGACGTCGGCCTCCAGCGCGGCGGCCAGCGCGACCGCGGTGGTGTCGGAACCGCCGCGGCCGAGCGTGGTGACGTCCTTGTTGTCCTGGCTCACGCCCTGGAAGCCTGCGACCAGCACGATCTGTCCGTCATCGAGGGCCTGGCGCAGCCTGCCCGGGGTGACGTCGATGATCTTGGCGTTGCCGTGTGCGCCGGTGGTGATCACGCCGGCCTGCGAGCCGGTGAACGAACGAGCTTCGGCGCCGAGCGAGTGGATGGCCATGGCGACCAGCGCGTTGGAGATGCGCTCACCCGAGGTGAGCAGCATGTCCATCTCCCTGGCCGGCGGCGCGGGCGCCACCTGCTGGGCCAGGTCGAGCAGCTCGTCGGTGGTGTCACCCATGGCCGAGCAGACGACCACCACGTCGTGGCCCTGCTTCTTCGTCTCGACGATCCGTTCAGCGACGCGCCGGATGCGCTCGGCGGTTGCCACCGAGGATCCTCCGTACTTCTGAACAACGAGAGCCACGACAGGGTCCTCCAAGATCGACAACCAGCTGCTAACAGCCACCAAGACTACCGGCCGTCGTCCAGCGGATTGTGGCTACCTCCTCAGCCGACGGCCGTCGAGGACTTCCTGCGCTGGTCCGCCGCGCTCACGAACTTCGCGAGCAACCAGTGATATTTGGTGTTGTGGAACGCGGCGATCTGCCATCCCCCTTTGGTGCGCACCACGACCGTGCTCTGCACTTTTGTGTTGCGCAGGGTGCGCCGCCGCCTGCCCTTGAGCACCGCGCCTTTGCCGTGCACCAGCGCAACGTCGGGGGTGAGGAAGCGGAAGCCGGTGATCTCGCCGTCCAATCGGGTGTTCTTCAAGTATTTCTCGAACAGTGGGACGTGCGTCTCGTGGATTTCCTCGCGGCCCGTGCTGTGGGTGCCGAACCAGGTGACGTAGTCGGCGTCTTCGGCGTAGACCGAGGCGAAGGCGGCCGCATCGCCGTCGTGCCATGCCTTGGCCTGACGTTCGAACAGTGCGTGGATGGCGGCCTCGTCGGCCTGCTGGTCGATGGTCATCGGAGTCCCCTCGATACAATCTGATCAGCTCAACAGCTGAATCATCAAATAGTTGAGCGAGTAAGATATTTCCCGAGTCAGACGAGAGTGTCAAGCCATGCCGAAGAAGACCGAAGTCAGGCGCGCGGAGTTGGGTGCCGCATTGACCCTCGCCGCGCAGCGCAGCGCCACCGACGCGGTGATGATGCATCAGGCCATCGCGGACCGGGTCGGCCTGCACGTGACCGACCTGCGCTGTCTGAACATGCTGCGGCTCGGCGGCCCCGCTACCGCGGGCGAGCTGGCCGCTACCGCCGGGCTGACCACCGGCGCCATCACCCGAATGATCGACCGCTTATTGAAGGCGGGCTACGTGCGCCGCGAACACGACGAGCAGGACCGCCGCCGCGTCATCATCACGGCAGTCCCCGAGCGATTCGACGAGCTCGCGCCCCACTATGAGCTGCTGGCAAGAGAATTCGACACGGTCGCCGCCGAGTACACCGAGGAACAGCTGGAGTTGATCCTCCAGCTGTTCCATCGGCTGCACGAGACAACACTGCACGTCACCAAGGCATTACGCGCCGAAGAAACCGCGTGAATGACGTGGCGGTCCGGTGCAACGGTCAGGCCCTGGTGAACCAGGTGACCTGGGTGCCGTTCTCGAACTCCTTGCGCTCGGTCGGTGCGAAGAGGGTCGGCTGGAAGGCACCGGCGAAGGCGGGTGTACCCGTGCCGGAGACGACCGGATAGCTCTTGATGACCAGCTCATCGATCTCGGGAAGCACGGCAGCGGCGAGCTTTCCGCCGCCGGCCAGCCAGATGTCCGACCCCGCTTCCTGTTTGAGCTGCTGCACCAGTGCGATCGGGTCCTCGACCAATTCGACGGCGGGGTCGTCGATCCGGCCGAGCGTGCTCGACACCACGTAGTGCCGCATGTGCGCGTACGGGGCCGTGATGCCGATGGCGAGCGCCGGATCGTAGGTGCCGCGCCCCATCACCAGGGTGTCGAACTTCTGGTTCGGCGCGTCCGCGGCGATCCCGAAGTGCGGGCGGACGTGCGTCGGCAGGGTCTCCGGATACTCCTGCGCGAGCCACGCGCCCATGTCCGGCCCGACCGGGTAGTGGTCGATCGTATCGTCGGGTCCGGCAATGTAGCCGTCCAGCGACATGCCGACGAAGTAGACGAGTTTTCGCATATCAGAACCTCTTTCGTGGAGAATTGTCAGGCGCGGGCGAACCAGGTGGCCTGCGCGCCGTTGCCGAATTCCTTGCGCTGGACCGGGGCGAACAGGGTCGGCTGGAACTCCCCGGCGAAGGCGGGGATCCCGGCGCCCGCGACGACCGGGTAGCTCTTGATGATCATCTCGTCGATCTCACCGAGCAGCTGCGCGGCAAGCTTGCCGCCGCCGCAGAGCCAGATATCAAGGCCCTCTTCCTTTTTGAGCCGCTGCACGAGGCCGACCGGGTCCGCCTCGACCAATTCCACTGCCGGATCGTCGATCCGGCCGAGCGTGCTCGACACCACGTACTGCCGCATGTGCGCGTACGGGCTCGTCACGCCGGTGACCAACGCCGGTTCGTAGCTGCCGCGCCCCATGAGTACGGCGTCGAAGTGCCTGTTCGGTGCGTCGACCGCCATCCCGATGTGCGACCGGAGCGGGGTCGGGACGAACTCCGGGTACTCCGCGTTGATCTGTCGCATCATCTCGTCGTCGGTCGGATAGAAGTCGAACTCCCCCGCCGGACCTGCGATGTAGCCGTCGAGAGAGACCGCGACGTAGTAGACAAGCTTTCGCATTCCGGTACCGCCTAACCTGTTGTACTCTGCATGTAGTGATCTGAAGGTAGTACTACAGATGGAGTGGTGTCAAGTGCGGACAAATCCCGAACGTCGTCAGGCGCTGCTCGATGCGGCGCTCGAGGTCCTGGCCAGCGAAGGAGCTCGCGGACTCACCTTCCGCGCGGTGGACAAAGAAGCCGCCGTGCCCGCGGGCACCGCGTCGAACTACTTCGCCAACCGGGACGACCTGCTCACCCAGGCGGGCGGCCGCTTCTACGAACGGCTGCGACCGAGCGCGCCGACCATGGCCAAGCTGACCGAAGGACCGAAGACCCGGGCGAACATCGTCGAATTGATGAAGGAGACGGTCGGGCGCATCGAGGCGTTCCGCACCGGCTACCTCGCCCTGCTGGAGCTGCGCCTCGAGGCGACCAGGCGACCGGAACTACGAGCCGTGCTGACCGAGCGGGTGCGCGCGGACATCGAGTTCAACGTGCGCAACCATGTCGACGCCGGATTGCCCGGTGACGAAAAGTCGGTACTGCTGCTGTATTTGGCATTGAACTGGCTAATCGTCGACCGGCTTACCCTGCCGGAGGTGTTCACCGAAGAACAGAGCCAAGAGTTGATCGAGGCGGCGGTCGATCGTGTCATCGGCTCTTGACAGACCATGCGGTCTACATCTCCGAATGCTTGTGACCCGCGTCACCAGCACTCGATAATGAGGTGATGATGGCGAATGTCGGCGACCGACTGCTCGTACACGGCCACGTAGTAGGGCAGGGCGCGCGCCACGGGGAGATCATCGAAGTTCGCGGACCGGACGGATCGCCGCCCTACGTCGTGCGTTACAGCGACGGACACGAGTCGCTGGTGTACCCGGGCCCCGATGCGATAGTCGAACCCGCGGACGGCTGAGCCCGCGCGCACAGCTATGCACAAGTCCTGCTGAACCTTCCGCGGAACTGGTTCACGCAGTTCTCGAACGATTGATCCCGTACCACGTTGCCTCATCGACATTCAACCTCCGACACCCAAGGTTGACGAATCCGATATCCGATGGAGAGAATCGGGCCGGGTTGTCCATCGGGGGCCGGAGGTATTGATGCGCACGAGGACCGATATCCGATTCGTCGTGGACGCCGATTCCGCCCAGGTGATGGACGCCTTGGCCGCGGTCGAAATGTTGCCTGAATGGTCGCCCGGATATACCGATGCGCGCGTCGCCTCGCGAGACGACGCGGGACGGCCGCTCCGAGTTTTCGTCAAGGCCGAACTGATGAACGGTTCCGATCTTCAGGTGCTGGAATACGATTGGACGCCGGATCGGTCATCGTGGCAGGTCACGGACAGTACGCGCGGCGTCAAGGGCGGCGGCTGGTTCGAGGTTTCCGGCGGCAGGGACGGCACCGATGTCTGGTTTCATTCGGAGCTGTACCTACCCATCCCGGTGCCGGGCCTACTACTCAAGCGAACAGTGCGCAAAGCGAACGAGATCGCCGCAGAAAATTTCATCGAGTTCGCTGAACGTTTTCCGAAAAAGGAAAACTATGAAGCCGGATAGCCATAACGCATAACAAACCCTGAACGTCACGCTGAGAGTGAAAACGCGCGACGCGCAACGCCGCAGGCACGCATCGGCGCGATCGGGGTGCGACGATGAGCATCATGATCGGTTCCAAACGAGTTCGGTTCCAGCCGGTGGCCGAAGGTGCGTCGGTGACGCAGCTCGAGCTGTTCTTCGACCTGGTACTCGTCTTCGCGTTCACCATGGTCACCGACCTGGCCGCGGAGGAGACCACGGCCAAGAACATGTTGCGCGCGTTCCTCGTGCTCGCGGTGATGTGGTGGCTGTGGATCGCGTACTCCTGGCTCGGCAACGTGATCCGCGCGGACGAGGGTATCGCCAGGGTCGCGATGTTCGCCGCGATGGGCGGCGCCTTCCTTGCCGCGCTCACCATTCCGGAGGCCTTCCACGACCTGCCTGGCGGCTGGTTCGGCCCGCTCGTCTTCGCGATCGCCTACCTCGTCGTGCGGCTGGTGCACGTTGTCATGTTCTGGTTGGCCAGCGCCGAGGATCCACAGCTGCGTAATCAGGTGCTGCGCTGGGCATTCGGCTCGATCACCCTCGGCACGACGCTGCTCGTGATCGCCGCGATGACCGAGGGCACCGTGCAGATCTGCCTGTGGATCGCGGCGATCGCAGGCGACTACCTGTGGACGCTGCTCGCCGGCACCGACTGGCGGATGAATTCGGCGACCCATTTCGCCGAACGGTACGGACTGATCATCATTGTCGCGCTTGGTGAATCGATCGTTTCGATCGGCATCGGCGTCAAGGACCTGCCGATCTCCTGGCCGATCGCGGTCGGTGCGTTACTCGGGCTCGCGATATCCGGCCTGCTCTGGTGGGCCTATTTCGATGTCGCCGCGTTGTCGATCGAACACGAACTGAAGCGGTCAGACGGCGCGCGGCAGATCAAGATCGGACGGGGCTCCTATACCTTTTGGCATTTCCCGATGATCGTCGGAATCATCGGTCTCTCACTGGGTTTGAAGAAAGTGCTCTACTATGTCGGCGACGAATCACACCACTCGCTGAAAGACGCGTTGTACGGAATTCCGCTGTTCTCGTTGTACGGCGGTGTCGTGCTGTATCTGATCGCGCTGATCGGCGCGAAACACTATGCGACAGGGCGGATCAGCATGCCGCGGGTGGTCACCGTCGTGCTGCTGCTCGCGCTGATCCCGGTCGCGTGCGCGCTGCCCGCGCTGGCCTCACTCACCTTGCTCACCGCCGTGCTCGGGGCGCTGATCGTCTGGGAGACAATCAAACTCGCACAGCCGAGGGACGAGATCAGGCACGGGGCACACGACTGAGGTGGTGCCGCACGCCGTGCTCGGCCGCTGTCGGGCCGTACGCGGACGGCGGCACCCGGATATCGTGGCGCACCGCCTCCCGCATCTGATCGATGTTCTCCCGCAACACATCTGCGACCAGTTCGTCGGTACGCGGATCCTCGAGCACCTGGAACATGATGCGGAACGTGGTGTCGGCGATCAGCCGAATGATGTCGTCGTGGAACGGGATATAGCGCACTCGGCCCGCCTGCGGATCCTTCTTGATCAGCTCGAGGATCATCTCGTCCAGCTCGGCGCGGTTCTCCTGCAGCGCCGCGGCGATGTTGCGGGTGTAGTGGCCGGTGCGCATCACCGCAGCGACCTCGTCCATCACCGCGATGGTCATCGGCCGCTTGATCGTGTCGACGATGGTCAGCACGAACCGGTTGACGATCGCGGCGGTGATCCGGTCGCCGAAGACGCGGTCGGCGACCCTGGCCAGCCGGACCACGATCACCACGATCCGCAGCAGCCGGAACCCGCGGAAGAACGGGCTCGTCACCGGGATCATGCCGATGACTTCGTACCAGTAGACGAACGGGAAGGTCCACGGCCAGCCTGCGCGGTGCCAGCGCCACAGGAACTCCACCGCGAAGATCGCGCAGATCGACCAGTCGACGAGCACGATCATCGAGCGGGTGTGCGCGGAGACCGTGAAGAAGGTGATCCAGACGATCAGCGCGACCGAAACGATCGCCAGCGCCAGCATGACGAAGTCGGTCAACAGCGCAGGGGGCTTACGCGGGTAATCGCCTTGCGGGAGTTCTTCGCTGACCGGAATGGTGCTCGCAGCTGCCACCTGAGGAATCCCTTCGACACTGAACGGTCACGCCGACAGTAGTCGGCGACGCAGCGCTCGGCACGGATGGCGAACATGCGAACACGCCGGGGCGGCATGGATTAAGGCCATGCCGCCCCGGCGGGCGCGGTCTCAGCGTCCGGCGCGGATGATCGCCTGGATATTGCGCTCGGCGAGGGCGGCGATGGTCAACGACGGGTTCACCGTTCCGGTGCTGCCCGGGATGGCCGCACCGTCCATGACGTACAGGCCGGGGTGGCCGTGCACGCGTCCGTAGCCGTCGGTGGCCTTGCCGAGCACCGCGCCGCCGAGCGGGTGCGCGGTGAACAACGCATTGGCGTCGTAGCCGATGGCGCCGTATTCGAGGACGGCGCCTGCGCGTTCGGCGATCCGGTGATCGACCGCGCGGGCGGCGGCCACCATGTCCTCGCGGTTCTTCGACGGCCACGACAGACCGACCCGATTCGTCGCGGCGTCGTAGCCGAACTTGGCGCGGGCCGGGTCGAGCACCATGCCGAGCGAAGCCAGCGCGCCCGTCTCGAACGGAATGCCGGGGATGTACCAGCTTTCCAGGCTCAGCGGCAGGCCCGACTCGTCGAAGATCCGGCTCGCGCTCGGCACGCCCTGGCCGACGCCGGCCAGCGCGCTCGCGCCGCGGCCGAGCACCACGTCACCGTTGGTGCCCCAGCCTGCACCGATGTGTTCGTTGAGGTTGGGCAGTGTGCCGGTGGCCTGTGCCCGAACCAGCAGCTCCGAGGTGCCGACCGAGCCTGCGCCGAGGAACAGTTGATCGCAGGTGAGCGTCCTGGTGTTGAGCACATCGCCGGTCGGCGCGAGCTTGGTCACCCGGATCGAGTAGCGGCCGCCCGGTTCCTGCGCGATGGACTCGACCTGGTGGCCGGGGAAGATCGCCGAGCGACCGGTGTCCTGCGCGTACTTCAGGTAGTTCTGATTCAGGTCGAACTTCGCGCCGTTGGAGTTGCCGAGGTTGCTGCGGGCCACGGTGGCCGAGGGCCTGCACGTGCCTGCCAGCTCGCCGCGTACGACGTCCCAGTTGAAGATCGAGTCGTTGGACTTCGGTTGGTAGCCCGCCTTGCGCACCTGTTCGTCCCAGGCCCTGGAGTGGGTGAACGGAGCAGCGCCGTAGACATCCGCCGGCATCGAGTTCAGCCGCAACATCTCGCGCACTCGCGGGTAGTAGACCCGGTCCAGCTCGCCGTACTCGACGGCGCCGCCGAAGAGATGGTCGAAGAAGCGGCGCTCCGGGGCGACCATCGCGCCGGTGAAGACCACCGAGCCGCCGCCGACCGCGGCGCCGCGCCAGACATCGATGCCTGGGTAACTGGTGCAGTCGAGCACGCCGCCGAAGCTGGCGAAGTTCATCGGCACCTTGCTGACGCCGGTGAAGTTGGTGCGGTGCCAGAAGCCGCGGCCGTCCGGCAGGTCGTCGCCGGTGAAGATCTCCCGCCACGGATCGTTCGGCCAGCGCGAACCGCGTTCGAGCACGGTGTTGGCGATGCCGGCCTCGGCGAGCCGCAGCGCGGTGACCGCGGCGCCGAAGCCGGAGCCGATGACGATCGCAGGCGAATGTTCGGGTGGATCGGGTAGCGGCGCGAAGATCTCCGGTACCCACTGCTGGAACAGCAGATTCCAGACCGGATCCGCGGCCGCCGGTCGGGCAGTCGTCGCCGAGCCCAGTGCAGCACCGAACAGTGCAGCTGTTCCCGCTGCTTTGAAGAAGGCGCGTCTACGCACCCAGCCACCTCCCTCATCACGCATGGCCGTGCGCAGATTACCGGGATAATCGTCTGCTGAACAGTCGTTCCCGCAACGTCATCCGTTGTCCCCCTTCCATTATCCCGTCGGTTCACCGACCTCGGCCTGACGCCCGCCGAACGTGGGGTGACGAGCGGGCGACAGCGCGAGACAGCCCGGGTGACCTGCTCGGTCGCGAATCCGCTCAGCCCGCGAACGGCGCTTGATCGGCTTTGCAGGTCGCGCCAGGTGCGGGCAGCTGCTGATCGATGAGGTAGCGCTCCCGCAGGTTCTTGATGCAGTCCCCTTCGGTCTCGTGACCGTAACCACCCTCGACAACCACCAGCCGCGCGTTGACCAACGCCTGCTGCGCCGTGCGCGCGGCAGTGAGCGGTGTCACCGGATCGAACCGATTGTTGAACAGCAGCGCTGGCACGTCCGAGCGCAGAATCCACGGGCCGGGGTAGCGCTGCGGGTAGCCGCCCTGCGGGCTCGGCCACGACGCGCACGGCTGGTGCAGGTACAGCCAGAAGCCGCCGTAGGTGGGACTGGTCGCGGCCAGTTCCTTTGTCATCGCGGGCCATTGGTCCGGGTCCCGCACAAAGGTCTTGTCCGCGCAGGAAATCGCGATGAACGCGTCGAGAAAGTCGGGCGGGAAGCGGTACTTGTCGAGGATCCCGCGGACGACCTCCGCGTTGCCCGCGGCGCCTCGGTCCACCTCGGTCAGGAGCCGGGCCAGCGTCGGCCAGCCCTGTTCGACGTCGTAGAGCAGCATCGCCTGCTGGCCGACGACCTCGGCGTAGGTGACCGAACGGGCCTGCTCACCCTCGCCGACCAGGACAGGGCCCTGCCGCAGCCGGTCCAGCAATGCGGTGTCGCGATCCTGGAGATCGGCACTGCCACTTGCTTTTTGGTCGCCGAGAACCTGGTCGGCATTCGGCTTGACCGGCCCGGCGAACGCGCAGCGGGACGGGCCTGCCTGGGCGCACAGCCGGAAGAATTCCGACAACACCTCCTCGGTGCCCGCCGCCGACTCGGCCACCTGGGCGCGGGAGTCGGAGGTGTAGGAGTCCGGATCGATCATCGAGCTGAGGTTCAGCGCACGCACCCGGTCGCCGAACAGCGCGCCGTACACCTCGCCGAGATAGCTTGCGTACGAGCCACCCTCATAGGTCAGCTTCTTGTCGCCGACGGCACGGCGCAGCAGGTCGAGATCGCGGGCGGCGTCGACCGTGGTGAGATGCGGCAGCAACTCCGGGCTGTTCGCGGCACAGCTCGCCGACAGGTCGCGACTGAATCGCGCCTGCGCCGCCTCCTGCTCGGCGTTGCGCGGCGGCACCCAGACGCTGGCCCAGAATCGTTGCTGCTCTTCAGGATTCGGGAAGCAGCGGACCTGTGCGCTGCGGCCGGTTCCGCGTTGATCGAAGGTCACCACGTCGAAGCGGCGGGCGATCTCGCCGGGGAACATCTGATCCCTTGCGGCCCAGTGCAACCCGGAACCACCCGGCCCGCCCGCCGCAGTGAAGAGGGTGCCGATGCGGCGGGACGCATCGGTCGCAGGCTGGCGGACCAGCGCGAGTGCGAGCGTCGGGCCGTCCGGGTGTGCGTAGTCGAGCGGCACAGTCGCAGTGGCGCATTGCAGCCTGCTCAGGTCCTTCTCCTGGCAGGACGTCCACGCCAACGACGGCGTCGACGCGGCGTCGGCCTGGGCGACCAGGCCCGCCACCGCTTGTTCGTGCACACCCTGACGCACGCACCCGATCAACGGCGCCAACGCCGTCATCACCGCGGCGACAACGACGATCCTCCACCCACGCATACCGATTATCTTGGGACGCTGCCGCAGGACCGTCGTCCGCCGCAGGGATGACTTGCACCCTGAGATCGGTGGCGATGGACACCATGAGCCCACCACTACGCCACCTCCTACGACATCAGCAACCGGATCACCGCGATGGTGCCGACCACGACGATGACCGCACGCAACGCCATGGGCGGCATCCGCCTGCCCATCTTCGCACCGAGTTGGCCGCCGATGATCGAGCCGAGCGCGATCAACACGACGGCGCGCCAGTCCACGTCGGCGACCACGACGAAGATCAGCGCGGAGACCCCGTTCACGACCAGCGCGAGCACGTTCTTGATGCCGTTGAGCCGCTGAATGTCCTCGTGCACGAACACCCCGAGCAAGCCGAGCAGCAGCACACCCTGCGCCGCGCCGAAGTAGCCGCCGTAGATGCCGGTCGCGAAGACCGCGACGAACAGGATCGGGCCGCCGTGCTTCGGCGCGGGCGCGGCACCGTTGTCCCGCCGCTCCTTGACCCAGCGCGAGAGCTTGGGCTGCACGACAACCAGCACCAGCGCCGCGATGATGAGGACGGGCACGATCGCCTTGAACGCGTTCGCGGGCAACACCAGCAGCAGCACGGCGCCGGTGATGCCGCCGAGCAACGAGGCGGTGCCCAAGTGCAGCAACCGTTCTCGCTGCCCGGCGAGTTCCCTGCGATAGCCGTGCACGCCGCTGATCGCGCCTGGCACGAGGCCGATGGTGTTCGATACGTTCGCGGTCACCGGCGGCAACCCGAACGCGAGGAGCACCGGGAAGGTGATCAAGGTCCCCGACCCGACGATGGTGTTGATGCCGCCCGCTGCGATGCCCGCACCGAAGACGGCCAGCTGTTCCAGCCATGTCATATGAAAATCCGTTCGACGTCTCGTCGAGCCCGTGGCCCGTACAAGCGTTTTGTTCCTGGTTCGAACGGTAACCGAGTCATCGGATGACCCGGCGACGGGACCGCCCTTTCCGGGGTGAACTGCGACACGGTAAACTCGCCGACATCATGCAGCGGGCTCTTCTTCTCGGCCGCCGCGACGGGTCCTGATCGGACCGGCTCCCGTCGCGGGGTTTTGCCGCGCCGGTCGACCCAAACCCTTTGGGAAACACCCACACCCTTCGGAGAAAATCGCCATGTCCCCCGCTGACGCCTTCGTATCCGGTTCCCGCACCATCGTGCCGCCGTCCAAGCCCGCCCCCACTGACCAGGCCGCTTGGAACGCGCAGAAGAACTCCTCGATGCCGACCTTCCGGTACCGGCCCTTCGCCGAAGAGGTCGAGCCCGTCACGGTGCCCGACCGCACCTGGCCGGACAAGATCATCGATGTCGCGCCCGGCTGGTGCGCGGTCGACCTGCGCGACGGCAACCAGGCGCTCATCGATCCGATGAGCCCGGCCCGCAAGCGCCGCATGTTCGACCTGCTGGTCCGGATGGGCTACAAGGAGATCGAGGTCGGCTTCCCGTCCGCGAGCCAGACCGACTTCGACTTCGTCCGCGAGATCATCGAGGACGGCGCCATCCCCGCCGACGTCACCATCCAGGTGCTGACCCAGTGCCGCGCCGAACTGATCGAGCGCACCTTCGAGGCCTGCGCGGGCGCGCAGAACGTGATCGTGCACTTCTACAACTCCACCTCGATCCTGCAGCGCAAGGTGGTGTTCCGCGCGGACCGCGCGGCCGTCAAGAAGATCGCCACCGACGCGGCGACCCTGTGCCTGGAGATCGAGAAGCGGTACCCGGACACCAATTGGCGCTATGAATACAGCCCGGAGTCCTACACCGGCACCGAGCTGGAATACGCCAAGGATGTGTGCGACGCGGTCTCCGCGATCATCGCGCCGACCCCGGCGAAGCCGCTGATCATCAACCTGCCCGCCACCGTCGAGATGGCGACGCCGAACGTCTACGCCGATTCGATCGAGTGGATGAGCCGCAACCTGGCCCGCCGCGATTCGATCGTGCTGTCGCTGCACCCGCACAACGATCGCGGCACCGCGGTCGCCGCGGCCGAGCTGGGCTACCAGGCAGGCGCGGACCGGATCGAGGGCTGCCTGTTCGGCAACGGCGAGCGCACCGGCAACGTCTGCCTGGTCACCCTCGGCATGAACCTGTTCTCCCGCGGCGTCGACCCGCAGATCAACTTCTCCGACATCGACGAGATCCGGCGCACCGTCGAGTACTGCAACCAGCTGCCGGTCGCCGAGCGCCACCCGTACGGCGGCGACCTGGTCTACACCGCCTTCTCCGGCAGCCACCAGGACGCCATCAACAAGGGCCTGGATGCGATGAAGGTCGCGGCCGACGACGCCGACGCGGATGTCGACGACATCATCTGGGCGGTGCCGTACCTGCCGATCGACCCCAAGGATGTCGGCCGCACCTACGAGGCGGTCATCCGGGTCAACTCGCAGTCCGGCAAGGGCGGCGTCGCCTACATCATGAAGACCGACCACGGTCTGGCGCTGCCGCGCCGGCTGCAGATCGAGTTCTCCCAGGCCGTGCAGCGGATCACCGACGGCGAGGGCGGCGAGGTCACGCCGAAGGAGATGTGGGACGTCTTCGCCGACGAGTACCTGAGCCCGATCCGGCCGCTGGAGCGGATCCGGCAGAAGGTGACGGCCTCGGAGACCGACGGCGGCACCGACACCATCTCGGTGGTGGTCAAGGTCGACGGTGTCGAGCAGGAGATCACCGGCACCGGCAACGGCCCGCTCGCCGCGTTCGTGGACGCGATCGCGACCGTCGGCTTCGAGGTGCGGGTGCTGGACTACTCCGAGCACGCGATGTCCGCGGGCGACGACGCACAGGCCGCGGCCTACGTCGAGTGCGCGATCGGCGACAAGGTGGTCTGGGGCGTCGGCATCGCCACCTCCATCACCACCGCATCACTGCGCGCGGTGGTCTCCGCGGTCAACCGGGCCCACTGATAGCCCCAGGTCGAGTACGGTAGGAGCCGGACGCCGCGGTCGTCGACCGACTGCGCGTCCGGCTCTCGATCTTGCTGTCGGAGACCACAAATCAGCGGCGTGTCATCCTGGCGCGTCTGCCTTCCATACCGGGACGCGGCTGTGTGAACCCCGTGCTAGCGTTGGATTCGCACTTCAAGCGCCGAGCTCTCTGCTCGAAGTCCCGAGCAGATGGGGGAACTGTGACAACTAACGACCACAACCCGACCTCACCGCCTTGGCTGCAGAGTCAAGCGGTGGACACCGCCGACGGCACCGAGTCGGAGCAGGCCGCCGACCAGTCGGCAGAGCAGAGCGGTGACGTGGAAGTGCCGGATTCCGAGCTCGCGGAAGCGGATCAGCCGGACAAGGCCGCGGCCGAGCCCGACTTCGGTGGGTCGACGGATCAGACCGTGTCGTACCCGCAGGCGTCGATGCCGCCTCAGCCCTATGGCCCGCCCGAAGGTTTCCCCCCGCCCAACGCCGAGCAGTACGGCGGGTATGCCCCGCCGAACCCAGGGCCGTTCGCGCCGACTGGCGCATATGAGCCATATCAGACCGGCGCGTACCAGCCAGTGAGCGGCAGCCATCAGGTTGCCGAGGCGCCGGGCTACGACCAGGGCTACGGCGAGTACCGGCAGGAGATCGGCCCCGACGGGCTGGTCCGTCGGGTATCGCAGGACCATGCCGAAGCCGGTGCGCCGCAGGCAGATCAGCCTGCCGGACCGATCTACAGCTGGGCGCCGCCGCCACCGCCGGTCACCCACCAGCCGCCACCGCCGCCCGCCTACCAGCCGCCACCGCCGATGGGGCAGCAGCCGCAGGGGCCGCCGAGTTGGCAGCAGGGACCGAATCCCCATCAGCCCGCCCAGCCGTTCCAGCCGCAGCACGTGCCTGCGCCGGGACAGCCCGGCCATTCCGTCAACGACCTGAACCTGCTCAAGCGCGCCCGCCGGGCACCGCGCAGCGGGTGGCGCCGGGCCGTGCACAAGGCCACCGGCGGCATGCTCAATCCGGGTGAGTCCGCGGCCGACGTCGTCTTCCGCGACCTCGTCGACCGGGTGAATCAGCCGGTGCGCGGCGACTATCGGATCGCGATCCTCTCGCTCAAGGGTGGCGTCGGCAAGACAACGACCACGGTCGGCCTCGGCTCCACGTTCGCCTCGCTGCGCGGCGACCGCGTCATCGCGATCGACGCCAATCCCGACCTCGGCACGCTCGCGCACCGGGTGCCCCGGCAGACCCGCTCCACCGTCCGCAACCTGCTCGAGGACCAGCACATCAGCAGGTACTCCGACGTCAGGGCGCATACCTCGCAGGCCCCGAGCCGACTGGAAGTGCTTGCCAGCGAACAGGATCCGGCGGTCTCCGAGGCCTTCAGCGAGGCTGATTACCGCAAGGCCATCAGCATCCTGCAGTCGTTCTACAACATCATCCTGACCGACTGCGGCACCGGCCTGATGCACTCGGCCATGGCAGGCGTGCTCGACATGGCGAGCTCGCTGGTGCTGGTCACCTCGCCCGCCATCGACGGCGCGCGCAGTGCCTCGGCGACGTTGGACTGGTTGGACCACCACGGATACGGCAAGCTCGTCGAGCGCACCGTCGTGGTGGTGAATGCCTCACGGCGCGGCGCTTCCACGGTCGACCTCGACCAGTTGCGCAAGCTGTTCCTCGATCGCACGCGCGCCGTTCAGGTGGTGCCGTTCGACGATCACCTCGCCGAGGGCGCAGAGATCGACCTCGAGCTGGTGAGCAAGCCCACCCGGCGCGCCCTGTTGGAGTTGGCCGCCATGGTTGCCGACGACTTCGGCTACGTGGGTGCGCAGCAGTACCAGCACCCCGGCCCGCTCGGACGCTAGGCCGAACCGCACGGTCCAGAAACGGTAAGTGACTGTGCAGCACTAGGTTCCACAAACCCTGCGCACTGTTCACAGAGGCTAAAGCCTCTGTGAATAGTGCCGAGCCTCTGCGATCCCACCAGATCAGCCGCTGTGACCACGCGGCGCCAACCCCACCCTCGAGGTTCCACAGATCCTGCGCACTATTCACAGAGGCTAGAG
>NZ_BDAY01000069.1 GCF_001612685.1 Nocardia altamirensis NBRC 108246
GCCCGGCCGCCGCGCCGCCGCGCACGGGCAGTTCCCCGGTAGCCCAGGACATCGCGGGCACCCCCGCCGCGCGGACGCCGGACCGGCGCCCGCCCGCCGAGGACAGCAGGCGCACTCCGCCGCCCGCACGCGCCGAACAGGAGGCGGCCGAAGAGGTCACCGACATCCTGCCGCCGCTCGACGAGACCCCGCGTGCCAAGCGCAAGAAGGACAGCAAGGGCAGCGACGGTGCCGCACCACCCAAATCGGTCGGCGCTGTCCCCCTGTCCCGGCTGGCGGCCAGTAAACAGCGCAGGAACAAGCGCCTGCTCGTCATCGGACGCTCGACCCTGGTGATGTTCGCCGTGCTCTGTCTGCTGTCCACCGGTGGCGGCTGGAGCTATCTGCGCTACACCACCGACGGCTTCACTCAGGTGGAGGCGATCGACGGCAACGACGACGATGTCGTCGACTCGGGCGCGCAGCTCGGTGACGAGAACTTCCTGCTGGTCGGCACCGACACCAGGGTCGGCGCCAACGGCCAGCTCGGCGCAGGCACGCTCGACGACGCCGAAGGTTCGCGCGCGGACACGGTCATGCTGGTGAACATCCCGAAGAACCGCTCGCGGGTCGTCGTCGTCTCCTTCCCCCGCGACCTCGATGTCACCCGCCCGGTGTGCAACGGCTGGGACAACGAAAAGGTCCAGTACACCACCGAATCCTTCCCGTCGGCCATCGGCGACAAGCTCAACGCCGTCTACGCGCTCGGCGGACCGAAGTGCCTGGTGAACGTGATCAAGAAGATGACAGGCCTGACCATCGGGCACTTCATCAGCATCGACTTCGCCGGGTTCGAGCGGATGGTCGATCAGGTCGGCGGCGTTGATATCTGCACGACCAAGCCGATCGTCGACGATGTCCTCGGCACGGTCCTGGAAACCACGGGCCAGCAACACATCTCCGGCGAGACCGCGCTCAACTACGTCCGTGCCAGGCACGTCAAGGGCGAAGAGCGCAGCGACTACGACCGCATCAACCGCCAGCAGCGGTTCCTGGCGTCGCTGCTGCGCGGTGCGCTGTCCGGCAGGGTGCTGTTCGATCCAGGCAAGTTGAATGGCTTCATCGCTGCGTTCACCGAGCACACCTGGGTGGACAAGGTGGATGCGAAAGCACTGCTGACCCTCGGCCGTTCGCTGCAGAAGGTCGACGCGGGCGCGGTGACCTTCCTGACCATCCCGACCGCGGGCACCACCTCCTACGGCAACGAGATCCCGCGCGAGACCGACATCAAGGCCCTCTTCCGCGCGATCATCGACGACCGGCCGCTGCCCGGCGAGAAGAAGGCGCCGCCTGCGCCCGAGTCGAGCACGGCACCGCCGCCCGCCCCGCCGAAGCTGACCGCGGTCAACCCGGGCAGCGTCCCGCTGCTGGTCTCCAACGGCACCGGGACGGCGGGCATGGCGGCGACCGCGGCCACCAAGCTGGCCAACCAGGGTTTCCAGATCAACAGCACCGGCAACTTCTCGGAGGGGTCCTCGAAGACCACCAAGATCCGTTACTCCAGCGGGCACGAGGCCGAGGCGGCGACGGTCGCCACCTCGATCGCCGGAGCAACGTTGGAGATGGCCAACGAGCTCGGCGCCACCGTCGAGGTCGTGCTCGGCGAGAACTACGGCGGGGTGATCAAGCCGCCGACCCCGTTCGGCGACCCGATCACGAACGTGTCGACCACGCCCGCCGCGGACGCGACGCCGGTCGTGCTGCCCTCCGATCTGGAGCACATGAACGCCGCCGACGACACCTGCAAGTAGATACCGCCCCCACCTGCGGCAACACCACCGCTAACCATCGGCACCGGGCATTCACCCTCCGTTGGTGACACCGTCAGCGCCGGGAACTAATGTCTGATTTCATGCGTGTCATCTACAACGAGCAAATGGCCGATCTCGCCCACCTGTTGGGCGAGATGGCCGGCCTGGCGGGGGCGGCCATGGATCGGGCCACCCAGTCATTGCTCCAAGCCGACCTCGCTCTGGCAGAGCAGGTGATCACCGAGTCCGACCGGATCGCCGAGCTGATCCAGGACGCCGAGGAGAAAGCGTTCGCGCTGCTTGCGTTGCAGGCACCGGTCGCTGGCGACCTGCGGCAAGTGGTGAGCGCGATCCAGATCGTTGCCGACGTGAACCGCATGGGCGCACTGGCACTGCACGTCGCCAAGGTGGCGCGCAGGCGGCACCCCAATCACGCGCTACCCGAGGCGGTCAACGGCTACTTCGCCGAGATGGGCCGCATCGCCGTCAACATGGGCGCAGGCGCCAAAGAGGTGCTGGAGACCCGTGATCCGGAGCGCGCCGCGCAGCTCAACGAGGACGACGAGGCGATGGACGATCTGCACCGTCACCTCTTCAGCCTGCTGATGGACCGGGACTGGAAGTACGGCGTCGCCGCTGCGGTCGACGTCACGCTGCTCGGCCGCTACTACGAGCGCTTCGCCGACCACGCCGTCGAAATCGGCCGCCGCGTCATCTTCCTCGTCACCGGCGTGCTTCCGCCGGACCCGGACGTCGAGGCTTGAGAAAGCCTGGTCTTCCCCGAATAGGTTGATACCCAACCTATTCGGTATGCCTTACCCAAAACCTCCGGCAGCGCCCGACATCCCGGCTGCGCTGCCGCCGCCCGAACGCCATAGACGACACACTCGCTCCGGCTGACACACGCAGAAAAGGCCCGCACCTATCCGGTGTGGGCCTTTCTGGTCTTGCGGCGCGGTACTTTTAGCCGAAGCGACCGGAGATGTAGTCTTCCGTCGCCTTCTGGCCGGGGTTGGAGAAGATCTTCTCGGTGTCGTCGATCTCGATCAGCCGACCCGGCTTGCCCTGAGCCTCCAGGTTGAAGAAGCCGGTCTGGTCACTCACACGCGCAGCCTGCTGCATGTTGTGGGTGACGATGACGATCGTGAATTCCTTCTTCAGCTCGGTGATCAGGTCCTCGATCGCGAGCGTGGAGATCGGGTCGAGCGCCGAACACGGCTCGTCCATCAGCAGCACGTCCGGGGACACCGCGATCGCACGGGCGATGCACAGTCGCTGCTGCTGACCGCCGGACAGGCCGCCACCCGGCTTGTCGAGCCGATCCTTGACCTCGTTCCACAGGTTCGCGCCGCGCAGCGAGCGCTCGGCGACCTCGTCGAGCTCCTTCTTGTTGCGCACGCCCTGCAGCTTGAGCCCGGCCACCACATTGTCGCGAATCGACATGGTGGGGAACGGGTTCGGGCGCTGGAACACCATGCCGATGGTGCGCCGCACGCCGACCGGGTCGACAGTCGCACCGTAGATGTCTTCGCCGTCCAGCAGCACCGCACCTTCGACGCGGGCGCCGGGAATCACCTCGTGCATGCGGTTGAGCGAGCGCAGCACCGTGGACTTACCGCAACCCGACGGTCCGATGAAGGCGGTCACACTGCGCGGCAACACGTTCAGCTTCACGTCGGCGACCGCGTGGAACTTGCCGTAGTAGATGTTCAGGTCTTTGACGTCGATCCGCTTGGCCATCTGAGTTTCCTATCGGTTCCGCGTAAGCAGCTTGTTGACGACCGCGGCCGCCGCGTACAGCAGCGCGATGAGCAGGATCAGCGTCAGTGCCGCGCCCCACACGCGCTCCCTGCCTGCGGCCTCCGGGTTCGCCAGCTCTTGGTAGATCAGCAGCGGCAGCGAGGCCATGTTGCCGTCGAAGAGGTTGGTGTTGATCGACTTGGCGTAACCCACGAGGACCAGCACCGGCGCGGTCTCGCCCATGACGCGGGCGAGGGCGAGCAGGATGCCGCTGATCATGCCCGGGGCCGCGGTCGGTACGACGATCCGCACGATCGTCTTCCACTTCGGAATCCCCAATGCGTAGGACGCCTCACGCAACTCGTTCGGAACGAGCTTCAGCATTTCCTCGGTGCTGCGTACCACCACCGGCAGCATCAGCAGCACCAGAGCCAACGACACGGCGAAGGAACTCTGCGGAGCTCCGAAGGTAGCGATCCACAGCGCGAAGATGAACAGCGCCGCGACGATGGACGGCACACCCGCCAGGATGTCCACCATGAACGTTGTGGTCTTCGCGAGCCAGCCGCGTCCGTACTCGACCAGGTAGACGGCGGCCATGATGCCGAGCGGCACCGCGATCACCGCGGCGACGGCCGACTGCACGATGGTGCCGTAGATCGCGTGGTAGACACCGCCTCCGGACTGTTCGGGCAGGATGCCCTTCTGCGACTTCTGCCACCAGTCCAGCGACGCGATCGCGTCGAAGCCCTTGCTCACCACCATGATGAGCACCCAGGCCAGCGGAATCAGCGCGATCGCGAAGCACACCCAGACCACGCCGGTCGCGACGTTGTTGCGGATCCGCCTGCTTGTGCTCACATGCCGGAACGTCGGCGCCTTGATCGGCTTGTCGAGCGTCGTTGTCATCAGTTCACCCTTCCGCCTGCCGCGAGCCGTGCCAGCGCGTTGACGACGAATGTCAGCGCGAATAGCACGAAGCCTGCGGCAATGTAAGCGCCTGTCGGCAGCGGAGAACTGAATTCCGAAGCCGCGGAGGCGATTTTGGAGGCGAACGTGTAGCCGCCGTCGAACACCGACCAGTGCCCCGCCTGCGCCGAAGTACGCAGCACCACCAGTACCGCGATCGTCTCACCGAGCGCACGACCGAGGCCGAGCATGGAGCCGGCGATCACACCGCTGCGACCGTAGGGCAGCACAGTCATCCGCACCATCTCCCACTTCGTAGCGCCCAACGCGTGGGCGGCCTCGATGTGTTCGGCCGGAGTCAGGTTGAAGACCTCACGGGAAACCGAGGTGATGATCGGCAGGATCATCACCGCGAGGACGATGCCCGCCGTGAAGATCGTGCCGCCGCCGCCGATCGACACATTGCCGTCAGAGAACAGGAAGAACCAGCCGAGGTTGTCGTTCAGGAAGGTCTGTACCGGTTCCAGCTGGGGCGCGAGCACCAGGAAGCCCCAGAGACCGAACACGATCGACGGTACCGCGGCCAGCAGGTCGACGAGCATCGCGAACGGACGCGCCAGTATCTTCGGCGAGTAGTGGGTGAGGAACAACGCGATACCCACCCCGATGGGTACCGCGATCACCAGCGCGAAGATCGAACTCAGCACCGTGACCATGAACAGGTCCCTGATACCGAACCGTAGGTGGTCGGCATCGCCGGTGCTGAATTCGGTGCTGGTGACGAAGTTTGCTTCGTTCGCCATGACCGAGGGCACTGCGCGAATCAGCAGGAATATCGCGATCAATGCGATGGCGGCGACAATAGTCGCACCGGCTGCCGTCGCCAATGACCGGAAGATGATCTCGGCGCGCTGGCTGTGGAACTGACGGCCCTTGGCTTTGGCCGGTTCGGTGCTAGGTGTGCTCGGCATTTGCGAAGTATCTCCAGCCGCATGCGGGCCCATCGAGTCCGACGAGCCCGCAGCGGCCACCTCAGGGTGCACGGTCATGGCGATGCGATCAGGAGATGGCGTTGATCGCGGTGTTGAGGCGTGTCTTGAACTTGTCCGGGATCGGGATGTAACCGGCCTCGTCAAGGCCCTTCTGGCCGTTGGTGGTGGCCGAGTTCAGGAACGCCTTGACTGCCTTGGCGGTTTCCGCGTCCTTGTACTTGGAGCACACGATCTCGTAGGTGGCCAGCACGATCGGGTACGCCCCCGCCTCGGTCGGCTTGTAGAACGAGCTGGTGTCGAGCACCAGGTCGTTACCCTCACCCTTGATCTTCACACCGTCGATGGCCTTGCCCGCGGACGCGGTGTCCAGCTTCACCGGGGTCTTGGCGGCCGAGGTGATGATCTGCGCGATGGACAGGTTCTGCGACTTCGCGAACGACCACTCGTTGTAGGTGATGGCGTTCTTGGTGTTCTTGATCGCGGCCGAGGTGCCCTCGTTGCCCTTCGCGCCCTCGCCGACACCGCCGGTGAAGGCCTTGCCCGCGCCCTTGCCCCACGCGCCGTCGGAGGCCGCGTCCAGGTAGAGCTGGAAGTTGTCGGTGGTGCCGGACTCATCGCTGCGGAAGATCACAGCGATCTTGTCGGACGGCAGCTTGGCGTTCGGGTTCAGTGCCTTGATCTCGGGGGCATCCCAGGTGGCGATGGCGCCGTTGAAGACCTTGGCTGCGGTCGGGCCGTCCAGCACCAGATCGGTCACGCCGTCGATGTTGTAGGTGATCGCGATCGGGCCGAACACGGTGGGCAGGTTCCACGCCGGTGCGCCGCATCGCTCCTGCGCCTTGGCAGGCTCTTCCTTCTTCGAGCTCAGCGGTGAGTCGGAGCCACCGAAATCGGTCTGGCCGCCGATGAATTCGTTGACGCCCGCGCCCGAGCCGCTCGAGGTGTAGTTGAGCGTGTAGCCGTCACAGTTCGCCTCGTAGGCGGCGACGAAGCGGTCCATGGCGTTCTTCTGCGCCGTCGCACCGCTGGCCTTGAGCGCCTTCTTACCGCCACAGGCGACGCTGCTGTTGGCTGCGTTCGCGGGGTCCGACGGCGTGTTTTCATCACTGCCGCACGCGACGAGCGTCATGGCACCGACGGCCAGCACACCCGCAAGGGCGCTGCTGCGCTTGAGATTCACTATTCCTCCGTGAAGGCGTCCTACTCGCCCGGTCCCTCACCGGCCCGGACGGGTGATGTGGTGCAGTTCGCGAGAAGCTTGCGCACCAGGCAGCCGTGGGCTCCCCACCAATCAACGTAAAGTCACGTGGTTGACAGCTGGACCGACCTGAGTGAACGGCGGGTGAACAGGCAAGCGCGATTGAGCCCGTTATGTGTGACATTAGCCGCAGTTTTACTCAGGCACCCCCGGAGCGGCCCCTGCTATTCAGTTTCGGCCGCCGAATACGCGACATCGATATGCGCGGGAGCGAACCCGAGTCGGGTGTAAGTGTGTACGGCAGCGGCGTTGTCGGCCTCGGTGTAGAGCAGCACCTCGGCGAGGCCGCGATCGCGCAGGTAGTGCAGACCGGCGAGGGTGAGCAGGCGGCCGAGCCCGCGCCCTTGCGCGGCCGGATCGATGCCGACCACGTACACCTCACCGGTCGGCGGTTTTTCGTCGTAATGCACCTTGGTCCAATGGAATCCGAGGACCCGCTCCGGGTGCGCGGTGTCGGTCGCGAGGAACAGACCTTTCGGGTCGAACCACGGCTCGGCGTGCCGTGCCTCGATGTCGCGTTCGGACCAGCCGCCCTGTTCTGGATGCCACGCGAAGGCGGCGTTGTTCACGCGCAGCAATTCGGCGTTGTCGGCAGGTCCGGAGTAAGTGCGGAGAGTCACTCCACTTCGAACGGGAAGAGCAGGTAGCTCTGGCGTTGCCAGCGCCCTGCGCATTTGCCACAACTCACGCGCGGTATGTAGACCGAGACGAGCCGCGACGGCTTTGGCGGCGGGCCGATCGCCGTGCGCCCAGACCCTGGCACCTGGCCCGCCCTCGGCGAGCGCGGCCGTGACCAGGCCGGTGCCGATGCCATTGCCGCGCGCGGGCGGGTCGACCGCGACCTCGGCCATGGCGGGATGTTCACCATGCGCGGGAACAAGATTCGCGTATCCGGCAATCCGGCCGTCCTGCTCGGCGAGCAGGTGCCTCACCTCGGGTTCGTCGGCCGTCGCCAGCGAAAGAACGGCTTGTTCGGAGATCGGAGCAACCCCGTCGGCGGCGGTCGCCCGGTCGAGCAACTGCCGGACCTCGGCGGCCGCTTCCGCGCCGATGCGCTCGGTCCACCGTGTTGCCGCGCCGGTCATCGGACTCCATTCGTCGCCGGATGTCGGGTCCCCGAGCGGGTTCCCCACCCGGACAACGTCATTCCGTCGCTCAACATTTCGCGGCCGGTCGGCGGCACCAATCGGACGCTTGAACGTCATGCGAACGCATAATGACGCGCCGGTATTTCGGATTATCCGGCGCGGGCGCCGAGCTCACTGCGCAGAGCCGTTGACCGGAGCGAGCGGCACGTCGTCGGTCCCCTCCTGCTCGTCGTCCGCGACAGGCACCGCCTCGCCCTTCGCGGTCCGCGACGGCCGCACCGCCTTGTAGCCGACATTGCGCACGGTGCCGATCAGCGACTCGTACTCGCTGCCGAGCTTGGCGCGCAGCCGTCGGACGTGCACATCGACCGTGCGGGTGCCGCCGAAGAAGTCGTAGCCCCAGACCTCCTGCAGCAGCTGGGCCCTGGTGAACACCCGGCCTGCGTGCTGCGCAAGATACTTGAGCAGTTCGAATTCCTTGTAGGTGAGATCGAGCGGACGCCCGCGCAACCGCGCGGTGTAGGTGCCCTCGTCGATCACCAGCTCACCGAGGGTGATCTTGCCGCTGTTCTCCGGGCTGGCGACGCCGCCGTTGCGGCCGACGAGCAGCCGCAGCCTGGCGTCCAGCTCGGCAGGCCCGGTGCCTGGCAGCAAGATGTCGTCGAGGCCCCAGTCCGCGTTCACCGCGACCAGGCCGCCCTCGGTCAGCACCGCGACGACCGGCACCGACGAACCGGTGCTGCCGAGCAGGCGGCACAGGCCGCGCGCGGCGGCGAGATCGGTGCGCGCGTCGACAAGTGCGACATCCGCGGATCCCGCCTCGAGCAGCGACGAGACCTCGGTGGGCGCCGGACGCACGTTGTGCGCCAGCAAGGCCAACGAGGGCAGCACCGACTCGGGGTTGGGGTCAGAGGTCAGCAGGAGCAGCTCCACAAGCTTCTCCTCCCATCTCGTAGCTCCGAGGACAACAGCCACACTGCCGGGGGCCACGTCGCTGATCACAGGTAATTCGGATGCAAGATTAGCCTGTGAACCCCGATGACCTCGCCATCCGGGTTGCCGACGCACCCCAAGTGATATGTCTGATACCAGAAATGCACCGTAGGCACGGTGCCGATAAGGTTCAGCAATGCGCAAGCTCATCATCGGGCTGCTGATTCTCGCGGGACTGGCAGTGGTCATCGATTTCGGCGTCGCGGCCTATTCGGAATATCGAGTCTCGCGCGCGCTACGCACGGGCGCCGACCTCGCCGCCGACCCCGAGGTGTCCATCGGCAGCTTTCCGTTCCTTGTCGAAGCCGCCAACGGCCGCTACGACAAGGTGCTGATGCGGGCCTACGGCAAGCGCCCCGATATTCCGGGTGAGCTCCCGCTCGAGGCGACGCTGACCGGCGTGCGGCTGCCGATGCGCGAGCTGGTCGACGGCAGCCTGCGCAACGTCCCGGTGGAGCAGATCGACAGCTCGCTGCGGATCAAGCCGACCGAGCTCGGCAGGCTGTTCAACATCCCGAACCTGCAGGTGCACGGCGCCGAGGCAGATAAATCCGACGGCACCGGCGGCTCCGGCGGATCGGGGATGACCACCACCGACGGCAAGCTGTGCCTCACCGGCACCATGCCCGAGCAGTCGGGCGCCCAGTTCGCCGGCGAGAACGTGGCCGTGCAGGCCGACCTGTTCCTCGACGGCGGTCAGGTCAAGATCGTGGCGACCGGCTCGTGCAAGGGCGCGGACGCCACCACCGTCCCGGTCGCGATGCTGCCCGAGCAGCAACGCCCAGCGGTGCTCGCGGCGTTCACCCGTACTATCGACATCAAGGAATTGCCGTTCGGTGTCCAGCCCATGAAAGTCCGTGCAGACGGCGGACAAATCGTGGTGCAGGGCAAGGGCGTGAACGTCACGATCGACCTCGACCGATTGCAGCAACCATGATTGAAATCACAATTCTGGCAGTGATGTTGCTCGCCGCGGTGGCGGTGGGGATCGTGCTGCGCCGCAGGGACGGCAAGGTCCGGGTCGCCGACGTCATCGAAACCCGGTCCGCGCGCGCCGATCTGCTCGCCACCGTCGGCGTCACCGGAACCGGCCCCGCCGTGCTGCACTTCTCCGCCGACTGGTGCGGGCCGTGCGCCGCGGTCCGGCGCGTGGTCGCCGATGTCACCGGCCAGCTGGCCGAGTCGCCGCAGCCGCCGCTGGACATCGAGGTCGACATCGACGCCGAGCCCGCGCTGGCCAAGGAGCTCAACGTGCTCTCGCTGCCGACCACGTTCGTCTTCGATAGTGAAGGCCGCGAACGCTTTCGGATCTCCGGCGTGCCGAAGGTGACCGATCTGCGCACGGCGCTCGAGCCGCTGACCGTGGCCGCGTAGCGCACGAACGCGCCACCCGCATAGCCGCCTTGACAGACCCAATTCGGAACTGTCTGCAACCCGGGCTCCAATTACCCCGCCCAATTGGGTAAACTGCATTCGTGCTTTCCAACCACGAGCTGATGCTCACCCGACGCCGCACAGTGGATCTGTGTCGCCTCGGTGGTTGTTGCTGCCTGTGCCGCTGAGCGGTCGGCCCTCTCAGATTTCCTGACGCCGACCTTTGTTCGCCGCGCGAGTGATCTCTTGATCCCCCGGCGAACTGGCAATTTTCCCGCCACCAGTCGCATCAAGCTCAGGAGTACGCATAATGTCCACTGAGATCCGTAATACTTCGCAGAATCAGCCAAATGCCAACGGACAGGCAGCATCTGATGCGCCGCTCCCGGGTCCCTCCGTGGTGACGCAAGCTACCGCCTCCGGGCCTGCCGCTCACGTCGATGTTCGCGGCCCACGCTTCGCCGCGTGGATCACCACCGCCGTCCTGGTCCTGGTGCTGATCGCCGCCATCTTCTCCCCCGTCGCCGCCGCGGTGCTCATCGCCATCCAAGCCGTCGTCTTCGCGATCGGCGCCGCCTACGGACCGCGCAAGCATCCGTACGGCCGCATCTACGCGAAGTTCGTCGCGCCGCGCGTGGCACCGACCACCGAGACCGAACCCGTGCCGCCGCTGAAGTTCGCGCAGCTGCTCGGCCTCGTCTTCGCGGTGGCCAGCCTGCTGGGCTTCGTGCTCGGCTCCACAGTTGTCGGCGTGGTGTTCGCCGGCTTTGCCCTGTTCGCAGCGTTTTTGAACGCGGCGTTCGGGATTTGCCTGGGCTGCCAGATCTATCCACTGGTCGCCCGCTTCCGTCGGGCCACCCCGTCCCCGGCACCGAACTGACCCTTGCAAGTCATCTGAAAGGAACAACATGGCTCGCTCCGATGTCCTGGTCTCCGTGGACTGGGCCGAAGAGAACCTCAACGCCCCCGGCGTCGTATTCGTCGAGGTCGACGAGGACACCTCCGCCTACGACGGTGGCCACATCGAGGGCGCCGTCCGGCTCGACTGGAAGAAGGACCTGCAGGATCAGGTTCGTCGTGACTTCGTGAACCAGGAGCAGTTCTCCGATCTGCTCTCGGCGCGCGGCATTTCGAACGACGACGAGGTTGTGCTGTACGGCGGCAACAACAACTGGTTCGCCGCCTACGCCTACTGGTACTTCAAGCTGTACGGCCACAACAACGTCAAGCTGCTCGACGGCGGCCGCAAGAAGTGGGAGCTCGACGGCCGTCCGCTGTCCACCGACGGCGTCAGCCGCCCGGCCACCACCTACAAGGCGGCCGCCCCCGACGTGTCGATCCGCGCCTTCCGCGACGAGGTCATCGCCGCGATCGGCACCAAGAACCTGGTCGACGTCCGTTCGCCCGACGAGTTCTCCGGCAAGATCCTGGCCCCCGCGCACCTGCCGCAGGAACAGAGCCAGCGCCCCGGCCACATCCCCGGTGCCATCAACGTGCCGTGGAGCAAGGCCGCGAACGAAGACGGCACCTTCAAGTCCGACGGCGAGCTCGCCGAGCTCTACAAGGAAGCGGGCCTGGACGGCGAGAAGCAGACCATCGCCTACTGCCGGATCGGCGAGCGTTCCTCGCACACCTGGTTCGTGCTGCAGGAGTTGCTCGGCCACAGCAATGTCAAGAACTACGACGGGAGCTGGACCGAGTACGGCTCCCTCGTCGGTGCACCGATCGAGTTGGGAGCATAACCATGTGCGCAGCACCTACCCAGGGTCAGGCCATCCCCGCAGGCGTCGACGTGGAGAAGGAGACGGTCATCACCGGCCGCGTCCTGAGCACCGACGGGCAGCCGGTCGGCGGCGCGTTCGTGCGCCTGCTCGACGGCAACGGTGACTTCACCGCCGAGGTCGTCGCCTCGGGCACCGGCGACTTCCGCTTCTTCGCGGCACCGGGCGCATGGACCGTGCGTGCGCTCTCCTCGGCGGGCAACGGCTCCGCGGAGATCCGTCCCGACGGTGCGGGCATTCACCCCGTCGACGTCGCGGTCGCCAAGTAAAACGGATGTAAGAAACCTCACGCAGCTAACGGCCCCGGGCTTCCCCACTATGACGGGAAGCACCGGGGTCGTTTGTGTACCGGCTCGCTGTTGTCGTTAGACTCCAAATGTGGTCGTCTTCTTCGAGATTCTGCTGGTGGCCGTCGCCATCCTGATCGGCTGGTTCGGTCTGTACGTCTTCTATCGGCTGTTCACCGAGTCATGAGCGAACTCGCGAGCGAAGGTTCCAGCCCAGCCGAGCGAGCGAGTGAACAACTGAACGGCAACGCTGCGGCCGACGTACCCGGCCGTCGCAGCGGCGATCAAGCCGTGTCAGAGGCCGCTGAGCGCGCCAAGGCCACCGGAGCCCGCAACATTCCGGCGCTACCCGATCTGCCGCTGCCCGTCGATACCGCCAATCTGCGCCTCGGGCCGGATCTCAGCGCGTCCATGCTCGCGCTGTTGCCGATGGTCGGCGTGTGGCGTGGTGAGGGCGAAGGCAACAACCCCGACCGTGGCGACTACCGGTTCGGGCAGCAGATCGTCGTCTCGCACGATGGTGGCGACTACCTGTCGTGGGAATCCCGGTCCTGGGTGATCGACGCCAAGGGCGAGTACGGCGGCCCCGATCTGCGTGAGAGCGGATTCTGGCGGGTCGGCATCGACGGCAACGACGAGGTGATCGAGCTGCTGCTCACGCACAGCACCGGCATCGTCGAACTCTTCTACGGCCAGGCACTCACCCAGTCGTCCTGGGAACTCGCCACCGACGTGGTGATCCGCAGCCAGTCCGGCATCGTGGTCGGCGGCGCGAAGCGGTTGTACGGCATCGTCGAAGGCGGCGACCTCGCCTACGTCGAGGAGCGCGTGGTGGCCGACGGCCCGCTGGCCCCCCGCCTATCCGCCCGCCTACAGCGCTACATCGGCTGACTTACCGCTCATCTCTTTCCGTACCGGGACAACAGATCTCGCGAGAACATGGGTAACTCGGAGGGGCGGACGAGAACGACCCCCGAGCCCTACCGGTGCGCGGTTGGGGCGCACGGGTCCTGGTCGGACTCAACCAGGGGCTCGGGGGTCGGGTGACTGCGTGGTTTTCGTCAGCGCTCGCGCGGGCGAATCACCTGCAGCGGTGGCGCTAGCGCGCAGCCACCTCACGTGTCCTTTGAATAACCATTCTTGGAACCACCTCCTTCCTCGCGTACTGATGAATTTAGCGAGGAGTCAGCGGGTCGGCAACGGAATTTCTCCACGGGCGGAAGAGGTCATCGAATGATCGAGAAAATCGACCGTCACCTGCGATGATGCGTCGACTCGCACGATGACGTCCGCGCGGTGGTCCGACGATAATTGATGTGTGACGACCACCACAGTTCGATCAGGCGCCACGAGCCCGCTGTCGGCATCGAGCAACTCGCGCAACAGCTGTGCGCCGGCCTCGGACTCCATGTGCTCGGTGGGCTCGTCGAGCAGCAACACCTGGGCGGGCGCGACAAGAGCACGCGCCAACAGAATTCGGCGACGCTGACCACCCGACACCGCGGCGGCGCCGCCGATCAGATCGGTGTGCACGCCCTCCGGTAGTGCCGCCAGCCAGTCGCCGAGACCCGCTGTGCGCAAAGCGGTTTCCGCCTCGTCCGCGGTGAGGTCACCGCGGGCCACCCGCAGGTTCTCGAGGATCGAGGTACCGAACAGGTGGGCATCCTCCGCGAAGAAGGTGACCCCGGGACGTGGGGTGCCGAACAGCCCGGCCCACACCATCAGCAGCGTGGTCTTCCCAGCCCCGCTCGGCCCGACCACGGCGATGCGACGGCCGCTCGGGAGCTCCGGGAGTTGTTGTGCCGCTACTCGGTCCGCACTCGCACCGTCCCTCGACGCGGAGTGCTCGGCCGCGGTCAGGCGATGCAGTGCTGCGCGTGCGGTGGCGAGCGCCTGCGCTGCGGCAGGCAGGGGGCCGACCGCCTCGAATGCCGACAGCGGGAGCAGGACCAGCACGGCGAGCGCCATGGGTGTCATCGCACCCGGTGCGCCGCCGGACGGACCATAGAGCGTGACGCCGATCAGCAAGGCGCCAAGCACACTTGCACCGATGGCGAGCGGAGTTGCCGCGGCGGACCAGGCGCTGCGCGCGGCGGCCGCATCTTCCGCGGTCACCGCGCGCCGAGATGCCTCGGCGGCAGCGTCGAGTGCCGCATCGAGCCGGCCAGCGACCCGAAGCTCCGCCGCGTGATCGAGCACCGTGAGTGCCTGCGCGGTGAACTCCGCCCGATCCACCCGCACCGCGCGCTCGGCTTCCTGCGCCGCCCGCGCGGACAACCACGGCGCCACTATTCCCGAAAGCGCCAGTGCACCAGCCAGAATCGCGGCGGCGGCGACCGAGATGGCGGCAAGCAGTCCGATCGCAACCGTCGCGAGGACGACCGCGACCGCGACCGGAACGAAGACGCGCACCACGACCGCGCCGAGATCGTCTATGTCGCTGCCGATTCGGACGAGCAGATCCCCGCGCCGCAAGGGGGCGTTACCGCTGGCCCGCGCCGAATCACCAGCACGCCCGGCAACGGTAACAACCCGATCCGCGCGCGCAACCTCCCCGGCCCGATCCGCGCCTGCCGTTGCTCGCAGCCCGGCGCCGGGCCTGCGTAGCCAGACGTCGGACCGCGCCAACGTCCGATAGACCGTCGTCCGTGCCGTCCCCATCGCCCGCAGCGCAACATCGTGCGTAGCAAGCCGTTCCAGATACCGGCACAGCCCCCGGGAAATCCCGAGCGCCCGCACGGTGACCACCGCAATGCTCAGATCCAGCACCGGCGGCATCTCCCACGCCCGAGCGATCAACCACGCGGCCAGCGCCGCAAGCCCGAGGCCGCTGCCGAGCGCGAGCACCCCCCACCCGACCGCAACCACGACCCGCCACCGAGACAACTCGAGCAATGTCCACATGCGTCGCAGATCCCCGACCAGCCCGCCGTCTGCGCTGCGAACTGCCGATCCCGTAGCCCCGCTCATCGGCGGATCACCCCTGACACCCTCGGTCGATCAGCGCCGGTCGGCACGTCGAATCTGCTGTCGCCGAACCGAAATATCCCGTCAACGACCTCGCGCATCGGCCGGTCACCCCCGTATCTCGGTGAGCTCGCCGGTCGTGGCATGCACCTCCACGATGTGGTCGGCGGCGGCGAGAACTGTTGGGCGGTGGCCGATCACGAGGACGGTGGCGCCTGCCCTGGCCCGTTGCGCCAATGCGACGAGTACCGTCGCTTCGCTGTCGGCGTCGAGGTGGGCGGTGGGTTCGTCGAGGAGCAGGATCGGGCGGTCGGTGGCGAGGACTCTGGTGAGGGCCAAGCGCTGGCACTGACCGAGGGAAAGCCCGACACCGCCGGGGCCGACGATGGTGTCCCAGCGGTCGGGCAGCTCGTCCAGGACGGCATCGAATCCGGTAGCCAGACAGGCGGCTTCGAGTTCGTCGACGATTCGGGCCGGTCCTGGTGCGGGGGAAGCACTGGTGTGCGCGCCGAAGAGTTCGAGGTTTTCGCGCAGCGTGCCCGGCACCAGGACCGGTCGCTGCGGCAACCAAGCGACCCGTGCCCACCATTCGTCAGTGGGTAGCGCCCATACGTCGATTCCGTCCACCGTCACCGAGCCGCCGTCGGGCTCGAGCAAACCCAGGATTGCTTGCACTGCCGTCGATTTGCCGCTGCCGTTGGGTCCGGCGAGCACCGTGAGCTCGCCGGGCAGCACCCGCGCCGACAGGTCGGCGGGCGCGAACCCGTCCCGTGCCCGAACGGAAAGTGCACGCAGCTCGAGGACACCCGCGAAGTGGGCAGGCACCGACTCCCTTTCGAGCGCCAGAATGCCGTCGCGGTCGGGATCGGCTGGGGCGGGACTGGATTCGAGCACAGCGAAGGCTCGGTCGGCGGCCGCCATACCGTCCTGTGCGGCATGGAATCGCTCGCCGACCATACGGAGCGGCAGATACACCTCCGGAGCCAGCACGAGGGCAACCAGGCCCGCGTAAAGGCTCATCTCGCCGAAGACGAGGCGCAGGCCGATGGAGACGGCGATCAAAGCGACGCTGAGGGTCGCGAGCATCTCGAGCACCATCGAGGACAGGAACGCGATCCGCAACGCCCGCATGGTTCGCTGCCGCAAGGCATCTCCGAGATCGCGTACCCGATCGGCCATGGTGCTCGGTGCAACGGCCTCGGCCGCCGGCGGATTCGCGCCGGATTCGCGGCCGAGCGCCCGCAGCGTCGGCATGCCTGCGAACAGGTCGAGGAGCTGATCCGAAAGCCGGGTGGTGGCAACGAGGGTCGCCTCGGCACGCCCCTGGGTCAGCAGACCGATCAGGATCATGAAGATCGGGATCAGCGGCAGCGTGACCACCACGATCAGACCGGAGATCGGATCGTGGATCGCGATGACCGCCAACACGATCGGCGGGACCAGGACGGTAAGCAGCAGCGCGGGCAGGTATCCCGTGAGATAGCCGCGCAGCCCGGACAGGCCGGTGCCGACGATGACCGCGAGTTCGGTTCGCCGAGTTTCGAGTTCGCGCGGTGCGAGGCGAGCACCCGCGCCGAGCACCGCGGTTTCCAGCTCCGCGACCACGCTCGCGCCCGCCCGGTGCGCAAGCCGCGATTGCGCCAAGGTGACCAGCACCCGGCAGGCGATGGCCACCGTGAGCACGAGCAGTTCGGTCGTCCACCCGCCGAGCGTGCGCGCGCCGGGATCGGTGACGACCCCGGCGAGCACCCGGCCGAGCATGACCGCCGCGACCACGATCGATCCGGTGATCGCCAGTGACAGTGCGACACTCAGCGCCAGGTAGCGGCGAGCCGAGCGGGCGTACCGCCACAGGCGCGGGTCGACGGGCGGGCGGGCCATAGCTCAGTCCTTCGCCGTACCGAGCGGTAGACCAACGGGCGCGGGGATCTGGTCGACGGTGATCCGCTTACGGAATATCCAATACGTCCAGCCCTGATAGATCAGCACCACCGGCGTGACGATCAGCGCCGCCCAGCTCATCACCTTCAGCGTGTACGGCGTGGACGAGGCGTTGTGGATCGTGAGGTTGAATGCCGCATCGATGGTGGAGGGCAACACATTCGGGAAGAGCGACCCGAACAGGAGCGCGGTGGCCGCCGCCACGGTGAGGGCGGTCCCGGTGAACGCCCATCCGTCACGGTCGGCGTACACCGCGATGCCAGCGCCTGCCAGGCCGATCACCGCAAGCCCCAACGGAATCCAGGTCCATCCGGTGCCGTACGCCAGCTGCGTCCATAGGCCGAAGGCACCGACCACCAGGACGGTGGGCGCCAGCAGCAGCCGCGCCGTGCGTTGCGCGTCGGCACGCACCTCGCCGCCGGTCTTCAGCCCGAGGAAGACCGCGCCGTGCAGCGCGAACAGCAGCCCGGTGGTGAGCCCACCCAGCAAGGCGTAGGGCCCCAACAGCTCCCACGCCGAACCGGCGAACTGCTTCTTCTCGTTCAGCGGCACCCCGCGCACGATGTTCGCGAAGACCCAGCCCCAAGCCAGCGCCGGTATCCAGGAACCGATGCCGATGCCGATATCGCAGCGGGCCCGCCAGCGCGGGTCGTCGATCTTGCCGCGGTATTCGATGGCGCAGATGCGCAGGATCAGCGCGACGAGCAGCACCAGCAGCGCCAGGTAGAAGCCGGAGAACATGCTGGCGTACCACTCGGGAAAGGCCGCGAACATGGCGCCGCCCGCGGTGATCACCCACACCTCGTTGCCGTCCCACACCGGTCCGATGGTGTTGAGCACCACCCGGCGGCGCGTGTCGGAGCCCTTGCCGAGGATCGGCATCAGCATCCCGACGCCGAAGTCGAAACCCTCCAGCACGAAGTACCCGGTGAACAGCACCCCGATCAGCACGAACCAGAACTCTTGCAAACTCATCGCCGGCTCCTAATACGCGAAGGAAAGCTGTTCGACGGCAGGCTCTTCGGCGCTCGCCCGGCCGGGCGGCCCGCCGGTGCCGTCGGGACCGGTGTCGGTCGGCGGCGGCGCGGCTCGGTCGGGACCGTGTATCACGTAGCGCCGCATCAGGTAGAACCACACGATCGCCAGCGCGCCGTACAGCAGCGTGAAGGTGACCAGCGAGATCACCACCGTGGTGACCGAATGGTTGGACACGCCTTCCTGCACGGTCAGCCGCAGATTCGGGTCGCCCGTCGGATTCGGCACGACAACCCAAGGCTGGCGGCCCATTTCGGTGAACACCCAGCCTGCGCTGTTGGCCAGGAACGGCGTCGGAATGGCGAGCAGGCTGAGCCAGGAGAACCACCGCTGGTCCGGCACCCTGCCGCGACGCGTCAGCCAAAGTCCTGCCAGCGCCAGCAATCCGGAGCCCGCCGCGAGCCCGATCATCGCCCGGAAGGACCAGTAGGTGACGAACAGGTTCGGCCGGTAGTCGCCGACGCCGTACTTCGCGTTGTATTCCTGTTGCAGGTCGACGACGCCGGGCAGGGTGACGTCGCTGAACTTGCCCTTGGCCAGGTAGGGCAGCACGCCAGGCACGTCGAGCACGTGGGTCACGCTGTCGCAGTTGTTGTGCGTGCCGACCGTCAGGATCGAGAAGTCGGGGTCGGTCTTGGTGTGGCACAACGATTCCGCCGAGGCCATCTTCATCGGCTGCTGCTCGAACATCAGCTTGCCCTGGGTGTCGCCGGTGAAGAACAGCGCGACCAGCGAGACCAGCATCACCCAGCTGCCCGCGATCGCCGCAGGCCGCCACATGGTGCGCGCCTCAGCGAGCTGGGCGGCATCGCCGCTGCGCGCCTTGCGCACCATCCACCAACCCGCGATGCCTGCCACGAAAGTGCCTGCTGTCACGAAGGATCCGGCGACGACATGCGGAAAGGCCGCCAGCAGTGTGTTGTTGGTGAGCACCGCGACGATGCTGTCGAGCTCGGCGCGGCCGGTCTCCGGATTGAACCGTGCCCCGACCGGATGCTGCATGAACGAGTTCGCGGCGACGATGAAATACGCCGACGCGTTCACGCCGATGGCGACCATCCACATCGCGCCGAGGTGGACGAGTTTCGGCAATCGAGTCCAGCCGAAGATCCACAGCCCGAGGAAGGTCGACTCCATGAAGAAGGCGATCAGGCCTTCCAAGGCGAGCGGCGCCCCGAACACGTCACCGACGAAGCGGGAGTATTCGCTCCAGTTCATCCCGAACTGGAACTCCTGCACGATGCCGGTGGCGACACCGAGCGCGAAGTTGATCAGGAACAGCTTGCCGAAGAACTTGGTCAGTCGCAGCCAGTGGTCTTTGCCGGTGATCACCCACGCGGTCTGCATGGCGGCGACCAACGGCGCGAGTCCGATGGTCAGCGGCACCAGCAGAAAGTGATAGACCGTCGTGATGCCGAACTGCCACCGTGAGACGTCAAGGGCACTCAACGCCGACCTCCTCCTACGTCTACGACGGGACGTAGTAATACTACGTCGGAGGCAGGCTCGAACAATGAGGCCTAGGACACGACACGCCTAGATATTTGGCCGCCACCAGCGCTTTCACCGCGTCCCATCGGCAGCCATGGGACTTAGATCACGCAGCTACAACCGATTTCACGCTCACCAATCGCCGATGGCCCCTGCTCGCTCGATGCCGCGGTCGACCAAGTCGATGATCTCCTCCGCGTTGTCCGGCGCCATCATCCGCAGCCCGTCCAGCGAGTTCACCCTGGCGGCGAGCGAAACGCTCGACAGCATCCAAATGCTGTCGCAGGTAAGGAGATCAGCGGTGAACAGCGACTTGTAGGTACATTCCCAGCCTGCCTTCGCCGCCTCGACGAACAGCGCGCGCTGGGTGACACCGGGCAGAATGCCGTTCTTCGCGGGCGGGGTGATCAGCTGCTTGTCCCGCACGATCACCACCGACGAGCGCGGTCCCTCGAGCACCCGGTTCTCGGTGCTGGTGAAGATCACATCGTCGGCGCCCATCCGCGCCGCGAACCGCAGCGCCGCCATGTTGGAGGCGTAGGACAGTGTCTTGGCGCCGAGCAGCTGCCACGGCGCGGCCTGCGCCAGGTCGATCGAGATGCCGCGGGAAAGGGTCACCACGGCAACGCCTTCGGTGCGCGCCTTCTGCACCCGATCGGGCACGGGTAGCACAAGGACATAGGCGGTCGGCACCGGAACGGCGGCCGCCAGATCACCGGTCGTCACCTTCTCGGTCACCCCGGAGAGCTCCGAATCGCGGCCGCGGGTGAGCACCAGCCGCATCACGCCTTCGCGATCACTCCCCCACTCTTTCGCGGCCCGCTCGACCGCGGTTCGCCATCGCCCCAGCTCGGGCTCCGGCAGATCCAGCGCCTGCGCCGAGCGACGCAGTCTGCCTAGATGAAATTCGATCGCGCATGCGTTGCCCGCACGCACCAGAACCGTTTCGAAAATTCCGTCGCCGCGCAATACGCCGATATCGTCCGCAAACAGCAACGGCGCGTCCGCGTCCCTGACCGCGCCGTCGAGTGAGACAAGAACCCGATCTACCATGCGTCGAGACTAGGCGGTGTTGGTTCGCCGCGCCCATGTCACGACAGACTTCATGACCTTTTTGTGCAACCTGCCGCCGAAGATTCACTCAGACGTTGGTCGGACGCCGCGCGCCAGACGTTCAGTGCGCCTCTCGCTAGGTCGGTTCGCGGCACCCGAGAGCCCCGGTTCTGACACCCGATGCCGACCCCGCCTACAGTGGAAATGTGTCCGTGGTCGTTGCGCCCAGCCCTATCCTCGCTGTTTCGGGAGCCGTCGCGGGAGCGCCGGGTTCGCCCGATGCCGCCGTCGCGTGGCACTACGGTGATCCACTCGGCGAACAGCGCGCCGCTGTGCAGCGTGCGGCAGTCATCGATCGTTCGCACCGTTTCGTCATCACCATCACCGGCGCCGAACGGCTGACCTGGCTGCACACCATCACCAGCCAGCACATCGCTGGCCTCGGCAACGGGGAGTCGGCGGAGAACCTCGATCTCGATCTGAACGGCCGGGTGCTGCACCATTTCGTGCTCACCGAGCTGGACGGCACCGTGTATATAGATGCCGAAGGCGATCGCGGTCCCGCGCTGCTGGAGTTCCTGCGGAAGATGGTCTTCTGGGCCGACGCGCAGCCGGCCGCGGCCGACTACGCGGTGCTGAGCTTGCTCGGCCCGAAGGTCGCCGAGCTGACCGAGGCCATCGGTGTCGCGAGCCTGCCGGGCACCTACGCGGCGGTGCCGCTGCCCGACGGCGGCTTCCTGCGGCGGATGCCGTGGCCCACCGCCGACTCGTTCGATCTGGTGATTCCCCGCGCCCAGCTGTCGGATTGGTGGACCCGCCTCACCGAGGCAGGCGCCGAACCCGCAGGCCTGTGGACCTTCGAGGCCTTGCGGGTCGCCGCGGTGCGGCCGCGAATCGGGCTGGACACCGACGAGCGCACCATCCCGCACGAGGCGCGCTGGATCGGCGGGGTCGCCGAGTACGGCGCGGTGCATTTGGACAAGGGCTGCTACCGCGGCCAGGAGACCGTGGCGCGGGTGCACAACTTGGGCAAGCCACCGCGACATCTGGTGCTGCTGCACCTGGACGGTTCCGCCGACGAGCGCCCCTCGGCCGGCGACGATGTCACCGCGGGCGGCCGCACGGTCGGCCGACTCGGCACCGTCATCGACCACTACGAACTCGGTCCGATCGCGCTCGCGCTGATCAAACGCACCGTGCCCGCCGACACCGCGCTGACCGCAGGCCCGAGCGCCGCCGCCATCGATCCCGATTCGGTGCCCTCGGACGACGGACCGCAGGCAGGCAGGCTCGCGGTCGATCGGCTCCGCGGCCGCTGACGCGCCCATGCGCCTCGAATCCCGAAGGAGCACAAGCTCCCTGCCCCGCGGCCGGGCAGCGCGGTGACCTCTCATCACCCGCGGCGCGCTGTCGCCGAATTCCCGCGCGCCGCCGCCTCGCCCACCGATATCCGACTACCCGACGAGAGGAGCAGCACCGATGCGAACCGGTGACACCGGCCGAGTGCTGGCCGTCTGCGTCGTGCACGCCGAGCTCGAAGTGCCTGGCCGGGTCGGCCGGACCGCGATCGACAAACGCCCGCAGCCGGGCCGGGTGCCGGTGCGCACGCTCGGGCTCGACGGCGACCACGTCTGTGACACCGCGCACCACGGCGGCGCCCATCAGGCGGTCTACGCGTATGCGGACGAGGACGCCAAGCGCTGGGGCGGCGAACTCGATCGCGAGTTGCCCGCGGGGTGGTTCGGCGAGAACCTGCGCATCACCGGGCTCGCGGTCAGCGACGCAGTAATCGGCGCACGCTTGGCGATCGGCGACACCCTGCTCGAGGTGAGCGCGCCGCGCGTGCCGTGCGCCACCTTTCAGCATTGGAGCGGAGAAGCCCAGTGGGTCAAGCGCTTCACGCTGCGCAGTGACACCGGCGCCTACCTGCGGGTACTGACCGAGGGCACGATCGGCGCAGGCGACGAGGTTGCGGTGGTGCACGTTCCCGACCACGGCATCACCGTGCGCGATCTGTTCGTCGGCGACGACCCCGACCTGCTCGCAATCCTGCTCGCCGCGGAGCCGACGCTGTCCGACGACGTGCGGAGGCAGATCGATCGCCACGCCCGCAGGCACGCGAACGCCGAGCGGGCCGCCGCGCGAAAAGCGGTCAGCACCACCGACAACGGCGCGACCGACCGGCGCGCCGCCGAACTCGACACGGGAGCCCAACTGTGAGTGTGGAACTGGTTGAAGTCGTTCGCTCCGGCTTCCGTGAATGCGTGCACCGCGGCTCGGCGGTCATCCTCGATCCCGCGGGCGAGCCGACCCTCGCGCTCGGCGAGGTGCATCTGCCGATCTTCCCGCGCTCGACCAACAAGCCGATGCAGGCGATCACCTTGCTGCGGCACGGGTTCGAGCCGGTCGACGACGCCGAGCTCGCGATCGCGACCGCCTCGCATTACGGCGAGCCCGACCATGTCGCGCTGGTGCGCAGGCTCCTCGACCGCTTCGGCTTCGACGAGAAGTCGCTGGCCTGCCCGCCGGATCTGCCGGTCGACGACACAGCGCGCGCGGCCGTCCTTTCCGGTTCGCACGAACCGCGCCGCATCTACATGAACTGCTCGGGCAAGCACGCCGCGATGCTGGCGACCTGCAAGATCAACGACTGGCCCACCGATGGCTACCTCGACCAGGCACATCCGTTGCAGCAGGCGATCATCGCGACCGTGGCCGACCTCACCGGCGAGATCGAGACCGATCTCGGCATCGATGGTTGTGGCCTGCCGATCATTCCGGTCTCGCTGGTGAATCTGGCCCGCGTGTTCGCGACCATGGCGACCGCGGCTCCCGACGCACCGGAGCGCCGCGTCGCCGACGCCATTCGCGCGCATCCGCGAGTGATTTCGGGCACCAACGCACCCGATCTGCTGGCCATGCAAGCCACTCCCGGACTGGTTTGCAAGATCGGCGCCGATGGTGTGCACGCAGGCGCGCTGCCCGACGGAACAGCTTTCGCCTACAAGATCGATGACGGACACGACCGTGCCCGAATGCCCCTGACGCTGGCCATTTTGCACCGCATCGGCATCGATTGGTCCGACGCGCACACGGAACTCGCTGCGCCTCCGGTGCTCGGCGGCGCTGCTCGGGTCGGCGTGATTCGCGCGATCCCCGGGGTGCTGTAGGCCCCCCGGTCGAGGGCGACAACCGGGCAAACGGAACCTCTTCCGGAGTTCTTCACCCACTCCTGGAAGCGGGACGGCCAGACACGCGCTAAAGTGTCTGTCAGGAAGAGTATTAATTCGAACGGGGCCGCCAACCAAACCCCAGGCCGCCCCGCAGTGACGCGAGGGGGTCAGCCATGGGCCGTGGCCGGGCTAAGGCAAAGCAGACCAAGGTCGCACGCGAGCTGAAGTACAGCAGCCCGCCGAGCGACTTCGCGAGCCTTCAGCGCGAGCTTTCGGGAAGCCCCAACTCCCAACGGAGTGGTGTGCTGTCCGATGAGCACGACGCGGACAAGTCCTCATCCCAGTGGGAAGAGGACGACTACGACGACTGGCGCCGCTGACTCGGAGCACTGTCTGAAGGGGGAGGTCGACGTGCCTCCCCCTTCAGCCGTTGCTGCGTGTTGACGGCTTGCTCCGAACCAAGTCGGCGCCGAAAACGCTTATAACGCACCAGCGTCCCGCATCTGATGATGCGGGACGCTGACGTGTGTTCGGGTGTAGTTGTGGCGGGCCGCCAGGCAGGCTCAGAACCGCGGGTGCTCGCCGACCAGGATGGCGCGCACAGCCTCGGCGTCCTTGGCCTTCTTGACGGTGCCGAGCGTCCAGCATTCGATGTGCCGTGCGGTCAGCACGGCGAGCGCGCGATCGACGTCCTCCGGCGCGACAACGGCGACCATGCCGACGCCCATGTTGAACGTCTTCTCCATCTCGACCCGCTCGACCCGGCCGCGCTGCGCGATCATCTTGAAGACCGGCGCCGGGTTCCATGTCCCGCGATCCAGCTCGGCCACCATGCCCGCAGGCAGCACGCGGCCCAGGTTGGCGGCCAGCCCGCCACCGGTGACATGCGCGAAGGTGCGCACATCGGTCTCGGCGATCAGCGCGAGGCAATCCTTGGCGTAGATCCGGGTCGGCTCGAGCAACTCCTCGCCGAGGGTGCGCCCGAACTCCTCGACATGCCCGGTGAGCGACATCCGATCGATGTCGAGCAGCACCTTGCGGGCCAAGCTGTAGCCGTTCGAGTGCAGGCCGGAGGAACCCATCGCGATCACCACGTCACCGGGACGCACCCGGTCCGGGCCGAGCACCGCGTCGGCTTCGACCACGCCGACGCCGGTCGCGGACAGGTCGTAGTCGTCCGGGTCCATCAGGCCGGGGTGCTCAGCGGTTTCGCCGCCGAGCAACGCGCAACCCGCCCGCACGCAGCCCTCGGCGATGCCGGAGACCAGCTCGGCGACCTTCTCCGGGACGACCTTGCCGATGGCGATGTAATCCTGCAGGAACAGCGGCTCGGCGCCGCAGACGACGAGATCGTCGACGACCATCGCGACGAGGTCGAGCCCGACGGTGTCGTGCTTGTCCATCGCCTGCGCGACCGCGATCTTGGTGCCGACCCCGTCGGTGGAGGCGGCGAGCAGCGGTTCGCGGTAGCCACCCTTCAGCGCGAACAGTCCGGCGAACCCGCCGAGGCCGCCCTGGACCTCGGGTCGGCTCGCCTTCTTCGCCAATGGCCCGAACAACTCGACTGCGCGGTCACCTGCCTCGATATCCACGCCTGCCGCGGCGTACGAGGCACCACCACTGGGGGTCTGTTCAGTCATTTTCGGGGAAAGCTCCAAACCGAATCGGCGGATAGATGCCTGCTCACGCTACCGGAGAGCTGTCACTACGTTGCAGCTGTCCCGCCTACCCGTGCCTTTTTGCCGGACCTGGGTGCCGCGAGACTTGTCAACCGGGCTGACCACGTGTCGGCCGAAAAGCGCTCGGCGTACTCGACAAGTGACCCCTGCGCCTGCGCGACCAGTTGTCACGGTATCCGGCCGAGGACACCATGCGGCGTTCGATTCGTCTCGATTGCACTACGTACGAACGCCGCATGGTGTTGGTCACTAACTCCGCTCGGTCGCGAACAGGTCGGCGGTCGCCGCGCGTCGCCTGCGCTGCTCGACCGGATCGGGCACCGGCACCGCCGCGACCAACCGCTGCGTGTACTCCTCCTGCGGCGCGCGCAGGATGCGATCACGATCACCCTGCTCGACCACAGCGCCGTTGCGCAGCACCACGATTCGGTCGGCCAGCTGATCGACCACCGCCAGGTCGTGGCTGATGAACAGACAGGCCCAACCACATTCGCGCTGCAGCTGCCCGAACAGCTCGAGCACCGCGGCCTGCACGGAGACGTCGAGCGCGCTGGTCGGCTCGTCGGCAACCAGCAGATCCGGGTCGAGGACCAGGGCCCGTGCCAGGCTCGCGCGCTGGCGCTGGCCGCCGGACAGCTCGTGCGGATACCTGCGCTCGGTGCCCGCGGGCAGCTGAACGTCGTCGAGCAGTTTGCGCACCCGCGCCTTGATCTCCGCGGAGCTGCCCTTCTTGTGCACCAGCAGCGGCTCGGCCACGCACTCACCGACGGTGAGCCGTGGATTCAGCGAGCTCGCCGGGTCCTGGAACACGAAGCCGAAGCGCTTGCGGATCGGGCGCAGCTTGCTGCCGGACAGGCCAGCGATGTCCTGTCCACGGATCTTCACCACGCCCGAGGTCGGCCGTTGCAGCGCGGCGACACAGCGGCCGATGGTCGACTTGCCCGAGCCGGATTCGCCGACCAGGCCAAGGGTTTCGCCGGGCCCGATGCACAGGTTCACATCGTCGACCGCGCGGAACGGCGGCCGCCCGAACGAACCGGGGAACTCGACAACCAGATCGCAGACCTCGAGCACCGGCTCGGCGCTCGCGGCCACCTCTTCGGCAGGGCCGTGTGCGAGTTGCTCGGTGCCGAGATGCGGGACCGCGGCGAGCAGCGCCCGCGTGTAGTCCGCCTTCGGGCTGGCGAACAGCTCGTCCACCGGTGCCTGCTCGACCACCTCGCCGTTGCGCATCACCACGACCCGGTCGGCCAGGTCGGCGACCACACCCATGTTGTGGGTGATCAACACGATGGCGCTGCCGATCCGGTCGCGCAGGTCACGCAGCAGCTCGAGGATCTCCGCCTGCACCGTCACGTCCAATGCCGTGGTCGGCTCGTCGGCGATGATCACCTTCGGCTCGCAGGCGATGGCGATGGCGATCACCACGCGCTGCTTCTGCCCGCCGGAGAGCTGGTGCGGGTAGTAGTCGACGCGGTGCTCGGGATCGGGCAGGCCGACCATGCGCAGCAATTCGATCGCGCGCGCCTTCGCGGCCTTCTTGGTCATGTCCGAATGCGCGCGCAGCGCCTCGCAGATCTGGAAGCCGACGGTGAACAGCGGGTCGAGCGCGAGGCCCGGCTCCTGGAACACCATCGAGATCGCACCGCCGCGCAGAGCGGTGAGCTGCCGCTCGTTCATCGAGGTGATGGTCTCGGTGCCGAGGGTGACCAGACCGCGCACCCGCGCGGTCAGCGGCAGCAAGCCCATCGCGGTGCGTGAACTCACCGACTTGCCCGACCCGGACTCCCCGACGATGGCGAGCACCTCACCGGGGAACACCTCGTAGGAGACGTCGGTGACCGCGTAGACGGGACCCGCGTCGGTCGCGAAGGTGACCGACAGCGATTCGATCGACAGCGCAGGACGCTTCTTGTCGGTCGCCGTGGTTGGCGTTGTCATGTTGTCTCCTTCCCGGTAGCAGTGCTGTCCTTCACCAGTGCGTCGCCGGCAGGCTCGGCTTCGGTGGTGTCACCATCGAGCTCGCTCGGGGCGGCCACCTCGATGCCTGCGACGGTGATGGCGTCGCCCGGCGCCGCGGCGACCGCGCGACGGGTACGCAGGATCGGGTTGAGCACCTCGTTGAGGCTCTCGCCGACCAGCGTCATACCGAGCACGACGAGCACGATGGCGAAGCCGGGGAAGATGCCGGTCCACCAGATGCCGTTGGAGACATCGGACAGTGCCTTGTTGAGGTCGTAGCCCCATTCGGCGGCCTGGGTCGGCTCGATGCCGAATCCGAGGAAGCCGAGGCCTGCCAGCGTGAGAATGGCCTCCGACCCGTTCAGGGTGACGATCACCGGCAGCGACTGCGTGACGTTGGCGAAGATGTGCCGGAACAGGATTCGCGCGGTGGACGCGCCGGTGACCCGGGCGGCATCCACATACGGTTCGTTCTTCACCGCGACCGTCGCGTTGCGCACCACCCGGAAGTACTGCGGCACAAAGACGGCCGTGATCGCCACCGCGGCGGACAGCACACCACCGAAGCTGGTGGAGCGACCACCCGCGACCACGATGGACACCACGATCGCGAGCAGCAGCGTCGGGAAGGCGTACATCGCGTCCATGAACAGCACGAGCACCCGGTCGACCCAGCGGCCGAGGTAGCCCGAAAGCAGGCCGAGCGGCACGCCGACGAACAGCGAAAGCACCAGCGAGATCGCGATGACGAAGAGTGCGGTGCGCGCACCCCAGATCACCCGGGAGAACACGTCCTCGCCACGCACCGATGTCCCGAACCAGTGCTCGGCCGACGGTGCCTGCTGGCGGACGAAATCGACACCGTCGGAAGCACTTTGCGCGAAACCGTAAGGCGCGATCAGCGGTGCGAAGATGGCCGCGAACACGAAGATGCCGACCAGGCTCAGCCCGAGGATCAACGTCGCGCGTTGCAGGCCGGCGGTCATCGAGAACAGCTTCAGACCGGGGATTCCGCGACGCACCGACGGCGGCACCGGTGGCGGCACCATCGGTTCGTTCAACAATTCCGGTGCGGTCATCAGAACCTCACCCTCGGATCAATCATGGCCACAAGGGCATCCACCGCAAAGCTCATCACCGCGACGACCACCGCGATGAACGCGACGATGCCCTGCACGGCGACGAAGTCGCGGGCCGACAGATACGTCGCGAGCTGATACCCGAGGCCCTTCCACTCGAAGGTGGTCTCGGTCAGCACCGCGCCGCCGAGCATCATGGCGATCTGCATACCCATCACGGTGACGATCGGAATCATCGCGTTGCGGAACGCATGTCGCCCGGTGACCACCCGTTGGGACAGGCCGCGCGCCCGCGCGGCATCCACGTAATCGGAGCGCAGGGTCTGGATCAGGTTGATCCGCACCAGCCGCAGGAAGATGCCCGCGGTCAGCAACCCGAGCGCGATCGCAGGCAGCACCGCGTGTTCGAGCACGTCGACGATGTAGCCGGGGTCGCCGTACAGGATCCCGTCGATCAACATGATGTTGGTCTTCGGCGACACATGCTGCAGCTGCAGTTCGACATTCGTGCTTGCCCTGCCTGCCACCGGCAGCCAGCCGAGCTTCACCGCGAAGATCAGCTTGAGCAGCAGACCGACGAAGAACACCGGTGCCGCGTACGCCAGGATCGCGAACAACCGCAGGCCGGTGTCCTGCACCGAATCACGGTGTGTCGCTGCGTATCTGCCCAGCGGGATGCCGATCGCGAAGGCCACGATGAGTGCCCAGAACATCAGCTCGAGCGAGGCGGCGCCGTAGGTGGTCACCACCTCGCTGATCTGCCGATTGTCTTGCGAGCGACCGAAATCCCCGGTCGCGAGACCGGAGATGTAATCCCAGTACTGCGACAGGATCGGCCGGTTCAGCCCGGCCGCCTCCTTGCGGATCTCGATCTGCTCCTGGGTCATTCGGCCACCCATGGCCGCGCTGATCGGGTCACCGGCCACGCGCATCAGGAAGAACACGACGGTGACCAGAATCCATGCGGTCACCGGGATCAACAGCAGGCGCACGCCCAGGTAACGGAGCAGCGCCAGCTGACGAGAATCGCTCCCGCCCTTCCTTATTCGTGGCACGCCGAAGCGCCGGGCCCGGACCGGCGCTGGCTTCGTTTCTGGCGCAGCAATCGTTCCGGGCCCGGCTTTGCCGGATGTCACTTGCTCAGCACCGTGTAGCGGAACTTGAAGGACGCGTCCAAGGTCTGCTCGACGCCCTGCACGCCCTTACCGGAGACGGCAATCTGCTTGCCCGCCAACAGCGGAACGATCGGCAGGAAGTTCTGCGCGAGGTCCTTCTGCACGCCCTTGATGATCTCGAGCCGCTTGGTCTTGTCACCCTCGGTGGCCTCGGCGACCAGTTGTGCGTTGATGCCGGGGTTTTCGAAGTGCGACTGCAGGAAGTTGTTCGGCCCGAAGAACGGGGTCAGGTAGTTGTCCGGGTCCGGAAAGTCCGGGAACCAACCGAATTGGTACAGCGGGTAGGAGTCACGTGCGCGTTCCCGCTGGTAGCTCACCCATTCGGTGGACTGCAGGTTCACCCGGAACAGGCCGCTGGCCTCCAGCTGCGACTTGATCGCCGCGTATTCCTCGGAGCTGCTCGAACCGTAGTGGTCCGGGTTGTACTGCAGGTTCAGCTCGACCGGGGTGGCAACGCCAGCGTCGGAGAGGAACTTGGCGGCCTTGTCCTTGCTCGGGTCGGCGCCGTAGATCTCCTTGAACGGCTCCGCCGCGCCCGGAACACCCTGCGGGACAGACGAGTACGCCGGGGTGTAGGTGCCCTTGTAGACGCTCTTGGCCAGCGCGGCCCGGTCGACCGTCGACGCGAGCGCCTTGCGCACCGCAAGCTTCTGCTCCGGCGTGCCGCCGGGCATGGTGTTCATGTTGAAGACGATGTAGCGCAGCTCGCCACCGGGGCCCTCGTGCACGGTGACCTTGCTGTCACCACGCAGGGATTCGATGTCGGTGGGGGTCAGCGACCGGTAGGCGACGTCGAGCGAACCGTTCTGCAGGTCCAGCTTCATGTTGTCGGTGGTCGCGTAGTACTTCGTCGACACCGTCTCGGTCTTCGGCTTGCCGAGGATGCCGTTGTAGTCCGGGAACGCCTTGTACTCGACCAGCTTGTTCTTGTCGTAGCTCGCGATCGTGTACGGGCCCGAGTAACCCTTGTTCTTGACGACTTCCTCGTCGGCCATCACCTTGTCCGGCGAGTACACCTTCTCGTCGACGATCGGACCGGCCTGGGTCGGCAGGATCGCCGGGAAAGTCTGGTCGTTGGCGACCTTCAGCGTGAACTGCACCGTCTTGTCGTCGGGTGCGTCCGTCTTCTCGAGGTTGCCGAGCAGCGAAGCGGGACCGTTGGGGTCGTTGATCTTGACCATCCGGTCGAAGGAGAACTTCACGCTCTTGGCGGTCAGCGGATTGCCGTTGGCGAACTTGAGGCCCGGCTTCACCGTGCAGGTGTACACCGTCGGCGAGGTGAACTCGCACTTCTCCGCGGCGTCCGGCTTCGGCGTCGCGTCGCCCGGCGCGAAGTTCAGTAGGTACTGGTAGAACTGCGTTTCCGCGACCAGCGAGCCATTGTCGTAGGCAGCCGCCGGGTCGAGCGAAAAGATCTTGTCTGTGGTGCCGGCCAACAATCCGCCACCAGTACCACCATCACCGGTTCGGCCGGAACCACAACCAGCCAATGCCGACGCCACCAGCGTCGCCAGGCCGACGGCCGCGATAGCTCGCGTCCCGGTCCGGCCCCCAGGTGCTCTTGAAACCAACATCAGGGCCCCACTACTTCTCGAGCGCCGCACCGCGTTCGCCTGGATCGCAGGCGTGGTGCGGACACAATGAACTTCCGATCTGACGGGCACCGTACCCACGAACCATTTCCGGCACGTTGCGTTTTCAGAGAAAAAAACTTCACGGTGCGCCCAGACGTTGCAAATGGTGCAGCACCAAGGCCTGATCACCGGACGAATGTCCAGTAAGGCACTAGCTGGCACCGTGTGGTGTCTCGAGGAAGCCATGGCACAGACGAAGACATTAACCTCGACACTCCCAAACAATGAGAAGTCGCCATGCCGTGTCGCCCCGCAGACGACAGCAGAATCGGACCTATCCGACGAATGCGACAGCCAACAACCGGATCCCCACCAAGATCAGCCGGGAGCTCCTCCGGCGTGGCCGGGCTCTTCGCTCTTCCCGGCACGGCCGGGCCCTCTGACTACCCCGTCCCAGGCCGCACAGCTTTGCTTTGCTCGTCAACTTCCCCGAACAGGAAGGCGCAACCCCCTACGGACGACTCAACGCGCTCGCGTTCGCATTGTCCGCCAACAAAATAGCCTCCGACTTACCCGTAAGCATGCCCTCGAGCACGTTCTTACCAATCGCAGCTTCCGTAGGCAGCGCGATCGGGTACTCCCCGTCGAAGCACGCACAGCACAGCCGCGACCGCGGCTGCTCGGTGGCGGCGATCATGCCTTCGGTGGAGATATAACCGAGCGTGTCGGCGCCGATCGAGCGCCGCACCCCCTCGACCATCTCGTCGAAGCTGCCTTCCGCACCGGAACCGTTGGCGATCAACTCGGCGGGCGAGGCGAAGTCGATGCCGTAGAAGCACGGCCACTTCACCGGCGGCGAGGCGATCCGGACGTGGATCTCCAAGGCGCCTGCTTCGCGGAGCATCCGGATCAGGGCGCGCTGGGTGTTGCCGCGAACGATGGAGTCGTCGACGACGATGAGCCGCTTGCCGCGGATGACCTCGCGCAGCGGGTTGAGCTTCAGTCGAATACCCAACTGGCGGATGGTCTGGCTCGGCTGAATGAAGGTGCGGCCCACGTAGGCGTTCTTCATCAGACCCTGGCCGTACGGCACACCTGAGCCTTGCGCGTAGCCGACCGCGGCGGGGGTGCCGGATTCGGGCACCGGGATGACCAGGTCCGCGTCCACCGGATGCTCCTTGGCCAAGCGGCGGCCGATCTCCACCCGGGTTGCGTGCACCGAGCGACCGGAGATGGTGCTGTCCGGCCTGGCCAGATAGACGTATTCGAAGACGCAGCCCTTGGGCTCGGGGTTGGCGAAGCGCATCGACCGCACGCCGTCGGCGTCGATCGCCAGCAGTTCGCCGGGTTCGATCTCGCGGACGAAGGCGGCGCCGACGATGTCCAGCGCTGCGGTTTCGCTGGCAACAACCCAGCCACGGTCCAGCCTGCCGAGGCAGAGCGGGCGCACGCCGTGCGGATCACGCGCGGCGTAGAGGGTGTGCTCGTCCATGAAGGTGAGGCAGAACGCGCCGCGCAGCGTCGGGAGCAACTCCATCGCGGCCTGCTCGATGCTCGAGTCGGCGGAGGCGTGTGCGAGCAGCGCGGTGATCACATCGGAGTCGGAGGTCGCGGCGATCGGCTGCGGGCGGCCGTTGGCCACCGTCGCGCCGATGAGCCCGAGTTCCCGTGCCCGGCCCGCCAATTCGGCGGTGTTCACCAGATTGCCGTTGTGCCCCAAGGCAAGTCCGGAGCCGACCGAGGTGGTACGGAAGATGGGCTGTGCGTTTTCCCAGGTCACGCCACCGGTCGTGGAGTAGCGGCAGTGGCCGACGGCGATGTGGCCCGGCATGGCGGCCAAGGTCTGCTCGTCGAATACCTGACTGACCAACCCGAGGTCCTTGAAGACCAAGATCTGCGAACCGTCGGAAACCGCGATGCCCGCCGCCTCCTGGCCGCGGTGCTGCAGCGCGTACAAGCCGTAGTACGTGAGCTTCGCCACGTCCTCGCTCGGCGCCCAGACTCCGAACACGCCGCACTCTTCGCGCGGCTCGTTCTCGACCTGATCGGTGGTGGCGGATGTGCTTTCGACCGGCAGTTCGGCGTTGGTCACCGTTTGCTCCCTGTTCGGGCGGGCTGGGGGCAGGTCTCATTCTACGGGTGAATGTTCGATCGCGATCACCGCACCGCATACGAGTAGCAATCCGGCGCGGCGCGAGTCCGGCGAATTCGGCATCGGTAGCTGTTACCGTGCGAAGCCGTGACGACTACCGACAGCGCGGATCACGGCAGCGGAGCGGGATCGAACACGGAGGGAACGGCGCCACAGCGCAGGCCATGGGCTCGTATGCTGCTGTTTCCCATCGCGGTGCTGACGCTGCTCACCGCGCTGCTCGGCATCATGTATCTGGATTACGTCGTCGATCCGGAGAAGAATCTGCACGACTTTCCGATCGCGCTGGTGAACCAAGATGTGGGCGATGTCATTGCCACCGGCGGTCAGCAGCGGCAGGTGAACTTCGGTAACCAGATCACCGAGGCGCTCGAAAAGGGCGTGCCTGCGGACAAAGTCGATCTGCGGGTGATCAGCATCAGCGAGGCCGAGCGGCAGCTGCAGTCCGGCGCGGTGTACGGCGCGATCGTCATCCCCAGCGATTTCAGCAAGCGGCTCGGCATCCTCGGCGTCGGCAGCGTGATTCCCGGCGAGATGGAACGCCCGATCATCACCTTGCAGACCAATCCGCGCACCGGCGCGTTCGGCACCCAGATCGTGCTTCGGGTCGGCGATCAGGCGCTCACCGAGGTGAACAAGCAGGTCGGCAAGCAGCTCACCGATCAGGTGGCCGAGCAGCTGAAGCCGCAGCCGGGCGGGCCGCCCGCGCCCGAGCTGTCCGGCGCGACCAGGGTCACGCTCGCCGATCCGGTGAATGTGGTGGTGCAGCAGTATCACCCGCTGCCCGACGGCACCGGGCAAGGACTCAGCGCCTTCTTCTACGCGCTGTTGCTGCTGCTGGCCGGTGTGGTCGGCGCGATGGTCATCCACACCATGATCGATGCCCAGCTCGGCTTCGTGCCCACCGAGTACGGGCCGTGGTACGTGCACTACCCGCCGACGCCGATCTCCCGGTTCAGCACCTTGCTGATCAAATGGGGCGTCATGGTGGTGACCGCGAACATCGTCTCCGCGGTCTATCTCAGCGTTGCCACGCTGCTCGACATGCCGATCGACCATCCGCTCGCGCTCTTCCTCTACAGCGCGCTCGCCATCATCGCCGTCGGCATCACCTGTCTGTCCACGCTGGCCGCGATCGGCTCGGCGGGCCTGCTGGTCAATCTGATCCTCTTCATCGTCCTCGGCTTGCCCTCCTCCGGCGGCACCGTGCCGATCGAGGCCACCCCGAAATACTTCGGCTGGCTTGCCTCCTTCGAGCCGATGCACCAGGTCTTCCTCGGCATCCGCGCCATCCTCTATTTCGACGCCAGCTTCGAGGCGGGCCTGGCTCGCGGCGTCTGGATGGCGGTCGTCGGCGTGGCGATCGGCCTGGTTGTCGGCGCCGTCGTCTCCCGCTTCTACGACTACAAAGGACTGCACCGGACCAACCGAGTCGCAGCCTGATCAGTGCACAACCGGCAGTGACCGCGATGATGGTCTGGTGACTTCGTGGATCGAGAGCGCGCAACGATTGGCCGAGGAGGTGCTCGCACCGCAGGCGAGCGCCGTCGACAGCAGCGGTGACATACCCAGGGAGCATTTCGATCAGCTCGCCGAGGCCGGTTTCTACGGCGCCGCGATGGGCGACGACATCGATCTGGCCGCCTTCACCGAGGTCGGCGAGATTCTCATCGCAGGCTGCCTGGCCACCTCCTTCGTCTGGGCACAGCACCACGGTGTCGCCAGGCGGGTCGCCACTTCGCCGAATCATGAACTGCGCGAGCGGTTCACCGAGGATCTGCGCACTGGGCGGGTGCGGTCGGGCGTCTCGTACGCGGGCGCCGCTGATCAGCCCGCGCTGATCGCCCGGCGGACCGACGGCGGCTACGTGCTCGAGGGCACAGCGCCGTTCATCACCGGATGGGGTCTGGTCGACATCGTCGGCGTGATGGCACGGGATGCCGACGACGACGGGTCGCTGATCAGCGTGATCGTGCCCGCGGAGGAGAGCGCGGCGCTCCGGGTTCGGCCGATACCGCTGACTGCCGCCGACGCGAGCCGGACCGTCACCGCGACCTTCGACGGAGTGCGGGTCGCCGACGCGGAGGTGGACAACCGGGTTTCGATGAAGTCGTTCCACGCGTCCTACATCATCGCGGCATGGCGCAACGGCTCGCTTGCGCTCGGCATCGTGCGCCGCTGCATCGCCGAACTGGGCAGATTGGGTGTCGACCCCGCCGCGCTCGCCGACGAATCCGCCGCGATCCGTAAGGAATTGGACGCCGCACTGCTCGGACAGTCCGATGTCTACCTCGCGCGGGCCCGCGCCGCCGAGCTGGCGATGCGCGCCGCCTCCGCACTGGTCACCGCCACCGGCAGCGCCGCGATCACCCGCGGCACCCTCGCCGAACGGTCGCTGCGCGAGGCCGCGTTCACGCTCGTGTTCGGCTCACGTCCGACAATCAAGAGCGCCCTACTCGACCGGCTGGCAGGCCCTGCCGTCAGTCCGTGACCGGGCGGGCGATGGGGAGCCAGTGGGCTACTTCGGCGGCGCGACTGCCGGAGGCGGTGAGCGCGCCGGAGTCCAACGCGCCGGCGAAGTCGAGGAGCCCGGTGGCCAGCAGCAGCCAGGTGCGCGGGTCGGTCTCCACCACATTGGGCGGGGTGCCTCGGGTGTGGCGCGGGCCCTCGATGCATTGGACCGCGACGAACGGCGGCACCCGTACCTCCACCGAGTGCCCCGGAGCCGAGGCGGCCAGGGCGCGGGCGGTGGCGCGGACCGCTGCCGCGAGCTCGGTGCGGCCGGGAGCCGGCAGCGACTCGTCGCCCAACCACGCGCTGACCGCGTCGACCGCCGATCGGAGTTCGGCCGCACTCACCGATTGTCGTGCCACCTCGGCGAGGTTACCGGGGTGGTCGGACAGGGTTATTCGCCGACGGCCCGGCCGGTGTCCGCAAGGGGTTCGCCGAGGCGCATGGCGTAGACACGCTCCAGGAAGTCGCGGTGTGCGCGCAGGGTGCTGTCGAGGAGTTCGCGCCAGGTGCGCCGATCGATGCGGCCGTCGCTGACCAGGGAGGACAGCGAGGCCGGGCCGAGTTTGTCGATGTGGTCGACGATGAAGGTGAGCCTGCGGCGCGGGAATTGTTCGCCGATGCGCAGGTTTTCGTTGAGGAAGCGGTCGAGCGCGTAGAGGTAGTTGATCGCGCGGTTGTATTCCTCGTCGGTGAGGTGGTAGTCCATCCGCTTGATCTCGACGATCCACAGCTCGCCCGCATCGTGCAGCAGCACGAAATCGGGCTCGCGGCGTTCGCTCCCGATGGCGGTGGTGAGCAGGTTGACGCCGAATTTCTGTGCGTACCACCGTTCGAAGCTCACCCGGACCCGTTTCAGCGATTCGTTCATGCCGAGCGGCGTCCATTCGGGCGCGAGCAACCATGGTGCGCGTTCGATCAGCTCCTGGAAGGGACGTTCGAGCGAGCGGCGGTCATCGATCAGCGACTGCAGCCGATTCACCACGGCCACCCGTTCCGAAGCGATCTGGCCGAGCGAATAGATCTCGGCGACCCTGGCCGCCTCGAACAGCGCAACCACCACGTCGAGCCGGTTCTCGGTGTCCTCGGCGACCTCCTTCAAGGTCTCCAGCAGACTGCGTTGCGGTCCCAGCGAAAGGGCAAGGCGCACAATGCTTTCAATATGAACCCGGTCTTCTAGCGCCGCTCTGTCCTTGTTGTTCACCAGGATTCGCGCGGCGTCCATCACCGACTTGCGGAACAGCCGGTCGTTCGGCGCCACCGCCTGCAGGGTGGCCAGAATGCCCGACTTCTCGACGAACTCCTCCCACACGCGCCGCTTCACCGAACTCTCGCCGAGCCTGCCGAGCTCACGGACGAGATTGCGACCCCACGCCGAAAGCGCTTCGCCCCGTTCGGAATTCCACATGATGTCCTGACGGTCGGACCGCACGAGGTCTTCCTCGTCGTCGAGCCAGTTCACATGGATGGCGCCGACCAGATACGACCGCAGCTTGTATTCGCCGGTGAAACCCGACGAGATGCCGAAGTCCCTGGTCTGGGCGACCAACTTGCCGCGCGCGTAGATGCGCACACCCGCCATCGCCTCGTCGCGATACGGAATCTTGGAATAGGCGGCCCACCCGGTCACCGGGAGGAACCGATTACCAACGCGCACCGGGCTTTTCCCGACATCGATCTTGGTCTCGTCCATCAGGTCGATCGGCAGATCGCTCAGCATGAACATCTCCGACTCGGCCGCGGCCATGGTGTTGCGCACCACCACTTGCCAATCGGTGCGCTCCAGCCCGAACCTGGCCGCCAGCTGCCTGCTCAGCTCGGGTCCGGTATTCACCCGCTTGCGGAAGAAGTCCCGCAGAATCACCGTCGTGCCACGTTCGGTGCTGAAGGTGCCGTCCAGGTCGCCGAGACGGGGGTAGTAGTCGCGCTCAGTATCGGAGAGCATGTCGTCGAGATTCATGATGATGTTGGCGACCGGCCAGCCGTCGGCGGCGCGCTCCGCGTCGGTGCCGCCGACCGAGATCACCTCGATGGTCCGGCAGATGCCGAACGGCGCGAGTTTGCCGATTCCCTTGCGGCCCATGACCGGCCGGTCCAGACCGCGGGACAGGTCGGAACCGGTGCGGATCCTGCGGTCGGAGCCGACCATCAGATAGTGTGCGTTCACCTCGTCCGAGGTCATGCCGTGTCCGTTGTCCCGCACCAGGATTTCGTACGGTTCGCGCCCTGCCGCGTGCACGGTGCCTGCGAGGGTCACGCCCCACGGCAACGACACTTCGACGCGGGTGGCGTCTGCGTCATAGGAATTCGCGATGAGCTCGGCGAGTACCGCGGAAACCCGGTCATACAGTCGAATGCCGAGCTTGTCGATGGTCAGTCGGCTGATGCGCATCGTGTACTTGTGCGCGGTGCCGTCGCTGGTGTCGTGCATTGCCGGGCCCCCAATCCGCCCGAAGGTGTTGCTTGCCGATCTTGTCGGCACACCCCATCCTCGTCCGCCCGGTTGGCCGTGGCCTGAACAATTCAAGACCAATTCATAACGGACAGTACGTTCTACTACGCTGCGGTCTCGGTTTCAGCAACCGTTGGGTAACGGCAGGCGAGAACGACGTTCGCTGCGCGAGTCGCGCAGAAACGCCGAGAGGACCGAGTTGTCGCTCGGCCCTGTCGTTTCGCAGGCAATCAGTGGGCGGCCACCGGCTGCTTCGGCGTGGTTCGCATGCCGACATAGCAGGCTTGGGTGCCGTCGGTGAGGGTGGTGAAGACCACGGGCATGTAGTCCTCACTGAAGGACGGGCCCGCGCCGGAGGCGGCGAAGACGGTGTCGGACATCGGAGTCAGGTCCATGCTGAGCGGCGGGGACATGTCTTTCATCTCGTCGACGAATTCGTAGAGCATGTGGGCGGAGCCGTCGTCGCGCTTGCTGACGGTGATGACGACGCCCGCGCGACGGTAGGTGCCGACGAACGGGGCGATGTCGACCTCGATGGGCGGATCGGCAGGGGCGAAAGCCTCCGGCATGCGCACGCCTGCCAGCTCGGCGAGCAGTTCGCGGAACAGCGCCGCGTAAAGCTGGCGGGCACCACCACCATTGGTGAGCAGCGCGACCGCCACTCCGGCCTCGGGAATGGCGCGCAAGTAGGCGTACTGCCCGATGGCGGCCCCGTCGTGGCCGAAGCCCTTGATGCCGTCCCAGTTGTACAAGGTCCAGCCGAGACCCCAGCCGTCGCCGCTGACGGTCCACTTGTCGGGCACCTCGATCTCCTGATGCTGCATCGCCGCAACGGTTTCCGCGGACAGCACCGCGGTGCCGTCGGCGGCGCGGCCGCCATCGAGGTGCATCTTGGCGAAGCGAACCATGTCGCCCGCGGTGCTGATGACCCTGGCCGCTGGCGCGACCGCGCGCGGCATGATGTCCCAGGCCGGCGCCGGGTCCGGATACTGGCCGGGATCGCCGAGGTGGCTCATCGCGACCCGGAACCGCAGCGCCTGTTCCGGCAGCGTCACGAGCTGGTCGAGACCGAGCGGGGTGGCGAGCAGGTCCTGCACGGCCTGGTCCCACGTCGTGCCGGTCACCACCTCGATGAGGCGGCCGAGTACCACGAAGCCGAGACCGCCGTACGACGTGCCCGTTCCCGGCTTGCAGTCCAGCGCGACTTCCCTTGCCGCCTTGACGAATTCGGCGAGGCAGTCGTCACCGCGGCCGCCGTCGTAGTTGAAGTCGTTGGTCACGCCGCCGGTGTGGCTGAGCAGCTGCCGGACGGTGATCTGCGCGGTGGCTTCCGGATCCGGCGTGGCGAACTCGGGCAGCATGTCCACAACGGCGCCGTCGAGGTCGATCTTGCCCTGGTCGACGAGCCGCATGACCATCGTCGCGGTGTAGACCTTGGCGATCGAGCCGCACAGGAACACCGAATCGGTGGTGACCGCGACCCCGGTGCCGCGATGCAGTACGCCACTGGCGATTTCGTACACCTGACCGTCGACCAGGATCGCCAGCGCCGCCCCCGGCACGTGGTAGGTCGCACGGAGCTCATCGAGCCGCTGCTGCCACTTGGCGACGGAGAACGTCCGGCCCGGCGTAGCACTGCCCCACTCCCCCTGCGCCTTCCACTCGCCGTTGGCGTCCCAGTTCACGTTGTTCGACATCTCGTTCTCCCGCTGCAGATCCGTTGGCGCGTACGCCGTTCTCGTTATGCGAACACTGTACTCATATGGGAACAGCGTGCGCAAATGCGCGATTGAAACTACTGTTTTGCCTGGAAGAGATGGCTTTAGCGCGCTGCGGAGCTACCGCGAGGTGGAAATGCGGCGGGCCAGCCGGGGCGCGATGGCCCCGCCCGCATTGATGGCCAGGTGGAGCAGGGCCGGGGCGGTGGCGCTCGCGGTGCGGCGGCGGAGCCAGCCGAGCGCGAAGCCGCCCGCGGTGGTGGCGGCGACCGCCACCGGAACACTGTCCCCTACCGAGCGGGCCGGGGTGATGTGCCAGAGGCCGAAGGTGACGGCACCGAGCAGGGCGCCCGCGCGGGGGCCGAAGGCGTTGTCCAGCAAGGGTTCCATGGTGGCGCGGAAGATCAACTCTTCGCTGTACACGGTGCCGACCGGGATATGGACCGCGACCCACTCGGCGGTAGCGACGTCAGGACCGCGGTCGGTGTAGTCCTGCAGGCTGTTACGAACGGAGGGGATCGCCAAGGCCGCGGCATATCCGGCGACAACGATCGTGGCGGACCCGATGCCGTAGCGAAATCCCTTTGCGGAGAACCAATTCGGCGTAGCTCGGAAGGTGAAGCCGTAGACCGTCGCGAATCCCGCATTGACGACGGTTCTGCCGCGGACACCGAGGCCGAGCGCGGGCAGCGCCCAATTGCTCCATACCAGCGGGATACCAATGGCGGCAACGACTTGCGGAACTCGGCTCACTTGATCGTCCGTTCGAAATCCTCGGCCGTCTCGACCTCGGCACGGATCCGGTCGGACATGCCCGCCGTCCAGTCCGGCGGCGCGGCGATGGCGGCCCAGCCGTCGAGCACCAGACTGCCGTAGCGGTGTCCGTGCCCGTCGGTGACCGCTTGGGCATTGGTGAGATCGGCGGCGACCTGCCAGAAGGTGACGAACGGCCACCAGCGCATCTGCGAGGACACGTCGGCGCCGCGCGGCTCGGACAGCCAATCCGGTTGCGAGAAGATGAGATCGGTCGACCACCAGACGATCGGATCCGACGCGTGCTGCAGGTAGGCGATCCGCGGCGGCCGCCACTCGGTGGAGGGACGCGCGAGATCGGCACTGTCCGAAGCGAATCGCACCACCAGGCCGTCGGCATAGACCGGCGCGACCTCCCGCGAGCCGGGGTCGCGACGCGAAACGAACTGCTCCCATAGTCGATTCGAGTTCGGCGGGCCGACCCACAGCGCGCCGTCTATCTTGGTGCGCAGGTCGGCGAGCCCGTCGAAGGCCGCCTCGGAACCCTGCGAGCCGAGGCTCTCCCCGTACACCAGCAGCTTCGGCCGCTGATCCCGCGGCCGCACGCTCCAGTGCCGATACACCGCGTCGAACAGGTTGCGCCCCGCGGTCGTCGCCTTGCCGCGGTCCGCCAGGAACGACAGCACGCTCGGCAGATACGAGTACTGCGAGGCGACGATCGCGCTGTCGCCCCCGTACATGTACTCGATCGCCCCGGCGGCCATCGCATTCACCCAGCCGGTGCCGGTGGTGGTCATCACCACAAGCACCTTCCGATCGAAGGCTCCGGTGCGCTCGAGCTCGGCCGCCGCGAGTTCGGCCGGGTCCTGTTCCCCTTCAGTCGATTCCAGGCCGACGTACGCGCGGATCGGCTCCTTGGCAGGCTTGCCGGTCACCTCGCCGATCTTGCTCGCGGTTGGCCCGTGCGAAACGAACCACCGCCCTTCGTAACCGAGCGTCTCCCACTTCGCCAGCGACGCGGGACTGCCGGACCGCTCCGGCTGCACCGGCTGGACCGCGTTCATCGATGTGTGATCGTTGCGCACGCTGAACGCCGAGTTGGCGACAGCGAAGAAGGCCCGCGAGGCCACACCGTTGAAGACCGTCACGGTCAGCACGATGAGCACGAGCAGTCCGGCGGCGGGCGCCAGCTCCCTCGGCACCCGCACCCAGCGGTTGAGCAGCCTGGCCAGGAACAGAATGATCTCGCGCACCGTCCGATACGAGGCGACCACTGCCGCGCCGACCGCCATGCTCAGCAGCCCGGTGCGCAGGTACGCCGGGGTGGTGGTGCCTGCCATGCCCATCAGCGCGGTGATCTCGCGCTGCCAGCGCGCCGACTGCACCAGCATCAACGCCGCACTCACCGCGGCGGTGAGCAGGATCGCGGACTTCACCGAGTAGCGCACCCAGGTCGGCGGCGGCGCGATCTTCAGCCGCGGCCGCACCCACAGCCGGAACAGCCATTCGAGCACACAGCCGACCCCGTAGCCGAGCGCGGCGTTGATCCCGCTGATCAGTCCTTGGAACAGCCAGTCACGCGGCAGCAGCGACGGCGTCACCGACAGCGCGAAGAACACGGTCGCGACAACCAGGCCGACATAGTTCAGATCGATGATGTCTTCCACGCGCCGCACGAGGACGACGCCGCGCGCACGCAGCTTCGTCAGGGTGGATGCGGTGTCGAACACGAGAGCTCAGCGCGCGCGTGGTTCGGGCGCTGGCGGCGGGTCGGTGATCATCACCCGAACAGTATGGCGGTTGTGGTCGTTTTCCAGCGCCCTGCGCCATGCGTGTTCGCGGTCACCGACCCGCGCGGCGACCCGGGCCGAAACCCGCATCGGCGGCGTCGGCAACTACCCACGGCGCTCGAGTAGTTGTACGCGGTTGCCCGCGAACGGATGTCAGCAGAATTTATGCCATGAGCACAACCAACGGCCAGTCGAAGACCACGTCGGCCTTCATGGCGCAGTCGGCGATCGCGTTCGGCGCCAGCTTCATCGGGACCGGCATCGGCCTCTGCTATCTGCCACTGGACATCTGGCAGCGCGGCTTTCTCGCGATGTCCCTGCTCTTCCTGGTAACCAGCACCTTCACCCTGGCGAAGGTGGTGCGTGACCAGCACGAGGCCGCGACCGTACACGGTCGCATCGATCAGGCACGGATGGAAAAGCTGCTCGCCGAGCACGATCCGTTCAACACCGTCGCCTGACGCCGACTGGGCGGGCCTGGTGCACGAGGGGTCCCGGCCCGCTCAGTTCGGCATTCACTTGAGTGAGCGTTCACGAATCGCCGACTCCGCCAAGTAGTTTCGGATTCGATCCGAGAGATCGGCGGACCACTCCGGTGGCTCGGCGAGCGCGGCCCATGCATCGAGCACCAGCGTGCCGTACCGATGCCCGTGCCCGTCGTTGACGCCCTGCGCGTTCGGCAGATCCGCGGCGACCTGCCAGAACGTGACGATCGGATACCACGCCATGGTCGGCGACACATCGGCGCCGCGCCGCTCCCGCAGCCAATCCGGTTCGCTGAAAAGCAGATCCGGCGACCACCAGACCACCGGGTCGGACGCGTGCTGCAGATACGCGATGCGCGGGGTGAGCCAGGTACTGCCCGGCTGCCACAGGTCGCCGCGGCTGTCGGCGAAACGAACAACCAGCCCGTCGGCGTAGGTCGGCAGCACCTCGGGGGAGCCGGGATCGCGGCGGGCGGTGAACTCGCCCCACAGCCGATTCGAGTTGGGCGGCCCGACCCACAGCACCCCGTCGGATTTCGCCCGCAGATCGGCCAGCCCGGTGAACGCACCCTCGGAGCCCTGCGAGCCGAGGCTCTCGCCGTAGACGAGCAGCTTCGGGCGGGCCTCGGCGGGGCGCGCCGACCAGTGCTCGTACACCTTGTCGAACACCAGCTTCCCCATCCGGGTCGCCTTCGCCTTGTCCGAAAGGAACGAAAGCACGCTGGGCAGATACGAATACTGGGTGGCGACGATCGCGGTGTCGCCGCCGTACATCATCTCGACGGATTCGGCGCTGGTGGAATCGACCCAGCCGGTGCCGGTCGTCGTCACCACGACCAACGCCTTGCGCTCGAAGGCGCCGGTGCGCTCCAGTTCCGCGACGGCGAGCTCAGCCTGGGCTTCCGGGCTGTCCGCCGATTCCAGCCCGGTGTACACCCGGATCGGCTCGCGCGCGGGTTTGCCGGTGACTCTTTCGATGTCGGCGGCGCTCGGCACGTAGGAGACGAACCAGCGGCCTTCCGAACCGAGCGTCTCCCACTTGGCCAGCGAGGCAGGGCTGCCTGAGCGTTCCGGCAGTTGCGGCTGGGCGGCATTGGGCGAGGTGTGGCTGTTGCGCACGCTGAACGCCGAGTTCGCCACGGCGAAAAAGCCTTTGGCCAGGACACCGTTGAACAGGGTTACGGCGACGACGGCGACGACGAGGAAGCCGATCGGCAAGGCGAATCGACGCGGGATGTGCACCCACTCGGTGAGTTCCCCTGCGACCCACCGGACCAGCCATCGGACGCCGCGAAACACGCCGACCACCAAGGCGATCACGGCGACACTGAGCGCACCGGTGCGCAGGAAGCCGGAGGTGGTGATGTCGTCCATCCCCATCAACGCGGTGATCTCGCGCTGCCACCGCGCCGACTGCACCAGCATGACGAGCACCGTGACCACGCAGCCGATCAGCACGGCGACCTTGCCCGCGCCGGGCAGCCAGCGTGGCAGCTCGGCGAATACCTTTGCGGCACCGGCGGGAACCGGTATCCGCGGCCGAATCCACTTGCGGAACAACCACTCGAACAGGCAGCCGACGCCATAGCCGATCGCGGCGTTGACGCCGCCGATGAGGCCCTCGAACAACCAATCCCGCGGCAGCAGCGAGGGAGTCAGCGACAACGCGAAGAACAGCGTCGCGACGACCACCCCGACATAGTTCGGGCGAAAGAAACGCTCGACGGCGCCGACCACCCGGCCGGCGCCCTCGCGGACTGAGACCTGCTGCGCCTCAGTGCCCGTCACGCCACACTTGCCCCGAACAACTTCGGCAGCGTGCCCTCGTGTGCGGCACGCAGCTCGTCCATGGGGACGGAGAACTGCCCTTGCACCTCAATGGAATCCGCACCCTGGTCGACCACGCCGATGCGCGTCCACGGCAGTTCGCGCGCGGTGCACATCTTGGTGAACCGGGTCTCCTCCGAGCGCGGCACCGCGACGAGCACGCGACCCGCCGACTCGGAGAACAACGCGACGAACGGATCGACGCCCTCGGGAAGCAGCACGCGACACCCGGTTTCGCCGGCCAGCGCGGCCTCGACAACGGCCTGGATCAGCCCGCCCTCCGAAAGGTCGTGTGCGGCACTGATCATGCCGTCGCGCGATCCTGCGGTGAGCACCTCGGCGAGCAGCTGCTCGCGCGCGAAGTCGACCTTCGGCGGTACGCCGCCGAGGTGCTCGTGCACGACCTGGGACCAGATGGAGCCGTCGAACTCGTCGGCGGTGTCGCCGAGCAGGATCAGCGTCTCGCCCGGCTCGAGGCCGAGGCCGGTCGGGATGCGCCGGTGCACGTCGTCGATGACGCCGAGCACGCCGACCACCGGGGTCGGCAGGATGGCGGTCTGCCCGGTCTGGTTGTAGAAGCTCACGTTGCCGCCGGTGACCGGGATGCCAAGGGCGACACAGCCGTCCGCGAGGCCGCGGACGGCCTGCTGGAACTGCCACATCACGCCGGGATCCTCGGGGGAACCGAAGTTCAGGCAGTTGGTGACGGCCTTCGGGGTGGCGCCGGTGGTGGCGACATTGCGGTAGGCCTCGGCCAGCGCCAGTTGCGCGCCGGTGTACGGATCCAGCTTGGTGTAGCGGCCGGACGCGTCGGTGGCCAGCGCGATGCCGCGGCCGGTCTGCTCGTCGATCCGGATGACGCCCGCGTCGGCGTGCTCGGCGAGCACGGTGTTGCCGCGCACGTAGCGGTCGTACTGCTCGGTGATCCACCTGCGGCTGCACAGCTGCGGGCTCGCCAGCATCTGCAGCAGGGTCGCGCGCAGTTCGTCGCCGGTCTTCGGGCGGGTCAACGCGGCTGTGCTGGCGGCGATCAGCGCGTCCTGCTCGTCCGGACGCCGCACCGGGCGCTCGTACACCGGGCCCTCGTGCGCGACGGTGCGCGGCGGCACGTCGACGACGGTCTCGCCGTGCCAGGTGATGACCAGCCGGTCGCCGTCGGTGACCTCACCGATGTCGGTGGCGATCACATCCCACTTGCGGCAGACCGCCATGAACGCGTCCACGTTCTCCGGGGTGACGACCGCGCACATGCGCTCCTGCGATTCGCTGGAGAGCACCTCGGCCGGGGTCATGCCCTCGGCGCGCAGCGGAACCCGGTCGAGCGCGATGTGCATGCCGCCGTCGCCCGCGGCCGCCAGTTCCGAAGTGGCGCAGGACAGCCCGGCACCGCCGAGGTCCTGGATGCCGACCACCAGCTTGGCCGCGTACAGCTCGAGACAGCACTCGATGAGCACCTTCTCGGTGAACGGGTCGCCGACCTGCACGCTCGGCAGCTTCTTGCGCCCGGTGCCCGACTCGTCGCCGGAGAAGGTGTCCGAGGCGAGCACGGAGACGCCGCCGATGCCGTCGAGGCCGGTGCGCGCGCCGAACAGGATGATCTTGTTGCCGGTGCCGGAGGCGAAGGCGAGATGCAGATCCTCCACCCGCATCACACCGGCACACAGCGCGTTCACCAACGGGTTGCCCTGGTAGGACGCGTCGAACACGGTCTCGCCACCGATATTCGGCAGGCCGAGCGAGTTGCCGTACCCGCCGACACCGCGCACAACGCCGTCCACCACGCGCCGGGTATCCGCCGCGTCCGCCGCGCCGAAGCGCAGCTGGTCCATCACCGCGATCGGCCTCGCGCCCATCGCCATGATGTCGCGCACGATGCCGCCGACGCCAGTGGCCGCACCCTGGTAGGGCTCCACATAGGACGGGTGGTTGTGGCTCTCGACCTTGAAGGTGACCGCCCAGCCGTCGCCGACGTCGACGACGCCCGCGTTCTCGCCGATGCCTGCGAGCATCGAGGCCCGCATCTCCTCGGTGGTGGTCTGCCCGAAGTAGCGCAGGTGCACCTTCGACGACTTGTAGGAGCAGTGCTCGCTCCACATCACCGAGTACATCGCCAGTTCGGCGTCGGTCGGGCGGCGGCCGAGGATTTCCTTGATGCGCGCGTACTCGTCGTCCTTCAGACCCAGCTCTTTATAGGGTTGCGGCACGTCAGGAGATGCTGCGGCTGCGCTGACGGTGTCGACCTGCGGAGTCACGGGGTGCAGTGTCCTTTCGACATGATCGGGAGCGCTACGTGGTTACGCTGCGCCGCCGCCTCCACGCTCGACCCGATCGTGTCAGGGTCCTCTCGGGCCGGGAGCGCGAAGCTGGGGATTCGCCTGGAAGTTTAGCCGTGACCGTTGACGGTCACCGGGCCGCATCGGACTCACGCCCGGTTCGCCGGATTCCTGTGCCTCAGGTCACAAGCCGCGCGGGTGAGCACGCGCGCCGACGGCGGTCACACCACCGGTCACAGATACCCTGGGCCCGTGAACGAACGATCGGGGATTGCGGATTCCGCTGAGCCGGTTGTCTCGAAGGACGAGCGGCCCGCCGCGACCTCCGAGCCTGCCGCGCCGCCGCGCGTTCCGATGACGCGCGAACAGCTGCGCTGGCTGCTCGTCGCGATCGGCCTGTTCGCGGTGTCTGCGGTCGTCTCGCTACTCGCCCACTGGTGGTCGGGCTACATCGATCTCCAGGTGTACCGCAACGGCGCCCGCGTCTGGCTCGACGACGGTGAGCTGTACGGACCGATGCCGCCGGTCGCCGGGATCGGGCTGCCGTTCACCTATCCCCCGCTGGCCGCTTTGTTCTTCGCGCCGCTCGCGCTGATACCGCTGGCCGTCGCCGAGGTGCTGGTGCTGGTGACCTCGCTGGTGAGCCTCGGCGTCACCCTGTGGCTGGTGCTGGCCAGGATCCGGCCCGAGCTGTCCCGAGTCAGCACCCTGACCATTGTCATCGGCGCGATCGCGGTGCTGCAGACTTTCGAGCCGCTGCGCCAGACCTTCGGCTTCGGCCAGATCAACCTGGTGCTGATGGCCGCGATCACCCTGGATTGCCTGGTGCGCAAGCCGTTCTGGCCGCGCGGCATGCTGATCGGCATCGCAGTGTCGGTGAAGCTGATTCCCGGCGGATATCTGCTGTACTTTCTGCTGCGCCGGGATTGGAAGGCAGCGGGCACGCTGATCGTGTCCGCGATCGCCGCGATCGGCCTCGGATTCCTGCTGTTTCCCAAGGATTCGGCCGAATACTGGTTCCACACGCTCGCCGACACCGGGCGGATCGGCCCGCCCTATTTCGCGGGCAACCAGTCGATCAAGGGCATGGTGTTCCGCCTCGGCCTCGACGACTCGCTGGCCACCCTGCTGTGGATCGCGCTGTCCCTGGTGGCCGTCGCGCTCGCGGCGGTGTGGATGCATCGGCTGATCGGCGCAGGCGCGACGGTGGCCGCGCTGATGGTGAATGCCGCGGCGGTGCTGCTGGTTTCGCCGATCTCCTGGTCGCACCACTGGGTGTGGATCGCACCCGCGCTTGTGGTGACGGCGGACGCGATCGTGCGCGGCAGACGTAACCCGCGACTGCTCTGGGCGGTCGGTGTGATGACGGTGATGTTCATCATCGGGCCGCAGTGGCTGCTGCCGCACGCCGGGGACAAAGAGCTCGACTGGGCGTGGTGGCAGCAGCTCATCGGCAGCAGCTATGTGCTCGCGACCCTCGCGGTGTTCGTCGTCGCTGTCGCGACCTATCGCCCGGCGACCGTAGGGGTGAGGAAGGCGGCCAGCGCCGCCGCGTAGGCAGGAACGTCTGCGGCGCCCATCATTTCGCGCGCCGAGTGCATGGCCAGCTGGGCCGCGCCCACGTCGACGGTCGTCATCCCGGTGCCTGCCGCGGTCATCGGGCCGATGGTCGATCCACAAGGCAGATCGGCGCGATGCACGTAGCGCTGCAACGGAACTCCGGCCTGCGCGCAGGCCAGCGCGAACGCGCCTGCCCCCGCCGCGTCGGTGGCGTAACGCAGGTTCTGGTTGACCTTGAGCACCGGTCCCGCGTTCACCGCGATGCGATGCGCAGGCTCGTGCCGGTCCGCGTAGTTGGGGTGCGTCGCATGCGCCATATCGCCGGACGCACAGACCGAACCGGACAGCGCGGCAAGGAATTCGGCGCGGCCGCCACCGCGTGCGAGCACGATCCGCTCCAGCACCGTCGACAACAGATCGGATTGGGCGCCGCGATCGGACTGGCTGCCGACCTCCTCGTGATCGAACATGGCGAGCACCGGAATGGCCGCACCTGGCTCGTCGATCGCGGCGAGGAAGGCCTGCAGGCCCGCGTAGCAGGTGCCCTGGTTGTCCAGTCGCGGCGCGCTGACCAGATCGCGGTCGCGCCCGACGATCCCGCTCGGCGTCAGATCATGGGTCATCAGTTCCCAGCCGAGCACGGCTGCTGGATCGACCTCGGCGTACTCGGCGACGAACCCCAGGAACGAGCGCGGTTCGCGGCCGACCCCCCACACCGCGTTGACGTGCCGCTGCGGATCCAGCGTGACGCCCTTGCGGTCGTCGGACAGGTGGATGGCCAGCTGCGGCACCCGCAGGATCGGCTCGTCGATGCGAACAAGCCGCTCGCCCACCGTGTCTCCGTCGCGCACGCTCAACCGGCCGGAGATGCCGAGCTCCCGGTCCAGCCAAGAGTTGAGCCAGGCGCCGCCGTATGGCTCGAGACCGACCAGCTGCCACCCGGCCGATGCCAGGTCGGGATGCTGCTTGACGCGCAGGTTCGGGCTGTCGGTGTGCGCGCCGACCACCCGGAACGGGGTCGGTCCCGTCGCATCCGCCGTCGCCCAGGCGATCAGCGAGCCGCCGCGCACCACATAGTGTTTGCTCGGGCCGTCCGACGGCCACTGCTGCCCCTCGGCGAGCTCGGTGAATCCGTGTGCCGCCAGCTCGCGTGCCACCGTCTGGCAGACGTGGAACGGCGAGGGCGACGCATCGATGAAGGCGCAGAGTCCGGCGGCGGTGGCGGCGGTAGCGGAGACGGGCATCCCTGAATCCTAGGCACCGACGGGTCCGGTGACCCGTCGGCGCGTGGTCACTTGGTGCGGAGGGTGAGGCCCGGATTGTCCCGCAGCACAGTGCTGATCGGCTGGCCGAGCAGCACGGGGAGGTGACCACAGCTGCCGTCCAGCGGCGTGATGTGCGTGATGATGGCGCTGTTGATCCCGACCGCCTTGGTGCCCGCCATGATCGGCCCGCCGCTGTCGCCCTGATGACCGCACAGGGTGGTGTAGAACATGTCCTCCACCCGGATGACTTCGGCGTCGTGGCCGGGGATGCCGCGCAGCATGGCGGTCTGGTTGGCGGCGATCACAATGCCGCAGGAGTACCCGGACCGGAATCCGGACTTGCAGATGGCGCTGCCCGCGATCGGTTCGGTCGTGCCATCGATGCGCACCACCTGTCGCCCGTCGGTCCCGACGCTGACCGGCGAGCGCGGCCTGCCGCTGCTGCCCGCCTCCAACTCCTCGTTGCTGCTTCCGGTGGCGACCGACGGGGTGGCAGGCGAGAGCTTGCCCGCCGAGACCAGGTTGTTCTGGAACCGCTTCGCGGACTCCTTGTTGATGCGCAGGATCCCGTAGTCGTGCGGGGCGAAGCTGGAACTGTCGAAATGACCGAGTTCGGCGCCGTGCTTGACCTTCTCGCCCTGCGGCAGCTTCATGCCGTCCTGCGCGGCGAAGGTGGCGAAAACCCGCTGGGGTTCCTTCGTCCGGTCGGCCTCATCGACGAGGTTGTTCGGATCGCAATGTCCCGCGGTGATGTTCACCGCGTTGCCGTCGGCATCGGTGCCGTTGAAACCGTAGGAGCAGCGATGGGTTTCGCTGCCGACCACGATGGCGTAGGACTGGCCGCCGACGATGTCGCTGCCGGTGAGGTCCTCGCCCGCGATGGCCTGCGCCGTGAGTGGCGTGTTGTCCGGCCTGGCTTCCAGCGGCAGCGCATTCACCGACCGGACCGGTCCCACCTCGGCCGGGAACTGCACGTCCTTGGCCAGGCGCACCGCGAGACTGTTGGCGGCTACGTCGATGCCGTACCCGGCAATCGATTGGACGGTGGTGGTGGACTGCCCGACCAGCCAGCGCTCGAAGGTGCTGCGGCGGTTCCGCAGGGTGGCCTCGCTGTCGGCCACCGACTCCACGGCGAATCCCGCCGCTTGCGCGGCCGCCCGTGCGTTCTCCGCGCTCACCCCATCGGTGAGCGAGACGACCGGACGGCCGCCGTCCATCCGGATTCCGGCGAAGGCGGCCGGGTGCGCGAGCCGGGCGGTCTTGGCGAACTCGGCAAGTCGATGCGTGATGTCGACCCGTTGCAGGTACTCGGCCGGGTCGATGCCGAGGTCCCGTTTCACGGCGTCGATCAGCCCCTGTGGCAGCGCGGCCGAATCGGGTTCCGGGACCGCCGCAGCGGGGTACCCGACCGATCCGGCCACGGCTAGTGCGACACAGCAACCCAGCGCCGCACGGCGCGCACGGGTACCGAACTTCATTCGAGCTGCCTCCTGACGAACACGACAGTGGGACAGCCGCTGATGCTATAGTCACACCAGTCACAAAACGGACCAAACGGTCCCGTCGCGTGTCGGCGGAACCGGTGGCTGTTATGCGGGGGCGGCCAGCGCGGTGCGCAACGACACCCGGCCGCCGGTGAGCAGCACGGCATTGCCGTAGATCCGGCCGGCGAGCCGCGCGACCAGTGCGATGGTCAGCACCATCAGACCGAACGCGCACAGCATCTGCCAGCCGGGCACCTCGTAGGCCGCCCGCATCGGCATCAGCACCGGAGAGAACAGCGGAATCATCGACAGCACCGTCAGCGACGTGCCGTGCGGATCCGCCGGAACCATCGTCTGCCCGACCAGATACGCCGCGATCACCAACACCGACACCGGAACCGCCACCGCCGCGAGATCCTCCTGCCGCGACACCAGCGACGCGGCCGCCGCGATCACCAGGGCATACAGGAAGTAGCCGAGCAGGTACCAGAGCACCGCCCAGCCGACAACACCGCCGATCACCGTCGCCGAAAGATCAAGCACGCCAGTGGCGAAGGCGGTACCGAGACCGACCGCCGCGAGCACCGCGACCTGGATGATGGTCACGATCCCGATGCCGAGCACCTTGCCCGCCAACAGTTCCCACGGCCGGATCGTCGCAAGCAACAGCTCCACAATGCGATTGGCCTTCTCCTCCACCACGCCCTGTCCGGTCAGCTGAATGCTGATCAGCAGCATCACGTAGGTGAGAATGCCGACCACCGCCGAAACGCCGACTCGCGCGCCCTGATGCTCCTCGCCCGATTCCAGCGGCTGCACGGCGACCTTCGCCTCGGCGATCGCCTGCTCGACCGTCGCCGGATCCCCACCGAGCCAACTGATTTCCTGATGCAACGCGGCCTGCCGCACGACCAGGCCGAACGCGGTCCGAAGCCCGTCCGGCAGCGACGATTTCACCACCACCTGCAGCTGCCCGTTCGACGTTCCGACGAGCAACGCCGCCAGATCGCCTGCGCGCACCTGCTGCTCACCGGCATCGCGGTCGATCACCACGGTCTCGATCGGCTGCCCAGACGCCTGGCCCGCGGCGGCGAGCAACGGCTGGAACTGCGCCGTATCCGCCGTCATCCCAACCTTTTCCGGCTCCGCGGCGTTGCCTTGGCCGAGGAAGTGGAACACCAGCACCGTGCCGACAACGGCGAGTACCAGCACCGCCGTGATCGCGGCAAAGGCTTTCGACCTGACCCTGGTGTTGATCTCCCGCGTTGCGACGATCTGGATCGCCTGCACCGACGAAACGTGATCACTGCTCATGCCGCCGCCTCCACCTTCGGGTCCGCCGTCGCGTCCCGGAACAAATCGGTCAAAGTGGGCACTACTCGGCCGAATTCGCGCACCGGCCCGGCGGCCATCGCGGTCGCGAGGATGTAGTCGTCTTCGGCGTGGTCATCGAGGCGAAGGATCCAGCGGGACGCCTCGCGGCCGTCCACAGAGACGCCGGGCATGCGGGTGATCAGGTCGTCGTCGAGGCCGGGTGCATCGATCACGACCCGCGCCGGGCCACGACTGCGCAGTTCGTCCACGGTCCCGCAGGCCACCATGGTGCCGTTGCGGACGATGCCGACGCGGTCGCAGATCCGTTCGACCAGATCGAGCTGATGCGACGAGAACAGCACGGGGCTACCGCGTTCCACGCTGCGTTCGCGCAGCACCGCGCTCATCACGTCCACCGCAACGGGATCCAGCCCGGAGAACGGCTCGTCCAGCACCAGGATGTCGGGATTGTGCACGAGCGCCGTCGCCAGTTGCACCCGTTGCTGATTGCCGAGGCTGAGTTTCAAAACATCGTCCTCGGCCCGCTTTTCGATGCCGAGCCGCATCATCCACAGCTCCGCGGCCGACGATGCCTCGAACTGCGAAAGACCATGCAGCCGAGCGAAGTACTGCAGTTGCGCGCCGACCTTCATCCTCGGGTACAGCCCGCGCTCCTCCGGCATGTAGCCGATGCGCCGCCGCGCGGCCAGATCCACGGGCTTGCCTTCCCACCTGACCTCTCCGGCATCGGCGGCCATCACGCCCATGATGAGGCGCATCGTTGTGGTCTTGCCCGCCCCGTTGGAGCCGACGAACCCGAAGAGCTCACCGGGGCGCACATCGAATGTCATGTCGGACAACGCGACAAAGTCTCCATACCGCTTGCTCAAACCTGCAATCTCCAACACGCGAACTTCGCTACCTTCCGTTCGTCGCACGATCGTCTTCGCGTCCACGCGGGCACGCCGTCGCCGTGAACTCCACCGGCGAGCGCCGCTGCGGGGCACGGCGACACCATGCCAGAAACAACGTATTCCGCCCGTTCAACACACCGAAATGCTCGGCCATCGCCGAATGTGAATCACCGCTCGTCACCTTATGGCGTTTGCAAGATTGCGCGGTCGAATACGTTTATACCGCACAACCTTCCGCCTAAATATCGGCCTGGTCGTTCGCAATCCGAGAACCAGCCGTACTCCGGAGAACCATTCTAATCGTCACGGTGACGACGACCGCTGCGGATTCGACGAACCGGCCGCATTCGGTCACGACGCAACGGCTTTCGCGACAACCCGGCTACAGATATGTGGGCTGTCTTCCCATACCGCAAGTGCTTTGTTGAGTACCATCACGCCGGGTCGCTGACCCACATAGTCGAACGAACTACATGAAGGGTGCTACATGACGATGCGCAAAACCAGGTACACCATCGCCGCACTGGCGATCGGCGGATTCTCAACGGCCGCCGCACTGTTCGGATCGGGTGCCGCTTCCGCCAGCCTGATCGACGACATGGCGCCGCTGCTGACGACGACATGCTCATTCAGTCAGATCGATGCCGCAATTCACGACGTGGCACCGGAGGCAGCGGCACGGCTCGATGCAGCGCCGATCCAGAAGGGCGCACTGCAAATGATGATCTCGCAGCCCGCCGAACAGCGCGCGGCAATGTACAAGACGCTGTCCGACAACCGGGAGCAGGTCGGCACGATGACCGGCTTCAATCCCGAGGCCGGTCCAGTTATGCGCCAGGCCGCAGCGACCTGCCACACCTTCTGACCTGCGCAGACACTGATGGTGCCGCGAGTAGGCACAATCGTTGCTATGCCCAGCTTTTCGAGATGCCGAGTACCGCAGAGATAGACGGTCGCAATAGCCATATCCACCCGATGCGAAAAAGTCAAATCAGCATTGGGGGCGGCGTCTTTCCATCGCTCCGACCCACGAAGGCGGCAATGGCGCCGACATTCAGGGCAATTGAGCAGATGACCAGAAAGTAAGTCGGCGCGAAATTTCCGACACGCCGCGACAGTTCAACGTCAACAACGCGACACTTGGCATGATCTCTCTTGCTAGACCACACTCAACTGACGAAAAGGAGTAACTCGTGCTTCTGTCTGTGACTCTCCCCCTCGGTCTCGGTGTCGCTGCTACCCTCGGCCTGGTTGTGGCCGCTCTCGGCCTGCTGTAACAGCCTCCGGGACTCGGGGTCAAGCGTCGGCAGGAGGGACGCTTGGCCCCGATTTCTGATTACTAGAATCTGGTTCGAATCCGATTCAGGTTCTGTTGCTACACCCACACTGATCGACCTACCAAAGGAGTAAATCGTGCTGCTGTCTGTGACTCTGCCCCTTGGCGCCGGCCTGGCTGCCGTTGTCGCTTTGGCTGTCACCGCGCTCGGCTTGCTGTAACCAAAGCCTTTTAACGAAAAAGCGGGTTCGAGCGTCTGCAGGCGCTCGAGCCCGCTTTTCGTATACCCGGAGTAAGTGCGGCTTGGGTCGCCGCTGTTTTACCGTAGGTCGAGCACGTCGCAACGACGAGATTTCCGGTAAATAGAAAACGGCGGCCGCGCCGATCGTTTCCGACCGGCAGGCCGCCGCGTGTGGTGTCGTTACGTTACGAGGGAGACAGGCGCAGCACGCCGCCCCACGGCCGCCCACCGGTGTTGCGCGGGTCCGGCTCGAGCAGCGGAGCAAGAGCTTTCAGATGCCACGGCAGGCGGTTGGCCTTGCGCGCGGTCATGTACACCGACTCCACATCCGTTGCGGTCCAACCACGTTCTTCGAAATGCGCGATCGGATCATCGGACACGAACCGGAACGGCGCGTTCGCGAAGAGGGTGCCGCAGCTCTTCTCCATGGCGTTCTGCATCGTCGCGTTCATGACGTCGACGATCCACCAGTTGACGTTCGCCTCGCGCAGCGCGCTGGACAACTCGCCGACCTGATCGTCGTCCAGATACTGGACGAGTCCTTCGGTGATGACCAACGTGTTCGCCGGGCTGGTGACCTCCGCGGCCAGGAACGACCGCATCGCCTCGGCGTCGGAGAGGTCGACCGTGTGCCGCTGCAGGCGGCAGGTCGGCACCTCATCGGCCAGCAGCCGCTCCTTCTCGGCAAGCAGCCGAGGCAGGTCGGCCTCGACCCAGACCAGCTCCGGCGACAGATCGAGCCGGTAGGGCCGCGTATCGAGGCCCGCCGCCAGGTTCAGCACCTTCCGGCACCCGTGCGCGAGCGCGTCCTGGATCAGGTCATCGATGATCTTGGTTCGAACGACGACACCCAATCCGGTTCGCATTTTGCGCGGAGCGGCGTTGATGATCTCGTAGCCGCTCGGGCCAGCCATTCGGTCGGCAAATGGATCACAGAATAGTGCGTCTTTTCGGGAAGATTCGATCGCCCGATATGCAGCTGCCCATCGCGCGGTGTCGGAAACATCGGTAATCAAGGGCTCTGTAGATACCATGCAGGCAGGATATACGGGCGCACAGCTCAGGTATGCCGATCAGCTCGGCGTGTCAGCGCAGGCAGCACGGGGTACAAATGTTGCCGGTGCCGAGTCGCATTACACGTACAGGAAATCGGCGTGCGTCGAAATACGCACGCCGCACCTGGAGTTGGTGCGTGGCCGACCGCTATACCTGTGCTAGCTATCGGCCACGCACCGGAAATTCCGGCTTCCCAGCTTTCTTGCGTTCGAACTACTTCTCCGACAATCCCATACCGCGTGCGAGCACCGGCCACGACCGCTTGAACTCGTCCTGCCAGTAACCCCAGGAGTGCGTACCCGAGGTGAAGTGGAAGGTCGCGGGGATACCCAGCGACTCCAGCTTCTGCTGCATATTGCGCGTGCAGTAGTTGGTGGCCGCCTCGATCAGGCCGCCGACGGCCATTTGTCCGGCAAGGGCTTCCGGCCCGATCTGATTGTCGTCGTTGTCGACCTGAGTCCGGTTTCCGCCGAGTTGCTCGTTGCGACCGTTGATCGTGTCGTACTTGCCGGGGCTACCGTCGCCCGACGAGAAGTACATTTCCAGCCCACGCAACTTGTCGGCGTGCACCAGCGCGTCATTGGCCGCCCATTCGGGCGAGCCCGTCGGGCCCCACATGTTGTCGGTGTTGCCACCGCCCATGCCGACCACTGCCCTGACAAAGGCGGTGCCGAGGTTGTCGCTGGTCTGGGCGCAACCGCTGTAGGCAGCGACGGCCTTGTAGAGGCCGGGCTTGGCGATCGGCATCGTCAGCACGGTGGTCCCCGCGGTGGAGATGCCCGCGATGCCGTTGGTGCCGTTGGTGTTGAATGCCGAGTCGATCAGCGGCGGCAGTTCCTCGGTGAGGTAGGTCTTCCATTTGTTGCGGCCGAGTACCGGATCGTCGTTGATCCAGTCGGCGTAGTAACTGAACGGCCCGCCGATCGGCATGACCAGGTTGACGTCCTTGTCCGCCATGAACTGACGAATGTCGGTCTGCACCTGCCACGAGGCGAGGCCCTCACCGCCGTCGGCGCCATTCAGCAGATAAAGGGCAGGACGCGGCTTCGAGGCATTCGCGGGGAGTTGCACCTCGACCGGGAAAGTCTTGTCCATCGCTGCGGAATGCACCTGCAGCCGGACATTACGGTCATCGATCTGTTCGACACTTTCGATTCGCGAGCCGTCCGCGGATACCGCATTGGTGGCGATATGCACGGGCGTGAGCGGCTCAGCAGAAACTGAAACAGTGCCGAATCCAGTCATAACACCGACAAGCAGCCCAGCTACCGCGGTGCCGACCGCGACAGTACTGCGCGAGAACACAGGTTTCACTACGCTTGGGAAGGTCGATTTCATAGCGTCCAGCTTCGAGCATAGTGGTTGTCTATCGACGCAACGACACGCACTTATATGGCACTGACTACGCACAACGGGAACCCTTCTGCTTCTGGAGGTTTCGCTGATTTGACATTCACCGGAAAGTCGCGCATTCGGGCCGAGAATTCGCGCCGCCAATCGGTTGCCGTACAACAGTTCAGCGGTGCGCGGAGCACCTTAACCGCTCTCGATCCGAAAAGCTAATTCGCCCCGGCGGCGGCGGAACGGACGCGCGCCAGAAAGGTATCGATGGCCACCCGCATCTCATGGTTGATCTGGAGGTGCTGGCCGGTGCCGACGACCGTCTTGAACTCGACCCGACTCGCGGTGAGCCTGCCGACGAGGGCCGCGTGCAGCGGCGCGGGCACCGCGATGTCGGTGACGTTGAACAGCAACAGGATTGGATCGGTGTAGTCGTGCGTCGGCACGCCCATGTACTCGGTGAGCACCGCATGCAGGCGCTCGTCGAGCAGCGGCTTGGCCAGCAGCTCGCTGATCCGGACTCCCTTCACCACCTCGGCGATCTGGTCCTGGCAGAGGCTGCCGACGGCGTCGAGGATCTCCCGCCCGCGCGGGGTGAGGAAGCTGTCGATGTCCGCGTCCGGCCGTGCGACGCGGACGCCGGCGAGCACGCTCGTGAAGAAGACGTTGAGGGCGTCGCCGATGAAGCTGGGCAGGTCGGGTCCCCACGGCCCTGCCATCGGCAGGAGGTTCTCCGCCTCGGATTCGGGGTCGATCGCGATCGAGCCGCGGAAGTCGAGCTCCGGCGCATAGGTGCGCTGCAGATAGGCCGCGCCGAGCGCCGCTTGCCCGCCTTGCGAACCGCCGAACACCATCCAGGTCTTCGACAACGCGGGGATGCGTGACCTGGCCGCCTTCACCAAGTCGATGATCGCGGCGGCCTCGGTCTTCAATTCGAGATAGGGATGCGTCCCGGTGTCGAACCGGCCGAGTCCGAGGTAGTCGGTCGCCAGTACGGCGAAGCCCTTGCCGAGAAAGCTGCGGAGGAACCCGTCCTCGATGGCCCTGCGCTCAGGCCACGGGCCGCGCGCCGGATCGGACTGGCCGCCGCATCCGGGGCCGAGGCCGAAGCTGCCGTGCGCGAAGGCGAGCACCGGCCACCCGCCCGCAGGCGCGGGTCCGTCCGGCATGAGCACTGCGCCGCTGACAGGTTGCGCGGTGCCGTCCGAGCCGGTCGTCCAGTACTCGACGACCGAGCTGCCGTTGGTGCCACGCCACCCGTCGACTTGGGGCAGCACGTCGATCACGGTTCCCGGCACGGAGGCCGCGCTCGCCGGTGCCACGGTCATCCCGATTGCGAAGGATGCCGACACTGCGGCAGCGACGGCCAAGCGCCGCCAGGAACCGAACGATCGCATCGGACACCACTTTCCGTTTCGGCAGAGACGAACGCGCGCGACGGTGCAATGTTTTCGAGATGTTAGTTCCGAGCGGCACGATTCTACGCAGGTCAGGAATTGATACCGGTTCCTGCCGTGGTGTGTCGCACAGCGCTTTACAGCTTCTCACTCAGCGGAGCGCGAGAAGAAAAATATCAGACGTCCAGCATATTCATAGGACGAATTGCCGTGACTACTCCGGATTGGTGGAAACCAACTCGAGCAGCCGCATCAGTTCGGCATAACGCCGTGCACCGATCCGCCCCCGCAGTTCCTGTTCCGCCCGCGCCTCCTCGGCCCGCACCGAGGCGACGAGCTCGGAGCCGAGCCTGCTCAACCCGATCAGGATCCGGCGACGGTCGTCCTGCGCAGCAAGCCGGAAGATCAGGCCGCGTTCGGCCAGGTAGTCCGCGTGCCTGGTCGCCGAGGACGGCGCGAGTTGCGACCTGGCCGCCAGCTCGCTCATGGTGATGCCCGTCTCACTGGAGAGATTCGAGAGCATCGACCACTGATCGGCCGTGAGCTGCCTGGCACACAATGCCGCGTCCAAGTGACGCAGCCAACCGCGTTCCGCGGCACGCAGCGCACCATGCAGCGTCGAGTATCCGCTTACAATGGTCGTCATTGTTATTCCTGCCTGCCATGAATTTCGCTCGAACGAGAAGAAGAGTACCGAATGTCAGCGTTCGGCGAGAGCCCAGAGGGCACTATCGAGATCTTGAACATTGTTCCGATGCAGGGACCAGGCGGTATCGTGGCCCCCTCCTGCGACGCGGCGATTTCCCTTGCCGTCGACGAAATCAACCGTGGCACAGGAATTCTGGGCAGGGAAATTCGTACTACGAATATCGACGGCGGGCGGGCGCCGCACGAGGTGGCGCGTGAGGTTTCCGCGTTGCTCGCGACCGGCATGGTGGACGCGATCACCGGCTGGCACACCTCCGCGGTGCGGCTGGCCGTCTCGCGGGCAACCGAGAGCCGAGTGCCCTATCTGTTCGCCACCGGGCACGAGGGCCTGCCGAACGAGCGGCCAGGGGTGCTGATGCTCGGCGAACACCCGGCGGGGCAGACATTGCCCGCCGTGCGCTGGCTGGAACGCGAGCACGGGGTGCGGCGCTGGGCCATCATCGGCAACGACTACATCTGGCCGCGAGAGTCGGCCAAGGCGATCCGGCAAAGCCTGACCGATCCTGGCGCCATCGTGCTCGAGCGGTTCGTGCCGCTCGGCTCGCCGGACTTCGGCGACTTCCTGTCCCATCCCGCGCTCGACAAAGCCGACGGGGTGGTGATCCTGATGGTCGGCGCGGACGTGTCCCGGTTCAACCGGCAGTTCGCCGCGACCGGCCGCGCGGGCGCACAGCTGCGGATGAGCCCCGCCGCCGACGAGAACGTGCTGCTTGCCGCCGGTCCCGGCGCCAACCACAACTTCTACGTGGCATCCAGCTTCTTCATCGACCAGCAGACCTCGGACGGGCGCGAACGGGTGGCAGGCTATCGCAGGCTGCACGGCGAATTCGCGCCGGCGCTCACCAGCTTCAGCAACATGACCTACGAGGCCATCCACACGCTGGCCGGGATCGCGCACGCGGTCGGATCACTGCGCGTACCCGATGTGCTCGGCGCGCTCGACCACGGCGTGCTGCTGGAAACCCCGAGCGGCCCGAGGGCCTTCCAGGGCAACCAGGCCATCCAGCACGGCTACATCGCCCGCGCGAACGGCGTCGAGTTCGACATCGTCGCCAGAATCACCTGAGTTGTTGGCGGCGCCTGCGGCGCTGCGTGTTCGCTCGCAAAACTCGCGCTGCAGTGGTTGCGAAGCGAGTACCGGCTCGAATCAGGCCGAGACCAAAGTGTCCAGCACCGAGAGGAACATGCCGAGGCCGTCGTCGCTCGGACCGGTCAGTGGCTCGGTCGCGTGCTCGGGGTGCGGCATCAGGCCGACGATGCGACCGTTGGCCGAGGCGATGCCCGCGATGCCGCGCTGCGAACCGTTCGGGTTCTCGCCCGCGTAGCGGAAGACCACCCGGCCTTCACCTTCCAGCTCATCGAGCACGGCGGTGGAAGCCTGGAACCGGCCGTCCTGGGACTTCAGCGGGATCAGCAGCTGAGCGCCGACCTCATAGCGTGAAGTCCATGCGGTAGCGGTCGATTCGACCCGCAGCCACTCGTCGCGGCAGATGAAATGCCGGCCGACGTTGCCGGTCAGCGCACCGGGCAGCAGCCCGGCCTCGCACAGCACCTGAAAGCCGTTGCAGATGCCGAGGACTGGAAGGCCGGTCTTCGCAGCGCGCATGACCTCGCCCATCACCGGCGCGAACCGGGCGATCGCGCCGGCCCGCAAGTAGTCGCCGTAGGAGAATCCGCCGGGCACGATGACCGCGTCGACCTGCTTCAGATCGGCGTCGGCATGCCACAGGCTGACTGCTTCGGCACCGGCCAGCCGCGCCGCCCGTGCCGCGTCGACATCGTCGAGTGTGCCGGGAAAAGTGATGACCCCGATGCGCGCAGTCATGGCAGGCGAACGACCTTCCACTCCTCGATCACCGTGTTGCACAGCAGTGATTCTGCGATCTGCTCGAGCTCGGCGTCCCCGACATTGTCATCGACGTCGAGTTCGAATCGCTTGCCCTGCCGTACATCCGAGATGCCCTCGAATCCCAGGCGCGGGAGCGCGCCGACGATGGCCTGTCCCTGGGGGTCCAGGATTTCGGCCTTCGGCATCACCTCGACCACGACTCGTGCCACGCGTTGCTCCTCATGTGGTGGTGGGGGGGTTACCTGAGCAGCGTAGTTGTGCTGCTCGGCCACGGCATCCGCGGGGTGGGCCAAATACCATGGCGGAATGCGCATAGCTCACTTCGGCCACTCCTGTCTCCTCGTCGAGCTACACGGCAAAAAGGTGCTGTTCGATCCCGGCACCTTCGCGCACGGCTTCGAGGGCCTCACCGATCTGGACGCGATCGCGATCACCCATCAGCACCCCGACCACATCGATCCGAACCGGATCGATGCGCTGGTCGAGGCGAATCCCGGCGCCAGGCTGCTCGCCGATCCGCAGACCGCGCAGCAGCGCGGCGGGCGGTGGGAGGCGGTGCACGCGGGCAACGTGCTCGCGCTCGGCGAGCTCCAGATCACCGGCGGTGGCGGCAGGCACGCGGTGATCCATCCCGAGCTGCCGGTGATCGACAACACCGTCTTCCAGCTCGGCACCCCGGACGACCCTGCGCAATTGGTGCACCCCGGCGATTCGCTGTGGGTGCCGCCCGTCCAGGTCGGCGTGCTCGCGCTGCCTGCCGCCGCACCGTGGATGCGGATCAGCGAGGCGGTCGACTATCTGCGCGCGGTGGCGCCACGCACGGCGCTGCCCATCCACTACGGCATCATCGCGCAGGAGGCGCAGGGCATCTACTTCGGCAGGCTGTCCGAAATGGGGCCTGCCGGTACGGAATTCACCGTGGTGGCGCCGGAGGACCAGCGCGAGTTCTAGTGCGTCGTCCAGAAAGTTCCCGGACGAGGCACTACAGCCCGTCGGCGTAAGTGGACAGGAACAGCGCCTCGGCCAAGGCCATGCGCTCGATCTCGGCCGGATCCACGCTCTCGTTGGGGGCGTGGATCAGGCACGCAGGTTCCTCGACGCCGAGCAGCATGATCTCGGCCTCCGGGTAGGTGTCGGCGAAGACGTTGCACAGCGGAATCGAACCGCCCTGCCCCTGTGTCGTCGCCGCGCGTCCGTAGGCGGCGGCCAGCGCCGCCTCCATCGCCTCGCGAGCCGGGCCGCCGCTGCCGGACCGGAACGGTGCGCCCTTGCCCTCCAGTTCGATGGTGAGCTCCGCGTTCCACGGCGTGTTCGCCTGCAGGTGCGCGACCAGCGCCTTGTGCGCCTGGTCCGGATCGGTGCCCGGCGGGATGCGCAGGTTGAGCCTGGCCCGCGCTGCGGGCTGAATGGCGCCCGCCGAGCCGACCACCGGCGGTGCGTCGATGCCGAGCACCGTCAAAGCCGGTCGCGCCCAGAGCATGTCGGCCACCGTGCCGTCACCGGTGAACTCGACGCCGCGCAATACGCCTGCGTCCCTGCGGAACTGCTCCTCGGGGTATTGCACACCCGACCACCGCTGATCGTTCGGCAGCCCGGCCACCGTCGTGTTGCCGTGTTCGTCGCGCAGCGTGGCGAGCACGTGGATCAAGGCGGCGAGCGCATCCGGCGCCGGTCCGCCGAACATGCCGGAATGCAAAGGACCGGACAAGGTTTGGATGGTGACAATGACATTGACGCTGCCGCGCAACGTTTCTGTGAGCGTCGGAACGCCCGCGGCGAAGTTCCCACAGTCACCGATCACGATCGCGTCGGCATGCAACAGCCCGGGGTTGGCCTCGACGAAACGCTCCAGCCCGCCGGTGCCCTGCTCCTCGGAGCCCTCGGCGACCAGTGTGACGCCCAGCGGCAGGTCGGCGCCGAGCGCGCGCAGCGCGGTCAGGTGCATGACGATATTGCCCTTGCAGTCGGCGCTGCCTCGGCCGTACCAGCGGCCGTCCCGCTCGGTCAGCTCCCATACCGGCGTGCGCCACGCGGCGCCGTCCAGCGGCGGCTGCACGTCGTAGTGGCAGTACAGCAGCACCGTCGGCGCGCCAGGGGGTGCGGGGCGGGTGGCGATCACCGCCTTGCTGCCGTCCGGCGTCTCGTGCAGCCCGACGTCGGTGAGCCCGACCGCGGCGAAGGCGTCGGCGACCCACTGCGCGGCCAGGTCGCATTCCGAGGCGGGGAACTGGCGCGGATCGGCCACCGACTTGAACGAAACGAGCTGTGCCAGATCGGTTTTCGCCTGTGGCATGAGCGCGGCGACCGCCGCGCGCAACTCGGCGGTACGGGGATCGTCACTCATTGCCAGCGCCTCACTTCTTCGTCGCGGCGCGCTCGATGTCGCGCTCCCGGTCCGACAACACAGCTCATCCACCATGACACGAACTGATCAGTACGAAAAGTCGAATTTATCCGATCTCGGCCGTCGGCGTGACCCGAGTCGGCACGTTGTGGTGCGAACCCGAGCGGGCGGTTGTGTGATTGTGTTGGGTGACTGCAGTTCGGTAATACGACGCGACTCCGGAGGCCATCCGATGTCCCACAGCGCAGACTCCGACGACCTGTACGCCCTACCCGGAATGAACCGCGTCGCACCGCGGCACGGATTCCCGCAGCACGAGCTCTTTTCGGAGGTCGCCTACGAGATCGTGCACGACGAGCTCCTGCTCGACGGCGTCTCCCGGATGAACCTGGCGACCTTCTGCACCACCTGGGTGGACGACAAGGCGCGCAGGCTGATGGCCGAGTCGCTGGACAAGAACATCGTCGACAAGGACGAGTATCCGCAGACCGCGGAACTGGAGCGCCGCTGTGTCCGGATGATCGCCGATCTGTGGCACGCACCCGACCCTGCCGCGACGAGGGGCACCTCGACCACCGGTTCCAGCGAGGCCGCGATGCTCGGCGGCCTGGCCGCCAAGTTCCGCTGGCGGCAACGCGGCGGCACCGGAACACCCAATTTCGTCTGTGGATCTGTCCAGGTCTGTTGGGAAAAGTTTGCTCGTTACTTCGATGTGGAGATCCGGCAGATCCCGCTGCGTGGCGACCGGCTCACCATGCACCCGGACGATGTCGCGGCCTACTGCGACGAGCGAACCATCATGGTGGTGCCCACTTTTGGACAGACCTTCACCGGACTGTTCGAGGATGTCGCCGGGATCAGCAAGGCCCTCGACCAGGTGCAGGCGGAGCGCGGCTTGGACATTCCGATCCACGTCGACGCGGCGAGCGGCGGTTTCCTCGCCCCGTTCACGGCGCCGGAGCTGGTCTGGGACTTCCGGCTGCCGCGGGTGAAGTCGATCAACGCCTCCGGCCACAAGACCGGGCTCGCGCCGCTCGGCGTCGGCTGGGCGATCTGGCGCGAGGCCACCGACCTGCCCGACGAGCTCGTCTTCGAGGTGGACTACCTCGGCGGCAGCATCGGCACCTTCAACCTCAACTTCTCCAGGCCGGGCGGGCAGGCCATCACGCAGTACTACGAGTTCATCCGCCTCGGCCGGACCGGCTACACCCGCGTCCAATCCAGCATCTACCGTGCGGCCGAGCACCTGGCCGCAGGCCTGCGCGAGCTCGGCGCGTTCGAGCTGATCCACGACGGCGATCCACACCGTGGCATCACGGCCGTTGCGTGGCAGCTGACCGGCGATCCCGGGTTCAACCTGTACGACCTGTCCGATCGGCTGCGCAGCAGAGGCTGGCTGATCGCCGCCTACCCGTTGCCCGCCGACCGGTCGGACGAGACGATCATGCGGGCGGTGTTTCGGCACGGCTACACCGTCGACATGGCCGATCTGCTGCTCGCCGACATCGATCGGTGCATGAAACAGCTTGCGCGGCATCCGTTTTCGACATCGCTCACCCGGCAGGAAGCGGGCGGTTTCACGCACAGCGCGACGGCAGCGGTACCGAACCGCACCGAAGACAAGGACTGAGACGCCCGGACGCCGCCGCCCGATTTACGCCATTCCCGGGCGACGGCGCCGATCGGCACGCTCGGCGACACCGATCATTACGCGCGCCGCGATGCCCGACCTCATCGCGTCGCGGAACTCTAGGCCGCGCGCGCGACGGCGGGCGGCTCCCAGCGGTACACCTCGCCGACCGCGCCGTGGAACATGGCGAGATCGACCGCGTCGAGCATGGCCTGGCGCGGGCCGGACCGTTGTAGCTGTGCGGCCGAAACCGCAAGGCGCAGTACGCCACCGCGCCGCGCGGTGCGCGCGGCGCCGAGCACGAGCGCCCGACACCACCACGGTTCGGCGCGGAAGCCCTCGCCGATGCCGTACACCCGAGCCTTCTGCACCGTGTTGCGTTCCAGGTCGAGGATCGAGGTCAGACCGAGCGAGACCCGGAAGCCGACCTCGGGCAGCGCCTCGACGGCGCCCGCCGACGCATCCCAGCGCGGGGCGGCGAACAGCCTGGTCCGCAGCTCGACCTGCTCCATCACCCGGTCCGCCGCGGTGAGCCGCAGCCGCGCCTCATGCCTTGGCAGCGTGGCGAATTCGGCGCGGCGGCGCTTGGTCGCGGCCTGGTCGTAGCCGTGCAGCACGATGGCGTCGCCCTTGGCCCGGCGGCCTCGCAACCATGCCTGCGTCGCCGCATCCTCGACCAGCCGGTACTTGCCCTTCAACCGGGGCGCCACGAGCAGCGACAGTGGCACGCCACGCTGATCCATCTCGCCGGCGAACTGAATCGCCGCGTCCCGAGTGGTGTCCCTGATCCCGGAAATCGATACGATCAGCTCAGCGTTCATGAACCAACGGTGGCAGGGGTAGATGTACTAGGCGTGCAGGAAGTGTGACCGGGCGACGAACACCCTGTCACACGTTCTCGCCGAAATCCGGGTCAGGCTAATCGGGTGTTTCGGGCCGAAGATCTCGAAAACTATGCTTCGGCCAGACCGACCCGATCCAGCACCCAGGCGTATTCGAAGGCGACTTCCTTCCACTTCTCGTACCGCCCGCTGACGCCGCCGTGGCCTGCGCTCATCTCGGTCTTCAGCAGCAGCTGGGAATCACCGGTCTTGGTGGCACGCAGCTTCGCCACCCACTTGGCAGGCTCGACGTACAGGACGCGAGTGTCGTTGAGGCTGGTGATGGCCAGAATGGCCGGGTAGTCCTTGGCCTCGATGTTCTCGTAGGGCGCGTAGGACTTCATGTAGTCGTAGACGTCCTTGTCCGCCAACGGGTTACCCCACTCGTCCCATTCGATGACGGTGAGCGGCAACGACGGATCGAGGATCGAGGTGAGCGGATCGACGAACGGAACGTTGGCCAGGATGCCGGCGAACAGCTCCGGCGCCAGGTTCGCCACCGCGCCCATCAGCAGACCGCCCGCGCTGCCACCGTCGGCGATGACCCGATCCGCCGCGGTGACGCCGGTGTCGATCAAATGCCGTGCGCACGAGACGAAGTCGGTGAAGGTGTTCTTCTTGGTGAGCGTCTTGCCGTTCTCGTACCAGAGCCTGCCCATCTCGCCGCCGCCGCGCACGTGCGCGACCGCGAACACCATGCCGCGATCCAGCAGCGAAAGTCGCGAGACGGAGAAAGACGGATCCATGCTCGCCTCGTAGGAGCCGTATCCGTAGAGCAGCAATGGTTTCGGCGACTCGGCCGCGACGCCCTTCTTCCACACCAGCGAGATCGGGATCCGGGTGCCGTCCTCGGCGATCGCCCAATCCCGGTGCTGCTCATAGTCGTTGGCGTCGTAGCCGCCGAGCACCGGCTGCTCCTTGCGCAGCAGCAGCTCGCCGGTGGCAGGCACGTAGTCGAACACCTGGACCGGGGTGATGAACGAGGTCAACCCGATGCGCAGGGTCGGCTGCGCCCACTCCGGGTTCGCGCCGGCGCCGACCGCGAACAGCTCGAGGTCGAAGTCAAGCTCTTTCCGCTCGCCGTAGCCGCTGTCGGTCAGCGGCCAGACCGCGACCCTGGTCAGCGCCTCGCGCCGGTAGCTGAGCACCAGGTGGTCGGCGTAGGCATCGACATCCTCCAGCCGCACGTCGTCCCGGTGCCCGATCAGCAGGTTCAGCGCCGACGGGTCGGCGACCGGCGCGTCGGCGAGCACGAAGTTCTCCGCCTTCACGCCGTCGACAACGTCGTTGTGCAGGATCAGGAATCGGTCCTCGCCGGCGACCACCGCGTGCTCGGCGGAGTATTCGACGCCCTCGCGCCGCGGCAGAATGACCCGGAATTCGCCCTCGGGATTGTCGGATTCGAGCACCCAGCCCTCGGTGGTGATCTTGGAGCCGACCCAGATCATCAGATACTTCTCCGAGCGGGTCGAGGTGATGCTCACCCAGTAGCGCTCGTCGGGCTCGTGGAACACCTTCACGTCGGTGACGGTCGGGCTGCCGAGGCGGTGCCGCCAGACGGTGTCGGGCCGCCAGGACTCGTCGACGGTCTGATAGAAGACGTGCGTGCCGTCCAGCGACCAGGTCGCGCCGGGCGCGGTCTCGGCGATCGCATCGGGCAGCAGTTGCCCGGTGCGCAGATCCTTGAAACGCAGCACGTAGCGCTCGTCGCCGACGGTGTCCACCGAGTAGGCGAGCAGATTGCCGTCATGGCTCAGCGAGAACGCGCCGAGCGCGAAGAAGTCGTGGCCCTCGGCGACCTCATTGCTGTCGAGCAGCACCTGTTCGCCTGGCACCTCGGTGCCCGCTTCCAGCTGCGGCGGGGTCCACGCGTCGATGCCGTCGGCGTCGGCCGCGATCGGACACCGGCAGTGCACGCCGTACTGCTTGCCCTCGAAACTGCGCGAGTAGTACCAGTAGTCGCCCATCCGGGTCGGCACCGACAGGTCCGTCTCCTGGGTGCGCGACTTGATCTCGTCGAAGATCGTGTCGCGCAGCTGCGCCAGGTGCGCGGTCTGCGCCTCGGTGTAACTGTTCTCGGCCTCGAGGTAGGAGATGACCTCCGGGCTCTCCTTGTCCCGCAACCACTCGTACTCGTCTACGAACAGGTCACCGTGGTGCACGCGTTCGGTGGGCACCGTCTTAGCGATCGGGGCCGACACCCCGTCGAGGTTTGAGATCGTTCCGGTACCACTGTCCACAGCCATGCGCTCCACCGTAGCGGCGCACGCACCGCCCGTCCCGCCAGGACCCAGCAATACCGCTGATCAGCCGCTGCTGCGATATTGGCCGCGTGGCCGTGACGCTCGCAAGACTCGCTCCATGGGGGTTGAGTTGTGCAGCGCCGGAACGACTCTGGGTGAGACCGGTTAGGGCTTGGTCGTTTTGGTGTCTGAGGCGGCCGCGATGACGCCGTCGAGGACGTCGCGGGTGCGGTGTAGGTCGCGCATGGCCTGTTCGATGCGCTCGCGTTCTTCGGTGAGTTTCGCCACCAGGTAGGGGGTTGCGGTCTCGGTCGGTGTGCCGTCCACATCGTGGATGCAAGGCAGCAGATCGCCGACGGTGTCGCTGTGCAGGCCTGCGGCGAACATCTCCTGGATGCGCCTGACCCGGTCGACGGCCGCCTCCGGGTACTCGCGCTGCCCGCCGGAGGTGCGTTCCGAGGCGAGCAGTCCCTTGGTCTCGTAGTACCGCAACGACCGGACGCTGACTCCGGTCCGGTCGGCCAGTTCACCGATGCGCACGATTCGCTCCTTGACCTGACATTGATGTCAGGTTTTACGGTACAGGAATGACGCTGCTGACCGAATACCGCACTCCACTGCTCACCCTGCCCAATCGGATTGTCATGTCACCGATGACCCGGCTGCGCTCCGAGCCGGACGGGTCGCCGACCACCGACGTCGCCGACTACTACGCCCAGCGGGCCGCGGCGGGGCTCATCGTGACCGAGGGCATCTGGCCGCATTCGATCGGACAGAGCGAAGCATGGGCACCGGGGATACAGACCGAAAAGCACGTGCAGGCATGGCGCCACGTCACCGACGCCGTGCACGCGGCGGGCGGACGCATCTTCGCCCAGCTGATGCACGGTGGCCGCAAAGGACATCCGCTCGGCCGCATCGATGGCTCGATGCCCGCTGGCCCGTCGGCGGTCATCGATGAAGACTGGGTTCACCTGACCGCAGGCGGCAAAGCCGAGCCGATCGTCCCCGAAGTCATGGACCGCGCCGCCATCGCGGCCGCGATCGAACACCATGCCTCGGCCGCGCACAACGCCATCGCCGCCGGCTTCGACGGCGTCGAAATCCACGGCGCCAACAGCTATCTCAGTCATCAGTTCCTGGCCGACAACACCAACCTGCGGACCGACGAATTCGGCGGGTCGATCGAGAACCGGATGCGGCTGCCGCTCGCCATCGTCGATGCGGTGGCCGGTGCCATCGGCGCGCACCGCACCGCCATCCGCCTCTCCCCCGGCAACCCGCAGTTCAACATGTTCGAGGCGGATCCGGGCCCGCTCTACCGCGAGCTCGTCACCGAACTCGATCGCCGCGGCCTCGCCTACCTGCACCTGATCGACAACGACGACTATCCGGCGCTGGCCGACCTGCGACCGCGGTGGCACGGCACCCTCGTCGCCAACGTCGGGGAAAACCGCGAACAGACCTCCGCTGCGAGCGCCACTGCGGTGCTCGAGCGCGGCGATGCGGACCTGGTCTCGTTCGGGCGCGCGTTCATCTCGAATCCCGATCTGGTGCACCGCATTACGCACGACCTCCCGCTCGCCGACATCCGCGAACACCTGCTGTACGGCCGCACCGCCGAGGGCTATAGCGACTACCCCGGCTGGGAGGCCAGCGAAACGGACACGCGTCAGCGTGTCGTCGGAGTGTCGTAGGCTCGAACGCATGAGTATCGCCGTGGGCAGTCGGGTGGCCGCTGCCGCGGCGATGCTGTGCGCGGTAGCCGGAATCGGCGCGGCGGCCCCGGCGT
>NZ_BDAY01000070.1 GCF_001612685.1 Nocardia altamirensis NBRC 108246
AACAGTGCCAAACCTCTGTGATCCCACCGGATCAGCGGCTGTAGCCGTGCGGACTAGTACTTGCCGAAGAGGACCGCGGCGTTGTGTCCGCCGAATCCGTACGAGTTGTTCATGACGTAGTTGACGTCGGTGTATCGGGCTTTGCCGCTGACGATGTCGAGGTCGATCTCCGCGTCCTGGTTGTCGAGATTCAGGGTCGGCGGGATCACCCCGTCGCGCAGGCTCAGCACCGAGATCGCCGCCTCGAGCGCGCCGACCGCGCCGACCGAATGTCCGAGCGCCGACTTGGGCGCGTAGACGGCAGGATGCTTCCCGATCGCGGCGACGATGCCCTTGGCCTCGGCGATATCACCGAACGGTGTCCCCGTCGCGTGCGCGTTGACGTGATCGACCTCCGCACCCTCGACACCCGCGGTCTCCAATGCGCGCCGCATCGCGCGAGCATTGCCGCGCCCCTCCGGATCCGGCGCCACCAGGTGGTAGCCATCGGCGGTGAGGCCTGCGCCGAGCAACCGGGCCAGCGGCTTGGCCCCGCGGGCCAGCGCGTGCTCTTCGGATTCGAGCACGAGCAGCGCCGCGGACTCGCCGAAGACGAAACCGTCCCGGTCGCGATCGAACGGCCGCGAGGCCTTCTCCGGTTCGTCCACCCGCGCGCTCAGCGCACGCATGTTCGTAAAGCCGGACAGCGCAAGGGCATTGATGCGGCCCTCGACGCCGCCGGTCACGATGATGTCGGCCTCGCCGAGAATGATCGACCGCCAGGCATGCACCAGTGATTCGCAACCGGACGAGCACGCCGACACCGGCGTGACGACGCTCGCCCGCGCACCGAGCTCGAGCCCGAGCACCGCGGCTGGCCCGTTCGGCATCGCCATCGGAATCGCAAACGGCGAGACCTTGCGATACCCCTTGTCGCGCATGATGTCGTTCGAGTCGACGATGACCTCGGCGCCACCGACGCCGGTGCCGATGCAGATACCGAGCCGGTCGTTGTCAACGGTCGGGGCGCCGAGGGTGTCCCAGATGCGTTTGCCCATCACATAGGCCACCTGCTGGACATAGGACATGCGGCGCTTCTTGACTCGATCGAGTTCGGCGGTCGGGTCGGTTTTGAACTTCGCGCCGATGGTGATCGGCAGTTGATTGCTGTCGACTTCGGGATCATCGAGTGGCCGGACACCGCTCTCGCCCGCGAGCAAGCCTTTCCAGGTGGACTCCACATCGGCGCCGAGCGCGGAGGAGACCTCGACCGCAGTCACCACCACGCTGCGGAAACCTCCGTTGCGAGTGGAGAACTCGGTGATATCACGCATCTCTGTCGCGTGTCCTTTCATCTAGCTGTACCGCTGCAATGCCGCGAGACCGGCGTCGACCCCCGACGGTCGCGCACTGCCTCGGCAGCGGGCCTCGCTCCCGATCCGGGTTGGATGGCCTGTCCTGCAATCTATTTGGCGAGTCGGCGGTTGCGACATGTACGGAACTCTCACAGCGCACAGTCGTGCGTTGTGGGAATATGCCAACGACGCGAACGGGTTTGCCCCTTAAGCTGTGCACCTGACCCGCCTACCAGCATGTTCTCGACAAGCATCGGCGGCGACCCAGACACCTTCTGTCGGAACCCGACAATCGCCCGAAGGCGAAATCAGTTCTCGGGCCGCTCGGTAGGCCGCAGCAGCGACTCGGCGGCGACCTCCCGCGCGGCGTTGCGGAACGCGGTCAGCACGGCGCCGATGGCAGGCGAGCGCGCGGCGTGCGACCGAGTGGCCAGTTCGTAGATGCGGGCGGCGCGCACACCGGTGAGGGGCAGGCTGGACAGCGCCGGGTTGACCACCGAGTAGCGCGGCATCAGCGCGACCGCGTAGTTGGTCGCGACCATCGCCTCGATCAGCCGGAAATCGTTGAGACGCTGCGCTATTCGAGGCTGCACGCCGGTGACGGTCGCGATCGAGCGGAGCACGTCGTCGACCGGGAAGCCGCCGCGGACGCTGAGCCAGGTCTCGTCGGCCAGTTCAGCGGGGGCGATCGAGGTGCGGCCCGCGAAGCGATGGGTCGGGGCGACGACCACGTCGATGGGTTCGCGCATGAGCATCAGGCTGGTGCTGCGCGGGTCCGCGGTCGGCGGCGACCGTTCGTCGCGGTGGGTCAGCACCACGTCGTAGTCGGCGAGCAGCCGAGGCACCTCGCTCGGCGGCAGGTCGACGTCGCCCGCGAGGATGTCGACGCCGCTGTCGGCCATGGCGGGTAGCACCCTGGGCAGCAACAGGGCACCGCCGGACGGGAAGACCGCGACGCGCACGCGGCCGCGCGGCGAACCGCGATAGTGCGCCATCTCGATCATCGCCCGATCCATCGCGGCGAGCACCTCGTCGGCACGCACGACCAGGGCACGGCCCGCGTCCGTGAGCCGGATGCGACGGCCGTCGGGCTCGAGCAGTGCGACACCAGCCTCCTTGGCCAGCACCTTGAGCTGCTGCGAGACCGCGGACGGCGTCATCGACAGTGCGGCGGCGACCGCGGCGATGGTGCCGCGATCGGCGAACTCGCGCAACACCCGCAGCCGCTCGACCGACATCGGCGGGCCGATCGGCTGGTCAGCCACGACCGCGTCCGACAACGGAAGCGTCAATCATGAAGGAAATCTACAGTAATACTGCACATTAATTCGATTTTCCTGATGTTTCGCAGCCACCACGATTGAGGACGTGACCACTCGCGACCGCCTGCTCGGACTGACCGTCGTCCTGCTCTGGGGGCTGAACTTCCTCGCCCTCCGAGTCGGGCTCGACCACTTCCCGCCGTTCTTCTTCGCGGCGCTTCGCTTCGCGGTCATCGCACTCCCCGTACTGCTGTTCGTGCCGCGCCCGAAGGTCCGGTGGCGCTGGATCCTGCTGTACGGCACCGGTTTCGGCATCCTGCAATTCGCGTTCCTGTTCACCGCGATGCGGGTCGGCATGCCGACCGGGCTCGCGTCGCTGGTGCTGCAATCCTCCGCACCGTTCACCGTGCTGCTCGGCACGCTGTTCCTGCGCGAACGGATCCAGCGGTGGCAGCTGGCCGGTATCGCGGTCGCGATGTTCGGCATGGCGGTCATCGGCTGGGATCGGCTGGAACACGCCACCCTGCTTCCGGTGCTGCTCACGCTGGCGGCCGGATTCGGCTGGGCCCTCGGCAATATCGGCGTCAAGCAGGCGACGATCGAGTCCCCCGGGGTGAATACGCTGCACATGACGCTGTGGATCGCCGTCATACCGCCGCTGCCGATGTTCGCGCTGTCCGCCGCCACCGAGGGCCCGACCACCGGACTGCGTGCGCTCAGCGATTCCTTCTCCGGCAGCGGCTGGCCTGGCCTGGTGGCGCTTGCCTACACCGCGGCGCTGGCAACCTGCGTCGGCAGTGGGCTGTGGACCTACCTGATGAGCCGCTACCCGGCCGGGATCGTCGCGCCGCTGACGCTGCTCGTTCCGGTCGTCGGGATGACCGCCGCGTGGGCGTTTCTCAGCGAGACACCCACGCCCATGTCACTGGTCGGCGGCGTCATCGTGATCATCGGAGCCTTCGCCGCGACCTCGACCAAGCGCCCGCGGGTCATCGATCCGGTCTCCCCGGCACCCGAAGCGGAACAGGCCCCGCCCGAGCCCGTCAAACAGCTCGCCAACGCCTGACTCGGGCCCGCTGGTCGGCGAGACCGCGACGAAGCACCGTCGCGTCCCGCTGACCGTGGCGGCTTAGGGGCTGCGCCCGGTCGCGGAACGTGATATCTAGTTGCGAGCATGTTTTGTTGCCCGGTAATCCGTTGCGGCGCGATGGGTTCGCGTTGCGACGCGACGGAATCGCGCTCGGCCGAGCGGAAGTTCGGGTAGGGCGGGTACAGCTGGGTCGGCCTGCCGCTTTACAGTAGTGACAGCTTGTAACTAAGGGTCTCGAGGCAAGACACAGAGCGGCGCATGGCAAGAAATCGATGGACCGTATCGCGGAGAACAGCACTCCGGGGCACGGTCGCGGCGGGGGTCGCGGTAGCAGGGGGCCTCGTTGGTGGTGCGCTGAGCGCGACACCCGCCATGGCCGGACCGGAGGGTAGACGGGTCGCGGTGCTCGGCGGCGGTGTCGCGGGCTTGACCGCGGCGCACGAGCTGAGCGAACGCGGCTTCCAGGTCACGATTTTCGAGCGCCGCGCCTGGGGCGGTAAAGCGCGCAGCGTGCCGGTGCCTGGCACCGGTGCCGGCGGGCGCCCCGATTTGCCCGGCGAGCACGGTTTTCGCTTCTTCCCCGGCTTCTATCAGCACCTGCCCGACACCATGCGGCGAATTCCGTTCCCCGGCAATCCGAATGGCGTGTGGAACAACCTCATCGCGGTGCCGGAGGCGCGGTTCGCCCGGCGCGACGGCGACGACTTCCGCCTACCGGTCGGCCCACTCGCCCGAATGCCGTTCTCCCCGGACAGCTTCCGCGAGACGCTCGGCGCCGCACTGGCCACCTCGCTGAAGATGCCACCCAACGAGGGCATCTACTTCGCCGACCGCCTGCTCGTCTTCAACAGCAGCTGCGATGCCAGGCGTTACGGCCAGTGGGAGCACACCTCCTGGCACGACTACGTCGACGGCCACGCCCGCTCGCACGAATTCCGCGCGCTGCTCTCGCGCACGCTGACCAGCATCATGGTCGCGGCGAAGGAAGACGTCGCCAGCGTCCGCACCATCGGCACCATGGGCGAACAGTTCCTCGGCAACCCGGCCGAGGTCGGCAACGACGGCGCGCTGGACCGCGTGCTGAACGGGCCGACCAATGCCGTCTGGATCGAGCCGTGGCTGCAGCGGATGCGCGAGCTCGGCGTTCGCTTCGAGCTCGGCGCCGAGGTGCGCGGGCTCGACATGCGCGGCGGGCGGATCGCCGCGGCCAGGATCGTCGACCAGGGCGGCGCGGCGCGCACCGTCGAGGCCGACTACTTCGTGGTCGCCATGCCTGCCGAGCAGGCGCGGGCACTGTGGTCGGCCGATGTGCTCGCGGTGCGCCCCGAATTGGCCGCGATGAACCGGCTCTACTCCGACTGGATGAACGGCATCCAGTTCTATCTGCGCAGGCCTGCCGCCATCTCGCAGGGCCACACCGCCTATATCGATGCGCCGTGGGCACTCACCTCGATCACCCAAAACCAGCTGTGGACACGCAAACTCACCGAATTCGGCGACGGCAGCGTCCAAGACTGCCTCTCGGTCGACATCTCCGACTGGAACTCGCCGGGCCTGCTCTACGGCAAGCCTGCCAAGGAATGCACCCACGAGGAGATCGCCCGCGAGGTCTGGGCCCAGCTCACTGCCCATCTCAACGATCGCGGCGACGTGCTGCGCGATGCCGACCTGCACTCGTGGTTCCTCGACCCCGGCATCACCTGGCAGCCCGACCAACGCCGCAACGCCAACGCGGATCCACTGCTGATCAACACCGCAGGCTCGTGGGACTACCGCCCCGAGCCGCACGGCGCGCTCGAAAACCTGTTCCTAGCCGGTGATTACGTGCGCACGAACATCGACCTCGCCACCATGGAGGGCGCGAACGAGTCCGCACGCGCCGCGGTGAACGCGCTGCTCGAGGTGGCCGGCTCGAATGCCGAACGCTGCCAGCTGTTCACCCTCTACCGCGCGGCCGAGTTGGAGCCGCTGCGCCGCATCGACGCGGATCGCTACGCCGCACGCCAACCCAACATGTTCGACGTACCGGTCTGAGGTGCTGGACGGCGAAAACCTCTGCGGTGCAAGCCCCAGCGTTACACGACCGCCTCACCCAACCACCACGGAGCGAGTCTTACGAGCGACCCGTTCGCGGCCGTCTCGCGTCTCAGCGGTCGAAGCGCATGCGCCGCAGGCGCGAGTCTCGACCGCTGAGACGCGAGACTAAGGGGCCGCGAACCACGCCGCGGCCACGCGGCCAATAATGCAGGGTATGGGCGAGAGTACCGACACGATCACCGATCCGGCCGAACTGCGGGCACTGCTCGGTGAGGTGGGATCTCGCGCCGCCAGCAAGGAGCGCGTCACGCTGCACCCGAGGGATCGCGACTGGATCGCCGCGTCCCCGTTCCTCGTGATGAGCACCAGCGACGCCGACGGCAACTGCGACGCGTCACCGAAGGGCGACCCGGCAGGCTTCGTGCGGGTGCTCGACGACCGGACCGTCGCGATCCCGGAACGCCCAGGCAACCGCCGGGCCGACGGCTACCTCAACATCCTCGCCAATCCCCATGTCGGCCTGCTGTTCGTCATCCCTGGCCGCAGCCAGACCTTGCGGATCAACGGCCGTGCCCGGCTCGTGCGCGACGCACCGTACTTCGATGACATGGTGGTGCGCGGCCATCGCCCGATCCTCGCGGTCGAGGTCGACATCGACCAGATCTTCTTCCACTGCGCCAAGGCTTTCCTGCGCAGCCACCTGTGGCAGCCGGACGAGTGGCCCGCCGACAACCTCCCGAGCTGGGCCCGCCTGGTCAAGGAGGTCCAGACGGACACCACCGAAACCCTGGAGGAACTCGAACGCCACTACGCCCCCGCGAACTACAACGCGAAGCTTTATCAGGGCTGAGCCATCCAGCGGATCGGCCCCGACCAGGTGCGCAGCCGACGGGAGATACCGGCTCGATACCGCAAGACCTGGCGAGTGGGCTACGCCACTGGACCGGACCGCGCTCGTCGTCGGCCGCGAACATAGACTCGCGGCGTGGCAGACATTTCGGTGCGTGGGCGAATCGCGCTGCGGGCCGCGGCGGCAGCGTCGTGGGCCTCGCAAAAAGCGGGACGCGGCAAGGGATCGATGATCGGCGGGCTCATCGCGCTGCAGATCGACAAGACGATCATGAAGCAGCTCGGCCGCGGCCGCCGCACGGTGCTGATCACCGGCACCAACGGCAAATCCACCACCACCAGGATGACCACCGCGGCGCTCAGCACGCTCGGCGCGGTCGCCACGCAGGCCGACGGCGCCAACATGGACGCGGGCATCGTGGCCGCGCTCAGCGCGCATCGCGGCGCGCCGCTCGCCGCGATCGAGGTGGACGAGCTGCACCTGCCGCACGTCACCGACGCGCTCGACCCGGCGGCGGTGGTGCTGCTGAACCTGAGCCGCGACCAGCTGGACCGGGTCGGCGAGATCAACATGATCGAGCGCAGGTTGCGCGCGGGCCTGGCAAAGCACCCGAACACCGTGGTGATCGCCAACTGCGACGACGTGCTGGTCACCTCGATCGCCTACGACCACCCGAATGTGGTGTGGGTGGCCGCGGGCAGCGGCTGGTCGATGGATGCGACCAGTTGCCCGCGCAGTGGCGAGCCGATCGTGTGGGAGGGCAGTCACTGGCGCAGCACCGGCGCGGATTTCGCACGGCCGGAACCGAATTGGTGGCTCGACGGGGACGATCTCGTCGGTCCTGAAGGACTGCGTCTTCCGCTGACACTTGCGCTGCCAGGCCGCGCCAACCGCGGCAACGCCGCGCAGGCGGTGGCCGCAGCCGTCGCACTCGGCGCCGAACCCGCACAGTCCGCCACCGCGGTGGGCACTGTGCGCGAGATCGCGGGCCGCTACCGCACGGTGCAGGTCGGCGAGCACGCCGCCAGGCTGCTGCTCGCGAAGAACCCGGCGGGCTGGCAGGAAGCGCTGTCGATGATCGAACCCGGCTCGGCCGGGCTGGTCATCGCGGTGAACGGGCAGGTGCCCGACGGCGAGGACCTGTCCTGGCTCTGGGACGTGCGGTTCGAGCATTTCGAAGGCGTCCAGGTGGTCGCCGCCGGCGAGCGGGCCACCGATCTCGCCGTCCGCCTCACCTATGCGGGCGTCGAGCACACCACGGTGCCGAATCCGTTGCGCGCCATCGCCTCCTGCCCGGCCGGGCATGTCGAGGTGCTGGCCAACTACACCGCGTTCCGCGATCTCAACCGCGACCTGGAGGAGCGGACGGCATGACCGAATCGACTGTGCGCATCGGGCTGGTGCTGCCCGATGTGATGGGCACCTACGGCGACGGCGGCAACGCACTCGTGCTGCGGCAGCGGCTGCGGCTGCGCGGCCATGCCGCCGAGATCATCGAAATCACCCTGGCCGACCCGGTTCCCGATTCACTGGACATCTACACCCTTGGCGGCGCCGAGGATTCGGCGCAGCGGCTGGCGACCAGGCACCTGCAGCGCTACCCTGGCCTGCAGCAGGCTGCGGCCAAAGGCGCACCGGTGCTTGCCATCTGCGCCGCCATCCAGGTGCTCGGCCAGTGGTACGAGACGTCGTCGGGTGAGCGCGTCGACGGCGTCGGCATGATCGACGTCACCACCTCGCCGCAGCAACAGCGCGCGATCGGCGAGGTCACCACAACGCCGCTGCTGCCAGGCCTCACGGCCGCGCTGACCGGATTCGAAAACCACCGTGGCGGAACCAAACTCGGCGGCGAGGCGACCGGGCTCGCGCGGGTCACCCGCGGGGTCGGCAACGGCGTCGGCGACGGACTCGAAGGCGTAGTACAGGGTTCGGTGCTCGGCACCTACATGCACGGCCCCGCGCTGGCACGCAATCCCGAACTCGCCGATCTGCTGTTGGCACGGGCACTCGGCGTTTCGGAACTGGCTCCGCTGTCCATGCCCGAAGTCGAGCAATTGCGCCGCGAACGATTGCGCGCGTAGTTACCCGACAGCGCACGATGTGCGGTGCGTGCGAAACCGCGCACCGCTACTCGCACTATTGCATTGTTTGTCGTGCGTAACTAGGTCCGCACTGGACAGCGACACCGCCACGTCTGCGGACAGAACGCGACTCGACCGGCTCGCTCCGTGGTGCGGAGCAATTTGCACGCTACGCTCCCCGCTATGACGACGATCACGCCGGGATTGCCTGCCGAATCATTCGAGCAGCCGATACCGCCACGCCGTCCACCGGCCTGGACGCGCTGGCGCAGCATCCTACGTCCCAGGCCGCTATATCTGTCGTTGATAGTTTCCGCCGTTGTTGCGCTCAAAGCGTTCGAGATGTCTTTTGTCGCCCTGCATCACCTAGCGGTGCGCAATCTGGTCGAGGCCGACCTGGCGGCGAATGTGCCGATCGCTATCGACGGCTTGGTGGTCGGCGCCATCGTTGCCACCGCGTCATTTCCGAAACGCAGCGCGGGCTGGTGGTATGCAACAGGGCTTTTCGTCGTTTCGACGCTGGTTTCCGTGGCCGGAAATATCGAGTACGCGCGCGAGATCGGCGGCGGGCCAGTGTCCTTGATCATCTATGCAGGCATGCCGCTCACGTTGCTTTTCGCGGTGCACCTGACGCTGATCCTGCTGGCGCGCAGCACCGCTGAGCGCCGGGCGGCCTTGCAGGCGGACGTGGCCGTGGTCGCCGTACCGGAAGTTCCGGAGATGGTGACATCGCCGCAGCTCAACGGCCATGACCTGGTCAAGCCGACGCCGGTGGCCGCGCCCGCTGCCGCCGGACCGAACACACCGATGCGCTTCAACAGTTTGGACGGCGCGAACGGCCACAAACTGGTTCCACTCAAACACCGATAGGCAGGCGTTCTTCAGGCATAACCCTCACCCACCCTCGACTACTTCGTTGGAGAAACCATGTCTCTCACTGTCTGGCAAGACCAGGACGTAGATCAGTTCCGTGAAGTAGCGAGCAGGCTAGCGTCGGTGATCCAGACAAGTGTCGACCGGTCCGGAGCACTGAGCCAGCTCACCGACTCGGTGGAAAGTGGGGACGCGTTCACCGACCTGCTGATCGAATTCGCCGGGCGTTGGTTCCACGAGACCGGCGGGCAATCGGTGTTGATCGGTCCGGAATTGTTCTGGCTGCTGTCGGAACCGAACCTGCGCAAAGGCATTGCCAGCTCGCTGCGCGGGCCGGAAACCGCGCCGGATCTCGAGTACTCGGTGAGCAGGCGTAGCCGAAAACTCCTGCTGATCTGTGTTTTCGAGACATTGGCGCAGAATCAGTGGCTGGCAGGAAACATCGGCGAGCATGTCGTGAACGGATCCGTCAACGGCATCGGCTGAGCCGCATCGCCGCACGCGGCGAATTATGTTCACGGCGTTCTTAACTCTCCCCTCGAGCCGGTGACCACCGATAGCGTCGAGTGTTGCCGTTTGTGAGGAGAGTGCCGTGTCCGACGTGGGCCCTGCGCGGAGCGCTACATGACCGCGATCACCACGCCGGGCACGCAGCAGGTCGGTGCCGAGGCGCCCGTCGCCGCACCGCGGCGCACCAGGACATACCGCCGCGTGCTCGGCCCGGCACTGACCCGCCTTGCGGCGCTGGCGCTCGTCCTCGGTTCCTGGGCGGCGATCACCGCCGCAGGCCTGGTCGATCCGCTGTATCTGCCGTCACCGCACGCGGTGTGGGACGCGTTCGTGCGGGCCAACACCCGGCATCAGCTCGCGGCGGGCGTTGATCGCACGGTGATCGGCGAGCAGAACTACTTCCTGTGGGAGCACCTGGTCGCCAGCCTGCAGCGGATCGCCGCCGGTGTCGGCGCCGCGATCGTGGTCGGCCCGCTGGTCGGCTTCGTGATGGGCATGCTCACGCCGGTGCGGCTGATCACCGAGCCCATCCTGAACTTCCTGCGTTCGCTGCCGCCGCTCGGCTACATCGGTCTGCTGATCGTCTGGTTCGGCATCGGCGACCTGTCGAAGATCTGGCTGCTGTTCCTCGCCGCGTTCCCGCCGATCGCCGTTGCCACGCTGAGTGGCGTCACCGGGGTGAAGCAGGACTATCTGAACGCCGCGCGTTCGCTGGGCGCCGGTCGGGTGCAGGTCATTTCGCGGGTGGTGTTGCCTGCCACGCTGCCCGAGGTGATCGGCGGCATCCGGATCGCCACCGCCTTCGCATGGACAACGGTGGTCGCTGCCGAACTCAACAACGGCATTCCCGGCATCGGCGGCCTCGCCTATATCGCTGGCACTCAGCTGAATACGCCGCTGACCATCGCCTGCATCATCGTGATCGGCTGCGCCGCACTCGTGCTCGATTCGGTCATCAAATTTCTTGGCGCCAAAGCAGTTCCGTGGAAAGGCAAGGTATGAAATCCGCAGTCCGTCGAGTGGTCACGGCCGGTCTGGCACTGGCGGCCATTGTCGCCACCGCCGGGTGCGTGGAATCCGGACGCGGCGACACCGGGTCCGCGGCCGCGGCATGCCCCTTCGCCGCGGATCCCAGCGTCACCACGCAGGCGCGCATCGGCTATCAGGCCATCCCCAATGCCGATCTCCTGGTGAAGGACCGCGGCCTGCTCGCCGCCTGCCTGCCGAACGCGAAAGTCGAATGGAGCCAGTTCTCCTCGGGCGCGGATGTGGTGCAGGCCTTCGGCGCAGGCAGCCTCGATATCGGCACCATGGGGTCGAGTCCGGCGACCAAGGCGCTCTCGGCGCCGCTGAACCTGCCGGTGCGGGTGCTCTGGATCCACGATGTCATCGGCGCCTCGGAATCGCTGGTGGCCAAAGACAAGTCGATCAACTCGATCGACGGGCTTCGCGGTAAGCGAGTCGCGACACCGTTCGGCAGCACCGCGCACTACAGCCTGCTCGCGGCGCTCGGCCGGGCGGGGATCGCCGGCGATGTCCAGTTGATCAACATGAAGCCCGACGCAATTCCCGGCGCATGGAACGGCGGCCAGATCGACGCCGCTTGGGTGTGGGATCCGACGCTGTCGAAACTCCGTGAGGCGGGCGGGCACATCGTCACCTCGAGCGCGGACACCGCGGCCGCAGGCGCGCCCACCTTCGATCTGGCGGTCGCGAGCACCAAGTTCCTCGACCAGAACGCGCGGTTCGCGGTGGTCTGGGCCAAGGTGCAGGACTACGCGGTGCGCCAGCTGCGGACCAAGCCCGAGGACGCGGCGGTCTCGCTCGGCGCGCAACTCGGCATCGAGCCCAAGCTGGTCGGCCCGCAGCTGGCCGGATACACCTACCTGGACGCCACCGAACAAGCCGACGCGAAGTATCTCGGCGGCGGCTTCGGCGGCGATCTGCGCAAGACCGCGGAATTCCTGGTGAGCCAGGGCGGCATCGACGCGGTCGGCACCGAACCCACCTATCGCACCGGCATTTACGCCGAGGCGGCCAAGGGGGCAACCGCGTGACCGCGGTCGTCGACGAGCGCGTCCGGCACCGGGTCACCCTCACCGGGGTCAGCCTGAGCTACCCGGGCGACGACGGCCCAACCCAGGTGCTCGCCCCGACCGACCTGACCATCGAGCCCGGCGAATTCGTCTGCGTCGTCGGACCTTCCGGCTGCGGCAAGTCGACCTTGCTGAACATCCTGGCCGGGTTCCTCGCGCCGACCGAAGGCACGGTGCACGTCGGCGGCGATCCGGTCACCGGCCCAGACCCCGACCGCGGCGTCGTCTTCCAGCAGCCGACGCTGTACCCGTGGCTCTCGGTCCGGCGCAACGTCGAATTCGGCCCGAAAGTCCGTGGGGTGGTGCGCAATCGGCGCACCGCCGAGGCCGCACGCATGCTGGCGCTCGTCGGCCTCGACCATCTCGCCGACCGCCGCCCCTACGAACTGTCCGGCGGCCAGCAGCAACGCGCTCAAATAGCCCGCGTCCTGGTCAACGACCCGCAGATCATCCTGATGGACGAGCCTTTCGGCGCGCTGGACGCCCTGACCAGGGAAAAGCTCCAGGGCGAGCTGCTCACGCTGTGGCGCGACCGCCGCAAGACCGTCCTCTTCGTCACGCACAGCATCGATGAGGCGCTGCTTCTCGGCACCCGAGTTCTCGTCATGGGCACCCGCCCCGGCCGCATCATCTACGACAAGCCGACCCGCTTCAAGGCTGGCCTTGCTGACCCGTCGTTCTCGAATCTCCGTGCCCAGCCCGGCTTTTCCACCATGCGCGACGAGGTCTCGGCCAACATCTACGCCGCACACGCCTGACGCGGCCTCACGCCACGAGCACCGACACCTCGTACTGCCTGCACCAGCTGTCGCGAGTGACGAGCGTCAGATCTTCACATTGCGCCTGTGCCACCAGCATTCGATCGAACGGATCCCGATGGATCGGTGGCAGCCGACCGGCCACGACGGCATGGTCGAGGCCGATCGGCAGGTCGATGAACCCGCCCTTGGTGAGGTAGTCCGCGAGCCCGACCGGCCCGGCGAGCTTGCCGAGGGCCTGCTTGATGGCGACCTCCCAGATCGTTGCCGCGCTCACGCAGATGTCCGGGTCGTGTGTGATCCGTTCCTTCAGCTCATCGGAGAGGGCGGGATCATCGGTCAGCCACCACAGCACCACGTGCGTGTCGAGCAACAACCTCACGGCGCCATGCCGAAGTCGGCGGCGATCTGGGCATTGGTCTCGTCGGAGTCCCAGTCCGGGGCGAGCACGAGTCGGCCGCGCAGTGACCCGCGCCCGACCCGATTCACGTCCCGAGTCAGCGGAACCACCTTGGCGACCGGGTGCCCGGCGCGGCTGATGATGATCTCCTCGCCGCGCTCGACGCGCTCGATGATGCGCGACAGATTCGTCTTCGCCTCATGGATATTGAACTGCTCGGCACCCGCGCTTGACATGACGACCTCCTTAGCTAAGAGGTTAGCCCACTCAGCCGTCGCGCGCTAGCCACCACGGCCCGCCCGGCTCAGCGGGCGGCGGCGGCGCAGAGTTCGTGGGTGAGCCGCATCTTCTCGAGGACGCGGTCGGGCAGGACGAAGGGATAGAGGTCGGGGTGGCCCATCGAGCGGTTGACCATGTTCAGCGACCACGCCAGCGGCAGCCAGAGGTCGATGATCTTGTCGAAGCCCGCGCGGCCGACCTGGGGCCGGTCGAGGCTGGCCCCGGCCGGCGCGATGCCGAAAGCCGCTGCGGTGTCGAGAGTGTCCCGGATGTGCAGGTAGTGGGCAAAGGTCTCGGCCCAGTCCTCGGCGGGGTGCATGGTGGCGTAGGAGGAGACGAACTCCGACTCCCAACCGGACGGAGCGCCTTCGGAATAGTGCCGGTCGATCGCGGCCTGGTAGTCGGCGGACGGATCGCCGAACAACTCGCGGAACCGGCGCTGCGCCTCGGCGTCGGCGACCAGGATCATGTAGTAGTAGTGCCCGATTTCGTGGCGGAAATGACCGAGCAGGGTGCGGTAGGGCTCGTCCATTTCGATCCGGAGTTGTTCCCGGTGCGGGTCGTTGGCCTCGGCGAGGTCGAGGGTGATCACGCCGTTCTTGTGGCCGGTGATCACCCGATCGGCGCCGCTGGACAGCAGGTCGAAGGCGAGGCCGCGGTCCGGATCCTGGTCGCGGGCCACGATGGGCAGGCCGAGTTCGGTGAGCTCCGCGATCAGCCTGCGCTTGGCCGCCTCTGCGTCGGCGAACGCGGAGAGTCCAGCGGGGTCGAGGTCGTTGGGCCTGGTCCTGGTGAGGCGGCAGGACGCGCACAGCAGGCGCTTGCGCTGCTCGGCGTCGGGCGCATCACCAGTGCCCGCCGCGCCACTGTCCGGCACCTCGACCAGCCAATTACATTGCGCCACATGAAGGTTGTCGCACAACCGAAAACGCTTGGCGTCCACGACGCCTGCCATCGGATCGACCGAGTCGGCGCCGCGCGGAACGCCGATCACCACCAGTGCCAGGTCGGCGAGGCTGAATCCCAGTGGGCTGGAACAGGACAGACACACCGAGTTCTCGAAGGCCAATTGCTGGCCGCAGTTGGGACAGGCGAAATCGCGCACGCGAGTTAAACCTCCACCGGAGAGACATCGACCGAGACGGTAATTGTGCTCTCCTTGGCGTCGGTGTAGATGATGCCGCGCAAGGGCGGCACATCCGCATAGTCGCGACCCCAGGCGACTGTGACGTAGCGCTCGTCGCCGAATTGGTCGTTGGTGGGGTCGAAGTCGATCCAGCGACCGGTCCGATCCTGGTCGGTGCCCGGCACCCACACCGCGGACCAGGCGTGGGTGGCGTCGGCGCCGACCATGCGCTCCCGGCCCGGCGGCGGATCGGTGGCCAGGTAGCCGGACACGTAGCGCCCGGCGAGACCGTGGGATCGCAAGCAGGCCACGCCGATTCGCGCGAAATCCTGGCAGACGCCGGTGCGGGCCGCGAACACATCGGCGACCTTGGTCGAGACAGTCGTCGAGCCGGACTTGTAGGTGAAGTCGGCGTGGATGCGGTGGTTGAGTTCGGTCACCGCCTCGAGCAGTGGCCTACCGGGGGTGAACGATTCGGCCGCGTACGCACCGACCTCGGGGGTGATCTCCGGTGGCCGCAGGTCCAGTGCGAACTCCACGGCGAGCGGGCCGTTCGCGCCGGTGGGCCGCGCGATCTCCCACGGAAGCAGCTCGGGTCCGGACCCGCTCAGGTCGGGGCGATCGACCTCGACCAGCGATTCGCCGGTGACCACCAGGGTGCGATGTTCGGCGGTGACGTGGAAGTACGACGTGGTGTTGCCGTACACGTCCGAGCCGATCGACTGATCCGACGGCACCGGGTCGATCGAGATGTCGTGCGAAAGCAGCCGCTGCCCAGGGAATTCGCGCGGCGTCAGATAGGCGCGGCCGTACGAGCTGGTGACCTCGTCGGAGTAGCAGTAGGTGGTGCGATGGGCCACGCGATAGCGCCGGGCCGAACCGTTGCGGCCGATCATCCAACGATCCTCGTGCTACCCCACAGCGGCTGGAAGCCCGCGGGCAGCGACAGTTTCGAGGTCTCGAACGATTCGGACAGCTTGCGCAGCCGCAGGTCCACGCCCTCGAGCAGCTCGGCCAGTTCGGTACGCCGACCGTCCTCGTCGACGACCTCCAGATCGTCGGGGTCGACCCGGCGCAACATCCGTTGCGCGTCGGCCAGCAAGCGTTGCGGGCGTGACGATCCCGACGCGCCCGGCAGTGCCTGCAGGTCGGCGTCGAGGCGATCCAGTTGATAGGCGAGCGAGCGCGGGTTGCCGGTATCGAAGAGCAGCAGACTGGCGACCGCGGCGATCCGGACCGAATCCCGGTGCCGCCGACGGTAACTCACCTGCGACTCGGTGGCGCGCAGCACCGATTCGGTGACCACTCGCTCCGTCTCCTCCGGATAGGTCTCGGTCAGTGCCGACGACATCAACGCGGTCAACGCCAACCCCCGCTCGATCCGTTTGCCGATATCCATGACGTACCAACCGGAGTCGCGCACCAGCGATTCGGCACCGATGCCGGACAGCGACAGCAGTGCCGCCAGGGTGAGCGAATGCACCGCGGACAGCGCGGTCTCTTGGTCGCCGCCGGTGAACCGGTACTCGGCAAGCGCGCGATCGACGGCGCTCAGGATCATCCAGGTGTCGGCGGAGAGTTGGTCGCGCACCGCACGCGCCGCGTTCTCGTACCGATCGATCGCGAAGGCCAGCGAACCGGGCAGGTCGCGGTCGATCGTCAACGCCACCAGGTAGTCATGGCCCTCGCGGGAGGCGCCCGCCACCGGCGCCTTGCCGACCGGAGGGACCTCCGGCGCGTCCGTCATCTCGGCGGCGTCGGCTGCGGCAGCAATGGCCCGATCGAGCACTCCCTGCCCTGTCGTCGCGGTCATGTCACCGGCTATACCCTGGTCGGCGTCGGCCAACCTCGGTTCGCCCGCCGAGTCGGATGCGGCGTCCGCAGGACTCGTCGATGAGCCGCTCGGCTCGTCGGCTGGAGGGTTCGCCGAGTTCGCTTGCGCCGCAGGTATGCCCGGCATGGACTGCGACATCGAGCCCATCGTCTGAGTCATCGAGCCCGTGGTCTGAGTCATCGAGCCCGTGGTCTGAGTCATCGACCCCATCGTCTGCGACTGCGCGGCGACCGCCGCCGACTCCGCACCGGTCGGCGAATCCTGTTCAGCCTCAGTATCTTCGGCCGCGTCGGCGCCGAAAACCACCGAGTCGGGCGGAACAGTCGCCGTCGCGCGCCCGAGCGCAGCCATCAGCACCGGCACCGCCTCGGCGCCCTCCAACCACGGCCGGTAGCGATAGTCCCGATACTGGTCGTGGGTCGCGATGAGCAGCCGTGCCGCCGCCTCGGCCCGTTCGCTGTAGCGACCCATCCAGAACAGATCGTTGAGCACGCGAGGCGAGCTGATGGCCTCCACGATCGGCAGATGCCTGCGTTCACGTTCCTCGTGCGCAGGCTCGGTGGCGATCGCGGGCGCGGGACTCGGCGCCGCGCGGACCCAAATGTCTTTGGCGGCAACCCTGATCACCGAGTTGTCCGGCGATATCCGCTGGTGCAGTTGGCCGAGCCCGCCCGCCATCGCGGTATAGCCGCTGCGCCGCGCCATGGAGAACAGCCGCATGCCGACCGGCGCAGGCGTCAACCCGCCGTACCCCTCGACCGCGGGCGCGACCGAGAACTGCGCGGGTTCCTGGCCGACCCACTGCCAGCCGCGCTGCTCGATCCTGGCCCGCAGGTCGGCGCGCTGGCGGATCGACAATTCCGGGCCGAAGATGGTGGAGCCGTCGACCGAGGACCGAATGATCAACCGGTGCAGGTTCTTGGTGAGATGCGCGCGCTCCTTGTCGTCGCCGCCCCAATAGGTCGGCGCGCTTTCCAGCAGCAGATCCTCGCCGAGCAGCGCCCTGGTGATGCGCGGAAGGAACCCGGGCAACGCCGGATTCTCCAGCAGCCCACTGCCCAACGTGTTCACCACGGTCACCGCGCCCCTGCGCAACACCTCGACCAGTCCGACGACGCCGAGCCGGGAGTCCGGCCGCAGATCCAGCGGATCGGAGAACTCGGCGTCCACCCGGCGCAGCACCACGTCCACCCGGCGCAGCGTGCCGAGCGAACGCATCCACAGCGCGCCGTCCCGCACCACCAGGTCGGCGCTCTCCACCAACGGAAAGCCGAGCATGGACGCAAGATTGGCCTGATCGAACGCGGTCTCCGAATGCACGCCAGGGCTCAACACGACAACGACCGGGTCGTCGGCGTCCGCGTCTTGTGCCGACTCGATCAACATCAACCGCATCGCCCTGGCGAACGGGGTCAGCGGACGCGGGTTGGAATGCTCGAACGCCTCCGGGATCGCCGTGGACACCACCCGACGGTCGGCCAGCGCGTACCCGGCGCCGGACGGCGCCTGCGCCCAATCGGCGGTGACGCGGAACTGACCGTCGCTCCACCGGCTGATATCGCACGCGTGCAGGAAGAGCTGATGCCGTCCCGGCACCGTAATCCCATGCGCGGCACGGACATAGCCGCTACTGCCGAAGATCAGCTCCGGTGGCAGCAGTCCGTTGGTGAGCGTGCGCCGCGGACCGTAGACATCGGTGAGCACCTCGTCGAGCACCCGTGAGCGTTGTACCAGACCCGCCTCGAGCCGGGTCCAGTCGTCCGCGGAGATCAGCAGCGGGATCGGATCGAGCCGCCATGGCGTCGTCACCGCCTGCTCGGCGCCGGTGAGCTCGGTGTAGGTGATGCCGTCGTCGTCGATCAGCCTGCGCACCCGGTTGTCCAGCCGACCGAGACCGGTGGTGCCGAGCTCGACGAAATCGGCGGACAATTCCGTCCACATGCGACGCACCTTGCCGCCAGCGTCGACGAGTTCGTCGTAGTACCCGTCGGTCGGCTTACCGCATTCGTCGTAGGGCGCGATCTGGCCGCCGGTGCTTCGATAGCGCGCGAACTGCGCCGCCACCTGCTGGCGCAGGTCTTGGCTCGGATCCGTCCTTCGCACCGCGTCCTCGCGCATGGTCACAACGCGTCCCCTCGAAACCTCACAGCGCCGACCTCACTTCCGCTGCAGACGTGCTAACGGTCGCTGACCAATCCCCAGACGGTCCGCGCTCTGCGCAGATCGAGGATGCCCTGCACACCGCCGTCCGTGGATTGTGCTGCCATTTTCGCACGTAGCTCCCCCAGGTCCACGCGCGCCGTGGTGTGCCCTGCCGCTTCGAAGCGCCGGTTGCGCCGCGATTGCGCGACCACCGCGTTGACCGGCGGCTCCGCGTAGGCCATGCCACCAGGGTGCGCAACGTGGTAGGTACAGCCGCCGCGGGACAACCCGGTTTCGGTGTCGATCAGGTCGAAGACGAGCGGCACGTCGACGGTGATCGAGGGGTGCAGCGCGTTCGGCGGCTGCCACGCCCGATAGCGCACGCCTGCCACCTGCACGCCTGCCTTGTCGGTGGCCAGCAGCGGGACCGGCATGCCGTTGCACGTCAGCACCTGCCTGTCGCGATCCGCGCCGACCAGCCGCACCTGTAGCCGCTCCACCGACGAGTCGACATACCGCGCGGTGCCTGCCGCGACGGTTTGCTCGCCGAGCGTGTGCCACGGTTCGATGGCGCCACGCAGCTCCAGCTCGACATCGCCGAGCAGCACCGTGCCGATGCGCGGAAACCGGAACTCGGTGAACGGATCCAGCCAGCTGACCTCGAAATCGACGCCGTGGTCGCGCAGATCGGCGGCGACCTCGGCGATGTCGGCGAGCACGAAATGCGGGAGCAGATACCGCCCGTGCAGATTCGCACCGTGCCGGATCAGCTTCGCCCGCAACGGTTCCGACCAGAACCGGGCGACCAGGCCGCGCACGAGCAGCGACTGCACCATCGCCATCTGGAAATGCGGCGGCATCTCGAATCCGCGCAACTCCACCAATCCGAGCCTGCCCCTTGCGGTTTCGGGGCTGTAGAGCTTATCGATGCAGAACTCGGCGCGGTGCGTGTTGCCGGTGAGGTCGGTCAGCAGGTGGCGCAGCGCACGATCGACCAGCCACGGCGCGTGACCCGCCTGCGCACCGAGCCTGGCGATCTCGGCGAACGCGATCTCCAGCTCGTACAGCGCTTCTTCGCGTCCCTCGTCCACCCGGGGCGCCTGCGAGGTCGGGCCGACGAACCGCCCGGCGAACAGGTACGACAGCGACGGATGCCGTTGCCAGTAGGTCAGCATCGACACCAGCAGATCCGGGCGGCGCAGCAGCGGCGAGCGCGCGGGCGTCGCACCGCCGAGCGTGATGTGGTTGCCACCGCCGGTGCCGCTGTGCGTGCCGTCGACATCGAACGATTCGGTGCTCAACCTGGCCAGCCGCGCCTGCTCGTACAGCGTCGACAGCAACTCGGCTTGATCGGCGAACGAGACGGTCGGCTGCACGTTGACCTCGATCACCCCAGGGTCCGGGGTCACCGAGAAGGTCCGCAGCCTGGCATCGACCGGTGGCGCGTAACCCTCGAGCACCACCGGGCTCCCCACCGCCACCGCGGCGGCTTCGACGCGGCGCACCAGGTCGAGGAAAGCGTCGAGTTCCTCGACGGGCGGCAGGAATACGTGCAGTCTGCCGTTACGCACCTCGGCGACCAGCGCGGTCGTCGGCTCCCAGTCGGCGGGTGCGACCACGGCGGGCGGCTCGGCTCGGTGCACCGTCAACGGCTCGGCGATCAGCGGATCGCTGTCCGGGCGGCGGCGCGGAGTACGCCAGGACACGGAATCGAGCGGCAGCCGCAACCCGGCCGGAGAATCCCCCTCGGTCAAGACAATTCGGCCGCCCGGCTGATCCGCCGATGCGCCGCGCCGCATCCGCCAGTCCGAACTTGCCCAGCCGGAACCGTCGTCGCGGCGAAACAGCGAAAGCACATAAGCGGTTGGTTCGCTGACCTCGGTGTCGAGCCGGGTCAGCAGTTCCTTGCGCGCCTGCGCGGAGTCGAGCCCCGGCTCGAGATCGTCCTCCGGGTCGACCGGATCACCCACTGGGGCACGGACTTTCCCGGCAAGGCGGAGCAGCGGATCCTCATACACCGGGCGGACCTGCTCGTCCGGCAGGTCGAGGCTCGCCGCCACATGCGCGATCACGGCTCGGGCCGAGTCGGGTTCGGCGACCTGCGCCCGCCGCGGCGCCGCGGCAAGCCGTGCGCCGCCATCCACCGGCGCGGCCGCCTGACTGGCAGGCTCCGGCGACAACGTGGCTCGGGTCGGCGCATTGTTCGGCACCGATCCCTGGTCCGGCGCTGTCGCCCCGTTTTCCCCAGTTGTTGTGGCACTTGCTCGTTGCGGCTCGGGAGCAAGCCCGGTAGCGACAGGCTCCTGACCCGGCGGTGTATTCCGTTCGGCCGCCGCATATCCGAGCGGCGTCCACGGGTCGGCGAGCAGCTCCTGATGTGTCCACACCGGTTCCCCGTCGGCGCGCCACGCCACGGCGATCTCCCAGCGCGGCAACGGTTCTCCCGGATACCACTTGCCCTGCCGGTACTGCACCAGCCCGGTCGGCGCATAGATCCGCCGCAGCCGATCCACGAGATCTACCGCGCGCTCCCGCTTGTGCGTGCCGTCGGCCTCGGTGGTCCACTCCGGCGCGGTCTGATCGTCGATCGACACGAAGGTCGGTTCGCCGCCGACGGTCAGCCCCACCTCGTCGGCCGCCATCCTGGCGTCGACCGCGGCGCCTGCCGCGGTGATCCGCTCCCACTGGGAAGTGGTGTAGGGCAACGTAACCCGCGGGTCCTCGTGGAACCGTCGCACGGTGTTGGAGAAATCCATGGTCGCGCCGGTCGGCCCGGTCGCACCGGTGATCGGCGCGGAGGACACCGGATGCGGCGTCGCCGCCAACGGAATATGCCCCTCCCCCGCGAACAGACCGGACGTCGGATCCAACCCGACCCACCCTGCGCCGGGCAGATACACCTCGGTCCACGCGTGCAGATCGGTGAAGTCGGCCTGCGGTCCCGACGGACCGTCCAGCGACGGCACATCCTGGGCGAGTTGCACCAGATACCCCGACACGAAGCGTGCGGCCAGCCCCAACTCGCGCAGGATCGACACCAACAGCCACGCCGAGTCCCGGCACGACCCGAGCGCCTCACGCAACGTGTGATCAGGCGACTGCACCCCGGGCGCCAGCCGAATCGTGTATCCGACGTCGTGCCGCAACGCCTGATTGACGGTGACCAGATAGTCGATGGTGCGTGGGTTGCCGACCGCCTGATGTGCACGCACCCACGCCCGCACCAGCTCTCCCGGCCCCGAGCCGGGCCCCGATTCGTCCACCGGACGCAGATACGGCTCCAGATCCGCGAGCAATTCCGCGCTGTACCGGAACGGATAGTGCTCAGCAGCGTCCTCGACGAAGAAGTCGAACGGGTTGATCACCTCGAGGTCGGCGACCAACCCGACGGTGATCGACAACTCCCGCGCGGGCGACGGAAACACCAGCCGCGCAAGGAAATTCCCGAACGCATCCTGCTGCCAATTACAGAAGTGCTCGGCAGGCGTCACCCGCATCGAGTACGCCTCGATCTTGGTCCGCGAATGCGGCGCAGGGCGCAGCCGCACCACATGCGGATGTATCTCCACCAACCGATCGAAGGTGTACAGCGTCCGGTGCTCGAGCGACACCTTGATGCCCATCCCTCCATTAGACAGCATCCTTGAGCTGCCCGAACGGTTTGCGGCCCGCCCGCGACCCTGGCCGCCATTACTGAGGCGGTGAGGGCGGTGGCAAACCGAAAGCGTCCCGTGATCGGGTTCGATCACGGGACGCTTCGGCGAGAAGGGCGATTTTGTTAGGGCTGCCACCATGGGCGCAGGGGGACGGTCCAGTCGCCGTCGGAGGGGAGTTTGACACCGAGGACCTGGTGGAGCTGAATGACGTTGCGCTGGAAGCCGAGTCGGCAACCTGCCATGTAGAGGCCCCACACCTTGGCGGTGCCCTCGCCGACCTCGGCGACGCAGGCATCCCAGTTCTCCACCAGGTTCTTGCACCACTCGTGCAGGGTGAGGGCGTAGTGCTCGCGCAGGTTTTCTTCGTGCAGCACTTCGAGTCCGACGTTCTGGATCTCGGAGATGATCCGGCCGGAACCGATCAACTCGCCGTCCGGGAACACGTAGCGGTCGATGAAGTCACCGGCCTTGGTGGTCCTGGTGTTGTCGGGCCTGGTGATGCAGTGATTCAGGAACAGGCCGCCGTCGCGCAACTTGCTCTGGATGTACTCGAAGTAGAACGGGTAGTTGTGCACACCGATGTGCTCGGTCAACCCGATCGAGGACACCGCATCGAAGTTGCTCTCCGGGATATCCCGGTAATCGGAGTGCCTGACCTCGGCGAACTCGGACAGCCCCTGCTCGGCGATCTTCTGCTGCGCCCACTCCGCCTGCTCGGCCGACAACGTCGCACCGATCACCTTGACGCCGCGCTTGGCCGCGTAGCGGACCATGCCGCCCCAGCCGCAGCCGATATCGAGCAGCCGGTCGCCTTCCTTCAGCCGCAGCTTCTCGAAGACGAGCCGGTACTTGTTCTCCTGCGCCTGCTCCAGCGTCCAGTCCTCGTCGCCGTAACACGCACAGGTGTAGGCCATCGACGGCCCGAGTACGTACTCGTAGAAGGTGTTCGAGACGTCGTAGTGATGGTGGATCGCCTCGGCGTCGCGAGTCTTGGAGTGCCGCAGGCCTTCCAGCGCGATCCGGCGCCACCGCGGCAGCGTCTCCTGCGGCGGCGGCGCGATCGGCTTGAGCCGCTCCCATCCGAGCGAACGCGCGATGGTGACCAGCGCCAACGCGGACGGGCGACGGAACTTCAGGCTCTCCATCGCCTTCAAGATGTCGTACGGGTCGCCGGGGTGGACGCCGGTGGCGGTCATGTCGCCCGCGATGTACGCCCTGGCCATGCCGAGATCGCCGGGTGCTGTCGCCAGGTAGTTGATGCCGCGTGGCGTCTTGATGTCCAGCGCGTACTTCGAGTCCTCGGGCCCCGTCGAGCTGCCGTCGTAGGCGGTCAGCCGGATCGGCACCTCACCATCGACGAGTGTCTCGAAAATCTCGGCAATGCTGAGTTTGGTCCCGAGATCAGCTAAGACATCGGAACGGTCCTTGAATGTCGTCATTTGCGTTGCACCGCCTTCGAATACAAATCCAGCAGCCGCTGGTCTGGGTCGTAGCGTTTCTTCAGTTCGGTGTAGGTATTGCCGCCGTACAGCGCCGCGAACTCATCTTTGTCGTAATAGGAATCCGAGTACAGCGACTTATGACCGTCGAAGTCGGTCACCGTGCGTTCGATCGCACGGTTGGCCGCTCCTTCCTGCTGCCCCGGCGTCGTGGGGACGGCCGACCAGAAACCGACGTTGACGTACGTGCGGTTGGGCTCGAGGGGGTACAGCGGCCAGGTGCGCTCGGTCGATGCGGTCGCGGGCGCGCCGGTCTCGCGCAACCGCAGCGGGCACAGCCAGAGCGGCTCGATCGGGATCTCGCGCAGGAACCATTCGACGAAGTCGGCGGTGCGTTCCACCGGCACCTCGATGTCCTGCACAACCCGTTCCCGCGGCGGGTTGCCCTTGCGGGCCTCCAGCTTGTCGGCGATGTCGTACTTGTGGTCGAGCGCGATCAGCTTCCAGTAGAAGCTGCTGCGCCGGTAGCGTTTCGGCCAGAACCGGCGGATCTTCGGGTTCTGCGTGCCGAAGGCGCGCGAGCACCAGAACCAGTCGGTGTCCCAGCGCCACAGGTAGTCGAGGATGGTCAGCCGATCGCGCTTGGGCTGCGCCGCATCGTGCTGGATGGACCGGTAGAAGACGTCCATGCCGGTGTAGTCGCTGACCGGGCCCGGCTCGTCGGTCTGCCGTCCGAGGGTCAGGTAGCTCTCGTCGGCGGTGAACACCACACCGTCGAGGTAATCCACCTGCTCACCGTCGTACGACCGCTCGGTGACGATGGCGGCGAGCGTCCGCTCCAGCTCGCGCAGGTCGTGGAAGCGCACATGCCGCAGTGCGACGTACGGCTGCACCGTCTCCAGCTCGATCTTCAACCGCACCGAATAGCCCAGGGTCCCGTAGGAATTCGGGAAACCGCGGAACAGGTCGGCGTGCTCGTTGTCCGGCGTCGCGGTGAGGATCTCGCCTGCCCCGGTCAGGATGTCCATCTCCAGCACCGATTCGTGCGGCAGACCGCTGCGGAACGACGTCGATTCGATGCCGAGTCCGGTGACCGCGCCGCCGAGCGTGATCGTCTTGAGCTGCGGCACCACCAGCGGCGCAAGCCCGTAGGGCAGCGTTGCGGCGACGAGGTCCTCATAGGTGGTCATCCCGGCCACGTCGGCGGTCTTGGCCACCGGGTCCACCGCGATCACCTTGGCCAGCCCCGACACGTCGAGGCCGGGAGCGGGATTCTTGGCCCGCGCCCGGAACAGATTGGAGGTCTTCTTCGCCAGCCGCACCGTGGCGTCTCCGGGAATGGCGCGATAACTCGCCAAGAGGCGTTCCACTCCGGCCCGATGCGCGGGAAATCCGGATTCGTGTGCGACCGATGCGTGTCCGGCCTTCCCCAACAGACTCACTGCCACCCCTCGACGCTAGTACGCACCCCAGTGTGAGACCACCGTGAGGGCACCGTGTGGGGAGAAATGTCACGCATATGTTGCGAAGTGGAATACCGGCGCCGTCGGAGAAGTTCGCCACACGTTTCGACCAGTATGGGCCTGGGGGCGGCCACAGGGCAGGATAGACACCGATCGAGTCGAAGCACTTGCGAGAACGAAGGCTCGAGGCCATCGGAGTGTTCGCGAGAAGCGAAGGCTAGAGGCCACACAACGTACCCGGGACAAGGAGCTCATTGTGGGACAGGTCAGCGCCAGTAGTTCGATCGCCGTTGCGGCGGATCCGCAGCGCACCCTCGAGGCCATCGCGGACTACGAGGCGGTGCGGCCGCGGATTCTGTCGTCGCACTACCGCGACTACAAGGTCGTCGAAGGCGGCAAAGGCGCGGGCACCGTGGCCGAATGGACGCTGCAGGCCACCGAGAAGCGGTCGCGCAACGTGCACGCGGTCGTGACGGTGTCCGATTCGATTGTCACCGAGCGGGATTCGAATTCCACCCTGGTGAACACCTGGTCCGTCACCCCGGACGGCGCAGGCGCGCAGGTCACGCTGCGCACCACCTGGAAGGGCGCAGGCGGCGTCGCGGGCATCTTCGAGGGCATCTTCGCGCCGCTCGGGCTGAAGAAGATCCAGGCCGAGGTGCTCGGTAATCTGCAGCGCGAACTCGCCTGACGCACAGACAAAGTAGAGCCCGGCACTGTGTGCCGGGCTCTACTTATTTGCGCCAGTGTCTATTTCGCGCCGATATCGAACAGATTGCCCTCCGGATCGGCCAGCGTTGCCCACTTCCCGCCGTACTCCTCGAAATCGCCGACGTGCTTGGCGCCCAAGCTGACTGCACGATCGATCTGCTCCTGCCAGTCGTCGGCGGCCAGGTCGAGGTGGATCACGTTCTTGCCCGGCGTCTTGTCCGGCACCTTGATGAACATCAGCACCGGGGTGGCCTCGGCCGCGCGCCCGACGGTGGCGAAATACTCGCTCGCCTCCGCGTCGACCGGCACATCCAGGAGCGCGGACCAGAATCCGGCCAGTGTGGCGGCGTCATGACAGTCGACGGTGACATGGGCGATGGACAGAGTCATGGGTTCTCCTCATTCTCAGAGCAGGCCGATCGGCCAGCAGACTTCGGTGCGGTAGGTGTCGGGATCGTCGTTGTCGCCGGGGCTGACCAGGTAGCGCTCGCGGACCGGTTCGGCAAGCGCGCCACCGTGTTCGGCGACATGGCTGCCCAATGCGCCGTAGGTGCGATCGAAGTCGTCGAGCGGGCCGAGGTGCATGGCGGTGGCGAAGCGCCGCGCGGGCAGCTCGACGATCGAGACCCGATCGAACGGTTCGATCCACGCGGTCGCCGGGACAGGCACGTAGGCAATCACTTCGCCGATGTCGTTCTCGAAGAAGTCCATCGAATAGGTGGCGCCGTCGACACCGTCGGGGGCGATGCCCGCCGCGATCAGCGTCTGATGCAGCAGCGGGTACGAGGCCGCGCACCACGGGCCGATATCGGCCCTGCTGACCGTCTCGGTAACCGCAAGGGCAGGGAAGGCGAGCATCGAGCGGTATTCGACGGAGATCGGCGCGGCCGGGGTCAGCAGCGAGCGCAGCGACGCCACCACCGCACGGGTGCGCACCAATTCGGCCTCCATGCGGGCCAGATGCGCGCGTAAAGCGGCATCGCGGGAATCGGTGTCCGGGGCGGCGAGCACAGCCTTGATCTCGGGCAGTGGCATATCGAGCTGGCGCAGGCGCCGGATCAGATGTGCCTGGGCCACTTGGTCGGTCGAGTAGCGCCGGTAGCCGGAGCCGGTGTCGACCGCGACGGGTTCGAGCAGTTCGATGTCGTGGTAGTGCCGCAGCGTCTTGACGGTGAGATACGTCAGCCTGGCGAACTCCCCGATGGAGACGGTCGCTGTCATGTCACTCAGCGAACACCCTCCAGCGGGGGGAGAGTCAACTTTTCGGGTAGTAGCTCAGGTCAGCACAAAGGTCAGCAGGATGACGTCCTGGACAGCGCCACGCCACCAGGAGTAGCCGAACCACACGCCAGGGGTGATCTCTCTGATCTCGTCGTAGATCTGCGGCACCGGCGACGGCGCGTAGTCCAGTGCCCAGGTCGGTGCGCCGTCCAGCTTGGCGGGCGCGCTGTACACGTACGCGGGGAAGGCCTCGTAACCCGCCGCGGTGACGCGGTTGGTCAGCAGGCCGCCGTCCGGCCCGGTGTAGAAGACCTTGCCGATCCACAGCCCGGCGGAGATCCCCTGGATGTTCGGCGGTCTGGTCACCCAGCCGTCCTTCACGCCCATCGGCGCCGCGCCGCGCTCCGCGTCGTGGAACACCGCGTCCTGCTGTGCCGCCGAACATCGGAAGCGCAACGCGTCGATGGTGGCGGCCCGGTTGTCGGGGTAGAGGACGCAGCCGCCGCCGTAGTCCGCGGCGACGGCGGTGACGCCGGCATCGGCGAGCGCCGAAGGGCCGGTGACGCCGAAGACGAAGCCGGGGACCCCCAGGGATAGCACCACTATGCGCAGGAAACGTGCTCGGATTGCCATTGCTGTACTCCAGAATCGCCGCACCGGTCTCCCGACCTACCTCCGATGGTAAGGCGATCTTGTGGCTCTGAAACCGGACGTACTCAACCTGTTACCAGTCATGCAACAAACACATAACGACCGGTCGGGAAGGTTGCGGGCGGAGCAGCGGGCCGCAGGGCGATCGTGGTGGCTCCCGGTCGCGCGCGACCGAAGGACTAGGCTGGCAACGAACACTTTCCCCAGAGAGGAACATGCCGTGCAACCCGGTGGTCAGTTCGACATGCAGCAATTACTCGCCCAGGCACAGCAGATGCAGCAGGCGGTGATGGAAGCCCAGGCCGAGATCGCCGCGGCCGAGGTGGAAGGCCAGGCGGGCGGTGGGCTGGTCAAGGTCACCATCAAGGCGAGTGGTGAGGTCGTCGCGCTGACCATCGATCCGAAAGCGGTCGATCCGGAAGACGTTGACACGCTGCAGGACTTGGTGATCGGCGCGATCAACGACGCGATGGCCTCTGCGCAGCAGCTCGCGGCTGATCGGCTCGGACCGCTCTCGGGTGGGCTCGGCGGCGGCTCGCTGCCCGGGCTGCCGGACTTCTGATAGTTACGAGGACATAGCCGTTGTACGAGGGTCCGGTTCAGGATCTGATCGACGAGTTGGGCAAGCTGCCCGGCGTCGGTCCGAAAAGCGCGCAGCGCATCGCCTTTCACCTGCTCCAGGTGGAACCGCCGGAGATCGACCGGCTACAGGCTGCCCTGCAGAAGGTGCGCGACGGCGTGCAGTTCTGCGTGTCCTGCGGCACCGTTTCCGACGGCGAACTGTGCCGCATCTGCGCCGACCCGCGCCGCGACCGCACCATGATCTGCGTGGTCGAAGAGCCCAAAGACGTGCAGGCGATCGAGCGCACCCGTGAGTTCCGTGGTCGCTACCACGTGCTCGGCGGTGCGCTCGATCCGCTCAGCGGGATCGGGCCGGACCAGTTGCGGATCCGAGAGTTGCTGGCGCGCATCGGCAATCAGCAGGACGGCGTCGACGTCACCGAGGTGATCATCGCGACCGACCCGAACACCGAGGGCGAGGCGACCGCCACCTACCTGGTGCGGATGCTGCGCGACTTCCCCGGCCTGAGCGTGACCAGGCTGGCGTCTGGGCTGCCGATGGGTGGCGACCTGGAATTCGCGGACGAGCTGACGCTCGGCCGCGCGCTGTCGGGACGGCGCGCGCTCTAGCGCCTCGTCCGGAGCGAGCCCCGAATCCACGGGGCTTGCGATATCTCAGGCGCGGGTTACTGTGCGGGAGATGAGCATCGAATTCATGCTGACCACGCTCGTCATCGTCGCCACCCCCGGCACCGGCGCGCTGTACACCTTGGCGGCCGGCCTGGCGCGTGGCACGAAGGCCAGCGTGATCGCGGCGTTCGGCTGCACGCTCGGCGTCGTCCCGCACATGATCGCGGCGATCACCGGCCTTGCCGCGCTGCTCAATACGAGCGCGGTCGCCTTCCAGACCTTGAAGTACCTAGGCGTCGCCTACCTGATCTACATGGCGTGGAGCACCTTTCGTGACAAAGGCGTACTCGCCGTGCCCGAAGACACTGCGGGGCAGGCGCAGTCGGCCCGCAAGGTGATCACCTCCGCGGTGCTGCTCAACGTGCTCAACCCCAAGCTGACCATCTTCTTCTTCGCCTTCCTCCCGCAGTTCGTGCCCAACGGATCGCCGAACGCGTTGGCGCGCATGCTCGAACTCAGCGGGATCTTCATGCTCGCCACGTTCGTGGTGTTCGCCATCTACGGGGTGTGCGCGGCCGCGGTCCGCAGCCACGTCATCTCCCGGCCCGCGGTGGTGACCTGGATGCGCCGGGTGTTCGGCGCCTCCTTCATCGCGTTGGCCGGGCGGCTCGCGGTGCAGAACCAGTGATTCAGAGTTCCACGCGGGACCAGGGCAGCGTCTGCATCCTGGTGCGGTCGTCGGTGGCCCAATCCCAGATGAGCGCGGACACCGTCGGCGCGTCGAGCACCGTGGTGCCGAAGTGCTTGTCCGGGGAGCCATCCCGGTACTCGAGGGTGAACGCGCCGGTCTTCTCCCGGTAAGTCTGCATGTAGACCTGCTCGTCCCGTTCCACCACCAGATACGGATTCGGCGGGGACAGTTCGGAAACCCACTGATCGGCAAGGGTTTTCGTCAGATAAGGGAATTCGCCTGCGCCGCCGTGGGTGACCGTGGCAGGCACATGCCCGGCCGGATCGATCAACCAGGTCAGCTGCGGGTCGTAGACCGCGTAGCCGAGCGGCGTCGCGATCGAGAAGACCAGTTGCCGGACGAACCCGATCGCGTCGTACGGGCACGGCACCTCGAGCACCGCCCCGGTCGGGGCGCCACCCAACGGCGCGACGCTGAGGAAGCTGTCCGCCTCGGGCACGGCATCGTTGTGCTTGTTCAACTCCGCCGCGATCTGCGCGACCGCTCCCTCCTGGGGCAATCCCATCTGCGTACTCAAATAGGCGTCGACCTCGGTGATCGATGACGCGACACCGGACGGCAGCAAGATGTGGTCATAGCTCACCCGGATAGGGTACGGGGCTGGTCAGGCGCGGCGGCGGGCCACGTCGGGCTCGGCACACCCGCACCCGCCCGCGACGTCCCCGCACTCGACCACAAAGGTATGCCGCACGTAGTCGACGTCGACACAATCCCCGTCAGTGCATTCCGTCAGCCTGCCCGCATGCACAACGAGGGTGCCATGGCAGTGATCGACAGCGGATTCGCAGGAAGCACAGTCCAGCGCACGCATCAGAACCTCCCGATGAGATCGGTTCGTTCCCTCCCTGTCTATCACTCCCCCCATCCCCACAGTGGGATCTCACCACCGTGTGTCGCACCCGGAACATCCTGCACGCGAACGATTCTGGCCGGTCTCAGGCGAGCCACCGATCGATCAGTTCCCGCCGTGGCGCCTGTCGACCACGTTCGCGGCGTTCAGCTTCCGGCAACTTGCCACGGTCTCGGGGTTCGGTGAGCCACTGATTCATCCGTTGCGCGAGCAGAGCGACCGCATGCTGCCAGGGAATGCCCAACTGGTCGGCGAGCACGGCGGCGCGACCATGTGCGACTTCGTCGCTCGCCACCTCCGGATCACTGAGGATCGCGTCCAGTTCCATCCCGGCGAGTGCTTGAGCGAAGGTCAGCGTCCGGTCAGGCAACCAGCTCAACCGCCAGGCGTCGGGTTGCCTCGCTATCCGGGACGCGAATTCCGGTGAGACCGAACTGACCATCATCGCGTCGGTCACCTGCACGCTCGGATGGACGGAATCGCCTGCCCCTTCGCTGCCCGGAGCTGGTTCGGCAGCGGCGTCGGACTCCGTCGCGACCCGCCTCTTGAGCTCGGCCAGTCCGGCTTCCGTGTCGTAGGTGTAGGCCGCATCCCGCTCGGCGAGGTAACCGTCCAGATCGGTGAATGCCCGGGTGACCGGTACGGGCTCGGACGAGCGGTCGTTCTTGTCAGTACTCATGCCGGCGTCACCCCTTTCGTCCGAGTATCCCGGCCCCGATTCTCCGGCGGGCGCGACGACATCGGCGCCATCAGCGTGTCGACGTCATCGAACGTGAGGTGCGCTCGCTCACCGTTCATGATCGCCTCGATCTTCTTACGGGCCCTGCTCTTGTGAGACTGCACCGTCGAGACCGTGCAGTCCAGCACTTCGGCAGTCTCGCGGTCCAGCAGCCCGAATTCCCATGCCATGATCGCTACCCGGTACTCGGTCTCGGTCAGTCCGTCTTCGAGTACCCGCCGAAATGTTTCGAGATCGGCATCATCGATGATCCGCAACAGCGGGTCTCGTTGCCCCGGTATCGGTCCGAGCATCGGCGTATCGGTGTCGAGGTACTCGCTGACAAGCACCTCGGACCTGGTGTTCTTCCGCCACGCATCGATCACCCGCCGCGCCGCTATCTTCATGATCAGCCGAATGGCGTCGAGGATCGACGTGTTCTTGAAGTCTCGGTCGTATTGCCGCCACACAGCAATGAATACCTGCTGGACAATCTCCTGTGCCTGATCGCTGTCCCCGCGGAATGCCCGCAACGCGAACCGGAACACCGCGGGCGAGTACAGCCGGAATATCTCGTCGAACCGATACTCCTCGGAAGGGGCTTCGGAATCGCTCATCTGGCTCGGATCTCTCGTGGTGGCGCCACGGGCTCCGGTGGTAGGCGCCGGGGCCCGTCGCCGACCTCGACGACAAGAGCCGACACCGCATTGCCGCGGCGGGTGACACTCCTGACCACGGTGCCGACCGGCGCTTCCCGCACGATCATCCGAGCCATCAAGTGCCGCTGCCAGTCTCGCACACAGTCGATGAGCCGATAGAGGATCAAGGAACATACCGGCGCCACCACAATGACCCAACTCGCCACGGTGGGGCCATCAGCGGCCGAGAACATCGTCATGCCAGGTAGTCGCCGCGGACACGCTGGTTCTTGAGACCGCGACAGTGCCATTACGTGGGAGGCAAGCGGCAATACCGACCGCTCGCCTTGATCGACGACGTGTCGGATTCAGCCGAGGAGTTCGTCCAGGAAGCGGGCGGGGAGTTCGATGTCGCCGGTGTGGGCTGCGGCGGTGGGCATTTCGGCGTGCAGGACGCGGAGGATGGAGACGACGCCGGGGCCTGCGTCGAGGAGTGGGCGGGTCCAGCCGAGGTCGGCGCAGGTGGCGGCGGCGGGCAGGAGCAGGCCGGTGGCCTCGCCGACCCAGCCGGAGGCGGCCAGGCATTCGGCGAGGAGCAGGGCGGCGTCGAGTTTGGCTCGGGGGCGGCGCTTTTCGAGCATGCGGCCGTGCAGCGCGCGAGCCCGGCGGACGGCGCGATCGTCGGCGCCGAGCCGACCTTCGCCGAGCAGGGCGCGAATGCCTGCGATTTCTTCCGCTTCCGCGGCGAGCACGGCTGCGCCGGTGATCCGTTTCAGTGGCGCGGCGGGTTCGGCGGCCTCGGGGATGGAGTCCGCGGGGTCGAGGGGAAGGCCGAGGCGGAGGCGTTCGGCGCGGATGTGGGCCGCGAGCCGGTACAGGCGGTTGTCGGCGGCGATGCGAGCGCCCTCGTCGAGCCGTGCTGCGGCGGTGAACAAGTCGCCGCGCACCGCTTTGACGCGGGCGCCGATGACGAACGTCGAGATCAGGAAGTCCGGCGGGCCGACACGGGCGACGAGCTGGTGACTTTCGTCGAGCAGTTGGTCCGCGGCGTCGAGATCGCCTCGGCGGTAGTTCAATTCACCGAGCAGCGCGGCGGACACCCGGACCGCATGCGAGCGCGGACCGGACCGCGACTTGGCGACTTCCCACGCCTCCTGGAAACACGCTGTCGCGGTAGGGATATCGAGCTGCTCGTAGGCGGCGGCGCCGCGCCCGCACAGCCCGAAGACCGCGCCGAGCGGATCCTTCGACCTGGCGTGGTATTCCGTGGCCCAGTCCTGGATCTCGCGGGCGCCGTCGAAGTCGAACTCGCACAGCCGGACGAAGGACGTCAGGTTCGCGGCGGTCGACACAGTCCAGGCGGGGAGCTCCTCGGGGTTCTTCAGGCAGTCCGCGATCCGTTCGAGCACACCGTCGGTGTGATCGCGCGCGATCTGGTCGGCGGCGCCGAGCACGGCGGCCTGACACCGCTGCTGATCGACGTCCTCTTCGGTGCCCGCGCCCCGCGCGAGCAGGTTCGACAGGCGACCGAGTGCGGAGCGCGCCGCGCCGGACTGCTGCAGGTTCACGTTGGCCCGCGCCACCGCCATCAGCAACTTGGACCGCGAAGCCACCTGCTGCATCGGCAGTTTCGAGACGGTGCCGAGCAGGGTCGCCAGCCTGGACCGGTCGATGAGGTCCATGCCGCCACCCTCGAGCAGGTCGAGCGCCATCTTCAGGTCGGTGGCCGCGAGCGCGTGATCGACGGACTTGCGCAGCAGTTGATGCTCGGCATACCAGCGGGATGCCTTGCGGTGCAGCGCCTTCAAGCGGCCAGGATGCTCGCGGTCGAGCCGCGCCCGCAGATGTTCGGCGAACAGTGGCTGCATCCGGAACCACTCAGGGTCGTGCTCGATCCTGCGCAGGAACAGTTCGCGCTGCTCGGCCTGCTCCAGCAGCTGTCCCGCCTCCTCGTCTTCGGACAGTGCGTAGGCCAGCGACGCGCTCACCCGCTCGGTCACCGAGATCGACATCAGGAACTCGAGCATCCTGGGTTCCAGTGTGTCCAGCACGTTTTCGGCGAGGTACTCCCGCAGTCCGTGATTGCCCTGGGACAGATTGGCGATCAGCTGGGCCGGGTCGGGGTTGCCCCGCAGCGACAGGCTGACCAGCTGGATCGCGGCGGGCCAGCCGTCGGTGGCCGCGTGGATCTCGGCGACCTGCGCTTCGGTGACCGGAAATCCGTGCCGCTGCACCAGGACCTCGCTGATCTCCTCGACGGTCAGGCGCAGGTCCGCCGAGCAGATCTCGACCAGCTCGTCGTGCACCCGCATCCGGCCGGTCGGCAGGCCGGACTGCTCCCGGCTGGTCACCACGAACCGGAGATGGTGACATCCGTTGTGCAGCAAGGCATCCATCGCGCGGTGCGCGCCTGCGTCGGTGACCCGATGCCAGTCGTCGACCACGACGACGAGCGGGCTACCGCCGGCATGGATCTCGTCGATGAGCGTCGTGATCACGAAAGTCGCCGCGTCGGCGGGCCTTTCCTCGAGCACTTGATCCAGTCCGGTGCCGACGTCCGGTCGGACGCGGCGGATCGCCTGGATGAGATGCGCGAGAAACCAGATCTCGTTGTCGTCATCGTGATCGACGCTGATCCAGGCCACCGGGATGCCACGCTCGGTCAGGTCGGTCCGCCACTGCGCGGCCACCGTGCTCTTGCCGAAACCGGCGGGCCCGTGGATCACCGCGAGCCTGCGGCGACCGCCAGCGCGCAGGATGTCCAGCAGCCGGGGGCGCGCCATCGGCTCGCGGGCCGGGGTGGGCGGACGGAATTTGGTGGCCGCGGTCGGCGGCAGGGTGGCGGCCGAGCCAGTCGCCCCGGTGTGCTGGGACACGGCGGGCCGCAACGTCAGCGGCCAGCTGCGCCTGGCCGTCACCGCGGGTTTGGATTTGGTGTCGGTCGAGGAATCGTCGGAGTGCTCGATCGGTTCCGGGGCGGCCACGGTTTCCAGCAGCGCCATCTCGTCCGGCATCTGCTCGTGGTCGCGCTGCACCGAGCGCAGCAGCTGGCCGAAGTCGTAGGCCGTCGGCGGGCGGTCGTCGGGGTCGGGGGACATGGCCTGCTGGATCGCGTCGGCCACGTCGGGCGGGATGTCGTGCTCGCGCAGATCGGGCACCGGCTGGGTGGTGATCCGCAGGAACTGCGCAACCACCTTCTCCCCCGCCTGCCTCTCGAACGCGGCATGCCCGGTGAGCAGGGCGAACAGCGTTGCGCCGAGGCCGTACACATCGGAGCGGACGGTCGGCTCGTCGCCCTTGAGCACCTCGGGCGCGGTGAAGGCGGGCGAGCCGGTGATCAGGCTGCTCGAGGTCTGGAAGCCGCCGGGGATCCTGGCGATGCCGAAGTCGGTGAGCTGTGGCTCGCCGTAGCCGCTGAGCAGGATGTTGGCAGGCTTGACGTCCCGGTGCAGGATCTGGGCCCGATGCGCGCTCTCGATCGCACCCGCCAACTTCACTCCGGCCCGCAATGAGTCCGACCAGGTCAACGGCCCTTGGTCGCGGATAACCTGCTCCAGCGAGCCGCGGGTGCAGTACGGCATCACGATGAACGGCAGTCCGGTCGCGGTCACATCGACCTGCAGGATGTCGACGATGTTCGGATGGCCGGACAGCCTGCCCATCGCCTGTTCTTCGCGCAGAAACCGTTCGCGGCTTTCCAGTTCGATTTCCGAGGAGAGCACCTTCACCGCGACGACCCGCTGGATTGCCCGCTGAATGCAGCGATAGACCACCCCGAAGCCGCCTCGGCCGATCTCCTTCGCCTCCGAGAGGCCCATCGCCTCCAGTTCGTCGGCGATTCCGATGGGTCCGTGGCGCTGGGTGTCCGAGTCAGTCGAGGTCGTGTCCGGGCTGACCTTCCCCGAACGCGTCCGTGGATTCATGTGACCACCTCGAACTCACATCGAATCGGCGTCACCGGCGACCAACAGGTGCGCCGACCTCCGGACACCCCGGTTACCCTCGCGATGTCCGATATGTCTGCGCATACTCCAACGTAGCGCGGTGCGGCATCCGGTGGGAGAAGTTTCGAAACAGCTTGATTTCCCACCTCTACCCTCCGGAAAATTCGGCCGGTCAGCGCTCGGCCGCCGGCCTCGTATCGGCGCGAACAGGAACGAGATCCGCTCCATTACATTCTGCCGCTTGGTGTTGTGGAAGGCCGCGATTTGCCAGCGACCGTCGGTGCGGACCAGCGGGTAGGTCTGCGTCTTCGACAGGTCCGACGGCGACTTGCGCTCGCCCTTGTCGGTGTCACCCCTGCTGGTCACCGCGCCGGCGTCGGGACCGTGTCGTTGCTGCGCATGATGTCCTCCGTGCTAGATTTCTTCTTAGAAGATCTTTCTTCATATAAGAAGTTTATTCGTATAAGAAGAGATTCGGAGCTGGAGGTATCCCGTGTCAACACCCCCCATGCGTTCGGATGCGAGCGAGGTCTACCGGCGCTATCTGAGCGCGGTCATGCTGCACGGACAGGCAGGCGCGCGGGCCGTCGACCTCGGCGCAACCGATCTGTACGCGCTGAACATCCTGGAATTGACCGGGCCGATGACGCCGGGCGAACTCGGCGCTCGCAGCGGACTGACGACGGGGCCGACGACACGGCTGATCGATCGCCTGGAAGACGCGGGGTACGCGCGGCGCGTCGCCGTGCCGGGCGACCGCCGCAAGGTGCTCGTCGAATTGGTGGGCACGCCAGCGGAATTGGACGCGGTGCTGGCTCCGGCCCGCCGCCGGATCAGCGAGATCATCAGCGAATACACCCCCGAACAGCGGGAGATGCTTTTCGACTACTTCAGCCGCGCGGCCGACGCGTTTCGCGAGGCAACAGAAGACTTGCGCACCAACTGATTACCGGGGATCCGGAGTGCCTGGTCCGAAACATGGTCGCGAACCTGATGCCACATCCGGGAAGGTCGCGCCGACGTTCCCGGACGGGGCACTAGCGCACCGCGAGTGCGATGAACTGGGTGATCTGGTTGTCCGCGAAGTTGTTGTCGCTCACCAGGATCAGCGTGCGCTCACCGGAGGACAGGCGCGGACCCCATGTCATGCCCTCGACATTGTCGATGGCGGACAGGCCGACGTCGGACAGGTCGACGAGCAGACGTTTGGTCGCGGGGCTGGCCGTGCCGATCGGCGCGTCGAGGATGTTGGTCGCGGCACCGAGGTCAGCCTCGTACACCTTGATCTTGTTGCCGACCCCGGCGACGAAAGACCGTTCCAGCACCAGGATTTTCGTCGGGTCGACCGGGTCGACGGCCAGCACCGAGGTGATGCCGTTCATGCCGGTACCCGGTAGCGGGCTCGACTCGGCGAAGACCGGATCCATCGGATAGGCGTACTGAGCCAGCAGCTGACCGGTCCTGGCCTGCACCGTGATTCGCGAGGTGGCGCCCGCCGTCGTGGTGGCGAGCGGACCGTCCGGCAGCAGCGGACCCTCCACCGCCGTGACGAACAGCGAACCGCCCGCGGCGAACGTCGCTCCCTCCAAGGCCATGTTCTGCCGAGGACCCGAATTCGGCCGCATCCGTTCGTTGTCCGGGATCGGCAGCTCGGCCGCGAACGCGCCGTCCGCCCGAGCGATACGCACCGAGGGATCGGCGAGCACGGTGTCGGTGCGGTCCCCCTCCTGCGTCCAGAAGTAGTCACCTGTCCACGGATCGACCCGAATCTCTTCTGGGTCAACCGACTTCGGCGCGTACGCGGCGCCTGCGGCGGTCAGCAGCGGTCGGGTTCCGGTGAATTCCACCGGGCCGACGCCCTTCTCGTCCACCGTGAAGCGCGCGGTGTAGAACCGGGCCGGGTTGCGCTCCGAGCGATCGTCGCTGATCAGCACGTAATCGCCGGTGCGCGTGTCGAAGTCGATCCCGGACAGGCCGCCGACCGAGGTGCCATGGAAATCCAGGTTGTTCGGGACGACCCGCTCGCCGAGCAACCGCACCGCGGATCCCGCCGCAGCCGCACCCTGATCCGGCACCGCGGTCGCCGCCGGCGTCACACCGAGCGCCACCGCGACGGTCGCGACCAACAGCGTTTGCCCACGTCTGACCTGTCCACGTCCTCGCACCCGCGATACGCTAACCACGATGCGGTACCGGCAGGTGAACAACACCCCAACGCGCCGGACAACGCGCCCCGAAACGGCGAAAGCCCGCCACCGCGAATCGCGATGGCGGGCTTTGCCGTTGGTGCCTTACTTACGCAGCGAAGCCGGAGCCTCGAAGCGCTCGCCGTAGGTCTTGGCGAGGTAGTCGGCGCGCTCGACGAACGCGGCCTGCCCACCCGGGTAGCCGACGATGAACTGGTGCACACCACCGGTCCAGGCCGGGAAGCCGATGCCGAAGATCGAGCCGATGTTGGCGTCGGCGGTGGTCTCCAGCACGCCCTCGTCGAAACACTTCTGGGTCTCGATCGCCTCCGCGAACAGCATGCGGTCGATCAGATCCTGCAGCGGCACACCGAAGTCCGCCGTCGTCTTGAAGTGCTCACGCAGGCCGGGCCACAGACCGGTGCGCTTGCCCTCTTCGTCGTACTCGTAGAAGCCCGCCTTCTCCAGGCGGCCAGGACGACCCTCGCCGACCATGTAGTCGATGACTTCCTGCGCCGGGTGCTTCTTGGCGCCCATCGTGGTGTCGCCGTGCGCGGCAGCCTCGATGGTCTCCTTGGCGATCTTCTGCATGAGCTTGAGGTTCAGCTCATCCGACAGCTGCAGCGGCGCGGCCGGGTAGCCCGCCTGCAGACCGGCCTGCTCGATGGTCGCGGGCTCGATGCCCTCGGTGAGCATGGCGATCGCCTCGTTGACGAAGGTGCCGATCACGCGCGAGGTGAAGAAGCCGCGGCTGTCGTTGACGACGATCGGGGTCTTCCTGATCGCGAGGGTGTAGTCGAACACCCTGGCCAGCGCCTCGGGCGAGGTCTTCTCGCCCTTGATGATCTCCACAAGCGGCATCTTGTCGACGGGCGAGAAGAAGTGGATGCCGATGAAGTCTTCCTGACGCTTCACGCCGGCCGCGAGGCCGGTGATCGGCAGGGTCGAGGTGTTCGAGCCGAGCAGCGCGTCGGGGGTGACGATGTCCTCGATCTCCTGGAACACCTTGTGCTTGAGCTCGGTGTTCTCGAAGACCGCCTCGATCACGAAGTCGACGCCGTCGAAGTCCTTGGCGTCGGCCGACGGGGTGATCAGGTCGAGCAGCGCCTTGGACTTCTCCGCCGTGGTCTTGCCACGCGAGAGGGCCTTGGCCTCGATCTTCTCGGAGTAGTTCTTGCCACGCTCGGCCGCCTCGATGGTGAGGTCCTTGAGCACGACCTGGTAGCCGGCCTTGGCGGAGACGTACGCGATGCCGGCGCCCATCATGCCCGCGCCGAGCACGCCGATCTTCTTGATGTCCTTCTTCGGGACATCCTTGGGCCGCGAACCACCGTTGTTGATGGCCTGCAGGTCGAAGAAGAACGCCTGGATCATGTTCTTCGCGACCGGACCGGTCAGCAGGTGCACGAAGTAGCGCGACTCGATCAGCGACGCGTTGTCGATGTCGACCTGCGAGCCCTCGACCGCGGCGGACAGGATCGCCCGCGGCGCAGGCATGTTGGTGCCCTTGAGCTGCTTACGCAGGTTGGCAGGGAACGCGGGCAGGTTCGCCGCGAACGCCGGGCTGGACGGGGTGCCGCCGGGGATCTTGTAGCCCTTCTTGTCCCAGGGCTGCACGCCGCCCTCGGGGTTGGCCTTGATCCACGCCTTGGCGGCAGGGACCAGCTCCTCCACCGTGCCGACGACCTCGTTGACCAGGCCGATCTCCTTGGCCTTGGTCGCGTTGAACTCGTTGCCCTGCAGCAGGATCTGCATCAGCGCGTTCTGCAGACCGAACATACGCACGGTGCGGGTGACACCGCCACCGGCAGGCAGCAGGCCGAGCTTCACCTCGGGCAGGCCGATCTTCAGGCCACGCACGTCGGCGGCGATCCGGTAGTGGGTCGCCAGCGTGATCTCCAGGCCGCCACCGAGGGCGGCACCGTTGATCGCGGACACGACCGGCTTGCCGAGGGTCTCCAACCGACGCAGCGCACTCTTGATGGTGCCGAGCTCGTCCATGAGGGCCTGGCCGTCTTCCGGGCCGACCTTCATCATGTTCTTCAGGTCGCCGCCCGCGAAGAAGGTCTTCTTCGCCGAGGTCAGCACGACGCCGGTGATGCTGTCCTTCTCGGCCTCGAGCCGGTCGACGGTCGCGGACATCGACGTCTTGTACAGCTCGTTCATCGTGTTGGCGCCCTGGTTCGGGTCGTCCATCGTCAGAGTGACGATGCCGTCCGAATCCTGCTCCCAACCGATCATGTTGGTTTCGGTGCTGGTCACAGCTCTGTGTCTCCTGTGTCTAATTGGCGGCATTCACGGGCCCTGCGTGGTTACGCAAGCTTCCGCCTCCGGGCCTGACGCTCATGCCGCCGTGATTCTCAGCTGTCGGTTGGGGTTAGACGCGCTCGATGATGGTGGCAACGCCCATGCCGCCGCCGATGCACAGGGTGATCAGCGCGTAGCGGCCGTTGCGGCGCTCCAGCTCGTCGACCATGGTGCCGGTGATCATCGCGCCGGTGGCGCCGAGCGGGTGGCCCATGGCGATCGCGCCGCCGTTGACGTTCAGCTTCTCGTCCGGGATGTTCAGGTCCTTCTGGAACTTCAGCACCACGGAGGCGAACGCCTCGTTGATCTCGACCAGGTCGATGTCGTCGAGGGTCAGACCCGCCTTGGCCAGCGCCTTCTTGGCGGCCGGGGTGGGGCCGGTGAGCATGATGGTCGAGTCGGCGCCGCTGGTCGCGGTCGCGACGACGCGCGCACGCGGGGTGAGGCCGGACGCCTTGCCCGCCTCTTCGGTGCCGATCAGCACCAGCGCGGCACCGTCGACGATGCCCGAGCTGTTGCCGCCGTGGTGCACGTGGTTGATCTTCTCGACGAAGTAGTACTTCTGCAGCGCCACCGCGTCGAAGCCACCCATCTCACCGATCACGGCGAAGGACGGGTTCAGCTTGGCGAGGTCCTCGGCCGTGGTGCCCGGCCGCATGTGCTCGTCCTTGTCCAGCACGACGATGCCGTTCTGGTCCTTCACCGGAACGATCGACTTGGCGAAGTAGCCGCCGGTGGTGGCCTTGGCGGCCAGCTCCTGCGAACGCACCGCGTAGGCATCGACGTCATCGCGGCTGAAGCCCTCGATGGTCGCGATCAGGTCGGCCGAAATGCCCTGCGGCACAAAGTAGGTGTCGTAGTTGGTGGCCGGGTCGAGTGCCCACGCGCCGCCGTCGGAGCCCATCGCCACGCGGGACATGGACTCGACACCACCGGCGATGACCAGGTCGTCGAAGCCGGAGCGCACCTTCTGCGCGGCCAGGTTGACGGCCTCGAGGCCGGAGGCACAGAACCGGTTGAGCTGGAAACCACCGACGGTGTCCGGCAGGCCCGCCACGGTGACCGCGGTGCGGGCGATGTCCATGCCCTGGTCACCGACGGGGCTGACGACGCCGAGGATCAGATCCGAGATCCGGTCTTCGTCGAGGTTGGGGAAACGGCCGCGCAGCTCCTGGACCAGACCAACAGTCAAGTCGATCGGCTTGACCGAATGCAGCGAGCCGTTCTTCTTGCCGCGGCCGCGCGGAGTGCGGATGGCCTCGTAAATGTAGGCCTCTGTGGTCATATCGGAGTGTTCCTTCCTTAAAGGTGCGGCGGCCGGACTTCGTCCGTCCGAGCGCTCTGTGCTGCGACACCGCCACTGCGGTGCGGCTGCGGGTAACCTCGCCGACCGGCCATGCGACCGACCGTCCTGACGCTGTACAAAACGCGGCATGCGACGGCGGACGCAGGAACCAAGTCGCCCATACGCCTGGGCATACCATAGAACCTCGTCGTACCGGAGCTCACGGCCACCCGTTCATACTACCGTGGTGTGCGAACTCCGGTTAACTTAACGTCGTGGCGGCGGTGGTTGTCAACCACCCAGTCGTGTGGCCCCCAGCTCACTCTTCAGCAATTCGAGGGCGACCTCGTCGGGGTCGCGACGATCCTCCGGCGCCACCGGAACCGCTGCGGCGCGGATCATCTCTTCCTCGTCCTCCGGCGTGGTCGGCGGCACCGCCCGGTCGGCGGCCCAACCACCGCTGTTGTCTGCCTCGTTGCCGACCGCCGGCTGCGCCGACTCGGGCGGCGCCGCATCAAAAGGGCCGGGATCGTCCGGTAGATCGGGAAAATCGGGCGGGGGAATGTCGTCATCGCCACCGAACGAGCGCGGTTCGGCACCGCCTGCCCGAGCCTTGCCCGCACCGGGAGCCTCGTCCGCGGCCGCCTTCTTGGCCTGACTCGGCCGGGAGAACCGCGGCGGCGCAGGCGCATCCGCGCTGCGCCCACCCGCGTTGCCGGATTCACGCCCCGGCTGCTGCTCCGCCCCCCGTTGGCGGTTTCCCTGGCCGCCCGCCCGCGGCGCCGCCGCAGGTCGTTGCGCCGCACCGCCGGCTTCCCAGCGCACATCGTGGTCTCGCCCGAGCACGGCCTTGACCGCGGAGCGCACCGCCTCCAGGTTGCGCGGATCCGAGAGCCGCTGCGCCAACGGCGCATGCTGATGCGCGAAGACGATGACATCGCCCTCGATCCGCGCCACCGAAGCACCGGCCAGCATCGCCTGCACCGCGGCCCCGAACTCCCGCACCTTGGCGCGAATGTCACCCCAGGCCGCCTCGACCTCACGCAACAGGTCCGTGCTCGCTCCGGCAGACGCGGCCGCAGGCTCAGGCTGCGCGGCAGCGGGAGCCGGTGTGGCAGCAGCGTGTTGCTGCGGTGCGGGTGCCGCCTCCCGAGCCGAGTCGGGCTGCGCGGCAGCAGGGCTGCCGGTAGGGGTTGCCGCCGGATCACGGTTTTCTCCGGCAGCCTCATCGACCGCGTCCGGCGCCGTGGCGGCGTCCGGCGGTGCGGCGACAGTCGGCTGCGGGGAAAAGGCGAAGGCCTGCGCGGGCTCAGCAACCGCACGGTCAACTGACTCGTCCGGGGAAACCGCCTGTGCGACTTCCTGTTCCGGAGCGCCGACACTCGACGCCCGCTCGCCGGAACTTGCCGGAACTTGCCCGGCCGCCGAAGCTCCCTGCGCCGATGCAGCAGCACTCGGGGAGCCCGCCGACTCGGACTCGCTCGGCTGATCGCTCGATCCGCCTGGCGCAGTAGATCGGCCCGCTCCATCGAGTTCCGCCCCGGCATCGCCGGTGCCCGCGGTCTCGCGGCGGATGGCCGCCAGCGCCTCCGCTCCTCGTCTGCGGTTGGGATCAGACGGTGGCGCGGCCGCCGGTCGCGGTGTCGACGCGGCGGACGATGCCGCAGGCGCCGCGCCCGACGGGGCCGCTGCCTGCACTGCGCCGCTCGCGAATCCGCGCTCCAGCCGTTCGAGGCGCTGGAGGGTTGCGGATTCCGCGTCGGAGACCGAGGGCAACAGCATCCGGGCGCAGACGACTTCGAGGAGCAGGCGCGGCGAGGTGGCGCCGCGCATTTCGCCGAGTGCCTCGTGCAGGAGTTCGGCATAACGGGTGAGCGTGGCGGGGCCGAGGCGTTCGGCTTGGTCGCGCATGCGGTCGAGCACGTCGCCGGGGCCGGAGACCAGGCCACGGTCGACGGCGTCGGGGACCGCGCGCATCAGGATCAGGTCGCGCAGCCGTTCGAGCAGATCGACGGCGAAACGGCGCGGGTCGTGACCCGCCTCCATCACTTGATCGACGGTGCCGAACAGGGCAGCGCCGTCGTCGGCGGCCAGCGCCTCGATCGCGTCGTCGATCAGCGCGACATCGGTGACGCCGAGCAGCGAGACGGCCCGTGGGTAGGTGACACCTTCGGGACCGGCACCGGCCAGCAACTGGTCGAGCACGCTGAGGCTGTCGCGCGGCGAACCACCGCCTGCGCGAATCACCAAGGGGTACACCGCCTCGTCGACCGGCACCTGCTCCTGCTCGCAGATCTTGCCGAGCAGCCCGCGCATGGTGGCGGGCGGTAGCAGCCGGAACGGATAGTGATGGGTGCGCGAGCGGATGGTCGGCAGCACCTTGTCCGGCTCGGTGGTGGCGAAGATGAAGATCAGGTGGGCAGGCGGCTCTTCGACGATCTTCAACAGCGCGTTGAAGCCCGCCGTGGTGACCATGTGCGCCTCGTCGACGATGAACACCCGGTATCGGGATTCCGCAGGGGCGTAGAAGGCACGATCGCGCAGTTCACGAGTGTCGTCGACGCCGCCGTGACTCGCGGCGTCGAGTTCGATCACGTCGAGATTGCCCGGACCGCCAGGACCGAGTGCGACGCAGGAGGAGCAGACCCCGCACGGCGTCGAAGTCGGACCGTCCGCGCAGTTCAGCGACCGCGCGAGGATGCGCGCCGAGGAGGTCTTGCCACAGCCTCTCGGTCCGGAGAACAGGTAGGCATGACTGATCCGTCCGGTGTCTAGTGCGGTGCTCAGCGGGTCGGTGACGTGCTCCTGACCCACTACCTCAGCGAACGTTGCCGGTCGGTACTTCCGGTACAGAGCCACGGCCAGAGGTTACCGGCGCACACCGACAAAGAACATTCCCGCTCCGCGCGGGGCCCGGCGCGCCGGAACAGCATCCGAGGCCGACTCGAATATGTGACGTAGATCACAAGATTCCCCATCCCTTGTTAACCCCCGCCGACCCGAGACAGTGGCGGCAACGCACGAGCAATCGCCAATGAAGCACCGGTCGAACCGGGAAAACTACCGCCCAATTCCCCTTTGTGGAGCGGAAAATCGGACTTTCGCCCCGATTTACCTCGGATAAACGGAAATAACGAAAGCGTCAACAGAGATGACATGTACGCAATCCGCTGGCTACCGTGGCAATCGGCAACTTCGGTAGCCAAACCTTCATCAGGTTGGTTGCCCCGGCCGGTCCCTCATCCCGACCGGGGCACAACCGAAGACACTGCCCATTCGCTTCAGAACCCGCCGCGCTCCGAGGTCCAGCGCAAAGTTCCAGCACAACCGAGTTGCACATCTATCGGAGGAACTGCTCATCGTGCCGTCGCCCGACGACATCGCCACCGCGTTGCTTTCCAGCACCGACTTCGCCGGCGACCGCTCCGCTGTCGATCTGTTGAGCCGTGCGATCAGCCCGCAGGACTTCGCGATCAAGCGCGACTCCCTCCCGGTGGCCGCCGCGGCCGATCCCGCGACCTCCGCCGCGATCCTCGAACTCCTCGAACGCGGCCAGGTCCCGACCATGGCTGCGATCCGCACCCTCACCGCGCAGAACGAGATGCGCCGCGAGGCCGAACGCATCGAGCGGCTCGGTCGCCGCGCCCAGCGCAGCATCGACGACTTCGGCCGCGCGCTGGCAGCCCTGGCCGACGCACACTGGACCGCGCACGGCATCGGCCCGACCCGTCGCGACGTGCTCTCCTCCGACGAGGTCATGTCGCTGATCCGGACCCGCATCGGCGACATCGCGCCGTCGGCGGTCAAGCACCTCTGGCTGATCGAGCGCGCCCAGCGGGCAGGCTGGATCGCCTCCAACGCCAACGCCGGATCCCTCTGCGCCGGAAGGCGTTTCCACTCCGACCAATACGGCAACCGGGTCTCGTTGCGTCCGGTGAACACCATCGGCACCGCCGTGGCCACCTTCCTCGCCGACTACCAGACCGAGCACGGCCGCGCGCCGCGCTGGTCCACCGTCGCGCAGGACCTCCGCGACGATCGCGGCCGCCGGGTCTTCCACAACACCGCCGATGCCCGCGCGCAGGAACTGTGGCTGTGCACCGCCGAATGGGTCGCGATCCAGGACGAACTCCCGGTGCCAGGCAAGCGTGGTCTGCGCGCCATCGCACGCAAGGCTCGCGGCTGACGACGTAGCCGTACGACGGCCGTCCGCCCTGGTCATCCCATGACTCGACGCCGGACCGAGGCGCGCCCGACGCACCGACCAGCGCCGATCGGACGGCGTACAGTCGGCTATTTTCCTTCCAACGCACTCAGCGTGGAAGGAGACACCGTGTCCACAACCCTCGATCCCGCGGCCACCGCCTGGCTGCTCATCAGCACCGCCCTCGTGCTGCTGATGACGCCTGCGCTTGCGCTGTTCTACGGCGGGATGGTGCGCTCGACCGGCGTGCTCAACATGCTGATGATGAACTTCATCGCGATCCCGCTGGTCACCGTCGCCTGGCTGCTGTTCGGCTACAGCCTCGCGTTCAGCGACGACGCGGGCGGCGGCCTCATCGGCGACCTCGACCACATCGCAATGGCGGACATCGATCCGAGCACCCTGCACGGCGCGGTGCCGGAGTTGCTGTTCGCCACCTTCCAGCTGACCTTCGCGATCCTGACCGCGGCCCTGGTCAGCGGCGCCATCGCGGACCGCGCGAAGTTCGCGGCGTGGATGATCTTCGTTCCGGTGTGGGCGCTGGCGGTGTACGCACCGATCGCGCACTGGGTGTGGGGACCGGACGGCTGGCTCGCCTCCTTCGGCGCGCTGGACTATGCGGGCGGCCTCGTCGTCGAGATCGCTTCTGGCGCTTCGGCGCTCGCGCTCGCGCTGGTGCTCGGCCCACGCATCGGCTTCAAGACCGACGCGATGCGGCCGCACAACCTGCCTTTCGTGCTGCTCGGTGCAGGCCTGCTGTGGTTCGGCTGGTTCGGCTTCAACGCCGGTTCCGCGCTGTCCGCGAATGGTGTTGCGGCAGCGGTCTTCCTGAACACGCTGGTGGCAGGCTGCCTCGGCATGCTCGGCTGGCTCGCGGTCGAGCAGATCCGCGACGGCAGGCCGACCACCTTCGGTGCGGCGTCCGGCGTGGTGGCCGGTCTGGTCGCGATCACGCCGTCCTGCGGGTCGGTGAACACGCTCGGCGCGTTGGTCGTCGGGCTCGCCGCAGGTGTGGTCTGTTCGTTCGCGGTCGGCTGGAAATTCAAGGCTGGCTATGACGATTCGCTCGACGTGGTCGGCGTGCACTTCGTCGGTGGCGTCGTGGGCACGGTGTTGATCGGCCTGCTCGCCACCCAGGTGATGACCGGCGGCGTCGACGGGCTGTTCTACGGCGGCGGGTTCGCGCAGCTCGGCAAACAGCTGGTCGGTGTGCTCGTCGTCGCGGCGTACGCGTTCGCGGTGACGTTCGCGCTCGGCAAGCTCATCGATCGCCTGATCGGCTTCCGGGTGAGCAAGGAGGACGAGTCGGCGGGCATCGACTTCGCGCTGCATGCCGAGACCGCGTACGCGGAGGGGGTGCACGGGCACTCGCCGCGCAGGCTCGGCGATGGCCCCTTCGGTCACAACTCCGGCAGTGACCGGGATCACTGAGCGAGCTGGGACACCCCCTACCCGCGCAGACCTAACAGCGTTACGCTAACGCCGTTAACATACTGCGCCGAGCAAGGGAGCCCGAGCATGCTGATTCGGATCGCGCAGATCTCCACCCGGTTTCCCCGGGCCATCTTGCTCGCCGCGGCCGCGCTGGCCATTCTCTGCGGAGTGTTCGGCGCGACCGCGGCATCGCATCTGAAGTCTGCGGGATTCACCTCGCCCGACGCGGAATCCTCCAAGGTCGCGCAGCTGCTCGCCGACAACTTCGACGGCGCTGCACCGAATTACGTGCTCCTGGTCAGCTCGGACAGCGGTGCCGACGCGCCGGCCACCAAGGCGGTCGGCCTGCGCCTGGCAGACACACTGCGCGCTCGTCCCGACGTGAAGGGCGTGCAGTCCTACTGGACCGCCCCGCCCGCGATCGCGTCCGCGCTGCGCAGCACCAGCGGCAAGGAAGCGCTGGTCATGGCCTACCTGACCGGTGACGACACCGCCGCGCAGCGCGCGGCAGGCGAACTCACCGAACAGCTCACCGGAACCACCGACGGCGTCACCGTCCGGCAAAGCGGCGTCGCCTCGGTCTTCCACGACGTGAACAAGCAGATCACCCATGACCTCGCGGTTGCGGAAGGTGTCGCGATCCCGGTTTCGCTGATCGTGCTTGTCCTGGTGTTCGGCAGCCTGATCGCCGCGGCGCTGCCGCTGGCCGTCGGCATCTTCGCGATCCTCACCACCCTCGCCATCCTTCGGCTGTTCACCCTGGTCACCGACGTCTCCATCTATGCGCTGAACATGACGACGGCCATGGGTCTCGCGCTGGCCGTCGACTACAGCCTGTTCATCGTCAGCCGCTACCGCGAGGAGCTCACCAACGGGCTTGCGCCGATTCCGGCCACCATTCGCGCGGTGCAGACCGCGGGCCGGACAGTGCTGTATTCCGCACTCACCGTTGCCCTTTCGCTGTCGGTGCTGGTCATCTTCGACATCTACTTCCTGCGCTCGTTCGCCTACGCAGGCGTCGCGGTGGTCGCGGCGGCGGCTGCGGCGGCGATCGTGATCCTGCCCGCCGCGCTCGTGCTGCTCGGCGATCGGGTGAACGCGCTCGATATCCGAATCCCGCTGCGGCGCTTGTTCGGCAGGCCCGCACCCGATCCGATGGCGCGACAGGTGCCGGAGGAGAGCTGGTGGTACCGGACCGTCGGCTGGGTGACCCGGCACTCCATTCCGGTCGCCGTGCTGCTCGTCGCCTTGTTCTTGGCGCTCGGATCACCGTTCCTCTCGGTGAAATTCGGCTATCCGGACGATCGGGTGCTGCCGACGAGCGCGGCGAGCCGGCAGGTCGGTGACGTGTTGCGCGCCGAGTTCCCTGCGGCCAACTCGGGCAACAACACCACCATCGTGCTCGACGGATATCACGGCGACCCAGGGCAGGTCGGCACGTACGCGACGGTATTGTCGCGGGTCGACGGGGTGTCGGCCGTGCTGTCCAGCGCCGGTGTCTACCTCAAGGGTTCGCGGGTGGCCGCGGGACCGCCGGGATTGACCAACGGCACCGGCGAATACCTCACGGTCGCCACCCGCACCGACCCGTTCTCCCCTGCGGGCGAGGCGCAGTTGCTCGAGCTGAAGGCGGTGCCGCCGCCTGCGCCCGCGCTGTTCGGTGGTGCCGCGGCGATCAATGCCGACGCCCTCGATTCGCTCGAATCCAAGCTGCCGCTGGCCATCGCGCTGATCGCGCTCGCCACCTTCGTCGTGCTGTTCCTGTTCACCGGGAGTCTGCTGCTACCGCTGAAAGCCATTGTGCTCAACACGCTTTCGCTCGCGGCCGCGTTCGGTGCGATGGTATGGATCTTCCAGGACGGCCATCTGTCCAACCTGCTCGGGTTCACCCCCGTCGGCTATATGACGCCGACGATGCCGATCCTCATGTTCTGTCTCGCGTTCGGCATGTCGATGGACTATGAGGTCTTCCTGCTCTCCCGCATCCGCGAAGAGTGGCTGGCCTCCGGCCGTGTCGTCGACGGTGTCGTCGTGCGCACCGCAGAGGACAACGTGCACGCGCTCGCCGTCGGCGTCGCCAGGACCGGCAAGATCTACACGGCCGCAGCACTTCTCATGGCCATCGTGATGGGCGCGATGGTCACCTCGAAGGTGTCGTTCATCCAGCTGATGGGCCTCGGCCTCACCTTGACCGTGCTCGCCGACGCCACCCTCATCCGCACCATGCTCGCGCCGGCCCTGATGAAACTGATGGGCACCGCCAACTGGTGGGCGCCGAAACCGTTGGCCCAGTTGCACGCTCGGATCGGGTTGCGTGAGCACTCCGATTCGGATCCGCAGGATCGCGTGCTGGCCGACCACCGATGATCGGTGGACGTTCCAGGTCGGCGCGCGGTTCCGGCGCCGGTCTGCGTGATGAAATTCTCACCGCGACAAGGGAATTGCTGTCACGGACCGGAAACGCCGAGGCGGTGTCGATCCGGGAGATCGGCAAGCGGGTCGGTGTGAGCGCCCCCTCGATCTATCGGCACTTCGCCGACAAGGACGAGCTGATCGCCGCCGCCGTCGCGCAGGTCTTCGAGGAATTGGATGCCGCCATCGAGGCGGTGACCGCGCAGACGGATCCACCGATCACCCGGCTGCAGGAGCAAGGGCTGGCGTATGTTCGGTTCGCGCTGGCGCATCCGGAGCAATATCGGCTGGCGACCGTGCCGACCGAAGCGCTTGGCGCGGTGGACATGGTGCTGACCAGCGGTGCGTTCCAACGGTTTTCCGACACGGTGCGGGATTGCATGGCCGCCGGCGTGATCACCCCTGGTGACCCGACGCCGGTCGTTCTCGCGCTGTGGGCCGCAGCGCACGGCATCACCTCGCTGCTGATCGCGAAACCGTTCATCCCATGGGGTGATCCGGAAGAGGCGGCGAATCGTGTGCTGTGCGCGGCGCTGGCGGGCTACGTCGTGATCGACACGATCGGCCACGATCCGACGCCGGAAGAATTTACGGCCTGGCTGACGGACCTACGCCGATAGCGCTGCGCAACGCGTGCGTTGCCCGCAGATAGCACCGTTTGGAATCTGCCTGCGTTTTTCCCTCGTTCTGCGGTCCCTACTCCCCGATGCTTTGCGGCGAAGAGTGTTACCTAGATGAGGGATTGCTGTACATGAGGATCAGGAAGCTAGCCGTGGTCGCGGCGCTTGTGACGATGGCGACAGGAGTCGCCGCAGGCACGTCAGTCGCCACCCCGACCGAGGACGCGGTGAACTTCACCGCGCAGACCGTCGACGGGTCGTCGATCATCAGCACCGACGCCGGATCGCTCGTCGTCGAAGACGGCATCTTCAAGATCAAGGCCGCCAACGGCGCCACCGTCGCAGGCACCGAGCTCAAGCTCCGCCTCGACGAATTCGAGTTCCCGATCGCCGCCGACATCTCGGGTCGCACGGCCACGCTGACTCCGCAGTTCGACATCACCAAGGCGACCTACAAGCCCGTCGCCCTGCCCTACGAGGACAAGGCGCCGTGGAAGACCGACTACGACCGTGAACAGGCCGCTTGGAGCAGGCTGACCAGCACGATCAGCATGGGCGCCACCATCGGCACCCTCGTCGGTGGTCTCGGCGGCGCGGCCGTCGGCTGCGTCCTCGGCGGCATCATGGCCCCCATCGCCGCGATGGCGACCATCGTCGGCCTGTTCGGCGCGTTCCTTCCAGCCGCGGCCGTCGGCTGCTTGTTCGGCATCGTCTCCGTCGGTGCCCTCGGTGTGGTCGCGGGCCAGATCCTGGTCACCGCACCGGTCGCGATCGGCGCGGCGATCCAGTACTTCACCACCATCAACCAGCCGTCGATCAACCCACCGCCTGCCGCGAAGTAAGTTCACCGCAGTTGCCGCGAAGGCCCCGCCCAGTTCTCGATCGGGCGGGGCCTTCTGCCGTTGCCGCCACCGACCTCCACGGCCGAGGCACCGGGTCCACAGCGAAGACACCGTCGCAACCTCGAGCTCTGAGCTGGGGAAACACTGTGTGGGAGAACACAGCGGCGGTTTGAGGGTTGGTGAGTCGCGGTGGGCGGTGTTAACTTCGTTTACATGTCTGCCAGCCGATCGAACGCACTGCGGGTCACCTACGTGACCGCTGCGCTCGGCCTTCGGCTGCCGCTGACTCGCGAACTGTGTTGTCGCCCTTGCTGCAGCTGAGCTGCCCTTTCGGCTCGTTTGCTGCCTAGTCGCCCCTGTAGGCACGTCCCGCCTCGGCGCGGGACCTCGGCAAGGAACCTCATATGTCCCTCCCTACCCTAGAACGATCCGTCGCCAGGGTTTCCTCTGGTCGTGTTCGCGTCCAGCGTCCCGTGGTTGCCCCGGAACTCCGCATCGCCGACAACCCGGCCGCCGCGGTACTCCGCGCCGCGACCGGCGGACCGGTTTCCCGCGACAATGCCGCGCGCACAACGGGTTTGAGCATCGCGACGGTCAACCGGCAGGTGTCAGCACTGCTCGCCGCAGGTCTGTTGCGCGAACGGCCGGACCTGACGGCCTCGGGTGCGGTCGGACGACCGCGAGTGCCCTTCGAGATCGACCACGAGGCGTACCTGACCCTCGGCATCCACATCGGGGCCGCGGTCACCAAGATCGTCGCGGCCGACCTGCGCGGGCGCATCCTCGGCGGCCTCGCCATCGCAACGCCGCAGACCGGTCAGGATTTCGCCACCACAACGGTGGCCCGAAGCGCCAAGGCGTTCCTGCAGCGCTGGCATCGCCGCAAGCCGCTGTGGGCAGGCGTCGCCATCGGCGGCCGGGTCGATCCGCTCACCGGCGTCGTCGACCACCCCAAGCTGGAGTGGCAGGGCGCGCAGATCGGCGCCGTGCTCGGCGAGGTGCTCGAGCTGCCGGTGTCGGTGGCGCCGCACGTCGAGGCGATGGCGGCCTCGGAGTTGTTGCTGCCGACCCTCGATGCCCGCGACACCGGGACCCGGGTCGGCAATCCGGAACGCGGCAGCAGCCTGTACTTCTACGTGCGCGAAACCGCCGGTGTGGCCGTGACCTTGGACGGCCGCGTGCACACGCCGAGCAACGGGCCTGGCTCGATCGCGCACTTGCCGACCGGCTCGGATGTCGAATGCACCTGCGGCAGGCGCGGTTGCCTCGAGGTGACCGTCGGGGATCGCTCGCTGCACTCGCGGGCCGTCGGACGCGGAATCATCCCCGCGCACAACGGAACCGCTGGCTCGACCATCGTCGATGTCTATCGCGCGGCCGAGGCGGGTTCGGAACCGGCCCGTGCACTGCTCGCCGAACGCGCCACCATCCTCGGCAACACGGTGGCGATGGTCCGCGACATGCTCAACCCGGATCGGGTGATCCTCGGCGGGCAGGCGTTCACCGGGTACCGTCCCGCGGTCTCGCACGTGGCTCGTGCCTTCAACCAGGGCTCCACCCTGCCGCCCACCGACATCCGGATCAGCGGATTCGGCGGCAAGGTGCAGGAATTCGCCGCCGTGGTCACCTCGCTGAGCGTGCTGTACGCCGACCCGCTCGCCGCGATCCGCCGCACCACCCTCGGCGACTGATCACGCATCGAAACCTCCTCCCCAGGAGGGGGTTTCGGCGGCCAGATCAGCGGTGCGGGTCACCTGCCTTGGCGAAGATTCCTTCCATGGCCGTGATGAAGAACGGGAAGTGGCTGGCGAACCGGTGCATATTGGGGTCGCGGTCGAAGCCGCCGAACCAGTAGAGACCGGGCTGGGAGTCGGCGGACGGATTCAGGTCGCGGAAGGCGCGGATCCAGTTGTCGGCGCGCCCACCGATCACCATGAACGGCAGCGCACGGGAGAACACCGTCTCCTGGTCGATCGGCGGAATCTGTTCCCGCCGAATTGTTTCCAGACCACGCTGGAGCGCACGAAGCTGCGCGGTCAACTCGAGGCCGTGCACGGTCCGCACCGGTAGGTACTTCGGCACCAACACGGTGGCCACACCGGCCAGCGCGATCGCGACACCGACGAGCGCGTGACCCGAGGTGGCGGCGAGCGCGATGGTCGCCGCGACACCGCCGAGGATCAACGCGCCACCCAACCAGATTGCCAAGCCCGGCCGCCGCTGGTTGCCAAAAGTGCCGCGCGACACCGCATCAGCGAGCAGCGCGGAGCGCACCGGCCCGGACTGCACGCGCCCTGGCGCCCGGAGTTCGGTGATGGTGACGGCGTCGGTGCCATCGGGCAGCAGCGCGAGATACACGGCCCGCTCGTACTCGCGCAGCTGATCGTCGGGCGCGTTGACCCGGGTGATCCGCCAGTCGGTGTCGCTGAGCGGGGTCACCCAGATGTAGCGGCGCACAGCGAGATCCACCACGGTCGCGGCGATGTCGACCGGATCGACATGCTCGTCGAGCAGCAGCCCTGCCTCGCCGGGCAGCACCCCGTCCGGCGAGGTGAACTGCACCCGATCACCGTCGCGCAGCAGCGGGTCGAGCGTCTCCGATCCTGTTGCGGCAGCGTCGTTCCTGCGCCGGGCCCGGAGCACGAAGGCGACCAGCCCGACCAGCCCGACCAGCAGCACGCCGAACGCGACGAGCACCGGCGTGGTGATCGCGAACAGACCGGAGTTGCTGGTGTCGCGGATATCCGCGTTGCTCGGCACACTGCCAGGCGGCAGCTGCAGTGTCAGGTCGATGGCGTCGCCCTTGCGCAGATCGGTCTGCTCCAGATGCAGCACGCCGTCGACTTCGGTCTTGACGTCGGCACACGGCCTGGTGTTGCCCGGCGGCCCGAGTTTGCAGTCCACGATGCCCATTTCGAAGCTCGGGCTGATCAACGTTGCACTGATCGAGGCGATATCGGAGCCCATCACCCCGAGCCAGTGGAACACCTGGCTGCCGGGGGCATCGTTGACGAGGTTGTGCAGCGAATAGGTGAACGTGGACGTGCCCGGTTTCGCCTCGATGGTGAACTGATCGTTCGCCACCGTCGCGGTGCCGTCGCCCTTGGTGTCGACATCGGTGACCTTGAAGTAGCGCTCGACGTCGTCGCCGACCTTCAGCCGCAACGGCAGTGCCATCCGGAAGGTGCCGTCCGCGGGCACTTCGACCTGTTCGACGACCTCGAGCACGCCTTGGCGACTGAGTTTCAGATCAGCGGTGATGTGCACGCCGTTCGGCGCGGGCTGCGGGTGCGCAGCCGGAGCGGTCGCGAGGATTCCCGCTGTGGCGAGAAGCAGCGCGCCAACGGCGGCCCCCCGAAAAGTCAGCATGGCAGCCTACTTTAGACAGCTTGCTATTCTGCGTCATCGGCTGTCGGCGATCATCGAGACGAGGGGGTACGGGGGCGTGACACAACCACCGTACGGATACGGACCTGTTCCCCCTGGTGGGCGCCCGGTTCCGCCACAGCCCGGGTACGGTCCGCCGCCGGGCTATGGGCCACCGCCCGGATATCGTCCACCGCCCGGCCATGGCGCACCGCCCGGTTACGGCGCACAGCCGGGATATGGTCCGCCGCCCGGATATTCGCCGCCGGGATACGGCCCGCCGCCCGGATATCGCGCGCCGGTGCCGCCGCCGATGCCGTACGGCCCGCCAGGCAGGCCGCCGTACCCGCCGCGCCGCCGTTCCGGTCGGAGTGGTGGGTGGATCGCGCTGCTGGTGGTCGTGGTGTTCCTGATCGCGGGTGGCCTGGTGCGCAACGCGATTAACACCGGAAGCAACGCCAACGACGCGTCCGGGCCGACACCGAGTCTCACCTTCGCCCCCGACGGCAAGACGGGTCCGGCCGAGACCGGCGCCAACCCGCTGCTTGCCGATCCGAACGCGACCCTCGTCCCCGATCGCTGCGCGTACTCCCCGTGGGGCACCCAGGTGGATGCCGCACGCAAATTCTTCGAAAGCGCCGCGAGCTGCCTCGAGGCGGCCTGGAAACCAGTGCTGCAGAAGGCGAATCTGCCGTTCCAGCCGCCCGCGCTGAACGTCAGCGCGACCACCGCAGGCATCACCACCCCGTGCACCGGCTCGACCAGTAACTTCGCCGCCTTCTACTGCCCGGCGAACAAGACCATCTACATGCCGATCAGCCAGCTGCAGACCGACTTCTTCAAGAACAACTGGGTCGTCTACCTTTCGGTGTTCGCGCACGAGTACGGACACCACGTGCAGGCCATGTCCGGCATCCTGCGCAAGGCCAACAGCGACCGCGCCGACGCGGGCCCGCGCAGCACCCGCGGCCTCGAGCTCTCGCGCCGAGTCGAGTTGCAGGCCAACTGTTTCGACGGCATGTACCTGTCTTCGTCGTCGAATGGTGGCTCGCTCAGCGACGCCCAGCTCACCACCGCACGCAAGGACGCCTACGGCCGCGGCGACCAGACCGGAGACATGCGCGACCACGGCACGGCCGAAAACGGCGGCCAATGGTTCGAAGCCGGCCTCGACCACAACCGCGCCGCCCGCTGCAACACCTTCACCGCCCCCGCCTCCGCCGTCAGCTGAACCTGTTCCGCCGCAACACTTGCCGGTCTCAGGCACTGGACGAGCCTGCGCCACGCCTGGACGAGTAGGTCTGCAGCCTGGTCGGCTGTGGTCAGGAGTTGAGGTAGTGCAGTACGGCCAGCACTCGTCGGTGATCCTGCGGCCCGGCCTCCAGTTGGAGTTTGAGGAAGATGTTGGTGCAGTGCTTCTCGACCGTCCGTTCGGCGATGATCAGTCGCTGCGCGATCGCTTGATTGGTGCGTCCCTCCGCCATCAACGCGAGCACACTGTGTTCGCGCTCGGAGAGTTCGGTGAGGGGATCACCGGCCTTGTTGTGTCGTCCGACCAGCTGATCGACCACGGTCGGGTCGATCGCCGAGCCGCCGGAGCCGACGCGGCGGATCGCCGAAGCGAATTCGGCCAGATCCGATACGCGGTCCTTGAGTAGATAACCGACCCCTTCCGCGCCGCCTTCGAGCAACTCAACGGCGTAGCTGACGCGCACGTACTGCGACAGCACCAGTACCCCGACCGCTGGATGCTGTCGCCGCAATGTCCGAGCGGCGCGGAGTCCTTCGTCGGTGTGAGTGGGCGGCATGCGGATGTCGACGATGGCCACCGCTGGTCGGTGCTCCGCCACTGCGGCAAGTAGCGCCTCGGCATCGGCGACAGCGGCGACGACGTCGAGCCCGGCCTCGGCCAGCAGCCGGGTCAGTCCCTCGCGCAGCAGTGTGGAGTCTTCGGCGATCACTACTCGCATGGCAACTCCACTCGCAGCTGGGTACCCCGGTTGGGTGGGCTGATCACGGTGAGCGTTCCTCCATTGGCTTCCACCCGGTCGGCGAGTCCACGCAGACCCGAACCCAGGCTCGGATCGGCGCCGCCGCGACCGTCATCGGAAATCGTCAGTACCAGTCGGCCGGGATCGGCGCGGATCGTGATGTAGGCGTGCTGCGCGTCGGCATGCTTGGTGATGTTCGTCAACGCCTCGGCCACAATGTAATACGCGGCCGTCTCGACTTCCGGTGGCACCATCTCGGTCAGTTCGGTGGTGAGCTGGACGGGGATCGGGACCAGCGTGACCAGCTCCCGCACCGCTCCGGACAGACCGCGTTCGGTCAGCACCGGCGGATGGATACCGTGACATACCGCGCGCAGCTCCTCCAGCACGGTCAGCACCGATGCCTTGGCCTCACCCATGAGCGCGCCGCGGCGATCGGGATCGGTCAGCTCGGCCAGGCCGAGGAGCATCGCGACCGACAGCAACCGCTGCTGCACCCCGTCGTGCAGATTCCGTTCCAACCGGCGGCGTTCGGCCTCGGTCGCCTGCAGCACACGGGTTCTCGATGCGGCCAGCTGTCGGAGCCGCGCCCGGAGTTCCGCGGCAAGTCGCTGGTTCTCCAATGCCAGCGCCGCCGCCGCGCAGGCCGCCTCCACCAGCTTCGGTTCCGCCCGCAACGCCGGGTCGTGGATCAGCACCGCGACGTGTCTGCCGCCGCGATCCACCCTGGTCACCCTCGGCTCCGAGTCGGGCACCGTCATCGCAGTGCCATCGGCGTCGACATAGCGATCCTGTTCCGGCAGCCAGTAGCCGATCACCAGGGTGGGATCGTGCAACGCGTCCGCCAGCGCGGAGCACAGGTCCTGCTCTGTCCGCGGCGCGTTGAGCCGCACCACCAGGTCCGCCACCCCGGCCCGGTCGAACCGCCGAAGCACCAGACTGATCAGATAGGCCACCGGGATCGCGGTCAACGCCAGCCAAATCGCGGCGCTCGACACTGATTGAGCCACACCCAGTTTCAGGATCGGCTTGCGCACGGCGAGCACGATCATGGCTACGGCTGCACATCCGAGCAACGGGGTGAGCAGGCGACGCTCGACACTGGTGCTGTACCGCCACTGCCGCAACTGCAACCCGAGCGCCAGGAAAGACAGCAGCGCGGTAGCAGGATTCATGACGTCCACGGCGACTCGGGTCAACCACGAGCCTGACCACGGCATATCGCGGATAGTCATGAGACACAACGCTGTTGCGATGCCGTACCCGATCGCCACCAGGATTCGCGGCGCATTCCCCCGGAGTCGCCCGGTCGGGAAGGCCAGCACCAGATGCACGAGGAAGACCGGCCAGTAGCCGCCTGCCGTGTGCGCCAGCCAGCTCCATGGCGGAGTCAGCGCCATTTCGAACTGCGCGGCGAGCCAGGACGCACCGAGTGCGATCAGCAGCGGGCCCATCCGGTTGCCCCGCTGACCATGCCAAGCGATCAATCCCGCGCCGAGAAACGCCGCACCGACCAGATCCTCGAGGATCGCCGACATGGTCAGCGGCCGCCCGACCACGACAACAACGACCCAGGCCGCACTGGCCGGCCACACCATGAAGCGCGCCCAGGGTGTGACCATCCGGGCGCCTCCAGCTCATCGATTCCCGACGACGCTAGCGACTCACCGCCGAGAACAGGCCGAAGAGCGACGAACACCACTGGACCCACTGTGCAGGCATCTTCGTCGTCCATGCCGTCAACTCTTACGTCCAGGCACCCGACCGGGGAAGCGAGCAAGCCGCCCTTGTTCGATGCGGCTAACCGCACCTATCGGCGCGGTACTGCAGCAGGTAGCCGCAGGGAAGATCGAACTCGACGCACCGATCAGCCGGTATCTGCCCGACCTGATGCCCGCCGAGCGCGGAGACCAGATCACCGTGAAGATAAGGAATACGAGGACCTCGGAATCCCCGAGAAGCCAATGGATCTCAGCAACGAGTACCAACGAGCCTGGCTCGGCCTCGACGGCGGGATCATCTCAACCATGGATGATCTCAACCAGTTCTTCCGCGCCCTGATGGGCGGCGAACTGCTGCCGCCCGCACAGTTGGCCCAGATGAAAGACACCGTAGCGACCGACGCGCGCTTCGATCCCGGAACCCGCTACGGACTCGGGCTCACCCTGAAACCGATCGGGTCCTGCGGCTCGTTCTGGGGCCACAACGGCGGTACCGGCGGCGCCAGCACCGACGCATTCATCAGCGACGACGGCCGACGCCAGTTCGCCATCGCACGCAACAAGACCAGCCACGGCCCGGCCAACAAACTTGAGAAGGATCGCCGAGCCGCCTCCGCCACCTTCATGAAGGTCGCCGCCTGCGGCACACCCGTTTAGCGGGGCTGGATCGTGGACTCCAGCCCTTCGGGCGAAGGGCACTCCCAGAAATGCCAAATGGGGCCGCCTTTCGGCGACCCCATCGGGTGACTTCGAGGTAATTACGCGGTTTCGGTCACCAGCTGGCGGCGGGTAAGCAGCGCGGTGGCCGAGGCGAGCAGGCCGACCAACGCAACGACCGTGACCAGGTAGAGGCCGGGGCGGTACTGGGCGATGCTGGTGGCGGCGCCACCGCTGATCAGGCCGGTGACGATGGCGAGGACAACCGCGCCGCCGATCTGGCCCGAGGTCTGCACCAGCCCGGAGGCAAGGCCCTGTTCGTGGTCGGCGATGCCCTCGGTGGCCTGGACCATGACCGAGGAGAAGCCGAGCGCGAAGCCGAGACCGAGCAGCAGGAACGCGGGCAGGTAGTCGACCACGTAGGTCGGGTCGGCGCTGCCGCCGAAGCTGATGAACCAGATGTAGCCGAGCACGAACGAGGCCATCGAAGCGATGATCATCGGGGTGGTGCCGTAGCGGTCGATCAGCTTGCCTGCCACCGGCGACAGGATCGCCACGATGATGCCTGCGGGGGCAAGGGCGAGCGCCATTTTCAGCGGTGCCCAGTGCAGGGTGTTCTGCAGGTACAGCGACACGATGGTCTGGAAGCTGATGTAGGAGCCGAAGATTGCCAGCGCGGCCAGGTTGGCCCGCACGATCGACTTCACCTTGAAGATGCTCAGGCGGACCAGCGGGTGCGAGACCTTACGCTCCACCACGAAGAACGCGCTCAGCAGTGCGACGGCAGCGAGGGCGGTGCCGATCACGGACGCGGAGAAGCCCTGCTCGGGTGCGGTGACGATGGTGTAGACGGCGGCGAGCATGCCGCCGGTCAGCAGCGCGGCACCGGCGAAATCGATCTTGCCCTGCTCCTTCTCGATGTTGCGCGGCACCACGAAGTAGGCGGTGACGACGACGGCCGCGACGACAACGACGGGCACGTAGAAGGTCAGTCGCCAGTCGATACCGGTGAGCAGTCCGGAAACGATCAGACCGGAGGCGTATCCGGTGGCGCCGAACACGGTGAAGATCGACAGCGCGCGGTTGCGGTCGTGACCTTCCTTGAAGGTGGTGGTGATGATCGACAGTGCGGCCGGTGCGGTGAACGCGGCGGCAATGCCCTTCACGATGCGGCTGGCGATCAGCAGCGCCCCGTCGTCGACGAGTCCGCCTGCCAGCGAGGCGATTCCGAAGACCACCAGCGCGGCGAGGAAGACCTGGCGCCTGCCGAGCAGGTCGGCGGCGCGGCCGCCGAGCAGCAGCAGGCCGCCGTAACCGAGGATGTAGCCGTTGACGATCCATTGCAGGCTCTCGGTGTTCAGGCCGAGTTCCGTGCCGATGGACGGGAGGGCGACGCCGACCATGGAAACGTCGAGTGCGTCGAGGAACATCGCCAGTCCGGCGACGAACAGCACGGCCCACAACTTGGGTCCCCAGCGACCTGGGACGTGCTCAGTGGATGAGGTGGTTTGTGGAGCGTCTAACGCTGTAGCCGTGAGAGTCACGGTGATCAACTTATATGCACACGCATTAGATGTCAATGCATCTAATGCTCGGTCATAAATGCCTGGTCAGCAGTACCGTACCGGCTTCCAGGTCGGCCGTCACGGCATTATTTCGAGATCGACGCACCGCGCTCCGACGGCGGCGAACCGGGCCGTCCCAAGATCGACCGAACAGCCGGGCAACGGGCCGAGACACCAGTCAGGCCCAGCTCGAACACCCCATCGAGCTGGGCCTGAACGGCCGACGAGCTGCGGATTCACGCCTTCTTGGCGGCCGCCTTCGCCTGCTTCTTGAATTCCCTTACCTGCGCGAGAGATTCGGCATCCGTGACATCGGCAACACTGCGCCGGGAACCCTCGTCGCCGTACGCGCCCGCCGCCTCCCGCCAGCCCTCCGGCTGCACGCCGCGCTGCTTACCAAGCAGCGACAGGAAGATCTTGGCCTTCTGCTCGCCGAAGCCAGGCAGCTCCTTCAGCCTGCGCAGTACCTCTTTGCCGTCGGGTTTGCCCTTCTTCCACAGGTTTTCGGTCCTGCCGTCATAGTTCTCGATGATGTATCTGGCCAGCTCCTGGGCGCGGCGCGCCATCGAACGGCCGTAGCGGTGGATGGCAGGTGGCGTCGCGGCCAGCTCCTCGAACTCCTGCGGGTCGGCCTCGGCGATGCGGTGAATGTCGAAGCCGCCCATCCGGTCGGCGATCTTCTTCGGGCCGCGGAAGGCGTGTTCCATCGGATACTGCTGATCGAGCAGCATGCCGAGCAGAGTGGCGAAATGGTCCTCGGTCAATAGCGCGTCGGCCTCGACGTCCTGTGCCAGACAAAGCTTGCGACTCATGGCCAATCCTTCCACCGCGACCTTCATTGCTCGGACGGACTCGATCATCTCATTTGTGTCGACCTTCCGAGCCCCCACTATTCATCGCGGGTTCATCCCGCTCCGGCCCGTCCCGACGGCCGATCTGGATGGTCGCGAAGCGAGTCCTCGCATGGTTGGATGACGGCATGCAAGGGGGGATCGGTGTGGGTGCCGCGGTCGATCGCGTCTTCGCCATCGCGACGGCAGCGGAATCCCGGACCCTCGACGGCCTGCTGCAAGCGGTGTCGCGTGATCGCGGGCGGCCGCTTGCCGTGATCGAGAGCCCGAATCTGCCTGCGGGGGTGTTCGGACACTGGATCCGTTTCGCGGATCGCGACGAGGTGTCCTACGCCTCGTGGGCACAGACCAAGGACCGGACCGTGGCGCACGAGCTCGGCCACATCGTGCTCGGACACCAGGGCCGTCCGGTGTTGGAGGTGGCGCAGTCGATCTTGCCCGCCGACATGCACGACCTGGCCGCGCTCGTGCTGCGCAGGGAATGCACCGACGAGGCAGCGGCGGAAGAGTTGGCGGCCGAGCAATTCGCGAGCCTGCTGCTGAATCGACTGCAGAGCATCGGCCGCAGAGAGCCACGACTGCGCTCACGCTGGGGTGAGGCGCTCGGATGATCGCCATGATCCTGTCGCCGCTGATGTGGGTTGCCGCGGTCACCAGGGGCTGGCGCTGGTGGTGGTCGCGCAGCTGGGTGCTCGGCTCGACCACCATCGCGCTCGGCGTCGTCGCACTGCATCTCACGCTGAACATCCCTGCGGCAGAAGGGTTTATGCAGGCCATCGCGCCGATGCCGAACTTCTCCACCGGGCTGCGGATGGTGCTGTTCAACGTGATCGCGGCCGCGACAGGCGCGTTGACGCTCGCGGTGACCGTCGACCCGGCGCGGGTCGCGCGCGGCGTACGGATCCTCGGCGCGATCGCCGCGGCGGGTTCGCTTGCGGCACTGGCGATCTTCGTCGGCACGCCGTCAGTGCCGCAGGTCGCGGGTGGGTTCGAGTTCGATCAGGCCTACAGCCACCTGCCCGGCTATGCCGAGGCCGGGATCGCGGGCGCGTTGTTCCCCGCGCTGCTGTGTCCCGCGCTGATGGTGATGGCGGCGCGGCCCGCCGACCTGCGCACGGTGACCGGCTGGAGCCTGTCGCTGCTCGCGGCGGGACTTGCCGCCGCGACCGTGTGGGCGTGGATTCGGTTGTGCTACTTCGTCGCAGTCCGCTTCGGCGGCGCGGCGCCCGCGCCCGCGGTGTTCGAAGTGACGCGAGCAGTGTCAGCGGCAGGAGTGTTGGTGATCTTCGCCGGGGTGATGCTCTCGCCTGTGGTGTCCTGGGTGCGGGCCAGGCGGGTGCTGATCGCCATCGGCCCGATGTACCACGAGTTGGTGCCGCGCTGGCCCGGCGTGCGGCGCCAGTCCCGGCGCGGCAGCAGCGCGGACGAACGGGCCAGCGATCGAGTGACCGAACTGCTCGACGCGCTGAGCCTGGAGGTCGAGCAAGCAGGCAAGTCCGGCGCCCTGCGCACCGACCAACGGGAAGTGGCTGCGGCGGTGGCGAATTGGCTGATCGACGGGCAGGATTCGACGGCCCTCGACGCGGAGAACGTCCGAGCGGCGGCCTTCGAGGCAGAAACCGACCGCCACTGGGCACTGCTGTTGGCGCAGGCATATCGAGCAAGACGACGAGAGGCAATGGTGTGACGGAGACGACGACGGCGCAGGCCCGCGCCGCGCGGGTGATCACCGAGCTCGGGGCGCCGTGGATGATCAACATCCTTACCTCGGTGATCGCGGGCGCTGCGCTGGACGCGCTCGCGTGGGGCGTGTTCGTCGCGACCATCTCCGGCGTGATCCCGATGCTGGTCATCCTGACCGGTGTGCAGCGCGGCGTGGCCAGCGATCACCACGTGACGGAGATCCGCGAGCGGCACTGGGTGATTCCGGCGATCCTCGCGATCGTGTGCGTCGGGCTCGTCGTCGAGATCGTCAGGGATGCCCCGCGCGAGCTGATCGCGTGGACGGTGTCCGCGCTTGTAGTGCTCATCGGCATCGGCATCGTGACGGTGCTCGGGAAATGGAAGGTCAGCGTGCACACCGCGGTCGGCGCTGGCACCACCGTGCTCTTGGCGATGATCGCCTCGCCGTGGTTTCTGCTCGCGCTGCCACTGACCGCGGTGATCGGCTGGTCGCGGGTCTGGCTCGGCGACCACACCAGGGGTCAGGTGATCGTCGGCGCTCTGCTCGGTGCGGTGCTCGCCGCTGTGACCTATCTGCTCGCCTCGTGAGGTCGTGACTGGTCTCACAGACCTGCCATGCAGGGCTATGAGCCCCCGCGTAGGCTCCTGCGCATGCCTCAACAGACGGCAGTACCTACATCGGCACCCCACACAATGGCCACCGCCGGGGATGGACGCGGTCCCATGGACACCTACACAATGCGGCCCGATCGCTTCGATCGCGCGGGCCAGGATCAACTGGTCGACGTTCGTGACCTCCAAGCCGCGCTGCCCGGCATCCGGCGCCTGCGCAACTGGGCTCACGACGCGCTCGGACTTCGCCTCGGCGAACACGCCGTCGACATCGGTTCCGGCACCGGCACCGAGGTGATGGCGTTCGCGGAAACGGTCGGCCCCAACGGCAGTGCGGTCGGCGTCGAACCGGACCCGAACCTGCTCGCCTCTGCCGAACGTCGCGCGGCCGCGGCCGGATCGACCGCCAAATTCCATTCCGGCGACGCCTACGGGCTGCCCTTCGGCGCGGACAGCTTCGATGCGGCCCTGTGCGAGCGCGTGTTTCAGCATCTGACCGCGCCAGCGCGCGCCGCCTCCGAGATCGCGCGGGTGCTGCGGCCCGGCGGCCGCGTCGTGGTGATGGACAGCGACTGGGGCACCGCGATCGTGCATCCCGGCGACCGGCAGGTGGTCCGCGACGTGACCGACACGCTGCTCTCGGCCACCACCAACCCGTACTCCGGCCGTAGGCTGCCCGGCCTGCTGACCAAGGCGGGCTTGGTGATCGACGAGGTCGGCTCACATGCGCTGGTGCAGGACCGCACGGTGGGCGTCGGCTCGCTCGTCACCCGCATCTCGGCGATGGCGGTGGCCCGTGGGGTGATCACCGAGCAGCAGCGCGAGCATCTGATCGACGATCTGGAAGCCGGTGCGAAGAGCGGAGATATCCACCTCTCGGTGACCATGTTCGCCGTGTTGGCGCACAAGCCCCACTGATTCCTGGCACTACACGGCCGGGCGCGTACCTGAATCGGTACGCGCCCGGCCGTTCTCGTTGTTCGGTGCTTACTTGTCGAGCAGCTTCTCGGTGGCGGCGAGCAGCACACAGGTGGCGAGGCCGTCCATCGCCTTCTCCAGCTCAGGCAGCTTCGGGAAACTCGGCGCGATCCGGATGTTCTTGTCCTCCGGGTCATTCCGATACGGGAAGGCCGAGCCTGCCGCGGTCAACGCGATGCCCGCGTCCTTGGCCAACGCGATCACCCTGGCCGCGGTGCCTTCCAGCACGTCGAGGCTGATGAAATAGCCGCCCTTCGGCTCCGTCCACGACGCGATCTTCGACGCGCCGAGCCGGTCCTCCAGGATCCGCAGCACCAGTGCGAATTTCGGCTCCAGGATGGCGCGGTGCTTCTGCATGTGCGCGCGCACGCCATCGGCGTTCTTGAAGAAGCGCAGGTGGCGCAGCTGGTTGATCTTGTCAGGGCCGATGCTCCGCTTCGCGGCATGGCCGAGGTACCAGTTCAGGTTCGCGGTGGAGGCGCCGAGGAAGCTCACGCCGCCGCCGGCGAAGGTGATCTTCGAGGTGGACGCGACCACGATGGGCCGGTTGGGGTTTCCGGCCGCGGCGGCCAGCGACAGCACGTCGATCACCGGCGCAGCGGTGTCGGTCAGCGGATGCACCGCGTAGGCGTTATCCCAGATCAGGCGGAAGTCGGCGGCCGCGGTCGGCATCGAAACCAATTCGCGGACAATATCTTCGGCGAAGGTGACGCCGCTCGGGTTGGAGTAGTTCGGCACCACCCACATGCCCTTGATCTGCGGGTCGTTCGCGACCAGCGCGGCGACGGCCTGCGTGTCCGGGCCGTCCGGGCCCATCGGGACCGGAATCATCTCGAAGCCGAGCGACTCGGTGATCGAGAAATGCCGGTCGTAGCCGGGGCTCGGACACAGGAACTTCAGCGTGTCCTCCGAGGCCCAGCGGCGCTCGGAATCGTTGGTGCCGAACAGCATTGCGTAGCTGAGCACGTCGTACATGAGCTCGAGGCTGGCGTTGTTGCCCGCGATCAGGTTGTCCACCGGGATGTCGAGCAACTCGCTGAAGATCGCACGCAGCTCCGGAAGTCCGTGCTGGCCACCGTAATTGCGGCAGTCCGTGCCGGTGCCGTCGCGGTAGTCACCGGCGCCGGGCAGCGAAAGCAGGTCGGCGGACAGGTCGAGTTGTTCCGGCGAAGGTTTTCCGCGCGTCAGGTCCAGCGTGAGCTTCTCGGTCTTGAGCGTCGCGTAGTTCGCGTTCTGAGTCTCGTGTTCCGACACGAGTTCCTCGTGGCTCATCAAACCGATCTGCGTTTGCCGGGGCATCCTGGGCAGCCTTTCCAAGCAGCGGGGGACGTGGGTGGTGGCCGGACCGATGTGCGGCGGCCGGACATTCAGCCTGCCGAGCGCATCGTGCGTCGGCGGACCGTGGTCCACGTTACCTGTGCCTTGCTCGGATTTGGAGGCGTTATTCCGCGGCCGGACTTCGGTCCGGGGCCCTCAGAGATAAGGGGACCCCGCGCACCCGGCAGAGCCCGTTGACCCTTGCTGCCTTCCGGCCCTGGGGGAGTTCACAGGATGCGCGCCGCGCGGGATCCGTGGGCCAGTGTAGCCGCTCCGCCGGCCCGCGCCGCCCGCCGGGGTCCCCAAACAGTCCATAAAGTGGACCGAACAGGCACTTTTCCGGTCCGAACGGACCCGTTTGGCTTCTGCCCTGCCCCTACCGGTATGCTGCTCCACGGAGGATTCGCCTAGTGGCCTATGGCGCTCGCCTGGAACGCGGGTTGGGTTAACGCCCTCAGGGGTTCAAATCCCCTATCCTCCGCAGAGAAGACGTAGGTCGGGGGCTATTTTCGGATAGCCCCCGGGTTGCGGTCAACATGCGGTCAACAACGATCGCTGCACTTGAGGGTCACGTCGGCTCAGCTATCCGAGCGACACCTGAAGGTGATTCATGTCGAGTATTCGACCCCGCACCTGCAAAAATGGCAGTGCGTATTTCCAAGTCCTCTTCCGCCACAACGGCAAACAGACCTCTGAGTCCTTCGATAGCGAAGGCGAGGCCGAGCGCTGGAAGGGCCTTCTGGACCTCCTGGGTCCGAACCAAGCCCTGGCGATGCTGTACGAAGAGCAGGACCAGGACACCGAGGACCTGCCGCCCACGATCCACGACGCCTTCACCGAGGTGATCGACGGTCTCACCGGCATCGAGCCCGGCACCCGAAACCGCTTCCGGCGCATCCTCGTCAACGACATCGAGCCGTTCTTCGGAGCCCGCTCACCGGTGACGGTGTTCTCCGAAACGGTGATCGGGCGCTGGATCAACCACCTCGCCGAGAACGTCGGCAACGCCGCGAAAACCATTGCGAACAAACACGGCGCGCTGTTCCAGATCCTCAAGAGACTCGCCCGCCGGGGAGTGATCCCGTCCAACCCGTGCGAGCAGACCAAGCTGCCGCGCGTGGTGGCCAAGGAGATGTGTCACCTCGAACCCGAGGAGTTCGCCGCGCTGCTGGCCGCCCTGCCCGCGCGGTGGCGGCTACTGGTGGAGTTTCTGGTCGCCTCGGGCGCGCGCTGGGGCGAGGTGACCGCGCTGCGGGTGCGCGACATCAACCGCAAGGCGCTCACGGCCCGAATCCACAAGGCGTGGAAGTACACCGGCGGCAAACGCAAACTCGGTCCGCCCAAGACCAAGAAGTCCACGCGTACCGTGAACTTGCCCGCCCAGCTGGTGGCCAAGCTGCCGCTCGACGGCCGCGACCTGGACGAGTGGCTGTTCTGCGTGAGCAGCGGCGAGCCGATCAGCATCTCGCACTTCTACAAGGATGTGTGGGTGCCGACGCGAGACGCGCTGAGCCTGGTGCCCGGAAACCCGGTGAACGGCAAGGCGCCCCGGATCCATGATCTACGCCACACCTGCGCGGCGTGGATGCTCTCGGCCGGAGTCCCGATCCATGTGGTGCAGGCACATCTGGGCCACGAGTCGATCAAGACCACCGTCGATACCTATGGGCACCTCGACCGTAGGGCCGCCGCCGACGCGGCAGCGGTCATCGGCGAGAAACTGGCCCCACAGCCCGCTCCCGCGCCGCTGCCGCCCGAGCTGAGGCCACTGCCCAAGGAGCTCGCTTTGGTCGTCTCGCTCCCCGCCCCGGTGTACGACACCCCGGCCTTCGTGGAAGCGGCGTGATGACCATGGCGCAGAACACGACTCGCACCTCGCAGCGGTCGCGTCCCGCAGTGGGACCGCTCTGGCAGCCGCTGGAGGTGGACCAGTACCGATTGGTGCTCGAACAGATCCCGCCGCTGTGGCGGGCGCTGGCCGACCATCTCGTGCTTTCGGGTGCCCGGCTCGGTGAGGTTGCCGCCCTGGCCGACACCGACATCGACCCGGAGACCGGTGCCTGCCGGATCGAGCGGGCGTGGCATCGGCTGGCCGACCGATGGGAGTTGGTGCCGCTGCGATCACCGCGCGCCCTCTATCTGCCCCGTAACCACCTCGGCCAGCTCGACCTGCGGGACTCCGGGGAGGAGCTGTTCGTCATCGACGGCTCCTGCGGGCCGGGTCTGATCATCCGGTTCGCGGGTCGGATCTGGCGACCGGCCGTCGCGGCGGTAGCCGAGCGGCTGGGCGGTCAGCGGCCCGGTGTCGGGGTCCTGCGCGCGACGTGCGGGGTGTGGATGGCTCGCGCGGGTGTGCCCTTGCCCGTAATCGCCGCGCACCTCGGATACAGCAGCGTTCGCGCGTTCGTCGCCGTGAACCCGCATGTATTGGTAGCGGCGGATCGGGCAGAGTAGGCGCTGACGCCGCATCTGGAGAGGCGGTTCGCGTGAACGGGTTTGGTTCGCGCGAACCGCCTCGCTCGTGGTCGGGCACTCGCCGGCCGCGCCCCGAAAATGTCGAAAGACGAGGAACGAGTTCATGACCGCTGATCGAGTGCAGGTGCGCTGCATTCTGGTGTACGGCGAAGGCGCGGAGGCCATGGCGCAGTTGCAGACGCCCTGGCATCCGGCACGCCAGCCGCTGGTGGTGCGCGCGAGTGTGATCGCCGCGCAGGCGGGCCTGCCCGCGGGCGAGTTGCCGGGACGACGGTTCTGGGCGAGCGGCGACGAGGCCGGACTCGACGGGTTCGAGTTGGTGGAAGACCCTCGCCAATAGCGTTGTAATTACTACTCTTCCGTTGTAATGTTGGTGTCGTTGGGCGGGGTCGGACCCGCCCAGCAAGGCAAATACCCAACAACCCGGAAGGGGCTCACCATGAGCAACGAACACGACGACCTGCTGGCCATGTTCGACGAGGCCACCAGCGGCAACCACGCCCACATCGCCAAGATCCTGCTGCTGCTGGACCTGCCGATCAGCATCGAGATACCCGAGGACGCGCAGGCCGCCGACGCCGTCGACGCCCTGCTCAACGCCCGCAAGCTCATGCACGAGCTGCCGACGCACCCGGTCCACCGGGGCGTCCTGAACGCGGCGATCCTCGACTTCCTGGGCGGGCTGACCTTGGCGAACACCGCCTACGACCACCCCGGCGACGCGGAATGGCTCATGCGCGCGGCGCTACTGAGCATGTACCGGGTCGCCGAACAGCTCAGCATCGCGCACGGGCTGCTCACCGGCCAGATCTCGATCGAGGAGATCGAGGGCCTGCAAGACTGATCGACGCAGCGGATGCCCGGCGAACTGGTCGCCGGGCATCCGCCCGTTGAAGCTTTGGCGGCCAGCGGGGCGAGGCGAACCTCTAAGTCGGAACCCCGCTGACCAGACAAATCGACCAACCCGA
>NZ_BDAY01000071.1 GCF_001612685.1 Nocardia altamirensis NBRC 108246
CGAGGAGGGGGTGGGTTCGGGGAATGGGGTGGATTTTTTTGGGGGGAAGGGGAATTGGTGTCGGCTGAATGGCTGATACCCCGAGGTTGTGTGGAGGGATAGGGTGCTTTTTCTACCGGCTGCGCGAGAATAGATCTGAGCGAGCGCGGTTGCCCGTTGTCGGTTGTTGCGGCCGCTGTCGTCGGAGTTTGCATGAACGTCTGGGTGTGGGTGGCAACCTGGGCGTCGGTCGTATTGGCAGTCGCGATACTGGGTCCGCTCGGTGCACAGTTCGTGTTGCGCCGGGAGAGGCGGCGGGCGATGCGGTTGGCAAGGGGCGCTTCTACGCAGCGGCGGTTGCCGGGACTGTTGCGGTGGGCGGTGCCGGTGTCTGTCGTTGTCGGGGTCAGCGCGGTCACTGTTTTCGGGGCGGTGTCGGCGCGGGCGCTGCTGGTTCGTGATCTCGAGGGTCGGGGGCGGGGTGGGCTGGCCGAGGTGCTGTGGCAGTTGCTGTTGTTTGCGGGTCTTGCCGGGGTGATCGCTTTTCTGGTCGTTGAATTCGTGAAGCATCAGACGCCATTGCGTGCGCTGGTGCATCGGGCTGCGGTCGAGCGGTTTTTCGGGGGCGATATCAATGTGCTGAATGAGCGGTTGCTGGAGCAGATGCATCAGCCGACGCCGAATGTCGAACGTTCGACTGCCAAGGGGTCGCCCAGCTACCTCAGTTACGGGTCGACGTCTCGACAATTGACGGGCCAGCTGACGGAATCGCTGCGGCATTTCGCGGAGTTCCTTGCGGACATATCGATTTCGGAGGGTTTGCGGGACGCACTGACTTTCGCGACGATCGGTGATCGGCGCATCGCGTCGGATCTCGTTCCCGTGCCAAGCGCATCGCTCGGCCTCGAGATCGTCACGCCGCCGGACAGTTCGAGCCCGAGTCCCGCCGAGGCGGTGTATGAGCATATCGAGCGCAGGCTCGACATCTTTCAGATCCAGGTCGAGAACCTTTGGCGGCGGGTGCTGCGGACGATGGCGGCGGGGTGGGCGGGTCTGCTCGCCGCGCTTGGTGCGTCCGTAACCCAGTCGGGCGCAGCCGAAGTGCTGATGGCGACGATCGGCGGGGTGGTGATCGGTGGCCCGGCCGCCTGGTTGGCGCGAGATCTCGCTCGGCTGATCGAACGCAGGGGTGCGTTGTGAGTTACGACCTGCTGCTTACCTTGCGGACCGCCGACCGTGGCGGACCGTGCAGGCAGCGGGTCCATGCGGAACTCGCGCCCGAGACGGGACGGCCGATGTTGTTGTTCGTGCACGGGTTCAATGTGGATCGGGAACACGCACTGCGCCAATGGCATTCGCTGGCGCGGTTCATCGCGCCGGATCCGATGGTGCAGCGCGGGCCCTTCTTGTGGCCGAGCGATCTGCATTGGATGCGGTCCATCGCGCGCTTCACCTATCCGGCCGTGGTGGATCGAGCCAGAGAGTGTGGCCGGTTGCTCGGCGACTATCTGGATCAACGGCGCGGCCATCCGTGCATCCTGATCGGGCACTCGCTCGGTGCTCTGGTAGCGCTCGCGGCGGCGGATTGGTATCGCGGTGACGAGTCTGTTCTGCGGGGGCTCGGCCTGGCCGGCGCCGCGGTCGCGGTGTCGGAGATGGCGTGGAAGAAGGGGCAATACGGTCGCAAGCTGGCGGACGTCGAGGGTGTCGGCTTCAGCCCGCGCGATCCGGTGCTCAAACGCCCGTTCGGCGTAGGCGACTGGTTGTACGCGCCGTGGACGCCACGGAGCGAGGCAGTCGGGTTGCGTGGCGCGCCTGCGGACCGGGTGTGGCATCGGCAGAACTTCGAGATCGATCACCACGCGCATTGGCGCGAACCGGCGTTCGGCGCCTTCACGGCGGTTCTGCTCGGCGACTGGGCGCAGCGCAAACCCCGTGCGGCGCAATCTCCCCCGGAGCGAAACATCCGTACTCGACCGAGTGGAAGGGACCACGAATGAGCAGCGACGTAACGGCGATCCGCGACGCGATTCACGACTACAAGGCGGGACACAACCCGAAGTTGGACTCGTTCTTCTACAACGGCGGGACGGTCGTCGCGCTCGCGGCGAGCATCGTCGCGACCACGCTGCCGTGGTCGGGGGACCTGCAGTGGATCCCGCGGGCGCTCACGGCGGTGGCCGCGATCATCATCGGCTCCGAGCGTGCGCTCGGGTTCGGTGAGCGCTGGCGGTTCCACCTCGGCCGCTACGGTGCGGCGCGATCGCTCGAAATCCGCCTGGCCCGTGCCGGTGTGTTGGAGCCCGCGGACGAGGCCAAGGAGATCTCGGCGATCGTGCACGAGCTCGGGGAATTGCTGCGTAATGACCGGGTGCCCGGTGGTCAACTGGATATTCCGCGCAGAGAAGGGTGACGAGCGAATGTACATAGCGGCACTGGATGAGTCGACAGACGACCGCGGACTGAGTTTCTCGATCCTGTTTCCGCACCTGGCGCGGATCGGCCGGATTCGCGACGTGCACATCGGCGAGATCCGCCCTGGCAAGGTTCGCGGTAACCACTATCACGCGATCCGTCAGGAGATCGTCGCTGTCATCGCGCGCGGCCGCTGGTCGCTACATTGGGATACCGGCGCGGAAACTCCCACGCACACGCGCACATTCGAAGCGGGTGCGATTGTCGTTGTCCCGCCGCGCAATTGGTCGCACGCGGTACGGAATGACGGTACTGAATCGCTCTGGATAGTCGCGGCGAGCGATCAGGTCTACGACCGGCACGAGTCGGATCCGGTGGCCCGCGACGCAATTCATCGGATGGTGGTGCAACCGTGACAGCGGAGACTTTTCGCACGTTCTGTCATATCAACGAGTACGGCATCGACGGCTTCGAGAAGCTGCACCGAATGGTGGCGACGAGTTCGCCGCTGGTGCTGTGGGGTCCGTCGAGCCGGATGATCGCGTCGATCCACTGTCGCATCCAACCGCACAATTTCCTGGGACTGGTCGACAGCGGCGACATCAAAATCATTTGCCGGGAGTGGTGGCTGGACCGAGCGTCGCGCGATCGGCACGACTGGTCGGGGGCCAAGTGGACGCCGGGCTTCGACGATGCACTCGCCAAGTTCGCGACCGAGGACAGCCCGCTACCCGAAGAGCAACGGCGAGTATCGATCATCAGTGGTGAGGGCGGCGACACCTGGGCTCCCGAGTACGTCGAGCGAAGTCCCGAGTTGGCCGATGCGATTTTCCGATCGCTCACGGCGTCGGACGCGCATCTTCGTTATCCGCGTGGGGTAGTGGAAAAGGCGGATCGCCACCGTGCCGACCGGCGCAAGTTCGTCGCGACGGTCGTCCGCGATACCTACAATCACGATGCGGCCCTGGCTGACTCGGGAACGAAGACACCATTCCTGCTGGCGCCGAAGGAATCCGCATTCCAGCAACTGCTGGAACACGTGCGAGCCGAGTCGCCGGTGGAGTTCCCCGAGTACCCTCGGGTGCCGTCGATGACGCCGAGCGAGCTCGCTGCGCTGACCGCCGAGGTGCTGCAGGTTCTTCGCCATCTCGAGGACGGCCGCAGCACCAGCGTTCGCCAGTTCATGAAGCACGACGGGCAGCAGCTGATCGCGGCATGGATGAATCAGTTCTGCCACGACCTGGAACAGGCGGGCGGCCGATTCAAGGCGGGCGACGTCGTCGCGCGGCTGCGTCGCGATTTCGACAACAATGTGGCCGAACCCGCGGGTGAAATCGAAACTCCGGAGGTCGTCGGACGAATCGCGGAGCTGACGCTGGACGCCGCCGACATGGTCGGCAGTGACCAGTTGCTGCAGGTGTTCGGTGGGTTCGGCATCGCGGCATCGGCGCTGCCGCTCGGCACCGAGTTGGCGCGGCGAGTCGGTCTGCTACCGAAACGCTATGAGGGCCCATGCAAGTGGGCGTTCGCGTACGCCTACGGCAAAGTGACCGCCAGCAACGCACGTCGTCGGGAACTACGGCACACCTTCGACCGGCTGACGTAGGCGGACTCGCAGCGTCAGGAGCCCGCCGAAAAGCATTCGCCAAGCGAGAACAACCATGCCAGGGTCATGGGATGACTGGGCAACGGGCGGCGGTCCCTGCCGAATCGGCCGCATCCGGAGCCGCGACGATCGGCATAACCGTTGGTGCACTGGCAGTTTCGACAACCGGAGTGTTCGTCGCGCTGGCGCAGGCGCCGACCGTGGTCTCGACGTTCTATCGCTGCGCGCTGGCCGTCCCGGTGCTCGTCGCCGTCGCCTGGTGGGAGAGTCGCCGCAATGGGCTGCTCGACCGGCGGGAGGCGTGGCTGGCGATCGCGTGCGGTGTGTTCTTCGCCGCGGACATGTTTCTCTGGGGCACAGCAGTGCTCGAAGCCGGGGCCGGGCTGACGACCGTCTTGGTGAATGTGCAGGTAGTCGTGGTGCCGCTGGTTGCGTACCTGGTGGATCGCGAGCTGCCGGGTCGGCGGATGGCATTCGCGCTGCCGGTGATGCTCGTCGGCCTCATCGCGGCGAGCGGCGTGCTGCAACAGGGCACGACCGGGCACAACCCCATGCTCGGCGCCGTCCACGCGATACTGGCAGGCGTCTGCTATTCCGGCTTCCTGTTCCTGCTGCGCCGCAGCGGCAGGCAGCGACGCACTATGCAGACCTACGCCATCGCCATCGTCATCCCCGCAGTGGCCGGCCTCGGCTGGAGCCTGCTGCGCGGGCTTTCCTCGACACTGCACGTCGACGGTCCCGCCCTGGGTTGGCTGGCGCTCACCGCCCTGACCGGTCAGGGCATCGGCTGGCTGCTCATCGCCCGCTACTCCCATCGAGTGCCGAGCGGAGTGAACGCCACCCTCCTGCTACTCACCCCGGTCGGTGCCCTGCTGCTCGGCGCGCTGATCCTCGGTGAACGCCCGGCCCTGCTCCAAATAGTCGGCTCCGCACTGATTCTCGCCGCCGCATACGGTGTCTCCGTTCGGCGCGACCCGACGTCCGCCCCGCAGCCGACCTCAGCGGAGGAACCTGCCCCCTCGAGCCGATAGGGCTGTCTCGGCGTGCGGCGGACTCGTCAGCCGAGACGCTCCCTGGCCGTGGCTAGGGCACCGGTCAGCACCTCGTGCACCGGGTCGTCCTCCTCGACTTCGGCAAGCGCCTTCCCGAGTACCTCCGCCGCCTCTGCCGCGCGCTCGAGGTCGAGCAGGATCCGTCCGTGCAGCAGATCCGATGAGGCGGCGTTGTCGGTGGCGTCGATTGTGCGAAACATGGTCGCTGCCTTGGCTGCTCGGTCCAGTGCTGCGTCGGAGCGGTCGGCGGCGTACAGGATTCGGGCCGCGTTCTGGTCCAGTCGGGCTTGATGCCAGGTGAGCAGGTCGGGATCGGGATCGCTCGCCGCCAGGTCGCGCATGGCCTGCTCCGCCGCGTCGAGAGCGGCGACCGCAGCGTCGATTTCCCCGCTCCAGCGCAACGACATCGCCTCGCTGTAGCGGCAGTAGGCGACCCGGACAGGGTCGTCGTCGAGCGCGGCCGCGTCGCCGGCCTGCCGATACCGTTGTGCGGCAAGGGCATCGCGATCGAGGGTGTCGAGCAGGTCTGCGGTCTCGGCGAGCACCTGTGCCGCGGCGCCGTGCTCGTCGTTGGCTCGGTGGAACTCGATGATGTCGTCGTAGATCGCGAGCGCCTGGTCCGGTTCCGCCATGTCGCGGTGCAGGCCCGCGAGCAGCCAGCGGCAGCTCTGCGACTCCTCGGTGCGGCCCAGGGCGTCGAAGGCAGCGACGGCCTCCTCGGCGAGGTCGGCGGCGTCGAGTAGCTGCCCGGTCCGGTGGTAGGCGATGGCCAGATCCCACAGGCAGCGCGGTACTGCCTCGGAGTCCACCGATCTGCCGATCGCGATGGCGGTGAGCAGCTCGTGCACCGCTTCGGCAGGCCGGTCCAGCTGGTTGAGCAGCGAACCACGCAGCCCGTACACCGCGACACGCAGGTGCACCGGCTCAACGGCGCGCAGCGCCGCTGCCGCCTCCTCGACGGCGGTCAGGGCGGACTCGGCGTCACCGCTGTGGCGAAGCAGGGCGCCGAGCCGAAACCCGGCGACCGCGATCATCTTCGGGACTTCCGCGCTGCGATAGGCCGCCAGCGCGGTGCGTGCGGCGCCGATCCCCGCGTCGAGCTGCTCGGCGTTGTAGATGGGTAGGTCCATCTGGCAGGCCGCCACATCGCCGATCAGCACCGGGTCGCCCGACCCTGCTGCGAGGGTCGTCGCCGCGGCCAACAATTCCGCAGTCTCGTCGGCGAGCTCGCCACCCGCCGCGATCTGCAGCGCTTCGACCAGTCGCAGTGTCGACTCGATCTGTTCGGCGCGGTCGGGCCGCTGAATCAGATAGGCATGGGAGGTGCGTACCAGCGCCAATCCCTCATCGACGCGGTCGGTTTCGCACAGATGCAGGCCGAGGTGGCCGAGATTGACTTGACGACCGGTCTCGTCGTCTGCCGTGGCGAAGAGCTCTACGGCCCGCCGTATCAACGCCTCGGTGGACGCAGGGTCATCGGCATCGGCACGCAGCCGAGCACGGAGGGCGGCGGTGCGAGCCAGCAGCGACGCATCCAAAGCGCTGTCGTCGAGCGTGTCGAGTTGTTGCAAAAGTGGTGTGGCCGTCGCGCGTTCGTAGCGATCGTAGGCGTGCTCCGCACGCTCGACGAGCTCGGTGGCGCTCAGCCCGGAAACATCGGCGGCAACGAGCTCCGGCGCGGTGCTCGGCGGCTGATGTTTGGCGGTGGCGGACAGCGGGAGGTGCTCCACAATGCGTTCGCGCGCAATGAGAGTGCGGACAATCTTGCTCTGCTGGTCGGTGCCGTTGCGCCGATCGAACCGCGCGGCGATGTCGAGGGCTTGCTGCGTCAGTTCCGCGCCGAGCGCAGCGGCGGTGTGCTCGGCCGCCGGACGGTCCCCGTGCGCGGGACGGCGAACCACGGCCTCGTCGTGGCCGGCCTCGACAACGGTGCGCAGCAGCAGCGCCGCCGACGCGGCGAACATCATGGCCGCGGACGGACTCGGTGCGCGGTCCAGCCACCCGAGGTGGCGGTCGAGGAGTTCCAGTCCGCGCGAAGGGTTTCCGGACAACGCGCAGAACACGAGGTGCTCGCCGATGTCCGCCAGATCCTGAGGCTTGGTGCGCAGGATCCGGTAGGCCCTGCGATGCGCGTTGCGTGCCTGTTCGTGCTGTCCGGTGCGCAGATAAGGCAGCAGCAGCGTGGTGAGGATGCGCTGCGGTTGTTCCACGCAGGTGAGCTCGCCCGCGAGCAACGGCTCGGCCACGGCGATGGCCTCCGCGTCGCGTCCGTGCTCGACCAGGTAGTCGGCCTTGCTGGAGGGATCGCAGCCCTCGCAGTCCGAGTTGTCGTCTCGCGGTGTCGCGCACCACTTCTCGTACCACTCTTCGGCGGCCGCCCGGTCGCCGATGTGCTCGGCGACCCGGTGCCGATAGGAGTACACCGCCTGCAGGCTCTGCCCCTCCGCGCGATAGCGGTCCTCCATCTGATCCAGCGCGGCCAGCGCCCGATCCTTCGGTACCTCGGGGAATTTGGTCATCGCGTTGACGGCGTGCTTGAAGTACCAGCGCAGCGTGCCAGCCACCCACGGCTCGTACGCCGCCGGGTTCCGGTCGTAGTCGGCAAGACACCGGGCGAACGGAACGAACAGCTTGGCGGGCTGTAAGCCGTGCGTGTACGCACCGACCAAGCTCAACCGGGTGTTGAAGGCGACCTCGGCGTGTTCACCGGCCTCCGCGTGCCGCAGAATCTGCTCCAGCAGAGCGTCTTTGGCGTCACCGTAGGACAGCTCGTTGGCTTCGCCGAGCAGCTGGTACAGGCTGTCTTCGGTCTCGGGCATCAGGACCCCCCGGGATTGTCGTGCACTGCCCAGTCGAGCAGGCCGACGAACGATCGATTGAGCAGTGCGGTGTCCACCGGCCGCAGCGGATGCTGGCCGAGCAGCAGCGACTGGCTGTAGAGCGCCTCGACGGCCATGGTGGCCAGGCGCGGGTCCGCGAGACCGGAGATCCTGCGCACCAGCGGATTACGGTGATTGAGCACCAGCTGCGGTCGGTCCGGGCCGTGGTCGGTGTCGAAGGCGCCGAGCACATCGGACCAGAGGTCGTCGGCGATCGCCCTGGTGGCGCGCAGTTCGGCGCGGTGCTGGGTGTCGCGGTCGAGCAGATACAGCGCGGCCAGCGACGGCGGGTCGAAGGTGCGCAGCGTGACCTCGCAGTCGAGCCGGTCGAGTGCGCGCTGCGCGGTCGCCAGGAACGGCCGCAACGCCAGCTCGACCTCCGGGTCGACCATGTCGAAATGGGTGGCCAGTTCGCTGGTTTCGAGGCGGGTGACGCGGATGTCCGGGTCGATGGCAGGCAACCGCTCGAGTATCTCGGTGAGATACGAGTAGCCGCCGTTCACCAAGCCGAGGCCTTGCGCGTTCGCGACGGCGGCGAGCTGGCGGAACTCCTCCACCGACGGCAGATAGCGGACCGTGTCGAAGCGGCGCCGGAATTCGGCGAGGGGAATCCGGCCGACGTTGGTCTCCACCGGAAGCCAGCGGTCCACCAGGCGCAGCATGTCGTCGTCGTGCAGGGCAAGGGCTTTGACGCCGAGGTCGTGGATGTTGAGGAACTGGGTGAGCCTGGCCGGGTCGGCGACGGACAGCTCGACGAGCCAGTCCCTGACCTGCGCGCCGAGCGCTTCTCTGGTGGACTCCAGCAGGTCGTCCTCGTAGAGCGCCTCGCGGCTTGCGGTCGGCCGCAACTCCGCGGCGTCGACCACGCAGCGGATGAAGAAGGCCCAGTCGGGGAGCAGCCCGGTGACGCTTTCGGCGATGAGCATGCGCTTGAGGTAGACGCGATGCCCGGCCTTGGCCGCCGGATTCGCGGCCTGGGGCAGCACGAAAGCCACACCGGTGAGACCGGATTCGGCACAGTCCAGGTCGAAACTGTCGAACGGGGTGAAACCGAAGGTGTCCTCGGCATAGCCGGCCAGGGCGGCCGCGCGATCGTGCGGGCTGGCATGCGGCGCCTGCCACGGCAGGTCGGGTTCGGTGACCGTCCGGCCGTCGACGGTGACCTCGAACGGGAGCATGCTGCCGAAGAGGGTGGCCAACTCGGTGACCGTGGTGGCGGTCATCCACTGTTCCATGCCCTGGCGCGGGAGGAGGGTCACCGTGGTGCCCGGCTCAGCGCGCTGGTCGGCCGCGAGCTCGACCTGGTAACGGCCGTCCGCGTAGCCGGTCCAGGCCACCGTCGGTCCGCCGCGCACCGAGCGGGTGAGCACGCGCGCCTCATCGGCGACGAGGAAGCAGGACAGCAGTCCGATACCGAACTGTCCGAGGAACTCGTGCCTGGCGAAGCCGAGGCTGTCGCGCTTGCCGCTGCGGCCGATGGTGGCGAGTAATTCGTGCACCTCGGGCTCGGTCAGCCCAATGCCGCTGTCGTGCACGCGGATACTGCCGTCGCCGGTCCGCGCCGGCGTCTCGATGCGCACCTGAGCGGGCGCGGCGCCGTCCACGGCCCTGCGTGCGGTGATGGCGTCCACCGCGTTCTGCATCAACTCGCGGACGTAGACCCGAGGACTGCCGTAGAGGTGGTGACTCAGCAGATCGACCACCCCGCGCAAGTCGACCCGAAACGCTTGCTCCACCCAAAACCTCCGAACCACTACACCTACGTCGAACACTCTAGCGATACGACAGCTGCGGTTTCCCGCCGTTGGTTATAGGGGCCCTATCTCTGTGGATGAGGGGTCTCGCGCGGAGGTTCGATTGACCAGCGGGGCAACGTCTTCGGAAGGGGGCCCGAACCTAGTTGGTTGCGGCGCTCTGGAGGCGGGACTGCATGCGCTTGGCCAGCAGGATGACGACCTGTTCGCGGATCAGGCCGATCCGGCTTGCGCAGGTGTCCGCCTTGGCGAGGGCGGCATAGTCGTGCACTTTGTCCGGGTCGCTCAGCAACTCGTCGAGTTCCATTCCCGCCCTGGCCTGGTCGAGGGTGAGGGTGCGGCCGGGGAGCCAGCTGAGGCGCCACGCGACGCCTTCGCGATTGGCGGTGCGCGACGCATATTCCGGAGTGCTATCGCTCGTGATCGACCGCTCGCTGACATAGAGCGTCATTTCAACCTCCTCTGTGGCCCGGGAAATCGGTAGGCCGCACAGGCGCGAATCGACGTGCAGGTTCCTGCGAATCTGCAGGTCATGCAGGCTGTCTCGACCCGACTTGGCGGTACCGACCGGTTTGTTGTCCCTGATCAAAGGTAGAAGCGAACGGGCGGATAGCGGTGCGCAGCGCCGCATTCTAAAATCGAGTTGAGGTAAAGTTTGCGGTCCGTCATGGTCCATCACGGGACAATCACGCGCGGATCACATGCGATCACGGTGGTCGGCTCGGTGACGGGAATCGCTCGAGTCGGCGAACTTTCGGCGACCAATCGGGGCGGTCGTGGCCGCTCTGTCGTAGTCGCTGCGGCGTGGAATACGACCTAACGGTCTTCATCCGATGTCTTGATTTCGTACAGTGAGCACGGCATTGCCGTTGTCCCAGTAATGCTTTGGGTGCTGGGCGATTCGATATCTCGGCAGGAGAGGGACCAGGACGATGAGTACCGACGGGGCATTCTCGGCGCGGTTCGCGCGGGTCGTCGCCGCCAGTGTGGCGGGGACGACCATCGAGTTCTACGACTTCTTTCTCTACGGCCTCGCCGCGGCGCTGGTCTTCGACAAGGTGTTCTTCCCGGTCGACGATCCGCTGATCGGTGTGCTGCTTGCGCTGGTCACCTACGCGGTCGGCTTTCTCGCGCGCCCGCTCGGCGGGGTGGTGTTCGGGCACCTGGGCGATCGGCTCGGCCGCCGCCGCACGTTGTCGATCACGCTGATGCTGATGGGCGGCGCGACCGTCGCGATCGGCCTCATCCCCTCGTACGCCACGATCGGTGTCGCGGCGCCGATCCTGCTTGTCCTGCTGCGTCTGACGCAGGGGCTGGCGCTCGGCGGTGAGTGGGGCGGCGCGGTGTTGCTGGTGGCCGAGCACGGATCGCCGGCACGCCGCGGGTTCTGGAGCAGCTGGCCGCAGACCGGTGGGCCGTTGGGGAACCTGCTGGCGACCGGGGTGCTCGCCCTGCTCGGGCTCGGTGTCTCGAATGCCGAGTTCGAACGCTGGGGCTGGCGGATTCCGTTCCTGCTGTCGATAGTCCTTGTCGGCGTGGGCATTTGGCTGCGGCACGCGGTGGAGGAGTCGCCGATATTCGTCGAGGCCAAGCGCAAGGCGGGCAGCGGCGGGCATGCTCCGGTGCGGATCGTGCTGCGGCGGTATCGGAAACAGGTGTTGATGGCGGCGCTCGCCGATGTCGGGGAGAAGGCAACGTACTACACGTTCAGCATCTTCTTGCTCGCCTATCTCACCCGGATCGTGCACGTACCGAAATCGACTGCGCTGACCGCGATTACGATCGCGTCGGTCTTTCAAGCGACCGCGATCGTGGCGGGCGGGGCGCTCGGTGACCGGTACGGGCGGCGGGTGTCGAGCGTGACTCTCGCGGTGTTGACCGGGGTGTGGGCGTTGGCCGCGCTGCCCTTCGTCGACAGCGGCAGCACGGTGCGGATCACCATCGTCATCACCGTCGGGCTGACCCTGCACGGCCTGCTCACCGGGGCGCAGGCGCCGTTCTTCGCCGAACTCTTCCCGAGCGAAATCCGCTATACCGGAGCGTCATTGGGATACCAGCTGGCGACGGTGGTCGGCGGCTCGCTGATCCCGCTCATCGGCGTCGCGTTGCTGCGCCGGTATCCGTCGACTGTGCCCGTCACACTGCTGCTGTGCCTCGCACTGGCCTGCACGGCGGCCGCGTTCCTCTGGGCGGGTGAGACCCGAGGGCGCGATCTGCGTGCGATCGAGTCCGCCGACAGCCCGCAGACCGACCGGAGCCGATCGATTCCCTGATCATGAATCAGCGTATGCACCGGTTTTGATTCGCCTGTCGAGTCGGCTCTGGCAATCTTGTCCAGGTGACCGATTTCAGCGACAGGGGCGGTGTGCTGAGGTACCTGGTGGAGATCTCCGAAGGGGACCGGCTCAGCCCGGTGTGGTGGCAGGTCGCCAACACCGGCGGACCCGCGCAGGTGGCGGCGGCTCTCAAGGAGATGGCGGTGCGCTTGGAGCTCGACCTGCTCTACCACCCGAGCGAGGGCCGTTGCTGGTACCGCTACTCGGTCAGTTGGTCCGACGGCGCGATCCTCGAGGGCTTCGAGGGCGAGATAGATCCGACGGTCATCCCGGACGACCTCCGCGCGCTCGCGCGATCGGTGATCACGGTCACCGTGCGCGAACGCAGGCACCAGGAGGGGTAGCGGGCCTACTTGCGTCCTGGCGGGCGAACTGCCATCCTCGTGCCCATGATCTCTTATGGAAAGGGCGTGCTGCGCCCGGGCCGTTGAGCCCCCGCGAGGCCACGTTCGTGGCCCACGCATTATCTCTTGCCGCTCTGCACGGCCCTGGCCCGTGGCCCCGTGCTGGGCATCCGCTTCCGGACGAACAACCGCGAGAACCCGGCGAATTCGTGCTGCCCAGTGTCGTTTTCGACGGTATCCGGACCCACCACTTCGGGGTGGGCAGCCAACCCGTCGAGGAGTTGGCCGACCAGATCCTCGACCATCTGGACAACCCGGCGCCGCTACTCGACCTCTTCGCTGGCCTGGACGTCGTACGCGTCGCCGACGATCTCCTGCAGGAGTTGCGATCTCGTCAAGTGGCGCGCGAAAAGCTGCGTAGTGCAGCACGATTCGTGGCCGAGAACGCAACTCGGCGCGAAGTCGCCAAACTCGGCATCGTGCTGCTCGGCCTCAGCGGCGACGAACGCGACAGTGAGCTGCTCCACCTGCTGGGGACGCTCGACGAATTCGCGTTGTTCGCCGTGGTCGCGCTGATGAATACCCAACCCGACCGGCACCGTGCCGTCTTCCAGCTGGCACAGCGGCTGGACGGCTGGGGCCGCATTCACGCGGTCGAGCGGCTGGCAGGCTGCACCGACCCGGACATCAAAGCCTGGTTGTTGCGCACCGGCTTTCGCAACGGAGTGATGAACGAATACCTCGCCCACCTCGCCGCCACCACCGGAGGTCTCTATGAAGCGCTGCTCGATGACGTCGACGACGCCTTGCTCACCGGTGCGGCGGGCATTCTGAGAGCGCTGGCTATGGGCGGACCCGCGAACGACATGCACGATTACGACGACGCTGTGCCCGCTATGCATCGGTTCGCGGAGCTCGTCGATGCGGCCGCACCCGATCTCGGGTTGCTCGATGCGGCACTCACCCTGGAGCGGTTCGTGCACACCGAGGAGCTCGACTGGCCGGACGATGAGCCCGCGCGCCTGCGGGAACGGTACAGATCTCTTGTGTCACAGCCACGTTGGCATGACTTGGTGATGAGCGAGCTCACGGCGCACGTCTCGATCGATGGACAGGCAGCGGACGCGAAGGAGCGGAGATTCGAGAATGCGCTCTCCTGTGCGGGGCGACTGCGGGTGAACGCGTTCCCATTTGCCGTTGCGCGGTTAAGGATCGATCCCCACAACGGCTACGTGTGGCAGTGGGCGATACGGTACCGCAGCGGGCCGTTCGAGGAGATCGTCGAGCTCGCCGAGGAACTCCTTCCGCTCGATGACCTGGCGTCGGGGCCATCGGAATCTGTTGGCCTCGGTATCGGTTACGAGGCGGACATGGCCTTGGAGCTGGTGGTGCAAGCACTGCACCATCACCCCGGTCTCGGCGAGCGCCTGGTGCGGGTCGCTCTCGCCAATCGTGTCATCCGTTGTCGCTGGTCGGCTTTGAAGCTTCTCCGCAACTGGCCGACCGACCATGCGGCAGTGCGCGACTGGGTCGCCACCGCCGCCTACCGCGAGCCCAACCCGGATCTACGCACAGCGATGCTGGCGTTCCCGGACAGTGGAGCTGAGCCGGTGACCTGATCGGTGCTGTCGGCGGGCCAGCACGTAAATGGCCCGCCGACAACGCTGTTCGCCTCTTGTAGCAGGTACCTGTCAACCTCGCGGCGGCGGACCGGAGCGGGCGACCGCCGAGTTTACGCTGGGTACGTCCTGCGAATGCGCGGGGGAGTATCGATCGATGACACGGGGTTCGTCCGATGGATATCGCGCTGAACAGCGATGATGCGGCGACGTCTTTCGTCGGCCGCCGGGCCGAACTCGGGATGGTGCGGCATCTGCTCGTCGAGGGCCAGCAGCATGTGCTCGCGGTGGTCGGTCCCGGCGGTGTCGGCAAGAGCCGCCTGGTGAGCGAGGCGGTGCGGATGATTCGCGATCGGTTCGGCTGCGTGCTGTATCTGGATTTCAGCCGCGCGTTCGATCCGGCGCGGGTGTGCGCACCGCTGTTTCGCGGGGAGCACCAGGACGAACTCGGCTTGCTGTTCATGGACAACGCGGATGCGGGCTTCTATCAGATCTGGTCGTTCGTCAACGATGTGGTCGAGGCCAATCCGCACCTGCGTGTGGTGGTGACGAGCCGGGAGCCGATCCGCATTCGCGGCGAGAAGGTGCTGCGGCTGGGTCCGTTGCCGCTGCCTGCGGCCGACGCCGTCCACGAGCCGGATGCGTTGCGCCGCAACCCCGCTGTGGCGTTGTTGACACAGCGGGCCCGCGCGGTGGATCCCGGCTTCGAGCTGACCGAGCAGACGGCGTCGTTCGTCGCGGATCTCTGCGTCAGCCACGGTGGCCTGCCGCTGGCGATCGAGCTGGCCGCCGTTCAACTCGGCCTGTGCGGCATCGTTTCCGGGTCGCTGCCGGCCGCCGCGGTGCCGGCCGAGCCGCGAAAGACGGTGGACAGGACAGCGTTCAGCGACGGACGTGCGCCGTCGTCGACCGTGCTCACCCAGCGCGAATACGAGGTCGCGGACCTGGTGGCGCAGGGGCTCACCAATCACATGATCGGGCGCAAGCTCGGAATCTCGGATCACACGGTTGCCAACCATATGCGGAGCGTCATGCGAAAATTGAACTGCCCGTCCCGGATCCACGTCGCGAGGAGGATGCTGTGAGCTCCGCGCGACAGGATTCCGGAGCGCTGTATCGCCTGGGCTCGTGGTGTGCGCGCCACCCGAAAAAGGTGTTCGCGCTGTGGTTTCTGGTGGTCGTGGCCGCCGGGGTGTGTGCACTGACGAGTGGCGGTGTCTACCGGCAGTATTCGGAGTTGCCCGGTACCGACACCCAGCGCACCGTCGACGTGTTGCGCAAGGATTTCCCGCAGCTCAGCGGGCCGGTGGCCAATCTCGTCTTCGAAGCACGAACCGGTGTCCGGCTGGACGATCCTGCGGTCGCGGATCAGGTGCGCGGGGCGCTGTCGGCGGTCGCCGCGCTACCGCGGGTTGCGTTCGTGGAGAACCCGTTCGGGGGCATCGGCGGCGAACGAAGCGAGCGAGCGGCCGTCGCGCACGTGTTCTTCAAGGGTGATCTTGCCGATATCCGGCTGAGCGATGTCGACGAATTGCGCACGGCAACAGCGCCGCTGGCGGCGGCCGGGGTGACGACGCGGATGGGCGGGATGGTGCCCGGTCTGCTGGATCAACCCGAGAATTCCTACGTCGAAGTGCTCGGCGTGCTTGTCGCGATCGCGATCCTGCTGTTGGCCTTCGGCTCCTACCTGGCCGCGGTGCTGCCGGTCGCCATCACCTTGCCCGCGCTGGCGGTGGCGATGGCCGCGGTACAGGTGGCCGCCGCCTACGTGGAGGTGAACCCGACCGCGCCGATCATGGTGGCCATGCTCGGGCTCGGCGCAGGCATCGACTACGCGTTGTTCGTGGTGACGCGTTATCGCGAGCAACTCGCCGATGGCGCACCGATCGACAGCGCGATCGCGCACGCCGTTGCCACCGCGGGACGCTCGATTCTGTATGCGGGCGGCACCGTCGCGCTCGCGATCAGCGGCGTCTGGCTGTCCGGTGTGCGCTTCATCGGGGTGATCGGCCTCGCCATCGCGGGCGCGGTGCTGATCATGGTCGTCGCCGCGCTGACGCTGCTGCCTGCGGCACTTTCGGTGATCGGTGCGCGCATCGACCGCTATCGGCTGCCGCGCATCCGGCCCGCCGTGTCGTCCGCGTGGTGGCTGCGCTGGGGCAGGCATGTGAACCGGCGCGCGGTGCCGTATGCGATCGGCGGCGTGGCCGCACTGCTGTTGCTGGCCGCTCCCGTTGTCGGACTGCGTTTCTCGGTGATCTCCGACAGCACCGAACCACTGCGCAGCGAGAGCAGGCAGGCCTACGAGGTGATGGCCCGGGAGTTCGGGCCGGGCACCGCGACGGTCTTCCTGGTCGCCGCGAATGCGCCGCAGGGCGAAATCGACCGGGTCAGTACAGAATTGGGACCTGCTCTGAAAGGCACTGCAGGCGTCGCGACCGTCGAAGGCCCGCTGCGTGGCGGCAGTACCGCCGTGTTCCGGGTGGTGCCCACCGGCGCCCCGACGGACGCCTCGACCGCGGAGCTGGTGCATCGGCTGCGGTCCGACGCGATCGCAGGCGTCCGCGATCGGAACCCCGACGCCGAGATCTTCCTGGGCGGCGATGTCACCTCGATGATGGACATGGCCGACGTGATCCGCGCGCGGATGCCTTTGGTGGTCTCCGTCGTGGTCGGGGTGGCGTTGATCCTGTTGATGGTGATGTTCCGCTCGATCGTGGTGCCGCTCAAAGCGGCAATGATGAACCTGCTCTCCATCGGCGCGTCGTACGGTGTTGTCGTCGCGGTCTTCCAATGGGGGTGGGGCCTGCCGCTGGTGGGGCTCGACCAGCCGACGCCCATCATCTTCTTCGTGCCGCTGTTCATGTTCGCGGTGGTCTTCGGGTTGTCGATGGACTACGAGGTGTTCCTGCTGTCCCGGATCAAGGAGGCCTACGACAGCTCAGGGGATCCGGACGAGAGCGTCGTCGCCGGCGTCGCGTCCACCGGCCGATTGATCACCAGCGCCGCACTGATCATGGTGTGCGTGTTCCTGAGCTTTGTGCCGCAACCCAATTCGACGGTGAAGATGATGGCGCTGGCACTGGCGGTCGCGGTGGCGGTCGATGCGACCATCGTCCGGCTCGTCCTCGTCCCCGCGCTGATGAAGCTGTTCGGCCACCGCAACTGGTGGCCAGGCGCAGGGCCGGGCCACCAGGCGGCGAAGGTCACCGGGCAGGGTCAGGAAACGCCGACGCGCGCGTAGAAGTCCCGCAGCGCCCGGTCGACCGGCTCGGTGGCGATGTACCCCAGGAAGTGTTCGCCGCCGGGCACGAACCGGAATTCGGCGCCGGGTCCGATGAGTTCGGCCATCCGGCGGGCCTGGTCCACCGTCACGATGCGACTGCGGTCGCCGCTGAGCAGCAAAGCGGGACAATGGAGTTCGCCCGCCTCGGGCAGATGGTCGAAGAACATCGGCAGCATGCTGTGCTTGAACAGTCTGGGGAACTGCGGAACCTGCTTTGCCCTGGTACGCAGCAGCCGCGGCGGCGCACCGGGGCCGCCGAGGAAGTACCCGAGCAGCAACCGCACCATCGCATCGGGCACCAGCCGTTCGATCGGACGACGGTAGAGCAGTGTGGTGATCGCCTGCATCGGCGGCGGGCGGAGGCGATACCGGTCCGGCAGCACGAGCAGGGCGGCCGAGCGGGCGTGCGCCGGGTAGGCGGCCGCGAAGCGATAGGCGACCGCGCCCGCATCGCTCCACGCGAGCAGATGGGCGGAGTCGAGGCCGAGTGCGTCGAGGACACAGCGCAATTCGCGCACGCGGTCCTCGACGGTGATTCGGCAGGACCGGCTGACGACCGGCTCGTACAGTACGACCTCGTGATCGGCGCTCAGGGCGTCGATGTGCGGTGCGTAGACGAAATTGAGCTCGGGCAGCAGTGGGACGCAGACGATCGGGGTGCCACGGCCGAACGTGGCGACCGGTCGAGTGACGCCGTCGGGGCAGTCGAGCTGCCGCATCGCGCCCGCCAGCCTGCCGGTGTCGCGGTCGACCCGATCGAGCAGCTCGGAAACGGCTTCGGTCATGGTGCTCACCTAACTCGACAGGCCGGGCGCCAGTGTGTCCGCGCGTCCCGGCCGTCGCGGGATCCAGCGGTTGACGTGTGCGCAGTAGTCCAGATACGTCTGCCCGAAACGGGATTTCAGCTCCCGCTCCTCGAACAGCACGTAGACGTGCATCACCACGGTGAGCACCACGGCATAGCCGAGATAGGTCCACGATTCGAGCAGCAGCCCGATGCCGAACGCCAGCAAGGCATTCGCGATATACATCGGGTTTCGCAGATACCGGTACAACCCGGTGGCTACGAACTCTGTGGGCGGATCCATCGGCACCGGCGTGCCTCGGCCGCGCACCGCAAGGGTGAGCGCACAGGCGTAGTTGAGTGCGAATCCGGCGACGGTGACCAGGATTCCGGCGACCCGCACCCCGGTCCCGCCGTCGAAGGTCCGCGCACCGATGAGCAGGATCGCCAGCCACGGCACCAAGGCCAATCCGGCGAGCAGCACAAGCGCGCCGAGTAGATGGGTCTTCACCACTGCGGCCGTCATCGCGGATTCTCCTGTGTCCGTGTGCCGTTGGTCATCGACGTACCCTTTCGTGCGGTTCGGTTCCGCCGGTCAGCGGACGTAGGCCAAGCGTTTGGCGAGTGCCTTCTTCAATGGCGGTGTGCGATCGACCGTCTCGATGAGACGACGGTTGGCCGACAGCGCCGTCTGCTGACTTCCCGCCTTGCCGATCAGGTGGGTGCGGCGGAACACCGGGTTCAGTGCCTTGCGGCGCCGCTTGGCATAGCGCGCGCACGCCTTGTCCAGCGCCGCCGTCCCGTCGGCGGTGGCGACGCCAGCCGCGAGTGCCTCGGCGTCCTGGAATCCGAGGTTCATGCCTTGACCGCCCGCCGGGTGCACGACGTGCGCCGCGTCGCCGAGCGCCACTGCGCCCGGTATCCACCAGCTCTGCCCGATCGATCGGCGCATGTGATAGATATTCGCCTCGCGGAATTCGAGCTGATCGGGATCGAGCACCCGGCAGATACGGGTGGCCCACTCGACGAAGTTCGCCCGGTTGGGGCGCGGCGCGGACGCGGTCGCGAACTGGATCCCGATCCGATGCTGGTCGCCGGGCAGCGGGATCAGCACCAAGAACCCGCTGTCGTCGAGGACGTAGTAGGCACTGTCGCGAAACTCCGGCAGGGCGGGTACACAGACGTTGAAAAGCGAGGTGCCGTACTCGAATACCGTCGGCTTGCCGAAATGCGTGTCCCGCAGCGCGGATCGGCCACCGTTGGCGACAACGGTGAGCGAGGCGTGATACTCGCCTGCCCTGGTCGCCACACCGTGTACCCGGCCGTCGTGGACGAGCAGGTCGGTGGCTCGGGTCCCTGGCACGATCTGCACCAGACCGCTGCGTGTCGCGGCCGCATGCAGCGCTCTGGCGATATCGGCGTGCCGGATCGCGGTGAACCGGTACTGCGGCCCGAGCAGCGCATCGATCTTCATCTCGAACAGCTTCTTGCCGTCGCCGTCGATGATGCGAAACTGGCGCAGGCTCAACGGATCACCGCTGTCGAGGTCCGGGCCGACACCCCAGCCGCGCAACAACGAGATGCCGTCGTGGTGCACCATGTCGCCCCGGTCGATCTCGTCGAAATGCTGCCTGCTCTCCAGGACGATCGACGGCCGCCCGCGCGCCGCGAGCGCGACCGCCGCGGCCAGCCCCGAGGTGCCGCCGCCGACGATCAGCACGGGCTCGGCCGTCATCAGATCACCTCGACGGCCATGGCGCCGAAGGAGAAGCCGAGCCCGAAGGCGAGCAGGATCAACCGGGTGCCCGGCTTGATCTTGCCCTCGTCCCTGGCCAGCGAGAGGTTGATGAGCAGGCTGGACGGGCCCATGTTGCCGTAGTGCACGACGGGCAGCGGCACCGACGCGACATCCCAGCCGAAGCGTTGCGCGCTGAGCTCGAGCAGCTTGGCGTTGGCCTGGTGGGCCAGGAACAGGTCGACATCCTCGGGCTGCCAGCCTGCCTCGGCCATGACCCGGTTCAGCAGGCCGGGCAGCAGCCCGAGTGCGACCGTCGCGAGGCGCTCGCCCTGCATCTCGTAGTAGCTGGTCTCGATGGTGACGCCGGTGTCGTGCTGGACGGTGTTGCGCACGTCGACGACGCCGAGCCGCCAGTGCTTGACGTGGGTCTCCCACTGCAGGCCGTGCACGATGCCCTGAAAGCCGTTGCCGGGGTTGCCGTTCGCCGAGAGCACCACCGCGCCCGCGCCCGAACCGAACAGGCCTGCGGTCTGCGGGTCGGCCTTGTTGATCACCTCGAAGAAGTCGACGGAGGTGGACACGATGGCGCGTTCACAGCGGCCCGCGCGCAGCATGAGCATCGCCATCTCCATGACGGCGATCGGTTCGGCGCAGACGCCGTCGATGCCGAGCGTGCGCACCTTGTTGAGGCCGAGGTGTGCGGCGAGCACGATGGGGGCGGGCGGTGCGAAGTGGGTCTGCCCCATCTGGATGTGGAAAAGCACGGTCTCGGTGCCGATGTCGTCGAGTGCGAGCTCGGCGTCGGTGCAGGCCTTGGTCACCGCGTCGGTGGCGAGGGTGAGCACGTTCTCGTTCTCGCCTGCGACCCGGCGCTCCACGATGCCGGTCCGCTCGACCATCCAATCATCGGGAAGACCAAGCGATTTCGAGACTTCCTGGTTGTCGCTGACCGAGGATCCGATCGAATGACCCAGGCCGGCTACGGTGATGTTCGAGGCCATGATGACCGCCCTTCTTGACGTTGCGGGCGTGGAATCCAGCGCCCGGTACTGAGTCGGTAGCGCCGGTAGGCGGCACCGAAAGTCTGCTCGAGCGCGGTAGTTTCGTACCGGACCCACAGCAGCAGCGCGAGGGTGAGCACGACCGCGTAGCCGAGATAGGTCAGCGAGCCGAGCGCGAGCCCGATGCCGAACACCATCGCGATGGTGCCGGTATCCATGGGATTGCGGGTGTAGCGATAGGGTCCGTCGACGACGAGACGCCGCGGCGGCGAGGTCGGGCACGCGGTGCCGCGGCCGCGCACCGCGAGAACCAGGACGCACGCATAGCCGAGCGCGAATCCCGCAGTCGCCAACACGATTCCGGCGATCTGCACCAGCGGACCCCGGTCGAAGGAGTTGGCGCCGAACACGACGACGGCGAGCGCGGGGAGCAGCACGAGCGCGGGCACGAGCATGGCGAGGCCATAGAGATGGACCTTGATCATCAGGGCATGCATGGTCGTCACGCACCCCGCTGGTCGTCCAGGTAGTCGCCGACCTCGGCGGTGATATTGGCCGCGAGATCGCCCGCGGTGAGCTGACGCCACAGATACCTGCGCCGTGGCTTGCCGCTGGTGGTGCGGGCGATCGTGCCCTGCTCCACCTGGAGCACGCGCAGGGTCACCCGTTCGCCAGCGAGTGTGCGGACCACCCGGAGTACTTGCTCGGGTGGGAGTTTCAGCCGCTCGCACAGCAGCGCGACGGTCGGGGCGCCGCGGTCGGTGCCGAGCAGGACGGTCACCCGGTTCTTCGGCGCGCCCGCGGCCGCGGTGACGGCGGACTCGATGTCCTCGGCGAAGAGCGTCCTGCCGTGCACCTTCATGCTGTCGCCCATCCGGCCGACCAGATAAAGGTCGGCGCCGCAGCGGAATCCGGCGTCGCCGGTGTGGTACCAGTCGTCGTCGAACTGCGTCGTCTCGGTGGGCTCGCCGACGATCGCACGGGTCACCGACGGTCCGCTGATCGCGACCTCGCCGAGGACGTTGTCGCCGACCGGCGTGCCCTCTGGGTCCAGGATCCGCACCTGTGCGGAGTCCAGCGGCGACCCGCAGCTGGACAACCAGGTGTGGGTACCGTCCGGCTCGGGAGCGTGGCCGTTGTCGAGCGTCGCGGAACCGAGTATCCGCACGGCGCCGCCGAGTCGCAGGCTGGTCGGGTCCACGGCGAGCGCGGTGGGCACCGCATCGGTGCGCAGTCCGGTCACCGCGAGCGCGGCCTCGGCAAGGCCGTAGGCGGGCAGCAGTGTCTTCGGATCGAATCCGTGCGGGGCGAGCAGCTCGGTGAACCGGCGCAGCACGTCGAATTCGACCCGCTCGGCGCCGATGATCAGATGCCGCCAGCTCGCGAAGTCCATGCCCGCCAAGGCTTCCGGTGCGACCTTGCGCAGAATCCAGTCCAAGCCGAAGTTCGGCGTCGCCGTGCTCCACACGCCGTCGCGGCCGAAACATTCGAGCCAGCGCAACGGGCGTGCGATGAATTGGACCGGTTGCAGCAGCCGCAGATCGAACTGGTGCACCAGCGCGGGCAGCAGCAACCCGACCAGGCCCATGTCGTGGTGCAGCGGCAGCCAGGATGCGGCGGTGAGGTCGCCGCTCACGTCGAGCCATGACGTGATCAACCGTTGCTGCGCTTCGACATTGGCACCGGTGAGCAGCACGCCGCGGGGCGCGCGGGTGCTGCCCGAGGTGAATTGCAGGAGCGCGAATTCGGCGCTGACCGGGCGGATTTCGGTCGGTACCGGCGCCGAGGCGTCGATCGCGAGCACGGGAGCGTCGAGACCCGCCGCGGTGAGCGCCGCCTTCACGCCGACATGGAAGCGTTCCTCGGCGACGACCACGTCCGGCCGTGCCGCGCCGAGAATGCGGCCGAGGTAGCCGGCATAGTCGCCGCTGATGGTGTGCGTCGGCGGCGCGACCGGCGCCACCGTCGCGCCGACCAGCAGGGTGGCGCAGAAGGCGGCGATGCCTGCCTCGGAGGTGTTCATCACCACGCAGACGCGTCCGTCGCGGCGGGCGCCCGCCGCGACGATCTGCTCGGCGCCGCGCAGGCAGAGCTCGGCGAGCTCGGCGTAAGACACGAAACGCCAGCCGTCGGCGTCGTCGGCGAAACGCACGCCACGATCTTTTCTGGGCTCGCTGACCCATTCGATCAGCCGGGAACTGTTGAGCGACACGAGAGTTGTTCTACCGAGGCGCGAAAGGTGTTGCCTATGACGAGAGTTGGCTAGCGATCTCTGGGGATAGGCCGGCGCGGGCGGTCGCTGCCAGACTCATCGGCATTGCTGATCCACCAGCTACCGGAAGGGTGTGGCAGCTCGTGACCACCCATCTCACGTCCCCCGATGATCCGCTGACCGATACCGGCGCACTACTCGACGCGGGACTCTACGGTCCGCATGTCGAGCGGTATCGCGCCGCGGTCCGTGCGCACATCGACAAGTTGGTGCTGCCGCATCTCGACAGTGCCGAAGCCGCAGGGCAATTCCCGACCGCGGTGATCCACGACCTCGGCGCGGCACACGTGTTCGCCGAGCGCTGGTTCGCCGGCGGCGACACCGGGCGCTCGGTGCTGCTTGCCACCGAACTCGGGCGGGCAGGCGCGGGCGGTCTTGCCGTCGGCATCAGCCTGCACCTCGAAACGGTGCTGTCGATGCTGTGCCGGTTCGGCGACAACGACTATCTGCGCGGTGTCCGCGATCAGGCGATGCGCGGCGAGCTGGTCGGCTGCGTCGGGGCGAGCGAGGCCACCGGCGGGTCGGATCTCGAGCAGGTCACCACCACGGCGCGGCGCACCGCGGACGGCTGGCATATCGAGGGGCGCAAGAAGTTCGTCTCCCTCGGCAGCGTCGCCGATTTCTGCCTGGTGCTGTGCCGAGTCCACCGCGACAACGGTCCGCAGATGGCGCGGCTGGGTGTTGCGGTGGTGCCGCGCTCGGGACTGCGTGTCGAACACAGTCATCAGAAGGTCGGCACGCACAGCCTCGACACAGTGAAAGTCGCTGTGTCAGCCGATATTCCGGAGCAGGCGATGCTCGGCAGGCCCGGCCTCGGCCTCGCGGTCATCAACTACGGGTTGACCATGGAACGGCTCGGCGCCGCGGCGCAGTTGATCGGCACGTGTGAGCTGGCGCTGGGACTTGCTGTGGCACACGCGGATCGACGCACCCAGTTCGCCACCAGACTGCGCAAGCATCAGGCGCTGGAATATCGGCTCGCCGATCTGAGTGCCAGGGTGGAGATACTGCGCGCCGCCGCGCTGGCGACTGCGGCAGGGTATGGACGGCCGGGCGGCCCTGGCGCGCACCAGATCGCGGGCCTGAAGGTGACCGCTGCCCAGACCGCCGAACGCGTGGTCAGCGAGTGCATGCACATCTTCGGTGGCGCAGGCTACCTGCCCGAAGAGACCCCGATGGGGCGGCTGTGGCGCGACGTCCGGCTCGGCCGGATCGGAGCGGGCACCGACGAGATGATGTGGTCGATCCGCGCGGTCGGCCTCACCCCGGACAACGACGCCTACGACCGAATGATCCACATTTCGACCTAGGGCCTGTGCCGAAGCCGAAGCTCCGACACAGGCCCCTAATCAGAAAGCGAGTACAACCATGGCTGATCGGACGAAGATCATCGATGTCCTGGAGACCGCCTACACCTCGGTCACCCGGGTGCCACGCACGCTGACCGGCAGCGAATCGCTGCGCGACGACCTCGACGTGAACTCGGTGTCCCTGCTCGAACTGTTCTCCAAGATCGAGGAGGAACTCGACATCGTGCTGTTCGAGAACATGGAACTGCCCGATGTGCAGACCGTCGACGATCTCGTCGTGTTGATCTCCACCGAACTCGACACGCCCGCGGACCGCACGGCCTGACGCGCCCGCGTCACGCGAAGTCGAACAGCGGTGGGATGGTGACAGTTACGGCCGCGGCCCAGGCTCCGTAGACCGGCAGATATCTGGTCTGCCACTGCTCGACGGAGCCGAAGCCGCGCTTGCCGCGGACGAAGCCGAGGCTCAGATAGGCCGACCAGACCAGGTTGACCAGCAGCACCAGGTTCAGTCCGAGCGCGACCGTCTTGTTCGGCGTGAAGCCGAATTCCGCGATGCGGCTGAGCATTACGGCAAGCATGACCACGTCGACGGCAAGGGCGCTGACGACGAGGACCAGCTGGAGGCGGTCGAACAGATCCGGTGCGGCCAGCGGGTCGCGCGCGGAGATCGCGTACAGCAGCTGACCGAGCACGAGGACGAGGATGAGATCCATCAGGATCAGCAGATTCCGGTCCACGTCGATGACGCTGCCGCTCGTCGCGAACGCCACGAGCAGCGCGAGCAGCATGATGACCGTGAGCGGGGTGAACACCCGAGTCAGCACGGGCGCGATGTTCTCGACCACATTCTGTTTCGCCTCGACCAGCCAGGCCGCGACGATGACCGCGCCCGCGATGCCGAACGGCACGACCCAGTCTTCGATGACCCACTCGACATTGATGTCGAGGGTTTCGAAGGCGCCGACCGTCAGTCCCATCAGCACGCCGCCGCCGAGCGCGAGCAGCGTCAGATAGACGAACCATTCGCCGGTGAATCGGATGAAATCCATTCGGCGCCGGTCGGATCGCCAGTCACCGCCGACGTAGGCGAGACCGACCACGAACCACAATGCGAGGGGTGTGTGGATCGCGGCGATGACCTCGGTAGCACCCGCATAGGTGAACGGGAAGACGTTCAGCACCACCGCGGCCAGCACGAACGGAATGATCAGCGGTGCGGCGGTGCGTACCGTCAGCTGCCGCTTCCACGCGAAATAGGCTGTGAGGAAGGGGATTACGAAGAGGCTCACATTGCGGCCGAGTGCGTCGTCCGACAACAGCGTCAAGCCGGTCTTCAACGAGAGTGCCGCCGCGACGGCGAGGATGAGCACAATGATCAGCTCACGCCTCGGACGCGCGCCGTTGCCATCCGGTGCGGCGGGCACCAGCACCAGCTGCTTCCACAGTCGGTCGGAATGTTCCCTGGCGAACTCGCGCGAGAGGGCGTCCAGTGCGCCCATGCGCTTGATCGAGACGAGGAAGGCCTCGTCCGAGCTGAGCCCGGCGGCGGACAGGTCCGAGACCTGACCGCGCAGATGATCTTCGAGTTCCTCGACATCGGCGGCGGAGATCGCCTTGTGGCGCTGAATGTAGCCGCGCCACTGGCCGATCTGCGATTCCAACTCGGCGTCGTCGTGCATCAGGACCATCCCATCGCGAGGTGCGGCGGCAGTTGGATGTCCTGCCAGACCTGGTTCAATGCGTCCGCGACGACGGTCCATTGCAGGCGTCGCTCAGCGAGCACCTCCTTGCCCGCATCGGTGATCGCGTAATGCTTGCGGCGGCGACCTCCCTCGGAGGTTCCCCAGTTTGCCGACACGTAGCCCAGGCGTTCCAGGCGGTGCAGCAGGGGATAGAGCATGCCGTCGGTCCACTGCATCTGGCCGCGGGACAGCTCGTTGACGCGCTTGACGATGGCATAGCCGTAGGACTCGCCGTCGGCGAGGATGCCTAGGACCAGCGGAGTCGCCGAAGCGGCTACCAAATCTTTGTCTATATGCACCGGACTCCCATACGTAGATCTTCTAGGGATGAACCCTAGCAGACCTAGGTATGGGTCGGATGGAGGTCCGGTGCTGCGTGTGTGCTGATTGTGTGCGGGTGACCGTTGTTCGGGTCAGCGCATTTGCGTGAACGTCCCGTAGTGATCGCCGGTGTACCACGCGGTGCGTTCGTTGCCGGTGACGATTCGCTCGGCATCGCGGCTCTGACCCGGTTTCTTGATATTGACGTCCCACTCGCGGTAGGCCATCGGGCGGCCCGTCGAATCGGTGCGCGGCAACCGCCCCTCCCGGTTCGACCAGGTGCCACCGCCCTTGGTGCCGGAGCCGTCGTTCGGCGGCCACGTCCCCGCATCGATCCTGGCGAGCGTGTCCCACGCCCGCTGCGGCACCGACGCCGACACCAGTATGATCGACGCGTCCGATGCCGCCCGATCCTGCTGCCCCTGCGCCCCGGTCGAGAATCCGAGAATCAGCGCGAATGCCGCAGCGAGCGCGGCGAAAGTGTGCACGAATTTAGTCGAAGCCGCCCCAGTCATGACTGGTCAACCTACGTGCCCAACCCCAACACCACGTTTCCTCAGGTTTCGCTGCGGTGAACGAATCGGGTTATGTGGGCTGCGATTTCGTCGGCGTGGTCTTCGAGGGCGAAGTGGCCGGTTGGCAGGATGTTCAGGTCGGCATCGGGGAGATCGCGCAGGTAGGGGTGGGCGCCTGATTCCGGGAAGATCTCGTCGTTGGCGCCCCAGGTGATCAGGGTGGCGGGTTGGTGGGTGCGGAAGTAGGCGTGCCATTCGGGGTAGAGCGGTGGGTTGGTGCGGTAGTCGTAGAGGAGGTCGAGCATGGCGTCCTTGTTGCCGGGGCGGTTGAGCAGGGCGGATTGGAGGAGCCAGCTGTCGGGGTCGATTCGGGTGGGGTCTTGGACGCCGTGGGTGTAGTTCCATTGGAGGGCGGCGTCGGACATGCCGCCTTCGCGGATGGCCGCGCGGTTGGCGGGAGATGGATCGTTCCAGAAGGCGCGGACCGGGGTCCAGAAGCTGTCGGGCAGGCCTTCCTCGTAGGCGTTGGCGTTCTGGATGACGAGGAACGTGACACGGTCGGGGTGGCGGGCGGCCAGGCGGAATCCGACAGGGCCGCCGAAGTCTTGGAGGTAGAGGGCGTAACGGTCGAGGGCTAGTTCTTTGGTGAAACGTTCGACGACGTCGGTCAGGCTGTCGAAGGTGTAGGTGAATTCGTTGCGGTCGGGGGCGTCGCTGTGGCCGAAGCCGGGATAGTCGGGGGCGATGAGGTGGAGGCGGTCGGCGAGCCGATCGATCAAGCCGCGGAACATGAACGACGACGCGGGGAAGCCGTGCAGGAGCAAAAGGGTTGGGTTGTCCCGGCTTCCGGCCTCTCGATACGAGATTCGGGTGCCGTCGATGGTGATGTCGCGGTAGTGGGTGGTCATGGGAACTCGACTTTCTGGTTGGTGTTTTCGGTAGAGAGGTGTTCTGGTGCAGTGGGTTTGGTGGCTGCCCAGAAGATCAGGGCGGTCAGGCTGACGGTGGCGCCGAGGAGGCAGACGCCGTTCCAGCCCCATGTGGCGTAGGTGAGGGTGGACAGGAGGGCGCCGGTGGCGGAGCCGAGGGAGTAGAAGAGCATGTAGGCGGCGGTGAGGCGGCTTTGCGCTTCCGGGCGGACGCGGTAGATCAAGCCCTGGTTGGTGACGTGCACGGATTGCAACCCGTAGTCGATGGCGACGACACCGAGCACGAGCCACCAGAGTGAGTGGGGGAGTAGCGCTATCGGGATCCAGGACGCGAGCATGATCGTGAGGCCGATGGTGGTGGTGCGTTGACCGTGGCCCCGATCGGCCTGGTTGCCCGCGAATGCCGCGCCGAGCGCACCTGCCGCGCCTGCGAGCCCGAACAGTCCGATGCTGGTGTGTGACAGCGATATCGGCGGGGCGGACAGCGGAAGCACCATCGGTGTCAGGAGTGTCGTGATTGCGGTGAAGATCAGGAACGCCAGGATCGCGCGGACGCGCAGAACGGGTTCGCGCACAAGCAAAGTCGGGACGGAGCCGACCAGTCGGCGGTAACTGAGACGTTCGCGACGAGCGGTCTCCTTCGGTGTCGCGCGGAGCAGCACCAGCGCCATGGCCAGTGTCGCGACCGCCGAGACGGCGAATACTGCACGCCAGCCGCCGATGTCGGCGATGCTGCCCGCGATGACGCGCGCCAGGAGGATGCCGAGAACGATGCCGCTGGTGACCGTGCCGACCACGCGTCCTCGTTCGGTCGGGTTCGCCAAGATGGCGGAATAGGCGACGATGACCTGGGCGACCACCGCGAGGATGCCGACAACCCCCATGGCGGCCAGCATGATCCACGGTGACGGTGCGAAGGTGACGGCGCCGAGGGCGAGGAACGACAGGCTCAACTGCCCGACGATCAGACGCCGCCGGTCGAGGCGGTCGCCGAGCGGAACGATCAGCAGCAAGCCCGCGCCGTAGCCGATCTGGGTAACCGTCACGATTGCGCCGACGGCGCCGTGGTCGATACCGAAATCCGCGGCGATCAGGTCGAGCAGAGGCTGCGCGTAGTAGACGTTGGCCACGGCCAGCCCGCAGGCGATCGCGAAGAGCAGCGTGCGACCTCGGGACAGTTGTGAACTCATGTCCGATATCGCGGTAAACGGCACTGCCCGTGTGGTTTTGGCGTTCGCTGCGCTGTGGTGCATCCCCGACCTTCCGATGGTTGCATTGTGCTACCACTGAAACCATGCCACGGGTGGTAGCATTGTGCAACCCATCGGAAGGTCGATCACGCGGAAGGATGGACGATGCCGAAGCGGACCACGCATGAAGGGGCGAGCTGTGCCGTCGCCAGGCCGCTCGACGTGATCGGCGACCAGTGGACCCTGCTGATCATTCGCGATGCCCTGGAGGGTTCGACCCGATTCGGGCAGTTCCAGAAGAGCCTCGGGCTTGCGAAGAACATCCTGTCGTCGCGGCTGCAAAGCCTGCTGGCCAACGGTCTGCTGGAAACAATTCCGGCCACCGACGGCAGCCCGTATCAGGAGTACATCCTGACCGAGAAGGGCCGCGCCCTGTTCCCGGTGATCACGGCGCTGCGTCAGTGGGGCGAGGCGTACTTCTTCGAGGACAACGAAATGCGCCCCCGGCTGGTCGACAAGGCGCACGGCCGACCGGTCCTGCCGGTCGAGGTGCGGTCCGCCGACGGCGAGATCCTCACCCCGGACGCCGTGTCGATCACGATGACGCGTGTCGATCGCTGACGGATCTTGCACAATCGGTGCATGCGCACACCTTGGTTGTTGCTGCTCCAGCTACGGCCCGAGCGCCCCGCCGCGGACGACGAGTACCAATCCATCCTGCGAGCCGGTGACCTCGACGCCGATGAGGTGTCGCGGGTTCAGATGGACCAGGGCTTGCCGAACATCGCCCTCGACGAGCACCGGGCGGTCATCGTCGGCGGCGGTCCGAGCAATGTCGCCGCCCCGGAGGCCGAAAAGTACGGGTATCAACGGCGTTTCGAGCCTGGGCTGAAGAAGCTACTTGCCGAGATCATCGAGCGCGACGTGCCCTACCTCGGCGCCTGCTACGGGCTGAGCATTCTCGCGGACGTGCTCGGCGGGACCGTGAACGGGGAGCGGTACGGCGAGACCGCGGGCGCGCAGACCATCGAGTTGACCGACGAGGGGCGCGATGACCCGCTGCTGCGCGGTATTCCGGACAACTTCCGTGCCTTTGTCGGGCACAAGGAGGCCTGTCAGGAGGTGCCGCCCGGCGCGGTGCTGCTCGCGGGCTCGGCCGACTGCCCGGTGCAGATGATCCGCACCGGGCGGAATGTGTATGCGACGCAGTTCCATCCGGAGTTGGACGGCGACGGGCTGGCGCTGCGCATCGAGGTGTACCGGCATGCGGGCTATTTCGACCCGGCCGAGGCGGACTATCTGACCGAACTCGGCCACCGCGAATCGGTCACCGTTCCGAGCCGGATTCTGCGTCGGTTCATCGGGCGCTATCGAGACGAGAACGCCCGCTGAGCTCGGGTGGGTCAGCCGGTGGTGGTGATGCCGGTGGTCACCTTGACGATCACCTTGTCGGCGGTCACCGACTGCACGTTGACGCTGAGCCCGTCGGCGGGCTTGGTCTCGCCGACCGGCACCGAGACCTGCTGGCCGCCCACCTTCAACGTGACCGTATTGCCGTCGACGGCAACAAGTTCCGCATCCACCCCGAGGACGCTGGCCTTTGCATTGACCCCGCGGTCGAACGTGATCGTGCAGCCGCTCACTGCGCACTCGGTCTTGGTGCCTTGCCCTTGGACGGTGCAAGCCGTCGCCCCGAAGACAGCGAACATGGAGAACAGGACCAAGGCGGCGAAACGACGAACAGTCATGCCGACAGGGTAGAGCGAATCGGGCGCGTTCGGGCAAAGGCCCCTGGTCGCTCAGCGTGGTCAGCTCTTGCCGTCGAGCACCTCGTGCAGCTTGTCGGCGAAGGCTTCGGGCTGACCTGCGTATCCGTACTCGCCGCCGATGAATCCGCCGTGATGGCTCGGGAACACGGTCAGCTCCTGGCCGAGCAGCTCGGCCATCGCCACCGAGGTGCGCCAGGTGAAGGTGCCCTTCGACTCGATGCCCGCGGCGACCACGATCCGGGTCGGCGCCGCGGTGAGCGCGGCGACGTCGGGCTTGTAGCTGCTGACCGCCCAGGAGCGGTCAGAGAGCAGCGGATCGTCGCGGGTGCCGTCGTCGTCGCTCGGCATCCCGAACAACGCGGGATCCGCGGCAGGCTTGGCGAAGTAGTCGTCGGTGAACTCGCCCTCCCATGAGGTCATCGCGATGAATTGCGCCATGCCCGCGTGGGATCCCTTGGCCTCGTAGGTGTCTCGCACAGCCGCACGCGCACGCGCACAAGCCTCGGCATCGGGAACGACCGGCAGCAGTGGCGGCTCGTGCACCACGACCGTCGTCACATCGCCGGGATGCGCGGCGACAAGCGCCAGCGCGACGATCGCGCCGCCGCTGCTGCCGAACATCTCCACCGGACCGACGCCGAGCGCCTCGATGAGCCCATGCAGATCGTCGGCCTGCACCGTGGGTGCATGGTCGATGCGGCCGTCCTTCCGGACGCTGCGGCCGAGCCCGCGCGGGTCGTAGGTGATGACCGTTCGATCGGTGAAATGCGATCGCAGGGTGGTGAATCCGGTGGCGTCCATCGGCTGTCCGATCATGAACAGCGGTGGTCGCCCGTCCGCGGTGGGCAGCGGACCGTGCACGTCGTAGACAAGATCGACCGCATCGGTCGCGAGCGTGTGTGTCGTCATGTCTGTGTAGACGTTTCTCGGCCCGGAAATTCATCGCCGCCGGCGAGCATTCCGAGCTGCCGCACGGCAGACGCTAGGACGATACTTCCCGGCCGGAATTGCCGGTGTGTCGCCGGACGTTCGCGCCGATAATGGCGGTGTGATCCAACGATTCCTGGGGTGGGTGATCGGACTTGCCGGTCTGATCGGGCTCGGGTGCAGTATCTGGCTGTTCGTCGCGGTCGGTCTCGACGAGGCCGACAAGCTGGCGAGTGTGCTCAGTTTCTTCCTAGCCGCCGTCGGGCTTGTCGCCACCGTGTACGGCGTGGTGCTGGCCAGGCGGGCGAGCGTCGGCGGTGTCACTCAGGGAGTCAGCGATTCTGCGGTCGGTGGCGGGGTGCTCCAGGTGGGCCGGGTGCGCGGCAAAGTAACGCTGCGCCGCACCGGCGGGAGTCCCGCCGTCACCGCGCCCGGTGCCGTTCCTGCTCCGACTACGGTGAATCCGCCACCAGGCCAGTCGGTTTCGCACAGCCGGATCGCCGGGCCGGTGGACCAGGTCCATGACGCGGACGAGCTAGACGCGGACCGGTGAAGTTTCCGTGGCGACGGTCCGTCAAGGGGCAGTCGATCAGCAACACCGTCGTCTTCCGCGACGTGATCCAGATCGCCGGCTCCGGCAATGTCACGATCTCCGGAAACCAGCAGCAGCACTACCGGATCGAGAATCTGCCTACCGCCACGGCGACCGTGCCGAAGGAGCGCGCGCGGGCCCAGCCCGCCCGGCTGCTGCACTCCCGGTACGAGGTGGTGCCGTTCATCGGCAGGGACGAGGAGATCGCCAGGCTGAACGAGTGGATGAGCCAGCCCGATCAACTCGGGGTCCGGCTGATCCACGCCGGCGGCGGGCAGGGCAAGACCAGGCTGATGACGCACTACGCCGCCCAATCCGCCCGCGCGGGCTGGGCGGTGTGGCGGGCGCTGTACGCGCCCGATTCCGATATCCCGCAGGATCCGGTCGAACTCGGCAGCAGCCGCGGCGTTCTGGTGCTGGTCGACTACGCCGACCGGTGGCTGCTGACCCATCTGCGCAGGCTGATCACCCAGCTGCACATGCTCGCGCTGGAGCGTGGTCTTTCGATGCGGGTGCTCATGGTGGCCCGTTCGGCGACCCACTGGTGGCCCACCCTCGCCCACGATCTGGAGGGCGGATTCGATATCGCTGCCGACGCCATCGAGCTGACGCCGCTGGGCACCCAGCTCGACCGAGCCACCGTCTTCGGTTCGGCGGCAGCGGCTTTCGCCGCCGCAATGGGCGTCCGCGACGACCGGTCCGCGACGCCACCCGCGGAGATCGATCTGGCGCAACCCGGGTTCACGTCGGTGCTTCCCTGCATCTCGCCGCCCTCGTCACCGTCGACAGTCAGTTGCGCGGCGCCGACCTGCCCGGTGACCAGGCTGCGCTGTCCGGCTATCTGCTGCGCCGCGAACAGACACACTGGACCCGGCTGTTCGAGATCGGGCACATCACCGCCCGCCCCGAGGTGATGCACCGGGTGGTGTGGCTGGCCACGCTGATCGGTGCGGTGACCCCGCATCCGGCCGACGGCATTCTTCGGCACGTCGGGCTGGTGTCCACCTCGGAGCGGGCGCACGAGCTGATGGACGACCATTCGCGTTGCTACCCATCGGAAGACCCGCACACGGTACTGGAGGGACTGCACCCGGACCGCCTCGGCGAGGACTTCGTCGCACTCTCCATCCCGGGCCGGGCGCCGAACAGGGCGCAGGACATGATCGCGCCGGACCCATGGACCGCTGCGGCGGCGCAGCGGTTGCTCGACACCGCGACCGAGCAGGCGACGCCGGTGGCCTGGTGGACACCGCAGGTGATGACGAACCTGGTGGAGACCGCGCGCCGGTGGCCGCACGTCGCTACGGAGATACTGTTCCCGGTGGTCCGCAAACACCCACAGGTGCTGGTCGCGGCAGGCGATGCCGCGGTCGAGCACTTCGTCAAGTTGGACGGCATCGACCCGGCGGTACTGGCAGCCCTGGAATCCTGCTATCCCCGGCACTGCCGCGAGCTGGACATCGCCCTGACGGTCGCGCTCATCTCCACCAAGGCCTATCCGGATCGGCTTGCCGCAGAGCAGGATCCGGTGCGGCAGGCCCGGATCCATCGCATCCACGCGCAACGGCTCAACGACGCCGGTTCGTACTCGGCCGCCCGCACCGCCGCCACCGAATCCGCCCGCCTGCTGCGGAGCAGGGTGGCCGTCGATCCTGCCGAACTCGCGGCGGCACTGATCCAGCTGTGCATCGCCGAATTCCGGCTCGGTCGCACCGACGACGCGGTCGGCAACGCGCACGAGGCGATGGCGCAGTACCTTGCCCTGCCTTCCCGCGACCGGCACGAGCATCTGGACGATATCGCGGTGCTGGCCAACAACTTCGGCACCTGGCTGGCGACCCAGGGCGATACCCGCACGGCGCTGACCATGACCGAGACCGCCGTCGAGGTCGGCCGTGCGCTGGTCCGGGACAGTGCGGATCAGCATGTCCTGCTGCCGGGGCTGGCCTCGTCGCTGCACAATCTCGGCCATCAGCTGTCGATCATGAGGCGCGATGCCGAGGCACTGACCGCGATCGAAGAAGCGGTGGCGTTGCGTCGGGATCTGGTGCACTCGAAACCCTACGACCATCTGGCCGACCTGGCCGAATCACTGTGCCTGCGCAGTACTCAGCTCGCCCGGCTTGGGCAGACCGACAAGGGTCTCGCGGGCCTGCGGGAGGCGATGCTGATCATGGACGTGCTCGTCCAGCGCAAACCCACTGTCTACCAAGAGGCTTCGGTCGTCGTCTGTCGGCAGATGGTGGGGCTGCTGCTGGATATCGACCGGCGCGAGGACGCGGTGGCACCGGCCGAGCAGGCGGTGCAGGGGCTGCGTGCGTTGGTCGGATCTGGTGCGCTGCAGCACAGATCCGCCCTCGCGGAGGTGTTGCAGCTGCTCGGCGATCTGCTGGCGGATCAGGAGCGTTCGGCCGAGGCGTTGCTTGCGGCCAAGGAGGCGTTGAGTCTGCGCAGGCAGCTCCAGGCTGCCGGGTCGGCGGCCGAGTTGCCCGCGCTCGCAGCGTGTCTGGCGACGGTCGCGATGCGGCTTTCGCAGGCAGGACGGATGGAACAGGCCGAGCCGCTCGCCTGTGAGGCGGAGCAGATCTATCGTGGCTTGGCCGAATCGGACGGGTCGTACCGGCTACCGCATGCCGGTGCGCTGGAGATACGGGACGCCGTGCTGGTGGGTCTCGGCCGTGGCGCCGAAGGCCTGCCGATGCTCCGGGAGACGGTGGCGCTGTATCGCGGACTGGTCGACAAGGATCCAGTACACCTGCCCGGCTTGGTCGCGGCGCTGGCCAATATCGGCAGGCGCGCAGCCGATTCCGCCGATGCGGAGGAAGCGGTAACGGCGAGCGCGGAGGCCGTCGAACTGTGTCGGCGGTTGGCGGCGGGGCATACCGGTATCGACTCGGCTGTCCTTGCCGACGCGCTGCTGGTGCACGGCACGAATTTATTTGCGGAGCAACGTAATGCGGAGTCGGTGGCGCTGTGTGACGAGGCCGTCGGGCTCTACCAGCAGCTGGTCGTCGACCGGCCGGACGCCTACCTGCCGAATCTGGCCGAAGCCTGGCTACAGTTGGCCGTCGGCCATGCGGCGGACGAGCAGTTCCAGGATGCGCAGGCCGCGGCGTACCAATCCCTTTCGCTCTATCGCTATCTCACCAAGGCCGATCCGTACACGCATCAACTCGGCTTCGCGCGCGCCGCGGAATACCAGGGTGTGTGGCTGGTGCAGTCGGGTGATCCGCTCACGGCCATCGCTCCGCTCAACGAGGCCCTCGCCGCCTACCGGAACCTGTCCGAGCGCGACATCGATCCTGACCATCTAGCTCGGGTGGCTGCGGTGCTGCATCAGATCGCACTTGCCGGAATGCTGACCGGACGCGTCGGGAACGTCTACCCCGCCATCCGGGAGTCGGTCGCGATCTACAGCTCGCTCAACGCGCATCACGCCGACAGATATCACGCGGAACTGAACGAGGCCACCGGCACCCAAACGGCGGTTCTCCGGTATTTCGACCACTATTGGGCCTGGGTCCGTGAGCAGGAGGAGGTCAAAAAACAACAGGACCACTGGGCCGACTGGATCCGCGGGGACGAGTAGTAGAGCGGCGAGGACTATCGGTCCGTGGTCGGAAACTCATCGGCGGCGACGAGCGTTTCGAGCCGCCGGCTAGTGCGCGGGGGCGGCTCGGCGCGGGAACAGGCGGCGCGGGAAGAGCAGAGACGCGCCTGCGGCCAGCAGCGGCTGGCACCAGATCGGACGGAAGAGCATCGGCGGTGTGGGTGCCGGATTCGAGTGGGGGCGAAGGCGTTCGGCGCGCGGCATGATCAGATCGGCGGGCTTGATGGGCCACCACATGAGGGTGCCGAGCTTGGCCGCGGCCGCGGGGATGATGAAGGAGCGCACGAGGAAGGTGTCCACCAGCAGGCCGATGCCGACGACCGAACCCACCTGGGCGATGTTGGTCAGCTTGCTGGTCAGCAGGGACAGCATGGTGAGGCCGAAGACGACGCCCGCGGTGGTGACGACGCTGCCGGTGCCTGCGAGGGCGCGGATGATGCCGGTGTTGAGCCCGGCCCTGGCTTCCTCTTTGAAGCGCGCGGTGAGCAGTAAGTTGTAGTCGGCGCCGACCGCGACCAGGGTGATGAACGCCAACGGCGCGACCATCCAGTGCAATTCGATGCCGAGCAGATGCTGCCAGAGCAGGACGCCGAGGCCGAGCGCGGTGGCGTAGGCGAGCAGGACCGTGCCGATCACCAGCGCGGCGGCGACGAGACTGCGCAGCACAACGAGAATGATCAGGAAGACGAACGCGAGCGCGACCACCGCGACCAGGGCGAAGTCGTGATCGGCAAGGGCGCGTACGTCTTTCATCGAGGAGCCGACGCCGCCGACCGAGACGACACTGCCGTCGAGTGTGGTGCCCTTCAACGCTTGTTCGGCCAATTGCTTTGCCGCAGCGGCACGTTCCATGCCCGGTATGCCGAAACTCTCACCACTGCCGTACACCAGCATCCGCGTGCTCTTGCCGTCGGCCGACATGAGCAGCGAGAGCGCCCTGGTGAATCGGGAATCGCTGAAGGCTTGGGGCGGCATGTAGAAGATGCCGCTGTCGCTGCCACTGAAGTTGCGCCCGAGTGCCTGCAGGAAGTCGGTGATATCGCTGATCTGCGGCACCAGCGCACCCGCGGTGCCGGTCAACGCGGCGGCGATGCCGCGCAGCTGGGTCAGCATGCCGGTGAGCTGGTCGAGGCTCGACAGTGCTTGCGGCAGTGAGGTGCTGAGGCCGCCGAGCGCGTCCGCCATGGTGTCCGAACCGTTCGAGACGGGTCCGATGCTCTGGACCATCGTCGCGATCGGCGAGCTGTCGACCTTGTCGATGACCGTCTTGGTGGCCGTGCACAGCGGATCCGCGGCGCAGTTCGGATTGTCGGCGACGGCCTGCCGCAGCGGCTGTGCGGTCGAGGTGACCTGGTCGACGCTGTCTCGGAGCTGGGTGACGCCGGTTTGCAACTGGACGGCGCCGTTCGAGGCGCTGTCGAGGCTGGCGATGCCGCGCTGCAGGGTGCTGCGCAGCGTGTTCGCCGCGCCCATCATCGTGTCGATGCCCTTGGTCAACGCGTCGAGGTCGTTGACCCGTGAGGTCAGAATGGACTTGTTCTGCGCGATCCGGTCGCCGATGTACCCGGCCTGGTAGGTCAGGGAGGTCTGCGGAAGCAGGGTGCCGAGCGGGCGGGTGATGCCTTGGACGAGGTCGATGCCCGGCTCGTCGGCGAGCTTCCTCGCCACCCTTTCGATCGCGAGCATGTCCGCAGGGTTGCGCAGGTCGTGGTTGGCTTCGATCAGCACGAAATCGGGGGAGAGACGGTTCGACGGGAAGTGCCGTTCGGCCGCGGCGTAGCCGAGGTTGCTCGGGGTGTCGGCGGGTTGCACGCCGCGTTCGTCGTACCCGGTGATCATGCCGGGTAGCAGGAGCCCGCAGACGATCAGCGTGGCGAGCCCCGCCGCGAGAATGGGGCCCGGCCAGCGCACTGTCCTGGTGCCGATGCGTCGCCACGTGCGCGTGATGTTGTGTTCGGTGACGGCCCTCGGCTCGAGCAGGCCGACCGAAGCGCCGATGCTCATGAGTGCGGGCACGAGTGTCATCGCTGCGGCGAGCGCCACCAGAATGGCGATGGCACAGGGAATTCCGGCGCTCTTGAACAGGCTCAACTGGGCAAGGCTCATGCAGGCGCAGGCGCCAGCGATGGTGAGGGCGGATGCGGTGACAATCGGGCCGATGCCACGGTAGGCGGCGTGGTAGGCCGCAGCGGGCGCAACACCCTTGCGACGGCCCTCGTGGTAGCGGCCGATGAAGAAGATCGCATAGTCGGCGCCTGCGCCGAGGATGAGTGCGGATCCGAGCATCACCGAAAAGCTCGATACCGGGGAGAGTTTCAGCTCGCCGACCAGCGCGATGAGCGGCCGCGCCACGGCAAGTGCCATGCCGATGCCCGCCAACGGGACGCCGGCAAGCAGCGGCGAGCGGTAGACGACGAGGAGCACGAGGCCGATCAAAACGCCTGCGGCGACGGACAGCGCGACCATCCCGCGTTCGGCGGCGGTCAGCTCATCGGAGACGGCCGCACCGGGTCCGGTCACGTAAACCGTCAAACCTGGTGGCTTGGTACTGGTGTCGACGATATGCCGGACAGCGTCGATGGCGTCGTTCGCTTTGACCGTGCCCATGTAGCCCGCGAGGCGCAACATCACGTAGGCGGCCTTGCCGTCGGCACTCTGGTTCACCACACCGGTCATCGGGTCCGACCAGAGATCCATCGCCGATTGGACGTTGTCCTTATCCGCGGTGAGTGTGCGCAGGAGCGCGTTGTAGTAGTCCCGATCCCGTTGGCCGAGGACGTGATCGGCCTCCAAGAAGACGAAAGAGACGTTGTTGGTGTCGGATTCGTGGAACCGCTCGCCCATGGTGGTCAGTGCGACCGCGGACTCGGCGTTCGTCGGCAGGAACGGCTGCGCCTGGCGCGCCACCACGGTTTCCACCTGCGGAATGACCAGGTTGAGCACTCCGGCGAGGCCGACCCAGGCGACCACGACCAGGACGGCGTAGCGGCGGAGGAACTCGGCGAAGCGGCCGGGCGCGCGCGTGGTCGGGGTCATGTCGCGATCACGTTGCAGCTCACCGCGGCTCGGGCACCGGTGGTGGTCCGAGTGTCGCGTACCTGCCCGTCGACGAGGATCGTGCAGGTGACGGAGTCGGCATCGACCTCGGCGGTGATGCCCGCCGGTGCGATCGTCGACGGGGGGAGACGGATGGACCACGGTAGCGGTGCTTGCACCTCGCTGACGCCGAGGGATCCGCCGAGGTAGCTGATTTGTGCTGTGGCAGTGGGTGAGTCGCTTGTCAGCCGGTACTCGATGACGCTGCGCGGGAGCTCGGCACTGGCCGGGAGCGGCGGTGGGCGGTCTGCCGTGTCGACCAATGCGGTGTCGGGCAGCTTGAGCACCACGACGCTCACTGCGACGAGGACCACCACGATCACGACGCCGATCCACCCGTGCTTGCGCAGCGCGTCGCGCACCGCCGAGCGAGTGGGGGGCGCCATGAGCTTCTCCTACGTTCGTTTAAACGTAACCGCCGGTACTGGATAAAGCGGAGGCTAATCGAGCCGAATGGCGTAGCGCAACAGTTGCTGTGCAGGTCACAGTGCATTTAGTTTGCAATGCACGTCACAGTGTAGCGAGTAGCAGGCCGGGTCAGAGATAGGTAGCTGAGTACTCGCGAAGTATCGATATCAACCTGCGACGATCGGAAACAGCCGACCCAGCGCCGGAACAATCGACCGAAGAACGATCACCATGCCTGATAACACCGAACCCGCAGCCCTGATCCGTGCACTGGACGCAGTCGGCGTGGATTTCAGTATTCCGGAACCCGTGCTCCGCGACTTTCTCGGCAATGCTGAATTCACCCCATATCCGGCATTGTCTGCCGGGTTGCTGAAACTATTGGAAAGCCGGATGCTGCGGCGTCCGGTTTTCCTCGATGTAATCGTGTTCAACTACGAACACTCGCCGGGCGAGCCGTCACCGCGTCGGATCGAGGACGTCGATTTCGGGGTGCTCGAAGGTGCGGTGCTGGAAGGTTTCAATAACCGCTATGCCGAGCAGAACGTGAGTTTTCAGACTGTGCTGAAGCCCCTCGATGCGCCGCAACCGCCGGTCCAGACGTTGGCGCTGGTGGTCGAGGGCACGAAGAAGGTCGAGAACGGCATCACCCTCGTCGACACCGACAACCCGCGGATCGAGGTCGGCACGAAGCTGATCAGCGTCCCCGCGCAACCGAACAACGTGACGGTGCCGCAGGAGATAGTCCGCATCGGCAACGGCTGGCGGTTCACCAACGGCGACGTCGAACTGTCGGTGAGCAACGGCGAAGCCGAGGCGGGGCTGCGGCCGATCCGGGCGGGATCGCTGAGCGAGGGCGCGAACGCGTGGCCGACGACCGTCGGTACCTTCAGCGGAGCCACCGGGGCCGATGTGCGGCTGCAGGCACGCATCCGGGTCGGCTATCGGCCGGTCGACGTGAAGCTACTTGTGCACGGGCGCAAGGGCTTTGCCGCCAATACCGCCGAGAAAGCGCGCATCGCACTGGATCCGGACGTGCTGCTGGTACCGATCGAGGTAGCCCGCTTTTTCTCCGATGCCATTCCCGTGCAGCAGATTTCGGCGGCGAGTCAGATGGCGCTGTGGGATCAGGTGCCGATCATGAGCCCAACCACCAACCTCAAGAGCACCGACGGCGGCACCGGCGAGCTCCAGTTCGCCGAGCGCGCCTGGGATCACTGGCCGGTGCCGGACAACGAGGGCCTGTATACGCACTTGGGTTGGGTATCACCGGACAGCATCTGGGGTAAGGCGGGCATCAGGTTCCGCCTCGTCAACTACATCGATATCAAGACCGACAACGAGCACGCCGCGCCGGGGCCTGCGCCTGGCGTGGTCACCAACGCGACACTGCGGGCGAACAACGCCACGCTCAACGACCATCCGCAGCACATCAAGGACAAGCCGGTCGTGAAGGTGATCTTCATGCACCGCATCGCACCGCCGGACGCACCCCAGATCGGCGAGGCGCTGGTCGGAAGCAGTTGCATCGGGATCTCCGCAGGCGCGTCCGACCGGTTCGCCACCATCGCCCACGAGATCGGCCACCTGATCACCGGCAGTGGATCGCACAGCACCGAGCTGAACAACGTGATGAACGACCCTGGCCCTGGCACCAACATCACCGACGCCCAGATCGCCTTGGCGAGAACCTGGGCCAAACAGTTCGCCGACTTCTGGGTGCATTAGTGGGCCGAATGCGTTGAGACACAGCTGAAGCACTGGTGAAACTCCGTAGCCGGAAGCTGTATTGCGAGCGAGCAGTACATCTTTCGAAGGAGCAGCACAGTGAAGACAGGTATCGCGCACCTGATCGTCCTCGCGGCCGCCGCAGCTATGACGCTCGGCGCTACCAGCACTTCCGCCGCCGAGATCAACCAAGGCAGCGGTTATCTGCGCAATGTGTATACCAGCCAGTGCTTGACCGACCGGGGCGTCGAGAACTATCCGAACGCGCAGGAGTGTGCGTTCGACGGCGCCGGGAATGTACCGCCCAACCAGCAATGGACTCGCATTCCTGCCGCAGCGGGTTCAACGAATTGGGCACTGCTCCGCAGCGGCCTCGGTAACTGCCTCCGCCACGGCACGGAGGCGGAGCACTCCCCGGAAAGTTCCGTGTGCACGAATACCGACCCGTGCCTAGGCCTGAACTCAGACAAGTGTGGTTCCTGCAGCTGGACGCAGGGAGTCAAGGGGCAACGGTCCGGTACCAAACTCCGTCCGACCTCCGCATCCTCTGTCTCGGCGTCGACAAAGACGCCCCGCATCTCGTCATGATGGCCGAACAGTCCCGATGGTACGACCGTCGATACGTCGAATGGAAGTTCGGCTGAGGCGAATTCAGACGAGGTGGTGCTCTTCGATCGGCGTGCTGAGGGTGGTGCCGTTGAGGTCGAGGTAGAGGGCGCGCTCGGTGATGGAAAGTGTTGCGGTATTGCGGCGTTCGAGGACGGCGACCGCAGCGGCGATGAAGTCGCGGTCGAAACTGTAGAGCGGGATGTCCTCGGCGCGGTGAATTCGCTTGCCTGCCAACTGGGCAAGGACCTTCACCGGGTCGCGATGGGTATAGATGGCGGCTCGCCCCGCCAACTTGCTGCCGCGGTGCACCCGCTCCGCGTCCGGCGCGCCGACCTCGATCCACGCGGTGATCTGTCCGGTCAGATCGCGCACCAGCACGGCTGGCTCATCGGTCGCGGACACACCACCCTCGCTGAACGTGATCCCTTCCTCGTACTCTAGGCAGTACGCCAGCAGCCGAGTCACCATGAACTCGTCGGTCTCGGAAGGATGCCGCGCCACCCGCAACTCCAACTCCTCGTAGACCCCACGATCAACGTCAGCCAGGTGAACGGCAAAGGTGTGCAGTGTCGCGCTGATAGCCATAGACCCCCAACCCTAGCCGTCCCCGCCATGAGCTCCGAACAGCGAGCAGCTAACCCGAAACCTACCCAGCAACCGCCCTCGTCACCAGTTGGTCAACTGATCACCGGGAACTGGTGGCGGCATCGCCCGAGAAGCCCCCGCCACCAGTTCCCACTCGGCACGAAATCACCCAGCCACTCCCACATACCGGGATGCGCCGCGCGGTTTAGGGGATGTGGTGGTCTGGGGTGTTTCCGGCGGCCCAGATGCCGCGGACGTGGCCGATGTGCTTGCGCAGGAAGAGTTCCAGTTCCTCGCCCTGGTTGTGCTCGATGAGGTCGATGATGGTGTGGTGCTCTTGGGCTGACTGTTCGAGTTCCCCGCGGGCGACCAGGGCGGCCAGGCCGAAGAGGCGGGTTTGGGCGCGCAGGTCGCTGACGATCTGGGACAGGCGCGGGTTGCGGCAGTATTCGAGCAGCATGAGGTGGAAGCGCTGGTCGGCGTCGACGTATTCGACGAGGTCGCCGCGCTTGGCGGCCTCGACGATCTTGTCGGCTTGTGCCCGAAGCCCGGGGAGGTCGGTCGCCGGGATGAGGTCGATGATCGCGCGGACGCTCGGCGGCTCGAGCAGCATGCGGATCTTGGCGATCGCATCGAGGTCCTCGTCGGAGGTCTCGGTGACACGGAAGCCTTTGTTCGGCACCGACGTCACCAGGCCCTGCTTGACCAGATCGAGCATCGCCTCGCGCACCGGCGTCGCGGAGACCCCGAACCGTTCGGACAACCATGGCGCCGAGTAGAGCGCCCCGGGCTCGAGCTCACCGGAGATGATCGCGGCACGCAGCGCGTCGGAGACATGATCACGCAAGGTCTGTCGCTTGACCGTATCCAACCGCTCAATCATCAATGCGCTCCGCGTTTCTCCTGTGGGCGGGCCCGGGGCTACCAGCATAGTTAGCTCTCCGAGGTGTTCAGCTTCGAGTTCCGGTAGCCGAAACCCCAGTACAGTGCCAAGCCGAGGGCGAGCCAGACGAGGAACCGCACCCAGGTGACCCAGTCGAGGTGGCTGATCAGCCAGATCGAGAAGCCGATGCCGACCAGCGGGACCAGCGGCACCAACGGGGTGCGGAATGCGCGATCCGCGTCCGGGCGTGTCCGGCGCAGCCGCAGCACGCCGACCGCGACGACGATGAACGCCATCAGGATGCCGACGTTGGTGAGCTCGGCGGCCTCCCGGATCGGCAGGAACCCGGCGATGAGCGCGGACACGATGCCGACCGGCCAGATCACCCTGGTCGGCACCTTGCGGGTCGGGCTGCTCTTGCCGAAGTAGGACGGCAGCAGTCCGTCGCGGCTCATGGCGAAGCCGACGCGGGTGACGGCGAGCATGTTGGCGAACGCGGATGTGGTCACGCCGACCACCGCGCCGACCGCGATGACCAGGCCGAGGATGCCCAGCCCGACGGAGTCGAACGCGCTGGAGAACGGCGAACTCACGTTGATGTCGGTGTAATTGACCATGCCGACGATGACGAGGCAGACCAGCAGGTAGACGACCGAGGCGATGCCGAGGCTGATCAGGATTGCCTTGGGCAGCAGTCGTTTTCCGTCCTTGGACTCCTCCGCGGCCGCGCTCATCGCGTCGTAGCCGTAGACGGCGAAGAAGGCCAGCGCCGCGCCGGAGACCGCGCTGCCGACACCGAAGGGGAAGAACGGCGTGTAGTTGCCCGCTTTGATGTGGAAGGCGCCCGCGATGACGACCACCGCGACGATCACCATCTTCAGAGCGACGAGTCCGGTTTGCACGCGGGCGGATTCGCGGGTGCCGCGGGACAGCAGGAACGCGAGCAGCAGGCAGAGCAGGACCGCGAACAGGTCGACTTTGTGGCCGGAGCCGGTGCCTGGTGCGCCGAGCGCCCAGGTTGGCAGGTCGAAGCCGAGGTAGTGGGTGATGTAGTTCAGGTATCCGGAGACGGCGATGGCGACGACCGAGACGATCGCGGTGTACTCGAGCAGCAGGTCCCAGCCGATCATGAAGCCGACGATTTCGCCGAGCGCCACATACGAATAGGTGTAGGCCGAACCGGCTTTCGGAACCATGCCCGCGAATTCGGCGTAGCAGAGGCCTGCGGCGCCGGAGGCGATGATCGCGATCAGGAACGAGACGAGGACGGCAGGGCCGGACACCTCGTTCGCCACCACGCCGGCCAGCGAGAACACTCCGGCGCCGACCAACCCGCCGAGGCTCAGCGCGACCAGCTGCCACAGCCCCATGCTCTTCTTGAAGTCGCCGGTGTCGGCGACGGTCACCGGCATTCGGCGCATCACCCCACGTCTGGTCATGGGGGGACGGGGGCGGCGGGTTACGACAGCCATTGTCGTTGCCTTTCAGGTGGTGCGGAAAACAAAGATGGTGGTCGGAGGGTGAAATCGCTTGTCTTAGAAGACGAATCCTTCGGGGAAGGGGTCCGTCGGGTCGAGCAGGTAGTTGGCGGTGCCGGTCAGCCAGGCGCGGCCGGTGATGGCAGGCACGATCGCGGGGGCGGCGCCCACCGTGGTGGTGTCGACGGCGCGCGCGTGGAAGGTGGTGCCGATGAACGAATCGTTGCGCAGCACTTGGTCTTCGGAGAGCAGCCCGCGGGCATGCTGGCGGGCCAGCAGTGCGGAAGTGCCGGTGCCGCAGGGCGACCGGTCGAACCAGCCGGGGTGTATGGCCATCGCGTGGCGCGTGTGCGCGGGCTCGGAGGCCGGGTCAAGGAACAGCACGTGCTTGCACCCGGCGATCTGCTTGTCCTCGGGATGCACGGGGCGACGGAAGTCGTTGATCGCCTGCATGATGCGCAGGCCGGACGCGAGGATCCGGTCCTTCTCGGCACGGTCGAATGGCAGGTCGAGGGTGGCGAGATCGACGATGGCATAGAAGTTTCCGCCGTAGGCCATGTCGTAGCGCACCGTGCCGAGACCGGGGACCTCGATGTCGTTGTCGAGGCTGTCGCAGTAGGCGGGCACGTTGCGCAGGGTCACCGCGTCGGCGTGGCCGTTGCTGACGGCGACCGAGGCGACGACGCGTCCGGCCGGGGTGTCCAGCCGGATCTCGGTGACGGGCTCGATGACCGGGACCATGCCCGCCTCGACGAGCGCGGTGGCGACGCCGATGGTGCCGTGGCCGCACATCGGAAGCAGCCCACTGACTTCGATGAACAGCACACCGTAATGCCCGTCATCGGTGGTGGCAGGCTGCAGGATCGCGCCGCTCATCGCCGCGTGGCCGCGTGGTTCGTTGACGAGGAGCTTGCGCAGTCCGTCGAGGTGCTCGATGAAGTGGGTCCGGCGTTCGGCCATCGTGGTGCCGGGGACCGTGCCGATGCCGCCGGTGATCACCCGGGTCGGCATCCCCTCGGTGTGCGTGTCGATCGCGGAGATGATCATGCTGCTGTGCATCAGGACTGTCCTTCGTGGTCGAGATCGGCGAGTTCGCGCAGGCGGATCGGTGCGGCGAGCGGTCGCCAGGCCGGGGTGGCAGCGGCGAGGCCGGACGGCATTGGCGATGTCGCGCGTGGGGGAGCAGTTGTCATGGGTGACTGCGGATTTCGGGAACCTCGCGCGCCTTCCTGGCAGGCAGGGGTGGCTGCGGCGAGATCGGGCGGCATGGGCGATGTCGCGCGTGGGGGAGCGGTTGTCATGGGTGACCGCGGATTTCGGGCACCTGGCGCGCCTTCCTGGCAGGCGGCAGGCGGTGCATCTTGGACCGGATGCGAGTCGGCGGACACGCCAATGCGGAGCGCCTCGATGTTCGTCGCGCACATACGCCCCTGGCAGGGACCGAGGCCCGCGCGGGTGGCCAGCTTGGCCGGTCGGTAGGAGTCTCCGGCGGCCCGCGCCCAGGCGGTCGTCAGGTCGTCCCGGGTGGTGCCCTCGCATCGGCACAACACGGTCTCGGGCCGGGACCAGCCGAGCACGCCGGGCCGGATCGGGTGTGCGGCAGCGAGTCTGGCCACGAATTGCTCGGCGGTGCGGTGGCGTGCACGCAGCGCCCGGTCCGCGGCGGGGTCGGCGCCTGCCGCGGCCACTCCCGCGACGGCGCCCTCGATGGCGGCGACCTGGGCGCCGCCGATGCCGGTGATCTCCCCTGCGGCCCAAACATTCTCGGCAGTGGTCTGCTGAGCATGGTCGACGTGGACGAAGCCGTGTGCGGTGAGGCGTGTCCCGGCCGCGACCGCGAGTTCGTGCTGCGGCGTGAAGCCGTGCGAGACCGCGACCGCGTCGGCGGAGACGGTGCTTTCGCTGCCGGGGATCGGCGTCCAGTTCTCGTCGAGCCGGGCGATGGTGGCTTGCTCGACCCTGCCGTCACCTGCCACGGCGACCACGGCGCGGCCCATGCGCAGCGGAATTCGGTGCCGCACACCGCAAGCGACATACTCGATCAACTCGGCCGCCTTGCCCGCGCTGTGGCGCAGTTCCCACGGCCTGCTTGCCCAGTGCCGCAGGATCCGGCGACCGGGATTGGCCTCGAGCACCGCCTGCACGTGCGCGCCGCCTTCGACGAGCGACTGCGCGACCGGCAACAGGAACGGACCGGTGCCGGAGAGCAGCACGGACCGCCCGATCAGCACGCGCTGCGTTTTCGCGAGAGTCTGTGCGGCACCGGCGGTGTAGACGCCGGGCAGATCCCAGCCGGGAAACGGACACACCCGGTCGTAGGCGCCAGTCGCGAGCACCAACGCATCACCACGGACCACGCGGTGCGTGCGCTGATCACCCTCGATGCCGATCAGCAATCGAACTGTGGGACAACCACCGTCGAGATGCCGCTCGATCTGATAGACCGATGCCAACGGCAGGTACTCGCACCGTGGGTGTTCGATCAACAGCCGCGCACGCCGCGCCGCCTCGGCATACCCGTGCCCGATGCTTAGTGGGCGCCTGACCCCGAAAGCATCTGGGATGCGCCGGTTGTACTGACCACCCAGTGCCTCGTTCGAGTCGACCAGGGTCACCGTAGCGCCGTGCCGCAACGCCGATTGCGCGGCGGCGGTGCCCGCAGGTCCACCGCCGATGATCACGACATGCCGACTCATTGCGCACCTCGATTCGCTCGGGACTGCGTGGCGACGGCATCGCCGTCACGGGCCGGACGCCTGCACAGCCGAATATCGGGGATGCCGTTCACCGTCGCGACGCAGTCGAAACACACACCGATACCGCAGAAGACGCCGCGCGGACCACCGGTGGTTGCGGTTCGCCACTGCGAGCGTCCCTCCGCCAACAGCACCGACGCCAGCGTCTGGCCGTGCACGCCCGCGACCGTGACGCCGTCGACGGTGATCGTCAGCGGCCGGTCGCTACGCCCGACGGGGTCGGTGTCCGCGGGGATGAGTTCGGGGCTCAACGGGATGTCCTTTCTGTGTGCCGATGCAGACGAGGTGTGCCGGATTGTGTGCTCGCCTGCAGCGATTGCGAAGGTGGTTGTTGCTCAACGCGATACCTTCTCTCCGGCTGGTTCGCCGGCGTCGACTCCGATGACGGCGGGCCGGTCGATCGCGAACGCGGCGATGTCGACCTCGTCCGGCTGTCCCGCGAGCGCGGAGGCGACGAGCTGGGCGGTGCCGACCGCGAGTCCGATGCCTGCACCCTCGTGACCGGTGGCGTGCCAGAGGCCTGGCAGGCGGGGGTCAGGCCCGATCGCCGGGAGATGGTCGTCGACGTAGGGGCGGAAACCGCCGTAGGCGCGCATGATCGCGACATCGGCGAGGATCGGATAGAGCCGCAAGGCTTTGCGGGCGATGGCGGCCATGCTGTCCGGGCGGATGCGGTCGTCGAACCCGCATTGGCGCCGCGAGGAGCCGAGCAGCAGCGGGCCGCCGCGGGTGGACTCGACGACCGCCGAGGACTGCAGTGCGGCGTCCGAACTGCCAACGGCTCCTACATAATCCGCGTCGTAGACCTTGTGGAAAACGGTCGGCGGCATCGGCGCGGTGATCAGCACGTCGCCGCGCCGGGGCTTGACCGCGATCGGGGCGCCGAGCAGCGTCGACACCGGGCCCGCCCAGGGGCCTGCCGCGTTGATCACGATGTCGGCGTGCCGCGGTCCCCGGGTCGTGTGCACTCCGATCAGCCTGTCGCCGTGCAGGATCGGGCCGGTGACGGCGCAGCCGGTCTCGACGATTGCGCCTGCGGCCATCGCGGATCCGATCAATGCGGCCGCCGCCCCCGCCGGTTGTACCTGGGCGTCGTCGGGGTAGTACCTGGCCGTCACGACGTCACGGGTCAGTGCCGGTTCGGCGGCGGCGAGCCGGTCCGCGTCGAGGTCCTCGCAGTGCACCCCGGCCGCCCGCTGACCGTCGGCGAACTCGGCCAGCGTCGCCGCGCCTGCCTCGGTGGTCGCTACGACGATGCCGCCCTTGGGCTCCCATTCGACCGCGGCGACCTCGTCGGGTAGCCGATCGGCGACGCGGTCGAGGATCCCCGGCCATAGTCGGCGAGAGAGCATGGCCAGTTCCAGCTCCGGACCGGGTCCCTTGTCCGAGACGAGTACGTTGCCTTCACCGTGCGCAGTGGTGCCGGATGCCAGCTCACCCGCCTCGCAGACCCGTACTGACGCACCGGCGAGCGTCAGCCGGTCGGCGAGCGCGCAGCCGATCATGCCGCCGCCGATGATCAGCACGTCGAGAGTCATTGCGGTCGTGCCCCGTTCACCGACCGCGGCACGGAAAGCGGGTTGTCCGACCGCAACTCGGGCGGCAACAGATCGTAGGGCACCGACTGGTACACCACCGGGCGCAGAAAACGCGCGATGGCCGCGGTGCCCACCGACGTCGTCGTCGGCGTGGTGGTTGCCGGGTATGGGCCGCCGTGCTGCTGGGCGTAGGTGACGGAAAGGCCGGTGGGCCAACTGTTCCAGAGCACCCGGCCCGCCGCGTCCGATGCGGCGGCGACGAGCGAACGGGTGGTGTCGTCGGCGCCGTCGCCGAACACCGACACGGTGAGCTGTCCCGGCATCGAGCGGGCCAACTCGAGTAACTCCTCGGTGTTCTGGTAGCTCACCAGAAGGGTTGCCGGGCCGAACATTTCGCGCAACAGCCCGTCCTGATCGGCGAGCACGGTCCGCGCCGTGGTGGCGAGGAGCAACGCCTCGCCCGTCGCGCCGCCGGCCAGTACTTCGACGGCCGGATGCGCACGCACCTGATCAACCGCCTGGGCGAAGCCCGCCGCGATCGCGTCGTTGAGCAACTCTCCGGTGGGCACCGGCCGAGTGCGAAGCAACTCGACGAGCGCGCTGAACACCGGCGCCTCCTCGGGCAGCGCAACCAGCCCTGGCTTGGTGCACAGCTGCCCGGCACTGGCACTCACCGCGGTCAGCAGTCCTGCGGCGATCTCGTCGGCGCGCGCTCCGGCCGCCGCTGCGGTCACGAACACCGGATTGATCGAGCCGAGCTCGCCGTAGAAGGGGATCGGCACCGGGCGGGCACACGCCAGGTCGTAGAGCGCGCGTCCGCCCGCGGTGGAGCCGGTGAACGCCGCGGCCGCGACCGCAGGATGGGTGAGCGCCCGCACGCCGGCCTCCCTGCCGAAGATCAGGCCGAAAGTGCCTTGCGGCGCACCGCATTCCGCGATCGCCTCGGCGACGAGATCGCCGACCGCACGTGACAGTGCCTGGTGGCCGGGATTGGCTTTCACGAGCACCGGACACCCGGCGGCCAGCGCGGAGGCGGTGTCGCCGCCCGCGACCGAGAACGCGAACGGGAAGTTGCTCGCCGCAAAGTTGACGACCGGGCCAAGCGGGATGTTCATCCGGCGCAGGTCGGGTCGCGGCGCGCCCATCGGCCATTCGGCATCCGCGGTGTCGATGCGCACCTCGAGAAATCTGCCGTCGCGGACCGTCTGCGCGAACAGCCGCAACTGAAAGCTGGTGCGCTTCAGCTCGCCGGTCAGCCGCGCTTCGGGCAGGCGCGTTTCGCGCATGGCGAGCGGGATGAGCTCGGCGGCATGCGCGTCGAGCCGGTCCGCGATGCCGTCGAGCACCCGCGCTCGGTCCGGCCGCGCCAGCGCCGCCCAGGGTTTCGCCGCGGCCGCCGCCGCGGCGACTGCCGAGTCGACCTCGTCCGCTGTGGTGTCGGAGCCGGGGTCGACCATGGTTTCGGTCATCGCGTTGTCCTCAATTCCCGTACGTGCCGATGTGCTTGGTGCGTCGTCATGGTTGCGCACCGGGCGGGTCCGCGCGCGGTGGCTACCGGTAGCCCTTGGCCAGCGCATCGCGCGTCGCGAGGGTGATGCGGTCGACCAGTGCGGCGGCGAGCGGGACGCGCGGCGGGCGGCATGGTCCGCCTTGCCGTCCGGCCAGGTCCATCGACAGCTTGATCGCGTGCACGAATTCGGTCTTGGAGTCCCAGCGCAGCAGCGGATGCAGGTCGCGGTACAGCGGCAACGCCTTGGCCAGATCGCGATTCACCGCAGCGGTGTAGAGCTCCATCGTGGCCTGGGGGATCGCGTTCGGGTAGCCGGCCACCCAGCCGACCGCGCCTGCGATGCCGAGCTCGAGGACCACATCGTCGGAGCCGACGAGCACGTCGAGTTCGGGTGCGAGTTCCTTGATCTCGTAGAACCGCCGGACATCGCCGGTGAACTCCTTGACGCCGACGATCAGTCCCTCGCCGTGCAATTCGGCAAGAAGATCGGGGGTCAGGTCGATGCGGGTGTCGATCGGGTTGTTGTAGGCGACGATCGGCAGGCCCACCTGCGCCACGGTGCGGTAGTGATCGAGGACGGAGTCACGTCCGCCTCGATAGGCGTTGGGCGGCAACAGCATTACCGCGTGCGCGCCCGCGTCGGCAGCCTGCTCTGCCCACTTGCGCGCCTGCAACGCCCCGTACGCCGCGATGCCGGGCATCACCGTGAAGCCCGCGGGTGCGGCCGCGATGGCGGTGGTCACCACCTTGGCCCGCTCCGCGTCGTCGAGGGTCTGGTACTCGCCGAGCGAGCCGTTGGGGCTCACGCCGTGGCAGCCGTTGGCCGCCAGCCATCGCACGTGCTCGGCGTAGGCGTCGTAGTCGACCGCGAGGTCTTCGGTGAACGGCAAGGTCGTCGCCACCAGCACCCCGTGCCATGGCTTGTTCGCCGCCGATGTGGTCGTTTCGGACATGTGCGCCTCCAGCTGCGTGAATCCGGGAAAGCGCCCGGCCGCCACTGTCACTCAGTGCGGTGTGACATTGCACAGAACCTAGCGCGAGTGATGGGGGTCACGCAACCGCTGTCGTGCACATGGGCCCGGCGAGTGCGCTTGCTCGACGCGCGGGGCCGGTCATCCCGGAATTAGCGGTTATATCCGAATATCGTTAATGCATTGCTCGATGAAGGCGCTGCAACCGGTTGGACGGATTCCATCACAGAACGGAGAGAACCCATGCGTTGGACAACAATGCGGCCGGCTCTCGGTGCCGCCAGAATTCTCTTCGCGGTGACTGCGGTAATACTCGGACTTGTCGGTACGGCACCGGTCGGCGCGGCGGACACGGGCGACGACGAGTCGACGGCCAGCACGGTGACCATTCAGAAGACGGCGACGATCACGAATGAGAAGACGATCGTCACCGGCAAGGATGTGTATGGCGTCGCGGTGTCCGGCACCGCGACATGTGCGGCCGTCGAAGACGAACCGACCGGATCGCTGTGGCTCTTCCTCTATCAGCGGGAGTCCGCCCAGTCCGCAGAAGCGCCGGTGGACGTCGCCTGTGATGGCAAGAGTCATCCGTGGTCCAGCAAACTGCAGGTGAGCAGCGCGTTCCTGGGCCTGCCCGGCGCGGAGTTCGACGCCGAATCCGCCGGTGTCCGTGCCTCGCTCCGGCAGGGTGGGCGCGAGGTGGCGCACGGGACCACCGCGGTCAAGCTCGTCGCAGGCAAGAAGAAGTAGCCGCCGCATAAAGTGATTGCCGCGCAAAGGGAGAAAGCGAACAATTCGGCAGATTTTTCACGGTCGCGCATTGTTCGGTCAAATGTATAGTTGGTGAATCCGGTACTGAAATAGCCTGTCTGACCGGGACTTTCGAGTGTCCGGCGGAAACTGTGCTCGACGTCACGCTACGGTGAATCGTGCCGTGTCTGATAGCGTTTGCGTGGCTTTGCGCGACATCTTTCTTTCCTGATCCGAGTGGTAGCCCGATGAAGGAATTATCCAATGTCAGCAGACAAAGCGCACCGCAGCGGGCTGAAAATCATTGGGGTGACGCTCACTCCGTCCGAAGGCGCCCAGATCCCGGCCACCACCTACGGGCTGCCGACCACCCTGGCCAACCGCAGGCAAGTCAACGACTTCATCAGGCAGAGCGGCATTTTCGATTCGGTGCTCGACTTCGACGCCGCCGTCGTGGATCCGGCGCACCCGGACCGCTGGGCGCAGGGACTGTCGCCGAGTAACGACAACGTGCACCCCAACGACCAAGGCTCGCAACAGGAAGCGGATGCCATCGACGTGCCCGCGCTGCTCGGGGTCGCGGGCTGCCGCTAGCGCGGCGGTGTTTGTGGTCCGTCTCGGTGGGTGTCGAGATCGGCGACGCCAGCACGACTCGGCCCTTGCGATTGCGCATGGCAATAACTTTCGCTCTCAGCGAAGCGAATTGCCGTGCCGCTCACCTTAATCGGATGTTAAGAATCGCGTTTTCGATCATGCGCATGTTCATCGAATCGTACGATCTGTCCACCGGTGTGGGTAGGCCGATCATCAGCAGCCGCTGATCGATCGGTAGCTGGGTTCGACTACCCCTCAGTGAGATAGGAAGAACAATGCGCAGATGTGCAGCAGTCATGGCGGTCGGGTTCGCGATCCTGGCGCTCGGTGGAATCTCGACTTCGGCAAATGCGGTCGAGTCACGCAGCTACATCCAACCGGCCCCGAGTGGTGAACTTGCTGGTTGGAGGTTCATCGGCTGGTACAACTCCAACGGCAGGTGCGTCGATGCGGGGCAGCAGTTCCAGCGTGAGCATGCCATTCGAGAGTGGAAGTGCGTGTTCGACAACTCGCATACTCCGCCGTACGCACTGTGGGGTAAGTAGGCGTCGATCGGTGCTACGCACCTTTCGGTAAGTAGGTGTTTATCGGGGTGCGCACCTTTTGGTAAGTGGGCATTCAACACGGTGCGCACTTTTCGGTAAGTAGGTTTATCGACCTGCGTGCACATCTCGATGAGGAGGGGCTGATCGGCGCTGCGCACTGTGTGGCAAGCAGCGCCGATCAGGCGAATTTCGGTGAATTGGTTGGCTCGCTCGCGGTGCAACCAAGTCACGACGGCGCCGTCCTCGGGGTAGCACCCGAGGTCGGCGTTCCGGCGGCTGTCGAATACCGCGGCCGCACAAGGTTTCCCGGCAGCGGGAACGGGTAGCCCGCGCAGCGTTCGAGAAGCGCGTGCCGGAGGCCGGATCGCCGGAAAACGCTGTCGCCCTATGGAAGACGCTGGCCGTGGGGTAGCCCGGGCGAAGGTGCTGCCTGATCGGGCAGCAGTGGACGCATGAAGGTGCGGTCGTAGCGCAGGACGCAGCCACTCTCGTCGCGGATCCGGTCGGCGGCGATGAAGTCGGGGTCCTCGCCGAAGCGGGTGCGGTACTGCTCGTAGGCGGCCAGGCTCGGAAAGCTGAAGAGTGCCATGGCTTTATCGCTGGCGCCCTCGCTCGGCAGGAAGTAGCCGTGGTGCGTGCCGCCGTGCCGGTCGACCAGCTCCATCCACCGCCGGGCAAAGCGCTCGAAGGAGTCGATCTTCGCCGGATCGATGACGTACTCGACAACACAGGTGATCATCGGTCCATCATGCGAGGGTCGGTCGGTGACCGGAAGACCCTGCGGAACGCGCTGGCGGTGGGGGGTATCCAGGTGAAGTTGCGGCCTGGTCCGGCAGTACGAGGCGCAATAAGCGGTCACACTGCCGGACGCGGCCACGGTCGTCGCGGAGCTGGTCGGTGGTGCGATCAAGCCCCGCCGGAGCGCCCGCCGAGTTCGCTCGGGGTGGCCCGGTGCGCGCCACCGAGGGTCTCGTGGTTGGCGGCGGAACGGGCGCTCGCGCTGCCCGTCGCGGCCGGCGTGGTCTGCCGAGGAGCGGTGCGTCCGCCGCCGGATCCACCGCCGATGAGACCGGCGAGTCCGCCTGCGGCGCAGGCGATCACGAGGCCGACCGGGAGTGCCCACCATTTCGAGTTCGAGTCGGAGTCATTGCCCTGCGCGGTCGAGTTCTGTTCGCTGGCGTTGCCCGCGACCACCGAGCCGGGCGCCGCGCCGGGAACGGAGACGTCCAGTCCGCGCAGCTGGTTCGCGATGTCGGGCGGGTTGGTGACAAAGCCGCCGTCCTGGCTCCAGCGCACCTCGACCGGGGTGCCGTTCTGGCCGCGGAAGGACTGGGAGTAGACGCCGTCGGCGACCATGGTGTCGGTGGCCGGGCTGCCGAGCACGCCGTCCGTAGCGCGCAGATGCGACCATGCCGTGCGGATCGGACCGCGGACCAGCCATGCGCCGTGCTGCGGGCTCCACTCGATGGTGGCGCCGTCCTTCGCGGAGAACTCACTGAAGCGGGCCGTGCCCGCAACCGGCGCGTCCGATTCGTCATTGGTCGGGTAACCGATATCGATGGTCGGACCGCCCAGCGAGAGATATTTGTCGAGGATGGCGCCGTACATCACTTTCGCGCCGGTGTCCGGCGAATAGATTATCTTGCCGCCCTGGTAATCCTGCGCCGCCCCGTTCGGGCCGAGTTCGTATGGCTCGCCGATCTTTTGGCCGAGCGGCGATGATGTGCCGCCCTTGTCCCGATAATGCGAATCTATCGCGGCATTCGCGTCGGCGGGCTGCGCCGACGCAGAAGGGCTCAGCAACACTCCAGCGCAGAGTGCGAGGGCGAAGCCGAACACCGCCGTCGTTGCGGACACCGATTGCTTCCAACGTGTCATCGAAATACTCCTCACAAGGGTCGACATGGCTATCGCTTGCGGGCAACTTCGAAAAGACGATTCGACCGGATATCGGCTGTGCCGAATGGGTGATCGACGGTCGGTCAGTGTGCCTGGTCGGCTTTGGCCTTCGTGACGAAGCCGAGCACCGCGGACACCACAGCGCCGACAACGCCGCCGCCCGCGACCTGGGCAAGTATCTGGCCGAAGTCGAGACCGCTGCTGGCCGCAGCCTGAATGATCGCTCCGGTGACGCCGCCGCCGACCGCGCCGGCCGCACCGTTCACCACCGGGCCGAGCGGGTTCTTCGCGCCACCGATGCCGCCGCCGACCACACCGCCGAGCAGACCCAAGAGCCACTCCATGCTTCCTCCTTCAGACGTGCCGGACGTTGCGTACCTGACGATAACGACAGTTCCGGGGAACCGTCGGCGATTGGACTTTCGCTCGTCCTCATCGCGGAAGACGCGCCGCGAAAACATTCCGCATCGAGCGGAATTGCTGGCCCGTGTCGAATGCCCCGAAGTCGAGTTGGCAAACTTGAGGCACAAGATTGTCCGCACTATCGATTTCCCGGCTACGTAGTTCGGCAGCGCGACCGTGGGATACCTCGCTGTCGAGGTAACGAAAGGAGATCCGATGATCATCGATATGGTCGTGCAGTGGTATCGCTTCCTACGGAAACATCGATAGGTGTCGCGCCGCCCGGTCACGACGGTGTTTCCGGATCGGCGCGGACGGACTTCGATGATTGATCTCGCCGACCGCGATTAGATCGCTGGATTTGGGTAGATCTTCAGGTGCATCACATTGTGCTCGTTTTCCCGGGTCGTCCGCTGCCCGCTCGCCGAGCGGACCCGTGGCGGCCCGCAGCAGACACCGGCCGTGCGGCCGGGTCATGGCCAGGAAAGGAGAACTGTCATGTACCGCAATCGGATCGTCGCCCTCCTGGGTGGCGCTGTGCTCGCCGGCGCAACGGTGCTCGTCGTGAGCGCACCGGCCGACGCGACGCCGAAACCGAACTGCCAGACGTCGATCACCGCGGGCGACGGCGAGAACGCGGCGGCGGTCGCCGCCAGGGGCGGCGTCGATCTGCCGAAGGTGATGGATCTGAACGTCGACCTCGACGCGAACGCACCGCTGGCGGCAGGCACCGCCGTGTGCATCGCCTGATCTGGACAGCGCGAAACGCCTTGTCCCGGTACGCATAACGGCGTCACCCGCGGCCATCGCCGCGGGTGACGCCGTGCCGGTCGTTGGTGGGCTAGTCCTTAGCGCACTTCGACCAGAACTCGAACGGGCCGCGCACGTTCCAGTTGTTCTGAGCCGTGGCCTGGGCCTTGTTCTGCGCCTCGGTGACCGTCGCACCCCAGGCGGAACCCCAGCCGTTGTTCTGGCCGAAGGCCATGGCCACACAGCCGTCACTCGACCAGACCGGCTCCTGGCAGCCGCCGCCACAGGCGGTCAGTGCCTGGAGCGAGGCGACTTCCTGGCCGATCGAGCTACGCGCCCAATGGACTTGGTTGGTGGCCTCGTTGTAGGTGGCGGCGATCCAGACGCTGGCCGGCTTCACCGGCGTGGCGGAGGTGGTGGTCGGGGACGTCGTGGTTCGCCTGGTGCTCGGCGCTGAGCTCGTCCCGGTTCCGGGGGGCGTGCCGAGCTCCGAGGGCAGGCTCAGGATGCTGGAAGCGATGACGCTTGCCTCCTGGTCCCGGTTCTTGGCGTTGGACTTGATCACCTTCAAGCCGATGATGCCGCCGATGACGAGCAACGCGACCAGGATCGAGCCGATGATGCCGAGGACCTTCTTGCCTGCACCACCGCCGCCCGAGCCGGGTCCGTGCGGACCGTGTGGCGGCGGAAAGGGCGGTTGACCGTGGCCGCCCTGGAAAGGCTGTCCGTAGGGATCGTTCGGTCCCTGTCCATACGGTTGGCCTTGCTGGTAGGGCTGGTTCTGCGCGTAGGGCTGACCGGGGCCCGGTGTGTAGGGCTGCGCATACGGCTGGCCGGGACCCTGCTGGTAGGGCTGCTGCTGGTACTGCGGTGGGTACTGCTGCGCGTTCGGGTGGTAGGGCTGGCCGTACGACGGATCGGGCTGACTCAACGGGTTGAGCTGGGTCGGGTCCGCCTGATTGACCGGGTTGAGCTGGGTCGGGTCCGCCTGATTGACCGGGTTGAGCTGGGTCGGATCCGCCTGATTGACCGGGTTGAGCTGGGTCGGGTCGGCCTGACTGAGCGGGTTGAGCTGCGTCGGGTCGGCCTGATTCACCGGGTTCAGTTGCGTCGGGTCCGTGCGCTGATGGCCGGGGCTCTGCCCGTCTTGTGGTGGCCAGCCCTGCTGAGCTCGCGGATCGTTCGGCTGCCCGGGTGGGTATGACATGCGCCCCCGCTGTCGGTCGTCTCGATTAAGGCCGAGTAAGAGTATCGGGTTGATGCGACATCGGGTGCCCCCGTCAATGGGGGCACTGGTACCAGTATCCGAGGCGTTCGGCACGAACCCGTGGCACGACGTGCATGTCTACCGCGGGTGCGCGGGTGGCACATATATGTTCGTATGGCACGTATTTCCTGCCACCGGTCGTGCAGAAAGCGGGGCGCGATGCACTGGGACCAGATGACCGCCACGCCCGAAGACCTTCGGGAGCGCGCGACGCGGGCGCGCCGCGGTGTCGGGCAGACGGGCGTGCTCGAGGCAATCATCGACGCGGCGTACGGCACCTGGCTCGGCGCCATCGGCATCGATGGCCGCGGCACCGTGGAATTGCGGATGCATCTTGCCGGGCGGTATCGCCTCACCGTCGTCGTCACCAGCGCCGGAAAACTCGATCTCGTTCAGTTGATCGGCCCCACCACCGAACACGTGTTGTCGCCGAAGCCGTCGGCCAGGCGCGGCTGGGACAACACCCAGGAGATGCCGAAACCGCCAGAGTGGCTCGACTACGTGGTCGGCTGGGTGATGCTCGCGAACGAGGAAGTGGATCAACGCGCGGTGATCGAGTGGCGATTGTCCGGCGCGGATCGCAAACTCGCCGCGATGGACGACACGATCGACAGTCTGCGCGCCAGTCTGCTGGAACGCGAACAACTCCGGGCCGAACTGGCGGCCGAGGTCGCGGGGCTCCAAGCCGAGCTCGAGTATCTCGGCACCGACGATTGACGGTGGGGCCGCGGCGGATTCAGCTCTTCGGCGGCAGCTGGAAGCCCACTTCGGCACCGCCGTCCGGGTTTTCGGCGGCGAAGACGGTGCCGTGGTGCGTGGTGATGATGTCGTGGACGATGGACAGCCCGAGCCCGGATCCCGGTGTGGAGCGGGTGGTTTCGGCGCGGTAGAAGCGGTCGAACACCGCGTTCCGGTCGGCAGGATCGATGCCGGATCCCTTGTCGCGCACCGAAAGCCGGGTCTTGCGCACGTGGATGTGGATCGGGGTTTCGGCCGGGCTGTACTTGACGGCATTGTCGAGCAGGTTGTCGACGCACCGGGACAGTGCTTGGGGTCGTGCGACTACCGCGGCCGGATGGTCGGTGGTGAGGGTGATGGCGCGGCCGGTGCGGCTGCGGAAGCGTTGGGCGCGATCCTCGGCCAGTTCGACCAGATCGACCTCGGCGGCCGGTTCGGCGGTGTGCTGGTCGGTGGCGAGGTCGACGAGCTCGGCGACCAACGCGTCCAGCGCCTTGGCTTCCTGGACCAGCGTGTCCAAGACCTTGGTCTCGTCCTCGGGGCTCAGCTTGCCGCGCGCGCGTTGCAGCAGTTCGGCACTGCCGCGGACCGAGGTCAACGGGGTGCGGAGTTCGTGGCTGGCGTCTTGGACGAGGCGCTGCTGTTGCATACGTGAATAGCGCAGCGCCGCAAGCATGGTGTTGAAGCTGTGGGTGAGATCGCCGACCTCATCGGTGCCGGACCGGGGCAGTGGCGTGGTCAGGTCCTGGGTGTCGCTGATCCGTCGGGCTGCTGCGGCCAGCCTGCGCATCGGCCGGAGGATCCTGCCGATCATCAGCCAGCTGAACAGTGCCGCGGACAAGGCCGCGATGAGGGTGACCCACGTTGTGCTCCAGAGGAATTCGTCGTCGACGCGCTCGACCTCGGCGTAGTTCTGGCTGACCATCACCGCGCCGCCGTTCGGGCGGGCTTTGGTGAGGACCCCGTAGGTCACGCCGTCGACGACGATGTTGTTCTCGGCCGAGCCCTGACCGGCGCGGGCGATCGCACGGTCCTCGTCGGTGACCGGAATCGGCGGACGTCCCGGCGTCAACGGCTGGACGGTGCCGTCGGGGAGCACCAGCTGTTCGGTCATGTCGGGCCGGACCGGCAGCGGTGCCGCAGCAGTGAGGATCGCCAGCACCGTGTCGGCCCGATCGGTGAGACCGCGATCGACCTGGGCCGCGACCAGCGGGGCCACCGACTGGTATGAGCTGATCATGGTGGCGAGGATCGCGGCGACGATCGCCGTCACGGCAACGACAGTAATTTTGGTGCGCAGCATCACTTGGCCCGCACCGTGAAGCCGACGTTGCGCACCGTGTGAATCAGCCGAGATTGCCCGTGCTGCTCGGTCTTTCGGCGTAGATAGCCGATATAGACGTCGAGCGAACGGGATTCGGTGTCGAAGTCGTATCCCCAAATGTGCTCGTAGATCTGGCCTCTGGTGAGGACGACGCGTTCGTTGCGGAGCAGCAGCTCGAGCACCTCGAACTCGGTGCGGGTCAACTCGATCGGCTGCCCGCCCCGATGCACCTCCCTGGTCGCCGGATCCAGGGTGAGGTCGGCGACCGCGAGAATCCCGCTGTCGGCCGGAGTGTCGGGTGCGCTGCGCCGCAGCAGGGCGCGGATGCGCGCCAACAACTCTTCGGTGTCGAACGGCTTCGGCAGATAGTCGTCGGCGCCCGCGTCGAGGCCGGCCACCCGGTCGCCGACCTGGTGCCGCGCGGTGAGCACCAGGATCGGCAACCGGTCGCCGCGGCGGCGGAGCAGCCTGCACAGCGACAGTCCGTCCAGCCGCGGCATGACCACATCCACCACCGCCAGATCGGGACGTTCCAGCTCGAGCAGCTCGAGCGCCTGCTGCCCGTCCTCGGCGACCCGCACCTGGTATCCCTCGAAGCGCAGGAGCTGGTCGAGGGTGCTGCGGACGTTCGGGTCGTCCTCGACGACGAGCACCGACGGCGCGGGTAATGCCGATTTCATGGGATCATTCTGGCTAGCAGTGGTGGTAGTCATGCGGGGAGGCCGGTCAGTTCGTGACGGGCGTCACGGCGATCGGCGGGATCGTCGGCACACAGTCGGTCTTGGGCGCGGCGCCGGTGCGCACGAACTCGCCGACCATGCCGACCACGCAGCCGCTCGGTTCCAGGTCGGGCACGTGGCCGGTGTTGGGGACCGAGACGAAGGTCGAACGGGGGAACTTCGCGGCGACCAGCTTGCCGTTCGCGTCGGGGGTGATGGCGTCGAGATCACCGGAGAGCACCAGGACCGGCACGTCGGGCATGGGGGTGCGCACCTGATCGGGGCGCTGGTGCTGCGGGATGCCAGGCCAGCGGATGCATGCGTCGCCGCCGTCACGCTGGGCGGCGCCCCAGCCTTCCGCGCTGAAGGCGCCGAGGCCGTTCGGTGCGAGCCGGGCCAGCGCCTCGTGGTACTGCTGTTCCCGTTGCGGGACAGTGGCATCGAGCGACCACAGTTGCGCGTAGTCGTTGCAGGCGACGGCGATATAGGCGTCGATCTTCTCGTAGGCGGGCTCGGACGTGGTCGCGGTGACGAACGCGCGCAGACCGGTGTCGTCACCGCGCGCCGCGGCGTGCAGAGCGGCGGGCAGCATCCCGAGCGGGGTCAGCGTCTCGGGTTGCGCGCCGACATTGCTGGTGGCGGCCTCGAAGATGAGGTTGCCCAGTTTGCCTTCGGTGAGGAGCACCGGGTGCGTTCCGTCGACGGTGATCGGTGCGGTGCGGAGTCGCTCGGCCACCGTGCGCAGGTTCGCGACTGCCGCGTCGCCGTCGCACACCTGGTTGCGTGCGCAAATGCGTTGCAGTGTCAGCGATACCGCTTCGGCGTTGGGGCGTTGGGTGCGGTCGAAGTCGGCGGGGTAGGCGCCGGTCAGCACCATCGACTGGACGCGGTCGGGGTGGCGCTGGGCGTAGACCGGCATCAGGTAGGTGCCGTAGGAGATGCCGTACAGCACGAGCTTCGGGATGCCGAGCTGTGCGCGCACCGCATCGAAATCGTCTGCGGTAGCAGCCGATGTGTAACCCGCCGCCTTCGGGCCGAGCTGTTCACCGCAGCGGGCGACCGTCTGCAGGTTCTGCTCGCGGGTGCCGAGCTGGTACTCCTGTTCGTCCGCGCCGCAGTCCAGTGGGCTCGAAAGTCCCGTCCCGCGTGGGTCGATCAGCAGCAGGTCGTGATCGTTGAGCAGGCCTTCGGACAAGGCGACCGCCTCAGCGGCGTGCGAAATCAGTGGCACCCCTGGTCCGCCCGGATTCGGGGTGATCGTGCCCGCCGCGGGAGCATCGGTGTTCGTGCGGCGCACGAGCGCGTAACTCACGTCGACAGTGCCGAATTCGGGCTTGTCCTGCACCAGCGGACGCTGCACTGTGCCGCACTCGACCCCGTGACCCGCCACCGTCGGGCACCATTCCGTCTGTGCCGTTGGACTACTCGGCTGGTCGCTGCCACACCCCGTCAGCAGTCCGCCGAGTGTCGAGGCCGCCAACATCAGGCCTATCGATGACCGCACCACACCACGCATCTCGCGAACTCCCTCTTCCCTCACACTCCCGGCACTCGCCGGGTGTTGAAAGAGATCGTGCGCAATCAACGTCAAAGCGAGGCCAGCTGAACGGCAAAGGTGTGTAAGAATTCGCCGGGACCAACAGATCGCCTGGTCAGCGCGCCAAAACTGGTCAGAACAGTGACTGTGCTTCGGCCGCCAGCAGGAATCCGTGGCCATCGACGTCGCAGCGGACCCCGGCCTGGGTCGAGGTGCATGCGGCGCCGCGGACGACGAGGGTGGAGTCGTAGGGGAGGACCCGGCCGCCGCCCTTGCTGCCGCCGTCGATGGGGCTGCCGACGTACACGCCTTGGCTGAAGCAGCGGAATTGCGCTGTCGTGCCGTTGATCTCGGCGCCCACAGTTCGATTGGGCCGAGTTCCGCAGTCGGGCAGGTCCGGTGGCACGACGGTCGCTTGCATCACCTGACAGCCGACGGTGGCGGCGCCTGCGACGTTGAAGCCGCACAGGATGTTTCCGCTCGGCGACTGGAAATAGAAGGCGTCGCCCTGTTGGTAGTCGCGGGCATCGACATTCGCGTTGTCGCGGGACGGTGCCGTCGGTTTCGCGGGTGCGGTGTTGCGGCCGGGTGCGGAAGGTTGCTGCGGGGCAGCCGACGTGGCGGGTGCGTTCGGCGGCTGCGCGCCGGGAGTGGTCGGTGTGCTGTTACCGCAACCGGCGAGACCTCCGACCGCCAGCACCGCCGCTGCTGCCAGCAGAATTGCCCTCATACACCGCCACCTTCCTATGCCCTGCCACCCGATGAACGCTGCCGACCGGTCGGCTCCCATGGCCCGCGGCGAGCATCACCGTAGCGGTCGGGTGTCGCCGCCCGCATGCCCTGAATTCCCCCGCTACGTCTGCGGGCTGATGGTCCTTGCGCCGTAGACCCACAGCGCGTCGACCTCCTCGTCTGCTGTTCAGGAGTCGTTCACCTAGCCCACCAAAAGGTATGGCAGCTTCTGGGGTCGCGCAGGGGGCGGCTGCACATCTTCCCCACCGCGCTGGTCCGCGAGAAACGTGTACGACGCTGCTCGAAAGGAATCTTCTCGATGCGAGGCAAAGTTTTGGTAGCGAGTGTTTGTGCACTCGCCGCGACACTGTTGGCTGTCCCGCCGTCCGCCAACGCGTGGGGTGCGCGGGGGCACAACGCCACCGGCACGATCGCCGAGATGCGGTTGAGCCCGAGCGCACGCACCGAGGTGAACCGGTTGCTGGCCGGCGAACCCAACCCCAGCCTCGCCGGCGTATCGACCTGGGCCGACGAGGTCCGCCAGAACGATCCCGAACTCGGGAAGCGTTCGGCCCCGTGGCATTACGTCAACATCGGGGAGAACGGGTGTGTGTACGACCCCGCCGTCAACGGCAACAACGGTGACAACGTGGTCGAGGCGATTCGAGTGCAGACCGGGATCCTCGCCGACAAGAGCAAGTCGGATGCCGAACGCCGCCAGGCGCTGAAGTTCGTGGTGCACTTCGTCGGTGACATCCATCAGCCCATGCACGCAGGCTATGCCCGCGACCGCGGCGGTAACGAGTTCAAGGTCGACTACCTCGGCCGCAACACCAACCTGCACTCGGTGTGGGACAGCAGGATGCTCGAAACCCGCCCGGCCAGTGGGGAAGTCGACCGCCTGCTCGCCCTGCCAGCACCCAACCTCTCCGACAGCGACCCGGCCCACTGGGCCCAGGACAGCTGCCGCATCGTCGAACGCCCCGGCGTCTACCCCGCCTCCCACACCATCGGCGACGAATACACCCAACAATTCCTCCCCGTCGCCGAAAGCCAGCTGCGTCTCGCCAGCGAGCGCCTCGGCCAGCTCCTCAACGGGGCTCTCGGCACCGCTGCCCCCGGCCCGCTGACCGGCAGCGCGGGTTCCTAACCGCCACAGTCTCATTCGGCTCGCGCCGAGTGTTGCGACGCCGATGAGGCCCAAGCCCGGGTTTCATCGGCGTCGCGCTCCGGGGACAAGGATTTCGCTGCGGATCGGCTGCGCGGGTAGCGTCGCTCGCGGCGAGGTCGGTCAGAGGGGACGGAGGCATGATGGTGTCGCTGGGGCGGTGGTGGCGCTCCGTCACCTGCTGGCGCGTGTTGACCCTGGTCCTGGTCGCGTTGCCAAAGGTGGTCAATACGCAGTTCCCGGAGCTGCCGGACAGCGACGCCTGGGCGATCGACAGCGGGGACACGGCGTTCGGGGTCTACCTGTCGCCGCCGCCGCTGCTCGAGCAATGGCTCGAATATGTCGCAGAGTCCGGCCTCGTTGTGCTGCTGCCCGCAGTCGTATTCGTGCTGCCGCGCAGGTATTCCCGGCTCGGAACGCGCTGGGCCACAGGTATTCTGGCCGTTCTCGGCGCGGTAGGCGGATATCTTGGGATGTCGTCGCTCGAACACAGCGCCACGCCGGTATCGGGTTTGCTGTTCATGTCGCCGTTCTACCTGCTGGCGGCGGGTGCGATCGTGCTGAGTGAACGGCAGCACCGGCCCGAGACGAGTGAGCCCGCGACGAGCTAGCGTTGGCCCGAGGCAGCGCACATCGGCTATCTGGCGACGGCGAGGTGTTCGTTGTAGAACAGCATGAGTCCTGCGGCGGCGGCGATCGCGGCGAGTAGCCAGAAACGAATGCTCACTGTGGTTTCGGGCCAGCTGCTGAGTTCGAAATGGTGGTGGAACGGGGCGGTTTTGAAGAGGCGTTTGCGGGTTGTGCGGAAGACGATGATCTGCAGGAGCACCGAGAGGATTTCGGCGACGAACAAGCCGCCGACGAGCGCCATCAACAGTTCGGTGCGGGTGGTGATCGAGAGACCGGCGAGCAGCCCGCCCAGTGCGAGTGACCCGGTGTCGCCCATGATGATTTTCGCGGGAGCGGCGTTCCACCACAGGAACCCGATGCAGGCGGCGCCTGCCGAGACACACACCAGCGCCAGATCGAGCGGATCACGCACGCTGTAGCAGCCCGCGCTCGGTGTGGTCGAGCACGCATTCGTGTACTGCCAGAACGTGATCAGCACGTAGGCGCCCAGCGTCAGGCCCATGGATCCGGCGACGAGGCCGTCGAGCCCGTCGGTGACGTTCACCGCGTTGGACCACGCAGCCACCAAGAAGACGACCATCACCACGAAGAGGATGGGCGCGAGCGACAACCAGGGCAGATCCCGCACGACTGAGACGTGCCGACTGGCCGGGGTCAAGCCGTTGCGGTCCGGGAATTGCAGGGCGAGCACGCCGAAAACGATTGCGGCACCGAACTGGCCGATGTACTTGCCGGTGGCGGTGAGCCCGAGGTTTCGTCGATTGCGCAGCTTGATGAAGTCGTCGAGAAACCCGACTACACCAAGGGCCGTCGCCAGCCCGAGGACCAACAGTCCGGACGCGGAGACGCCGGGTGCGTCGTATCGTAGCCCGATCACGTGGGATCCGAGATATCCCGCCCACATGCCGATCAGGATGGCGATCCCGCCCATGGTCGGAGTTCCGCGCTTGGATTGATGACTTTGCGGTGCTTCGATGCGGATCTCTTGGCCGAGATCGTGGCGCTTGAAGAATCGAATCAACCACGGTGTCAACATGATCGACACCACTAAAGCGATCATCGCCGCGAAAAGGATCTGTCTCATCCGTCCCCCTTGGATCAACCACCGAGTCGATCGGCTCGACCGACCGCACTACCCAAACCGGTCCGATGCTAGCGAAACTCGCGAGTTCGAGGGGCGACGCTGTCGGCGGGCCAGGCGCTCACGCCGGCTCGCACCGACTCCTGTTCCACGAGTGGCACATGGCTGCGGCAAAGTGCGAGAGGACCTCTCCGTGGTGTGCCACTCGTGGGCGTCGGGTGCGAATTTGTCTGGTTACCGGGCTGTGAAGGCGTGCAGGGTGGGGCGGTAGACGAGTTCTTGGGTGCGGCCGTCGAGGGTGCGGGTTTCGAGGAGTTCGAGGTCGAAGTCGGCTGCGCCGTGGAAGATCGGTTCGGTGCCGCATTGGCCGGTGATGACAGGGAAGACGGTGACCTGGATGCGGTCGACGAGGCCCGCGGCCATGAGTGCCCGGTTCAGGGAGAGGCTGCCGTGGGAGCGCAGCGGGACGTCGGATTCCTTTTTGAGGCGGGCGATGATGTCGACGGCGTCGCCGCTGACGACGGTGGCGTCCGGCCAGTCCAGTGGGTCGTGCAGGGTACTCGAGATCACCGTCGCAGGCAGGTTCCGCATGCGGGTGACCCAGGGGTCGCGGACGTCGGAATCCTCGGTGCTGTCGGCCAGCATCTGGGCGAAGGCGCGATAGGTGGTGGCGCCGAAGACCATTCGTTGGTCCGCGGCGTAGAGCCCGAGCCGGTGCTCGAGCAGTTCGGGGCCTTGTTTGCCCCAGTAGCCGCCCCAGTCGCCGGGCTCGCGGTACGAGCCGAAGCCGTCGAGGCTGGCGAAGATGTCGTAGGTGTAGGTGGCGGTCACGGTGTGCTCCTCTGGGTTGGTCGGGTTCACAGAGGCAGACCGGGCACGAGCGCGAAACTAATCGCCGGTGGGTCGGCTCAGCCTGGACCGGCAGTGGCGGACCAGTGCTTCCACGGTCGCGGTGATGGCGGGGTGGGAGGCGGCGGCGGTTCGCCACAGGGCGTAGATATCTCGGGTGGGCGAGGGCGTTAGGGGGACGAAGCGGACGGTCGACGGGGCGGGTTCGCGGCCGAGGCGGGGGATGAGCGCGATGCCGAGATCCGTTGCTACCAGCGCTAGTTGGGTGGAGTGCTCGGACGCTGTGTGCGCAATCCGGAGATGTGTCGGCCCGAGTGTGGTGGTGAGCCAGTCGTGGCAGATCTGATCCGACGGCCAGGTGATCCAGGCTTCGTCGCGGAGGTCGCCGAGGGTGACGGTGTCGCGCACGGCCAGCGGGTGGTGGGCAGGTAGGGCCACATCGAAGATGTCGTGGGTCAGCTGCTGCCTGGAGAGGGTGTCGGGCAGGCGGAGGCGGTTGTCCTGCCAGTCCTGGACGACGGCGATGTCCAGGCGGCCGCGGGTGAGGGCGGGGATGGCCTCGTGGGGTTCCTGTTCGGTGAGCGAGACCGTGAGATCGGGATGGGCGCGCAGGTCGTGCAGGACGGCAGGAAGCAGCCCGCGTGCGGCGGTGGCGAAGGTGGCGATGGTCAGATGGCCCGCGACAGCGCCGCGATGCGCGGCCATGGTCGCCTCGACATGTTCGGCGTGCGTGAGGAGTTCGTCGGCGTGGTCGGCGAGCCGCTGTCCTGCCTCGGTCAATCGGATGCCACGGCCTTGCCGTTCGACGAGCGACTGGCCGATTTCGCGTTCGAGCCTGCCGATTTGCTGAGACACCGCGGAGGTCGTCACGTGCAGCGCGTCGGCGGCGCCGACGATCGAGCCGGTCGTGGCGACCGCGCGGAGGACGCGTAGCCGCTCCAGGTTCAACATCGTAGTGATGCTACGGAATCAGGTTCAGAAAGAATCACTTTTTCTTATCGATCAACCGGCGCAGCATGAGATCGTGCTGAATCTGAACGACATCGCCATGACGCTCACCATCGGCGGCGATATGCCGGTGCATCGGCTCGGCTTCGGGGCCATGCGGCTCACCGGGGGCCCGGACCGGTCGACGGGTATCGAGATCGCCAGGCGGGCAGTCGAACTCGGGGTCACCTTGATCGACACGGCGGATTCGTACGACCTGGGGGACAACGAGACGTTGCTCGCCGAAGCGTTGCATCCCTATCCGGAAGACCTGGTGATCGCCACCAAGGGCGGTCAGGTGAATCTGGGCCGCGCGTGGATCCCGCTCGGTAGGCCCGAATATCTGCGGCAGCAGGCCGAGTTGAGCCTGCGCCGCCTGCGGGTGGACTGGATCGATCTGTATCAGTTGCATCGGATCGACCCGGCAGTGCCGCTCGCCGACCAGCTCGGTGCGCTGCGAATCCTGATGGAGGAGGGCAAGGTTCGCCATATCGGGTTGTCGGAGGTGAGTGTCGGTCAGCTGGACGAGGCTGCGGCGATCGCGCCGATCGCGAGTGTGCAGAATCGATACAGCGTCGCCGATCGCGCGTCCGAAGACGTGCTCGACTACTGCGAACGGCATGGAATCGCTTTCATCCCTTGGCTTCCTGTCGCGCGCACGACAACGCAGGCCGATGATCCCCTCGCCACGGTCGCCGCACGACACGGCCGCACGCGCACGCAGGTCGCCTTGTCGTGGCTGCTGCATCGCTCCGCTGTCATCGTGCCGATTCCGGGCACCTCCACGCGCGCCCATCTCGAGGAGAACGTTGCGGCAGCCCAGCTTTCACTCAGCGTCGACGATATGGAGCTGCTGTCCACGATCGCGCCGGGATGAGCGATGTTAGCCTCGGTCGGCCGAGAGTCAGCCCGCAGAACGGTTATCTCGACGCTTGGCAACAGGGCTCCGACGGCTACCACCAGCTCTACAACGTGCAGAACCTGTCCAGCGCGGGCATGGGCAAACTGTATGTGTGGAACGCGGACGCGCCGCGCGAAAGGCCGTGAGCTCGGCGATCAGGTGAAGTCGTGCCCGGTGCCGCTGTTGCCGTCGCACGAGCTGCCGACCCCGGGTATGCCGAGCCTGCTGACCTCGACCACCGAGATGTACTCGGCGATCCGTCCGTCCTCGTACCGCTGGATCGATCGGATGGTGTATCGCCCCAGCCAGACTGGTTGCCATTTGGCAGACCAGCTGCCAGCGTCGATGGTGACCGGGCCGATCGGAACGCCGTCGACGTCGACGGAGGGTGTCGGGCTGGGCAACGCATCCCCGACCCAGACCGGATATTTGCACCCGGCCGCCGGGCCCAAACCGCCGGTGTAGCCGACCAGGATGTGGTTGTCGGCGGTTGCCGTCGCGCTGCTGAGCAGGGTGGTCAGCAGCGCTGCCAGCGACGCGATGCCGAGCTTTGCGAGAGGAACGCTCATGCTGAGTCCCTTCGTCGGTGTGGATCACGTACACTTCAGCTTATACAGACCGGTCGGCATTATTAGTGCCCGCTGCCGCCGTGACGGCGGTCAAGAAAAGCCACCCGCTATCGCGCGCCGCCGAAGTCGGCACCCCTTGTGTGAAATCCGCACCCTCTCCGCGGATCCGCACCCACTCTGGGCTGTTGGAACCG
>NZ_BDAY01000072.1 GCF_001612685.1 Nocardia altamirensis NBRC 108246
CCGTGGTGTGCCACTCGTGAATTCCGGGGCGAGTTTCCGGTGGGGGCGGCGGTGTGTCGTTGCCGCGGGGGCGGGGTGGGGACCCACGTAGGCTGTGCACTCGTGTCCGAGGGCAGCGTCGACCGCGCGAAACTGCGTCACCACGGTGACGTGGAGGTGCGTCCCGGCATGCTCGATTTCGCGGTGAATGTGCAGGGGAGTGCGCCGCCGGAATGGTTGCGGCGGCGGCTGGCGGGGCGGCTGGACGAGCTCGGGCGGTATCCGAGTGCGGAGGACGAGCTGGCGGCGCGGCGGGCGGTCGCGGACCGGCACGGGCGGAACCCGGACGAGGTGTTGTTGCTAGGCGGGGCGGCCGAGGGATTCGCGATGCTGCCCCGGCTCGGGTCGCGGCTGGCGGCGGTGATCCATCCGTCGTTCACCGAGCCGGAGTTGGCGTTGCGCGAGGCGGGGGTCGCGGTAGCGCGGGTGGTGCTCGAGTCGCCGTACACGCTGGACCCGGCTGCGGTTCCCGCCGAGGCGGATCTGGTTGTGCTCGGCAACCCGACCAACCCGACGTCCGTGCTGCACCCGGCCGAGACCATTCGTGCGTTGCGGGCGCCGGGGCGAATCATCGTGGTGGACGAAGCTTTTGCCGATGCGGTGCCGGGGGAGCCGGAGTCGCTGGCCGGATATCCGGCGCCGGACATCCTGGTTTTGCGTAGTCTCACCAAGACCTGGGCGCTCGCCGGCCTGCGTTGCGGTTACTTCCTCGGCGCGCCCGAATTGTTGGCGCAGCTGAATCACGGCCGCGCGCACTGGCCTTTGGGCACGCTGCAATTGGAGGCGATTGCCGCCACTGCGGCGGCTGGCGCGGTGGCCGAAGCTGAGGAGCAGGCGCTGGTGATCGCCGCACAACGCGCCGCCATGATCGTTCGGCTGGTCGAACTCGGCATTCAGGTCCACACACCGGCCGAAGGGCCGTTCCTGCTGATCCGGGTCCCCGACGGTGAGTTGTTGCGAAAGCACTTGGCAGACAAGGGCATTGCTGTCCGTCGTGCCCACACGTTCCCTGGTCTCGGGCCGAACTATTTGCGCGTCGCAGTGCGCGGCACCGCCGAGGTGGACCACTTGATCGCCGCGATTCAATCGGCGGATCTGTGGTGATCGCCGCCGGACCGCCGAGTCTCGCTGGCCCGCGGAGGCGGGTTGTCGAGTGTTCGAGTGATCGGCAGCGAGGTGTGCTTACCGCGGCCGAGCCTGCCAGGGCAGCATCCACCGTGCCCGTGCCCGTGCCCGTGCCCATGACTGCGCCCGCGATTGCGACTGTGCCTGTGCTCGCGATTGCGACTGTGCCCGTGACTGCGCCCGCGATTGCGACTGTGCCTGTGCTCGCGATTGCGACTGTGCCCGTGACTGCGATTGCGATTGCGACTGTGCCTGTGCCCGTGCCTGTGCTCGCGACTGTGCCTGTGCTCGCGACTGTGCCTGTGCTCGCGACTGTGCCTGTGCTCGCGACTGTGCCTGTGCTCGCGACTGTGCCCGTGCCCGTGCCCGTGCCCGTGCCCGTGCCCGTGCTCGCGCTTGTGCCTGCGACTGTGGCGATCGCGGGCTGGGTGCCAGCGAGTGTGATCAGTGCCGCGAGTGGTGGTTTCGCTGGCCGCGGATTGCGCAACGGAAAAGCATTGCGACAGTGTGTGACTGGATTGGAGGAGGGTGGACGATGACCACACTGGGTGATCTCATCGGGGTGCTCGACGCGGCGTATCCGCCGAAGCTGGCCGAATCGTGGGACTCGGTGGGGCTGGTGGCCGGTGACCCTGCCGACGAGGTCACCCGGGTGCTGTTCGCGGTGGACGCGACGGCCGCCGTGGTCGATGAGGCGATCGGCTGGCGGGCACAGGCGCTGGTGGTGCACCATCCGCTGCTGCTGCGCGGCGTCGACACCGTTGCTGCGGACACCCCGAAAGGCGCACTGCTGCATCGGCTTATCCGTTCCGGATGTGCCTTGTTCACCGCGCACACCAACGCGGACTCCGCTGACCCTGGCGTCTCGGATGCTCTGGCGGCCGCGCTCGGACTGACTGTGATCGGCCCGTTGGATGCGAAACCCGAATCCCCCGTAGACAACTGGGTGGTTCAGGTGCCGCGTGCGCATGCCGACGCCGTGCTTGCCGCCTTGTTCGCCGCCGGTGCGGGCGGCAGCGGCGACTACCGGGATTGTGCGCTTCGGGTCCCCGCCGTCGGCCAATTCCGGCCGATGTCGCAGGCGAATCCGGCGGTCGGCGCACTCGGTGAGCTCCAGCACATCGATGAGGAGCGCCTTGAGGTGGTCGCGCCGCCCGCCGCCCGCGCCGCCGTCCTCGCTGCCTTGCGTGCGGCCCACCCGTACGAGGACCCGGCGTACCACATCACCGAACGTGCGCTGCTGCCCTCGTCTCTCGGCATCGGTCGCGTCGGCACCCTGGCGGCGCCGGAATCGTTGCGCGCCTTCACCGATCGCGTCGCCGCCGCATTGCCGCCGACCGCGTGGGGTGTTCGCGCCGCGGGCGACCCGGACCGCACCGTCTACACCGTCGCCGTGTGCGGCGGCTCCGGCGACTCGTACCTGAACGCCGCAGCCCGCCGGGGCGTCGACGCCTACGTCACGGCCGACCTGCGCCACCATCCGGTCGACGAACACCTCCGCCGCGGCGGCCCCGCACTGATCGATGCCGCCCACTGGGCCACCGAATTCCCTTGGTGCGCACAGGCGGAACGAATCGTCCGCACCGACCTCCCCGACCTGGAGACCCGCGTCTCGACCCTCCGCACCGACCCGTGGACGGTCAGCGCCCCGAGCTGACATGTCCGCCGATACCCATCGACCGGGAAACCAGTGCTCCTGGAGTTGGTCAGCTGATCACGGGGCACTGGCGGCGGCATCGCGCGAGAAGCCCCCGCCACCAGTGCCCCCTCGGTGAGACGCGCGCTCGCACGAGTAGGACCTGGTGGAGGCGACACGCCGTAGATGGCTCCACCATGGACCACTCGGGCAGCCGTCCTCAGCGAATAGTCCATGGTTGCACTAACTCTGGGTCCGACACCGGGCTCGCGGACGCCACCGGCTCACCGATCCGCTGGGGGCGACGGCCACCATACGGTGGTGTGACCTGTCTGCCGGGCATGAAGGTGCCCGAGGTGCGGGGCCGATCCAGGCGGGTCGGGTGCGGTCGGCATGCGGTCGATGAAGGCGCAACTGGTGCTCCCGGCAGGGCTTGAACCTGCGACCGTCACTGTATAAGAGTGCTGCTCTGACCAGCTGAGCTACGGGAGCCGGGTTTATGGCGATTTCGCGCGAGTCCGACACGGGCACTCGAGGTTCGGGCTGTCCTGGCGACCGGACATAGGCGCCAATCGTCCGGGACGATGCTGTCGTGAATCGCTGACGCGAGTGCAGCGGTGTTCCGTTCGAGTTCAGGTCGATTCGCGAGTGGGACATGGCAGGGGAGATCTGCGGCGTGTCGCGCGGTGAGGTCCCACTCGCGGGGGAACGCGATCGCCGAGTGGGACAGCGTCGTGATCGCCGGTCCGGGCTCAGCGGTGTCCTGTGCGTGAGCCGGCCCGAGCAAGGAACTCTGTTCGACTCGAGAGCGAGGAGTCCTGTTCAGCACCGGCTGATCAACGGGCCGGGACGGTGCTGGTCGCTATATGCGAGGCGGTTGCCCGTGCCACGGGGATCCGGTGCGGGCGGCCGATTGCTCGGGTTGGGCGCGGGCGACGAGTTCGCCTGCGTGTTGCGGTGGCACGGTCGATTCGGTGCCGCACCAGGTGCATTGCAGTGTGTGTTTGGTGCTCAGGGGGAAGAGCGGGACGAAGAAGACGGTGAACTTGGTGACCACCTTCTGGAGGGTGTGGGCGGCCGGGTTGCCGCAGTTTCCGCACACCAGGGTGAGCATGGCCAGTCGCTGCACGTATCGGCGCCAACCCAGGATCAGCATGGAAAACTCCCGAAGAATCGAACTGAGGTCCATCCGACACTACCGCCGTCCCGGCGTGTCGGGGCGTGTCTGCTGGATTGGTCTGTGACGCGCGTGGTTTGCGCGAGTCGTCCGGCTTTTCGGGGGTACAACTACCGCATGAATTTCCCGGTGAACTTCGGCTTCATTCAAGTCGGGTTGATCTTGCTCATTCTGGTCGGTGTGGCGCTGCTGATCTCCGGGCTGGTGCTGATGCGCCGGGTCGGCTTGCGCGCGTTGATCGCACGCGGCGGCAGCGGGCTAGTTGTCCTGCTCGTGGCGGTAGTGCTGCTCTGGATCGCGACGCTGATGCAGACCTATCTCGGATTGACTGGGGAAATCAAGGCGGCACACGTGGTGGCCAAGCCGGTGCCCGGCCAGCAGCACCTGCTCGACATCGACCTCACGCTGTACGGCGACGACCAGCACGACGAGCAGCGCCTCACCTATCAGGTCGAAGGCGATATGTGGGTGCTGCAGGCAGGCCTGGTCGAGCTGGAACCCTGGGTGAACGCGCTCGGCTTCCACTCCGGATACAAGATCAGCAGGCTGTACGGCCAGCGCCTGGACGGCGTCGCCACCAAGCAGAACCAGATCTTCCTCAACGACGGCGACGAGGACTTCTTCAACGACATGCGGGAGGGCCGCTGGTGGACGGAGCCGTTCGTGCGCTCCGCCTACGGCAACGCGGTGATCGCCGTGCCCGGCGAATACGACGTCTTCATCTCCAGGGACGCGATCAAGACCCGCGCGCCTGCCTGATCCTTGACCACTCGGCACCCATTGGTGCGGCGTCCGTCCGCGCGGGTGGGTCGGCGGGGTACGGTTGAACACCGACCCGTCCATAGTGTTCAGGAGTTTGTCCGCGTTGAATGTCGAACCACCGATCCAGGCCAAGCTGCTACAGCTCGCCTCTGTCGACGCCGAGCTGACGCGGATCGCGCACCGCCGCACCGTGCTGCCCGAACAGCAGGAGGTGGCCAGGCTGGAGGCCGAGCGCAACGCGCACAAGGATGCTGCCGTCGCGGTGGAGATCGTGTTGGACGACCTCGACCGCGACATCCGCAAGCTGGAGGGTGAAGTCGACGCCGTCCGCAAGCGCGAGGAGCGCGACAAGGGCATGCTCACCGCGGGAACGGTGAACGCCAAACAGCTTTCGGAGATCCAGCACGAACTGGGCAGCCTGGAGCGCAGGCGCTCGGTGCTCGAGGATGAGCTGCTCGAGGTGATGGAGCGGCGCGAGGCCTCCGCCGACGACCATCAGCACGCGGGCGCCCGGCTGAGCAAGACCGAGCAGGAACTCGCCGACGCGGAGCGGCAGCGGGACGAGGCGCTCGCGGATCTCACTGTGGCACAAGGTCGTTGCGACAGTGATCGGTCGAAGCTGATCTCGCTGTTCCCCGCCGAGCTGCTGGCGATCTACGACCGCCAGCGCGCCCAGCACGGCGCGGGCGCGGCCCTGCTGCAGGCGCGGCGTTGCGGCGCATGCCGGATCGAGCTGGACCGAGGCGAGATCGCCCGGATCGCGAAGACCGCGCCGGAACTGGTCGTGCGCTGCCCGGAGTGTGGCGCGATCCTCGTGCGCACCAAGGAATCGGGGCTGTGAATTCGGTTGAGCGCGTGCGCAGGTGGCGGTCGCGGTGACCGAACGCGAGGTGATCGTCGAGGCCGACGGCGGATCGCGGGGTAATCCGGGCCCGGCAGGCTACGGCGCCGCCGTCTACGCCGCCGATCACGTGCGGGTGCTCGCCGAGCGCCGTGAGTTCATCGGCATCGCCACCAACAATGTCGCCGAATATCGTGGCCTCATAGCGGGTTTGGAGGCGGCCGCCGAGCTCGGGGCCCAGATCGTCACGGTGCGGATGGATTCCAAGCTGGTCGTCGAGCAGATGTCCGGCCGGTGGAAGGTCAAGCACGAGGCCATGATTCCGCTCGCCGACCGAGCCCGCAGGCTGGTCGCCGGCTTCGAGCGGGTGAGCTTCACTTGGATTCCGCGCAAACAGAATTCGCATGCCGATCGGCTGGCGAACGAGGCGATGGACGACGGGACCCTGCTCGACGAGGTGCGCACCGCTCGCGAACCTGCGACGGCACCGGCAGCGCCGACCGTTCCGGCCGACCAAGCGGCCTCAGCGGTCGCCGCCCAGCCCGCTCCTGGCTGGACCGGCGCCACCGGCCGCCCCACCCGATTGCTCCTGCTGCGCCACGGACAGACCGAACTCTCTGTGCAGCGCCGCTATTCGGGCAGAGGGAACCCGTTGCTGACCGAGCTCGGCCGCGAACAGGCCGCTCGGGCCGCGAAAATGCTTGCGGCCAAAGGCGATATCGCTGCGGTACTGACTTCGCCGTTGAGCCGGGCTCGGGAGACCGCCGACGCCGCGGCCACCGCGCTGGACGCGCCGGTCACCGTCCTCGACGGACTCATCGAGACCGATTTCGGCGACTGGGAAGGCCTGACGTTCCGCGAGGCGGCCGAGCGCGATCCTGAGCTGCACGCCCGCTGGCTCGGCGATCCTTCGCTGCCGGCGCCCGGCGGCGAGAGCTTCGACCAGGTACGTGCTCGGGTCGACGCGGTGCGCCGCGACCTGGTCACGCTGTATCCCGGGGCCAACCTGGTGCTGGTCAGCCATGTCACCCCGATCAAGACGCTGTTGCAGCTGGCGCTCGGGGTCGGCCCGTCGCTGCTGTACCGCCTGCATCTGGATCTGGCGTCGCTGTCGATCGCGGAGTTCTATCCAGACGGTGGGTCTTCCGTGCGGCTGGTCAACGACACCTCGTATCTGTAGTTGCGACGAATTCAGCTCTGCTTCAACGTCTTCTGCCGTCGCGGAGTCGACCGGCGCTGTTCACCTCGCAGTCGCCGGATGCTCGGCAATGGTCATCTCGGTCGGTAACCATGTGGGACCGGCGTGGTCTGCCACCTGGGGTTTTTCGATTGAGTTGTGATCCAACAGTGCGGTGCGTGTATAACGGTTGAGTCTCGTCGTGCAATGAATTCGGCTGGGACTCGGGTGGGTTGAGGATGAAAGTTGTTTCGGGCGAAGACTTTTCAGAGCCGAGTGGAATTGCTGTGGCTCAGGTCGCAATCGCGTGCCCAATGTGGTGCGGAACACAGGAGTGTTGTGGATCCGGCACCTCCCATCAATGCTGAGTTAGCCAAGAGGTAACCAGCGTCGGTGAGATTCCTCAGAACAGGCGTTTTCCTCCTGCGGAAGGTCCGCAGATTCCGTCGGGGGGCGGTTCCCCTCCCTGATGCGGTGCGCACGGTGGTTCGCCACCACGCAGTTTTTTCGATAAGGAGAGATGTGGCAAAGAGATTCAGAACCATGGCCCTTGCGGCCGCCGCCATCGCGACGGCGGTCGTCAGCGGCGCGGGCACCGCGTCGGCGGCGCCGAGCGCGGTGCTCGGCGGCAGCTCCGGCATCGTCTTCGACAACAACTCCGCGTGCTCGCTGACCACGATCGGCCGTGACAACGCGGGCAGGCTCGTCGGCATCACCGCAGGTCACTGCGCGCCGACCGGCGCCAAGCTGATCGCAGAGCGCACCCCTGAGGCGGGCGTGATCGGCAAGGTCGCGTTCTCCGACGACGCCAAGACGCTGGACTACGCGGTTCTGGAACTCGATCCGGCCAGGGTCACCCCGGCCCGCAGCATCGGCCCGACCACCATCGCAGGTTTCGGCGCCGCGCCTGCCCCAGGCGCCACCGTGTGCTCGAGCGGCCGCACCACCGGCACCGACTGTGGTGTCGTGTGGGGCATGCTCGACGGCACCAGCATCAACCAATACTGCTCCAAGCCAGGCGATTCCGGCGGCCCCGTGGTGGTCGGTGACCGGCTGGTCGGGATGAATCAGGGCAGGCTCACCGGGCTCGGCCCGATCGGGTTCGACCTGCCGTGCACCACGGCGGCCAACCCCGTGCACTCGCCCGCGTTCTTCCAGCCGATCGACCTGATCCTGGCCGCGATCAACGCCCAGGGTGGTGTCGGCGCCGGCTTCCAGCCCATCTGATCCAGCACCTCTGGTCCGGAATTCACCGCGGTCGCCACTGCTTAGTCGGCGGCCGCGGTGAATTCGTCTAGTGGGTAGCAGAATTCGATCGCCTACTTGTCGAGTCGCTTGGACACTGTCGAGTCAGGAGACGCCGTAGTCCTGGACCCAATGGAATCCGCGGCTACGCTGCGGGAAAGTGTCGGCATCGAACCGTTCGAGTGTCACGGTGATCGGATGATCGTTGAATTCCCCTTCCAGGCGCAGTCGATCCGGCGAGGTCTGCTCGAATGTGAACGCGCCCACCGATATCGGCTGCTGCTGCGGCCGCACCGGGCGCAGCGTCACCGGTGCCGGTGCGGTCTGCAACTCGAGACGGTGGGCATGGGTGTCGACCTGTAGCGCCGCAGGAACCAGCGTGCCGTCCATCCGCTGATATTCCATGATCCCTGGATAGTCGAAAACTATTCGCTGCCAGCGATTCTCGTCGGTCAGTAGCGGTGCGAGCAGCTGCCCGTCGCGGGTGAACTCCTGCACCGTCCAGATTCCGTACAGCGGCGGCTTGGGCCGACCCGAACCGTACTCCCGCCAGACGTCCCACTGAAAGAATGCCAAACTTCCGCTGATCCACAGAGCAAGGGTGACCTGCACCAGTGCCGCGATCCGGCGCGAGCGCGGCGTGCGGAACGGGTCCGGCACGGCGGCCGGGCCCGGCTGCCGATCGAGCACAAGCACCTCGGTCAGCCCCTTCGCGTGCGGCGCAAGCAATACCAGGCCCATCAGCACCAGATGCGCGGAGTGGAGTTTCACGTTCACGTCGAAGGTCATGTTCAGCACGAACACCTGCGCCATGCTCACCAGGCTCAACATCGCGCCGAGGATCGCGGTCCGCGGCACGAGCAGGAGCAGTCCGCCGAGTATCTCCGCGCAGCCGAGCAGGATCTCATACGGCTGCGACGAGCCGACCTGATTCCACAGCACCGCAAAGGGCGCCAGGTTGCCGTACGGCTGGAGCAGCGTGGACAACCCGGGTTCGAACATCTGCGTCGGAATCGCCTTGGCGAACCCGTAGAACAGCATCTGCCCGGCCACGCTCAGCCTGAGGACCAGCAGGAACCATCCGGCCAGCCGCCGGTAGTCGGCGCGACGGCGATCGAGTGCCGTCCACGCGGCGGTCGCGACCACGCGAAAACCAGCAGGCAGAACTCCAGCACCCAGTCGATGGTCTGATCGCCACTGCCACTGCTGTGCCACGCGGCGTCGACACCGAAAACGGTGCGGCCCACCCACGCCAAGCCGGGCCCGAGTGCTGTGTGCTGCCACATGAGCAGGTCCGGCGGCAGCTGGAACGCCATTCCGCCGAGTAGGACGAGCACGAACATCGGCTGGATGACGCAGTACAAGCCGAAATAGACGAAGCAGAAGCGAAAGGCGATGCGGGTGAATGGGTTCCAGCCCACCTGCGCCGGCCGGTCGGTGGCCGGTTGTCTCTTCGAAGAATCCATCGCTGTCACGACTGCGCGCACGCACATCCCTTTCCGTTGTAGCTGCGAAGGAACGCTATGAGACGGACCCGGTGCACCGCCTCCAGGAAGCCCCTGAATGTTTGCTACCCCCGGAGGGGCGCAGACCCTTAGTGCTCGCTACTCCCTGAGAGGTACGACCCGTCATCCTCGGGCGGACGCGTCCGCCCCGTTGATACCGATCTAAAGGACCAGGCAGCGGTTCCGATCACCGTCGAGTTGCGCACGTAGATACCGGCGCTGGTGGCACCGGAGTCGAGTCGGCCTCGCCGCTAAACCAATTGCGTCCCGCTGTGTCCCGCAGGTATTCATCACTGGTGGGCACATCGACGATCGACATCAGGTTGCTGACCGTCAACGACTGGGCAGTGTTCCGGCGGGTGCGGCTGCGGTCACTGACCGACGCTCCGCAGTTCTTCGGGTCGACCCTGGCGGAGGCGCAGGCACGCACCGAGCAGGATTGGCGGGGTATGTTGACCGGCCGGGCGCAGTTTGTCGCCGAGGCCAATGGTGTCGAGCTCGGCACCGTCGGCGGTATGCCCGATCCCGAACGTGGTGGCATACACCTGATGTCGATGTGGGTGGCACCGGAGGCGCGCGGCACCGGCGTTGCCGATCTGCTGGTTCGCGCCGTCCTCGACTTGGCGGCGGCGGGCGGGCATGCGGTGGTTCGTCTGGAGGTCGCGGACGGGAACACCGTGGCCGAACGGCTGTACCTGCGCAACGGATTCGTGCGGACCGGCGTGAGCGGCTTGGTCCGGCCCGACGAGTCGCGGATCGAGCACGAGATGGTGCACGAGCTCTGAAGTTTTGGCGCCGTGCCGCCGGGTAATCGGCAGGCCAGCAGGGCGAAGCGCCGGACTCTCGCCGGACAATGCGGTGCCAGGACCCGTCGAGACGCGGCAGAATCGTGGTGGCAACGCCCATAGCGGACCGTGCGACACCCACACGACGTCTGCTGGAGCTGACGAAAACGACAGCGCGGCAACGCACGACAGAGCCCCCGCAGCGCATGGAGAACGACGATGAGTGAAGCAAACCCACCGGAGCCGGAAACCGACAAGTTCCAAGAAGCCGCCGACGAGGCCAGGCGCAAGGCGGCACAGGCGAAACGTCGTGCGACGGCACAGTCTCTGCAAGCGCGCCGCAAGGCAGCGGACAAGGCTGCTGAGGCGAGCGGCGGGGCGAAGAGCAAGGCCGCCGAGGGCGCGCGCAAGGGGAACGGGAAGGGCGCCGTCGCAGGCAAGTCCGAGGCCAAATCCAAGGCGGCAAGCAAGGCCAAAGCCGCTGACGTCGAGTCCGCCGATGCCGTGAACCACGCACTGGACGACGTCGCGGAGGTCACGCCCGTCGAGGTGACGAGCCAGGACAACGTCGCCACGTCGGAGAATCAGCCGACAGCCGATGCCGCAAGCCCCGGGGAAGTGAGCGCTGCTGAGGAAGCTGACGCTGCCCCCGCAAAGAAGAAAACTGCGGATCAGGCGAAGGCTGCCGCCGGTGACCAGGCGGCAGACGGATCGTCCGGCGCGGCGAGCGTGCCCGATGGGGAGAGCCAATCCGACGCGAAGGTCGCCGACGCTGTGGTGGAGGCGGACGCTGTGGTGGAGGCGGACGCTGTGGTGGAGGCGGACGCTGCGGCGGAGACGGACGCTGCGGCGGAGACGGCGAGTGTCGCCGAGCGGACCGAAGACAAGGCCTCCGATACTCCCGGCACAGCGGAAGACAGGGCCGCCGAGATTGCTAGGGAGGCTGAAGAAAAGGCCGCCGAGTTGGTCCGCACGGCGGAAGAGGATGCCGCTGAGAAGCTTCGCGACGCGGAGGCCGCGACCGCAGCCGCACGGGAGCGGACCGACGAAAAGACCACGGCGGCAAAGGAAAAGGCGGCCGAGGCGATCAAGAAGGCCACGGAACGCACCGACGTGGCGCAGGAGAAGGCTCGTGCCGCAACCGACCGCATTACCTCCTCGGGCTCCGAACCCGTTGCAGAACAAGAACGTTCACTCGTAGAGATCGTCCGCCAACAGCCGTTACTTGCCGCAGCCATCGCCGCGCTGATCGTGTTCATTCTGTGGCGGGTGCGCAAGCGCTGAGCGGACCCGGCCTCCGCTGCTTCGCGGAGGCCGGTAGCTCGATGCTCAGGCGAGCGCGGATTCCAACTTCGTGAGGAAGCGGGCGAAGTGCGGATCGGATTCGGGAACCGCGTATCTGTCGATATCCCACCACCGTTCGGCACTGAACTCGCCAGGGTCCAGGGTGTAGAGCTGGGTGCGGCTGCCGCGGATCAGGTACCAGAGGCTGACGTCCTCGTGGCTGCCGCCGTGGTCGGTGACCGGCGTGATCGTGAGGAACAGGGGGTCGGTCCCGACGACGGTGAATTCGGCCCGAATGCCGAGTTCTTCGGCGGCTTCCCGCCGCGCCGTCTCGAGCGGATGCTCGCCGGGGTCGACGTGCCCGCCGGTCGGCAGCCACAGTTCGGCCAGCCGGTGTCTGCCGAGCAGCACGGCCCGTGCCTCCGGGTCGACGACAACCGCGTAGCAGACCAAATGTCGGTGCGGCGTGGCCGGTTTGACCCGCCGGAACACATCGTCGGTCGAGGTCAACCACGCCAGCGCTTCCTCGATGTGCGTGCGCTCGACCTCATCGAACGGCGCAATCCCGCCCACGATCTCGGCGACGACGGCGGTCGCAGAATTCATGGCCGGGACTGTAGCGGCGAGCACCGACAAGAACGCATTTCGCGCTGGTCAGCGTCGCAGCAACACGATCACGCCGGTGCTAGGTGATCTTACGTCGGTAGGTGTTCATGGCGAAGAAGTACGCGACGACCAGGATGCCGATGCACCAGGCGAGACCGATCCAGACGTCGTTGCCGACGGGTGCTTCGGTGAGCAGGGCGCGGAGGGCGTTGACAATGGACGTCGCCGGCTGGTTTTCGGCGAACGCGCGGACCGGTCCCGGCATGCTGCCCGTCGGCACGAACGCCGAACTGATGAACGGCAGGAAGATGAGCGGGTAGGAGAACGCGCTCGCGCCGTCCACGGATTTCGCGGTGAGACCGGGGATGACGGCGATCCAGGTCAACGCGAGCGTGACCAGAATCAGGATGCCTGCGACCGCGAGCCAGGCGCCGATGCCGGCGCTGGAGCGGAAGCCCATGATCAAGGCGACGAGCACGACGACAACGATCGAAACCAGATTGGCGACGAGCGAGGTCAGCACGTGCGCCCACAGCACCGACGAGCGTGCGATCGGCATCGACTGGAATCGCTCGAAGATGCCGCCCTGCATGTCCTGGAAGAGCCGGAATGCGGTGTAGGCGATGCCCGATGCGATGGTGATGAGCAGGATGCCGGGCAGGAGGTAGTTCACATACGACTCCGACCCGGTGTTGATCGCGCCGCCGAACACGTAGACGAACAGCAGCATGAAGGCGATCGGCATGACCGCGGTCGTGATGATGGTGTCCATGCTGCGGGTGATGTGGCGCAGGGATCGGCCGAGCAGAATCGCTGTGTCGCCGAAGAAATGGGTGGTCATCGTTGCTCCTGAGTGGTGACTGCCGTCGTGCGGTCACTACCGGTGTCGCCGACGATGGCGAGGAAGATCTCCTCGAGGGTGGGTTGTTTCTCGACGTATTCGACCTTGGCGGGCGGGAGGAGTTGCTTGAGCTCGGCAAGGGTGCCGTTCACGACGATCCGGCCGGTGTGCAGGATCGCGATCCGGTCGGCGAGTTGTTCGGCTTCCTCCAGATACTGCGTCGTGAGCAGCACCGTGGTGCCGTGCGCGGCAAGGGTTTTGACGGCTTGCCACACCTCGATCCGCGCTTGCGGGTCCAGCCCGGTGGTGGGCTCGTCCAGGAAGATGACCGGCGGATCCCCGATGAGGCTCATCGCGATGTCGAGGCGGCGACGCATACCACCCGAATACGTCGACACTTTCCGCGTTGCCGCGTCGGTCAGTGCGAACCGTTCGAGCAGGTCGTCCGCGACCGCGCGCGGCTGCTCGACGCGCCGCAACTTGGCGATAAGCACGAGATTCTCTCGCCCGCTGAGGATTTCGTCGACAGCGGCGAATTGTCCGGTGAGGCTGAAGGATTCGCGCACCTGCACCGCCTGGGACGCGACGTCGAAGCCGTTGACACTGGCCGTCCCGCCGTCGGTCTTCAGTAGCGTGGCCAAGATTCGTACGACGGTGGTCTTGCCCGCGCCGTTCGAGCCGAGGAGTGCGAAGATACTGCCCCGCGCCACCTCGAAATCCACGCCGCGCAACACTTCCAGGTCCTTGTAGGACTTCTGCAGGCCTCGCACCTGGATTGCTGGGACTTGCTGAGTCGTCATCGGTGTTCCCTACCTTTGTATTTCGCCTGCGGCGCGGTCGATGGCGCTGTTCAGCCGGTCTTGCTCGCGAACGATCCAACTGCCTGCCTCGTAGTTCCGCAGGAAGTCCTCGACGAACTCGACGGGGTTTTCGCCGAAGAGCTCGCGGATCGGGGTTTCGTCCGCCGCGCTCTGTTCGAACAGGTCGATCAGGTCGTCGAACATCGTCAGCGCGTCACCGTCTACCCGTCCGAAGAACATCAAGTACCGCTCCACCGCCTCTGCAGCGGTGCGGTAGTTCTCCGGAAGTTGTTTCGTGCGCGCCTTGTACTGCCGCCAGCGCTTCTTGCCTTCGAATGACCCGGTGACCATTTCGATCCACTTTGTTGCCATGACTATTTGCCTTCCTTGTGGAGCTGTTCGAGCCGTTCCGAGAGGAAGCTCCATGTCCTCCAGAACTCGTCGAGATGGGCCTGGCCCTGCGCGTTGAGGGAGTACACCTTGCGTGGTGGTCCCTTCTCCGACGGGACCTTCTCCACATCGACGAGGCCCCACTTCTCGATCCGGACGAGCAGGGCGTAGATGGTGCCCTCGGCGATGTCTGAAAATCCCTGCTCGCGCAGCCATGCCGTGATCTCGTAGCCGTATGCGGAACGGCCGGCCAGGACCGCGAGGACGATGCCCTCCAGCGTGCCCTTGAGCATCTCCGTCATCTGCTTGCCCATGGATCTTCCGTCCTATTCAGTGTTACTGACTACCGGTAGATAGTAACACTGAATAGTGGAGGGATGCCGGTGGCGACCGGAAATGCTGCGCGCCAGCCCATCAGGCGGCGTCGAGGGCTCCGGTGATCTTGCGGGCCATCTCGGTCATGGTCGGACTGGGCTGACCCTTGCGCGGGCTACCCGCCGCGTCGATGGCGACGAGGATGGTCCCGCGGAAGTTGTCCGCCTCTGCTGGATCCTGCTGCTCGAGCAGGTGCATGGCCGCGGTCAGGGCGGGCAGCACCTGGTCGGCGAGTTCGGCGACGGACTTGCCGACCAGGTGGATGTCCTTCGATTTCGCGGCGAGCACATGCCCGATCAGGCCGGTCGCGGAGGACAGTGCGATGGTGCCCGCGGTAGCAATCTTGTGCGGCTTGCCCGCGGCGTCGGCGGCGGAGAGCAGCGATACGGCGCCGTAGGCGGCGGTCCGCAGGGTGGTCTTGTCCTGGTCGGTGAGGGTGATGGACATGGTGTCTGCTCCTGTGTTCGTTGTGTCTTTCTGACACGAACACTGTCGCCAGCCGCGCTGACACCGGCCTGACACGGATCTGATGCGTGCTTACAGCGTCTCGGATTGTGTTGGTGGCACGCGAAGCAGGACCAGCCCGTAGGCGACGATCCAGACGACCCACAGCAGCCAGGCGACGAAGCTGATGAGGGCGAGCGGGCTCGCATGGTCGATGATCAGCGGTGTGAGCACAGCGGCGACGAATTGGCCTGCGGCGCTGATCAATCCGAGAACGGCGTGCCAGCGCCGGATGAGACCGGTGCGGTACCCGCCGATCGAGAAGCCGACCATGACGAGCGGAAGGAAGGTGCTGTTGAGGGAGAACAGTGCGTTGTGCTGTGCCCAGAGTCCTGCGGTGGCGGCGGCACTGTGCTCGGTGGTCGAGCTGAGGGCGAGTCGGGCGGCGACGACGCCGACGAAGGTGGCGGTCTGCAGGATCATGCCTGCGAAGCCGATCAGCGACCAGGCCGAGCCGGTGGCTCGTTCCCGCGGCCAGAGGGTTGCCACGACTGCGGCGGCGAACACGATGGCGCACGCGAACGCCACCGGGGTGAACGCCGCGGAGAGCTCGGCGAGACCGGACTTCTCGGTGAAGAACGTGTTGACCTCATCGATGTCGGCGCCGACCACGGGCATGCCCGCAGGCGCGATGATCAGGTTGGCGCCCACGATGATCAGGGCGAAGCCGAGTGCGCCGAATCCGCCGATGCGGGCGAACGACCAGGTGTCGAGGCGTGCTTGGCCAGCTGTCCTATGCTTTGCCTTATCGACCATGTATTGAATATAAGTAGCGTAAACCGAAAGGGGAACCCCCATGCCCGACGAACCGGCGCGTCGCCGCTACGACTCGCTGCGTCGCACCGCGCAGGCGCAGCAGACGAGCTCCGAAATCGCCAAGGCTGCCCTCGCGTTGTTCGTCGCCAAGGGTTGGGCCGCCACCACGGTCCGTGATGTGGCGCGGGAGGCGGGCGTCTCGGTGCCGACGGTCTACGCCGCCTACGGCAACAAGACCGGCCTGACCACCGCGCTGATCGACGCCGCCGACCTGTCCGCCGACCTCCCTCGCCTGCTCACCGAACTCGAAACAGCAAATCCCGCACAGCAATTGGCGGCCATGGCGGGCTACGACCGCAGGTTGTTCGAGCGCGCGGGCGACATCATCGCGCTGCTCCGCGAAGCGGGCCGCACGGAACCCGAACTGGCCCAGACCTATCGCAACGCCCGCGCCCGCGCCGACAACGCCCACCACCAAGTCTTGGCCGCCTGGCCGGCCGGTGCACTGTGCACCGACCTGGACATGGCGACAGCACTCGACATCTACGCCGCGATCTGCAACATCGACATCTACACCGAACTCACCGTCGAACGAGGTTGGTCGCCAGTCCGAGTCGAACAGTGGTGGACCAATCTCCTCGTCCGCGAACTCCTCAACTAACCCCCATACACCCTGGGGCCCGGGTTCCGCCCGCCCGGGACGCCGACAATCCCGGTATGTGGGATCGCCTGGGTAACTTCGTGATCGAGTGGGAACTGGTGGCGGAGGCTACTCGGCCGATGCCGCCACCAGTTCCCACTCGCAGAAGAAGCCGCCGTCTGCTGGACCGTCGTCACTGTGTGATTCGGTAGGCCGCGTGCGGTGTGGCCAGGCTCCATACGCGATCACGGACCGTGCGGCAGTATTCGGCAATCGTCCGGTCTCTGGTCATGGCGAATCCTCCTAGACTCTCGTCTGGCCGGAGTGCGCGTATGCGCGGTCGCATAGGTCGTTGTTCCTTGCGGATGTAGCTTGAGAGTGGTTGGTGGTCAGCATAATCCGGCGAGTTTGTAGAGGACGAGGGAGCCGGCAACGGCGACGTTGAGGCTGTGGCCGGTGCCGATCATCGGGATTTCGACGGCTACGTCGAGGAGTTCGAGTCCTTCCGGCGGAATGCCGGTGGTTTCGTGACCGAGGACGATGATGGTGCGGCGTTGAGCGGTGGGGAGGTCGGCCAGGCGGATGGATTCGTCGGTGAGTTCCACGCCGACGATGGCGGAGTTGGTGCGCTGGCGTTCGAGCCAACGTTCAGGTCGTCCCTGAATCCAGTGGACGCACTGAGGTTTTCGAAGTGTGTTGCCATGAGCGAGGGCATCAGGAATCCATGGCCGCCGCGGCACCACCATGCAAGCACCAACAGCATCGCAGGTACGCAGAAGCGTGCCGAGATTGACGCCATGCTTAGGCCAGAGCGGCGCTATAAGCAGATGGTCCCAACAACCATGGGCCCGCCGCCGACGTTCGCGGCGCAGTTCAGCGCGGGACTTCACCCGCGCGGCCGTCATGAACGAACGGGAATAGCCTTCCCGGTAGGCAATGCGATATTCATCGGATTCATGATACCTGTGCCGTTATTGGGTTACACGCCGTCCGCTTGTGCCGGAAGGTCCGGACGCGCCAGGCGTGCATAGGTCTCTTCCGGAGTCACAGTGATGACGTCCAGTTGTTCGACCAGTGAGCTGGGTATCTGTCCGTTCTCGAAGTGTTCCGGTCCGGGGACTATGACGGCTTCGGCATCCAGGCGGGTTGCTTGTGCCTCGAGCCGGGCCAGCGGCGGCCGTCCGAATTTCGGGTCATAGATCACCATGTCGGCGAAGCCGTAGCCGAGGCGTTCGGCCAACCTCCGTATCTGGCTCTGGTGCCAGAAGTGCGCAGTTCCGGACACGTCGATCCGGAGGTATCCGAGACATGTTGGTGTGCAGTGCATATCCGCCGCCTGTAATTGGTCGTCGCTTGGCGTGAACTGCTCCGGATGGACCTTGCTGCTCTCGGACTCGTCCCCGTAGTCGTTCGTCTCCAGGAATCCGCCCGAGAATCTGTAGATCCTTCGCTGATAGACCATTTCAGCCCCTTGCTCGTGGCCCGTTGGTCTCGGTGCCTGGTCAATGACGGTATGACCGCGGCCTGGACGCCTGAACTGCGCAAAGGACATTCGGCTGGACACTGCAAACGTCCTCCGTGCCCAAGAAACGCCCCGTAGGGTTCAGATATGACCCAACGCCTCGAGTCTGCAATGCTCCGGGCCGGACTCGACTCTGCAACCTTGGCGATGCGAGTCCATGTCGACGTGAAGACCGTGAACCGGTGGCTAGCTGGCCGAATGCCCCACCGCCGGACACGGTTGCAGGTCGCCGAAGCACTCGGAGAGACTGAAGAGTCGCTGTGGCCCTCGGCAAGACCCGACATCCAGGCCGGGGCGCCGGCCACTGCAGAGGTCTCAGCGGCTTACGCACACCGCGCCGATATACCTAACGATCTTTGGATTTCGTTGCTGAACAGGGCAACTGAACGAATCGACATCATCGGTTACGCCTATCCGTTCGTGTTCGAACTACTGCCGAACGCCTCCGAGATCGTCGCCGCGAAATGCCGCGCAGGGTGCGTGGTAAGGCTGGGTTTTGCCGATCCGGACTGCGCTCACGTCATGGAGCGGGACGTGCTCGAACAGATGGGAGGTACGCTCCCCGGACGTATACGCAATGCCCTGTCCATGCTCGGACCGCTTGCCGACACCCCCGGGTGCCAGGTCGGCCTACACGCCACACACTTGTACAACTCGGTATTCAGGTTCGACTCCGAGATGATCGTTACCCCGTACCTGTTCCGTGCCCGTGGATATCAGCACACGGCACTGTATCTCCGCAGACACTCACCACATGGCATATTCGAATCGTTTTCTGATCAGTTCGAACAGATCTGGGGCACGGTAACCCCTTACTCGCGAGGATTCGCTAATGGGCTCACGGCGTGACTACTACAAGGACCCGAACGCGCCGAAGGCGAATAGTTTGGTTCCGGGTGGGTCCGCCTTGGTTGTCGACTCCGGAGGTGCTGTGCTGATGCAGCGCCGGGGTGACTCCGGAAACTGGTCTCTACCGGGTGGGATCATGGAGATCGGCGAGACACTCGAGCAATGTGTGATCCGTGAGACCAAGGAAGAAACCGGGCTAGATATCGAGATTGCCGGGTTGCTCGGCATCTACACGGATCCTGCGCACGTCATCGAGTACTCGGATGGTGAGATCCGGCAGGAGTTCGCCATCACATTCTATGGTCGTGTGACCGGTGGCCAGCTCGCGGTAAGCCACGAGTCCACCGAGGTTCGGTTCGTCCGTCCCGACGAGATGGCATCGCTGCCCGTGCATCCCACGGTGCGGCTACGGTTGCAGCATCACTTCGAACAGCGCGTCCAGCCCTATCTAGGCTGACGCCGGAATAGCGCGCCAGCGGTATCGAAGCCGTTCAGGGGCGGAGGACCGAGACCAGGAATTCGGTTTGGTCGTAGACGGCTTTTTCGAAGACCTCGTCGAAGTAGATGTCGAAATGTCCGGCGGGGTAGCGTTTTACGACGGCGTGTTTGGTTCGGCCTGCGGCGCGGAGCGCGGATTTGACGGGGGTGATGGAGTCGTCGTCGCAGAGTGCGTACATGACCGGCATCTTCAATGACTTCGCGCGTTTGCCCGGTGCGTCGAACAGCGCCGAGAGTGCTACGCGGGCAGCGACCTTCGGCTTGTAGGTTTCGCTTTCCTCGGCGAGCCTGCCGTTGCCTTCCGGCACATCGGAGGCGCTCATCAACGATGCGGCCCGTTTGCGGCCCGCCAGCCGGATGCCGACGGGCTTGCGCCGCAGCGGTCCGATCAGCAGGTCGGTGGCGGCGATCGCGGTGACCTTGGTCATGCTGATCGGCCCCTTCGCCAACGCACAAGCGAGGCCGCTGGTGAACGGCACCTGCGCGACAACGGCGGCGAGATAGTCGTCGTCCGGCGCCACCGATAACACGTGCCCACCGCCGAACGAGGTGCCCCACAGCGCGATCCGGGTGGCGTCGACGCCGCGGATGGTGCGCGCGAACGCGATGGCCGAACGCCAGTCTTCGCGCTGGCGGCTGATCCGGATCAGCTGCCGTGGCTCGCCTTGGCTCGCACCGAAATGCCGGTAGTCGAAGACGAGCACCGCCATGCCTGCGGCGACGAAACGCCGGGCGTACCGGTCGAGCCCCATCTCTCTGTTGGCACCGAGACCGTGTCCCATGACGACGAGCGGGCGCGACTTCGGCTGGCCGTCCGGGCGGTAGAGCCAGGCGGCACACTGCTCGCTTCCGGAGGGGAAACCGACCTCGACACGTTCCATGGCACGCAACCGTACCGTGTTCCCGGCACCCGCACCCTGGTGGAGTAGGGGGTAGTCAGTAGTCTGGCAGTGCGGACGAGTTGGCCGGGCGACCGCGGCATCGGGAACGGGCACAGTTGTGTCACTGCCCGGCGCCGAGGAAAGTCCGGACTCCACAGAGCAGGGCGGTTGCTAACGGCAACCCGGGGTGACCCGCGGGACAGTGCCACAGAAAACAGACCGCCCACGGTCTCTCGGGATCGTGCGGTGAGGGTGAAACGGTGCGGTAAGAGCGCACCAGCGCCCCGGGTGACCGGGGCGGCTAGGTAAACCCCGCCCGGAGCAAGGTCGAAGGTCGCATCGCTCGCGGTGCGGCTGCGCAGGTGTTCGAGGGCTGCTCGCCCGAGCCTGCGGGTGGACCGCTCGAGGCACCCGGCAACGGTGTGTCCAGATGGATGGTCGCCCCCCGGTGCGAACCGGGGACAGGATCCGGCTTACAGGCCAACTCGTCCGCCCCTGCAGGCTGCGTCCCTCTGCGCTTACCGATCCCGCATCCTCCGGGCAACCCCGCGCCACCACTGACGTGTCGAGATCGACACTCTCGCCTCGCAATTGGCCGCCCAGAAATTCACGCGAGGCCGGTACATTGTCGGCCGATGTTTGTGCGGTGTGTCCGATTCGGAGTGGCCGCAGGTTCGACTACAAGGAGATCGTCATCAACGTTCACACCATGCGCCGTGCGGGTTCCCTTGCTTCCGCAACAGCGCTGGCCGTCTTGGCCTGCGTCGGTGTCGCCAACGCTGATCCCGTACCCGTCACCCCCGGCTCCGTCGACATCGCAACGGAGGCTTCGCTGAAAGGCGCCGATGTCGCGGTGTCGGTTACCTACAAGTGTGATCCGGTCAGCAAGGAGGTGAAACTCGTGATGTTCGTGCGCGGCACCGGTGAGGGGGCCGCGGGCGAGCGCACCCTCGGCGCGAACACGAAGGCGACGTGTGATGCCAAGCCGCACACCGAACTTCTCACCGCAGGCAAGATGGCCGATGCCGAGCCGTTCACCCCGGCTGCGGGCGAGCAGGTGCGGGTGGCCGTATCCCTGGTTGCCGGTGGCAAGGAGACCATCGAGGGCGGCACCGCTGTCCGCAGGCTGACCCTCAAATAGCTTCGGCGCCTTGGCCATCCCGGAACGGGACATCGAAGGGCCCATCCCTGGCACCGATCGGGGGCGGGCCCTTCTTTCTGCCCGCATCCGACCGAGCGGTGCCATGATGGAGGTAGCCGCGGGGCCGGAGCGCCCAGGCGCCCGCTCCTGTTGCATGCGGGCGCGATTCGGGACCGACGATGGACATTCTGGTCGTGCTCAGCAGCATTATCGGGGCGGGCGCGGTGATCGGTGGGACGCTCACCGCCGCGAGTGCGCGCGTGGTCGCGCAGTACGAGAAGGGGCTGATCTTCCGGTTCGGCAAAGTGGTCGCTACGCGAGAACCCGGGCTGCGCATGCTGATTCCGTTCGTCGACCGGATGCGCAAGGTCTCGACACAGATCGTCACCATGCCGGTGCCCGCCCAGGAGGGCATCACCCGGGACAACGTGACGGTGCGGGTGGACGCGGTCGTGTACTTCCGGGTGATCGACCCGGTGCTCGCGGTGGTAGAGGTGCAGAACTATCTGTTCGCCGTCGGCCAGGTGGCGCAGACCTCGCTGCGCTCGATCATCGGCAAGAGCGACCTGGACAGCCTGTTGTCCAACCGGGAGGAACTGAACAAGGGCCTGGAGATCATGATCGACAGTCCCGCCCTCGGCTGGGGCGTCCACATCGATCGGGTCGAGATCAAGGATGTGGCACTACCGGATTCACTGAAACGCTCGATGTCGCGGCAGGCCGAGGCCGAACGCGAACGACGGGCCCGCGTCATTTCCGCGGAGGGCGAACTGCAGGCCTCGAGCATGCTCGCGCAGGCCGGTGCGCAGATGTCGGAATCGCCTGCGGCGCTGCAGCTGCGTTTGCTGGAGACCGTCGTACAGGTTGCGGCGGAGAAGAATTCGACCCTGGTGCTGCCGTTCCCGGTGGAGTTGCTCCGCTTCCTGGAGCGCAGCACGCCACCGCTCGCCAAGCCGGAACAGCCCGCGGTGTCAGAGCCATCCGCTGTCAAAGATCTCGAACCCGGTCGGTCCCAACTCGAGAGAGACGACGGAAACAGCCAACACGCCTAGCTCGACCGGCGTATACCGATACGGGTACGGAGTGCGCCCCTTTCGGGTGGCGCCGTGCGTCCCGCATCGGTAGTACAACGTAAAGGACAGAGCCGATGTCCGTGCTCATCCCCTTGATCGCCATCATCAGCATGATCGCGATCGCTTACTTGCTGAAGTACCTGCCCGGCTATCTGCCGTGGCTGAAAGAGCGTTAGCTCAGCACATCATCTTGGCCATCTGGTAGAGGGCCATCGCCTCTTCCTTGGTGGCCTCGACCTTGCCGGAGGCGTGCTTGGCGATGCTGCTGACGACGTCGCTCTCCGGCTTGTTCGCCTTGATGTCCTTGCACGAGTCGCTGAGGATGGTGGCGATCTTCGTGTCGTCCTTGCCGTCGGCGAGCTTCGGGAACGCGCCCTTGAAGTTGACGACGAACGCGCTGGCCTTCACGTTGTCGACGACTTGGCTGTCGACGTTCGCCTTGGCCGAAGGAGCTGCGGAGGAGGGGGTGGCACTGGTGGCTTTATCATCCCCGCAGCCGGTGAGCAGCAGGGCACAGAGGGTAGCGCTGGCCGCGAAGGCGGCGGTAGTTCTGATCACGGAGCGGGATGCTAGCGGCCCGGAACCAAAGTCGCCTCCCGTCAGGTGAACGGGAGACGACATGTTGTGGCAGAAGGCTTGTGGCGTCAGACCGGTGCGATGACCAAGATGTGGGCCCAATACGCGGCCTGGTCTGCTCCGATCAGCGGAACCAGGTAGTCGAACAAGAGTGTTGACATAGCGGAAAAACTCCAATTGTCGACGTACAGGACATTTCGGCAATGAGTGGAGCGAATGCGGGACACGCCCCGGCGGGCTACGTTAGCAGCGATGTCGACCGTAGGTCCGCGTTCGAGCATCCGCCATGCCGATCTGCACGGGAGCTGGCCGGACCGTGATCGACGTCATAAAGTAGGTGCCGTTGGCACGGCCCGTTGCTGGGCGCGACGAGCCCTTCACACTTCGAATGCGGGAAAGCAGGTCTCAACTCATATGCGGATTGTTCGCTCACTGGTCGCCGGCGCGTTGATCGCCGGGGCTGCTTCGGTTTTCGCCATGTTGGGTGCCGGCTCCGCCGGTGCCGTAGCGGTGACGCCGCTGCCGGGTGGGGTGCAGGTCGACCTCAGCCCTGCTGATACTGCCTGGGTCGCCCAGAATCATTTCGGCCGCACCATCGCCGCTCTGCCCCACCCCTCTGCGCCGTCGTTCGGTGAGGCGCTCGATGCCGCGGCGACGGTGTCGTCCGCGGTCGGTGGCCGAGTCACCTTCACCGTGTACGGCCCGCTCGATTCGTTGAACGGCACCATGCTGGCGCTCCAGTAGGTCTGGCACCGACAGCGTGGAATTGCATCAGCGGATCGTCTCGGCGCCGGTTGATTTCGGCGCCATCCGTTCCGAATTCGGTTTGGCCTCGGCGTATCCCGCCGAGGCCACCGCGGAAGCCCGCGACGCGTCCGACGCGTTCGCGGGCGACCGGAACGATCGCACCGACATCCCGTTCGTGACGATCGACCCACCGGGGGCGATGGATCTGGACCAGGCCCTCCATCTCGAACGCACCACCACCGGCTTCCTCCTGCATTACGCCATCGCCGATGTCGGCGCCGTGATCGATCCCGACGGCCAGCTGGCCAAGGAGTCCGGCACCAGGGGACAAACCTTCTATCTGCCCGACGGCACCGTGCCGCTGCATCCGCCGGTGCTGTCGGAAGGCACCGCGAGCCTGCTGCCCGAGCAGCGCCGCCCGGCGGCGCTGTGGACCATCGAGCTCGACGAAAACGCTGAACCACAAAGCTTTTCGGTGGAACGTGCGCTGGTGCTTTCGCGCGCCAGGCTCGACTACGCCGGTGTGCAGGCCGACGCGGACGCCGGCACGCTGCACCCTTCGATCGCGGCCCTGCCGGAATTCGGCAAGCGGCGCATCGAGGCCGGGCTCGCCCGCGGCGCCATCGGCCTGCGGCTGCCCGCGCAGAGCATCGTCAGTGACGGTCAGTCCGACGGACATTGGCGACTGATCGTCGAACCACGCACCGCCGCCGACGACTGGAACGAGCAGGTTTCGCTGCTGACCGGGATGTGCGCGGCCCGCATCATGCTCGACGCAGGCGCGCCCGCGTTGCTGCGCACCATGCCGCCGCCGGCAGAGGCGGCGATCGAGTCCATGCGCCGCACCGCCGCCGCGTTGGGGGTCGAGTGGCCCGCGGCGCAGCCGGTCGGGCAGATGCTGGCCGGGTTGGATCCGAATACCCCTGCCGCCCTTGTCCTGATGTCGGAGGCGACCAGCCTGTTGCGTGGGGCGTCCTACACCGTTGTCAACGGCGACGCCGTGGCGGCGACGCCGGACAGCTTGCAGCACAGCGCGATTCGCGCACCGTACGCGCACGTCACCGCGCCGCTGCGGCGACTCGTCGACCGCTACGCCACCGAGATCTGTCTGACCAGATGCGCGGGCACCGAAGTGCCGCAGTGGGTTACGGACGGGCTGGCCGGTGCGGTCGACACCATGCGGCGCAGCGACACCATCGCGGGCAAGGTCGAACGGGCCTGCATCGACCTCACCGAGTCGACCCTGCTTGCCGAACGCGCAGGCACCGAGTTCGACGCGGTGGTGGTGCGGGAAGCCAACGGCAACCGCGCGGCGGAGATCTTCATCGCCGATCCGCCGGTGCTCGGACCGTGCATGGGGGAGCCGCCCGAAGGTGCGGCCGTGCGGGTGCGGCTGGTCGCCGCCGACCCGGCCACGCGGAAGATTACCTTCGCCTACCCGGCGGACAACGCGGCCGCGGCGTCGGGATAGCCGCTGAGGGCTTGGCGCGCGGCAAGGTCTTCGGCCCCGGCCAGCACTCGGTAGAGCCCGGTTTCCTCGCCTGCCGCACCGGCATCCGCGGCGACGCCGTAGATGGCGTGTTGCGATTCGACGGCGTCGCGGTGGTCGCCGAGCACGGTCTGCAGGCGCTTGGCGTTCTTGCCGAGTTCGCCGGCCGCGTCACCGAGCGCGGGTTCGGCCGCCTCGCAGGAATACCGTAATCTTTTGGCGCTCTTGCGGATATCGTGCAGCAGTTCGACCCGGTCGGTGGCGGCGACGGTGGTCTCCTGCCGGATCAGGTCCTCGACGCGATCGCGGTCGCGTTCCAGCACCACCCCGAAGAAGTCCACGGCGGGGACTTTCGCGCGCGAGGAGCGCAGCGGCGGCTCGCTGCGCCAGTCCGTGAGCTGCTCGCGCAACCGCCGATAGCGCTCGCTGTCCAACGCCAACAACACCGCGGCGTGGGCGGCGGCGTACTTCTCGTGCTCGCCGGTGACCAGCCTCGCGGTGACGGCCGCTCGCTCCTCGGCCGAATGCTCGCCCTGCGCACCGTGTTTGGCCAGCAGCTTTTCGAAGCGGTCGGCCATGACCTCGGCGTCACGGGCGACGCCGAGGACACCGGCCAGCCACTTGAGCTCATCGCCCATCGCCCTGACCGGGTCCTTCTGGAACAGCCCACGGTAGGACCGAAGCACGCTGCGCAGCCTGCGGGTGGCGACCCGCATCTGATGCACCGAATCCGGTGCGTCGGAACGGACCTCGGGTTCGGCGGCCAACAGCCGGTCGACATCGTCGCTGAGTGCGGTGACGAGTGCGCTTCCGGCTGTGGCCGTCATGGTTATCCCGCTTTCGCGAATCGGTCGGTGGCTTCGACCAGGTGGTGCGTTGTGCCCGGTTCGTTGGCCGCGTGGCCTGCGTCGTCGACGATGTGCAGTTCCGAACTCGGCAACGCCTTGTGCAGGTCCCAGGCGCTCACCGGCGGGCAGACGATGTCGTGACGGCCTTGGACGATCACCGTTGGGATATGGGAAATCGTACCGATATCGCGCAGGAGCTGGCCCTCATCGAGGAAACCGCCATTGCGGAAGTAGTGGTTCTCGATCCGCGCGAAGGCGAGCGCGAACCGGGGCTCCGCGGTCTCGGCGACCCGATCCGGTTGCGGCAGCAGTGAACTCGTCGCACCCTCCCAGCTGGACCAGGCCACGGCGGCCGCGAGCGCGACCTGCTCGTCGGGCGAGTGCAGCAAACGGTGGTAGACCTCGACGAGGTCCTCGCCGCGCTCGGCCTCCGGCACCGGCGCGAGGAACTTCTCCCACTCGTCCGGGTACACGTAGCCTGCGGCGCCGTTGTAGTACCAGTCGATTTCCTTGCGCCGCAACAGGAAGATGCCGCGCAGCACCAGCTCGGTGACCCGCTCCGGGTTGGCTTCGGCGTAGGCGAGCGCCAGCGTCGAACCCCACGAGCCGCCGAACACCTGCCAGCGTTCGATGTCGAGATGCGTTCGCAGCGCCTCGATATCGGCGATCAGATGCTGGGTGGTATTGGTCTCCAGGCTCGCGCCCTCGGCGATATGCGGGGTGGACTGCCCGCAGCCGCGCTGATCGAGCAGCACGATCCGGTACGCGGCCGGGTCGAAGAACTGCCGGTGATAGGGCGCGGTGCCGCCACCGGGGCCGCCGTGCAGAAAGACCACGGGCTTGCCATCGGGGTTGCCGCTGACCTCCCAGTAGATCGACTGGCCGTCGCCGACACCGAGCATCCCGGTGTCGTAGGGCTCGATCTCCGGGTAGAGCGTGCGCATCGGTGCTTTGTGTCCTCTCAGAACGCCAGGCCGGCGGCCAGGTCGGGAATTGACAGTGCCTCGATCGCCTGCTGGCGGACATCGGAGCAGCTCTTGGTGGTGACGCGGTCGATGACGGGCTTGTCGGCCAGCACGGCGCCGTTGATGCCGCCGTTGCGCAGCGCCCACTCGTGCACCAGCGCGTTCAGGCCGATCTTGCCGAGCGTCGGGCCCTGCACCCGCCAGTTCGACAGCTCGGGGCGGATCATGTCGCACAGCTGCCCGGCCGCGGCGTCGGAAATCTCGGGGGAGGCCGGCTTGGGGGCGGCGCTCGGCTTGCTGGTGGCGGACGCTGTTGTCGAGCTCGAGCTGCCGGTCGGCGCCGGGTTCGACTCGCTTCCACACGCGGTGAGGGCGGCGGCGGCACAAACACCTGCCAAGACCAGGGTGCTGCGGGAAATCCAACGGCTGTGAAGCATCGGTACCTCTGCTCGGGTCGTCATTGTCCGCATCGAGTCTGCCACGATCTGCGAAGTTCGACCGTTCTCAGTTGATGGACTACCGGTATCGGGGCCGCCTGGTCTTCGTCCTCGTCAGCTGTGGATTCGAGCGAGGCGGGCTAGCGGAACGCGACTCGTAGCTCGTCGAGCAACTCGTCGACGATGCGGGCGAACCGGGGCGCGGAGGTGTCGATCGTGCGCCAGGGATTGAGGGCGACGAGCGGGGCGAGGCGGTCGGCGAGGGCGATCTCGGCCTCGCCGATCGTTGCGGTGCGGCGCCAGTGCGCGAGGTAGGCGTCGCGGTGCGGGCCGCGCAGGAGGCGGTGGCTGAGGAGCGGGTGGGTGAGCACGGCGTCACCCCAGTCGAAGAGGCGGCTGTGGCCCGGGGTCGCGCCCGCGAAGACGTTGTCGGTGTGCACGTCGTTGTGTTCCAGGGTGAGCCTGCCGTAGGCGGCCAGCTCGGCGGCGGCCTCGTCGATGCGGGCGCCGAGATCGGGTATGCGCGGCTCGAAATGGCGATAGACGGTGTCGAGGCGGTCCGGCGGGAGGTAGGGAGTCCCGGTGCCGCGCAGCTCATCGATGTGCGCGGCGAGTGACTGCTGGAGCTCGACATACGAGCGGAGCAGGCCGGACCATTCCGCCTCGGTGCCACGGGCGGTCTCGCCACCGTGCGGGCTGAGCAGCCACCCGCGATCCGATTGCACCGCAAGGGGTTCCAGCACACTGCCGGGGCATAGTCGGGAAAGTAGCTCGAGCAGCGGGCCCTCATGCGCGAAGGCGCGCGCATTGGCCTTGGCCCACATCGGCCCGGCCTCGGTCGGGATGCGCACGAGCAGCGACCAGGCGCGGCGCCGGGTTTCCGTTGGGGCGCCGGTGATCTCGATCTCCCGCACCTTCAGCACACTCGCCGCCCAATCGACCAGCGGTGCGATCGGCTGGCCGAGCAGCGCAGCGGGTGCATGCACCGCTCGACCAGTCATCCAGGTGTCGCTCTGTCGATCTAGAAGCTGTGCTCGGGACCGGGGAAGGTGCCGCGGCGCACCTCGTCGGCGTAAGCGGCTGCCGCCGTGCGCAATTCGTCACCGACATTGCCGAAACGCTTGACGAACTTGGCGGTCTTGCCGCTGGTGTAGCCTGCCATGTCCTGCCAGACCAGCACCTGCGCATCGGTTTCCACGCCTGCGCCGATGCCGACGGTGGGGATGGTCAGCTTGCGGGTGACCTGTCCGGCGAGCTCGGCGGGCACCATCTCCATGACCACGGAGAACGCGCCTGCCTCCTGCACCGCGATGGCGTCGGCGACGAGCTGCTCGGCGCCGTCGCCGCGACCCTGCACACGGAAGCCACCGAGGGTGTTGACGCTCTGCGGGGTGAACCCGATGTGCGCCATCACCGGAATGCCCGCCGAGGTGATCAGCGCGATCTGCTCGGCGACCCGCTCACCGCCCTCCAGCTTCACCGCGTGCGCCTGGCCCTCCTTCATGAACCGGGTCGCGGTGGCCAGCGCCTGCTGCGGCGAGGACTCGTAGGTGCCGAACGGCAGGTCGGCGACAACCAGCGCGTGCGGAGCACCGCGCACCACGCCGCGGACCAGCGGAATGAGCTCGTCGACGGTGATCGGCACTGTGGTGTCGTAGCCGTAGACCACGTTGGCCGCGGAATCGCCGACAAGCAGCACCGGGATGCCCGCTTCTTCGAACAGTCGAGCCGAGGAGTAGTCGTAGGCGGTGAGCATGGCCCAGCGCTCGCCGTCGGCCTTCATTTGCTGCAGGTGATGCACCCGGGTCTTGCGCGCCTTCTTGGGCTCGCTCGGCGCCGCGCCGTAGGCAGGGGTTTCCGAGTCGGATACGGACATCATCGTCCCTTTCGTCTGGTGTCTCCTCGGGGCCCATCCGGGTCCCCGGGTTCGTCTGACCGATCCAGTGTCCCATCTGTCACCGGGCCGGTTTAAGGGCGCTGAGCGGTGCGATTGGTCACATCACCTGCCGCGTTGGCGCCTGGTGACCGGTGCGTTGCCCCGATCGCGCCAGCGAACTGCCAGTATCGGTGCATGGCTTTGGTTCAGAGAGGACGCGCTGCGCTGATCGTCACGGCGCTGGCATTGGTCGTTGCGGGTTGCACCATCGGCAAGGACGAGCCGAAAGGTCCGATGCCGACGCCACCTGTCGACCTTGCGAAGTTCTACACCCAAACCGTCGAGTGGGGTGGTTGCGCGGACTTCGGCACCAAGGACGACCGCTTTCCGCCGAACGCCGAGTGCGCGCGGATCAGCGTTCCGGTCGACTACGCCGCGCCGGACGGGCCGACCGCCCAGATCGCGGTGTCCAGGGTCAAGGCCACCGGCAAGCGCATCGGCTCGCTGCTGATGAACCCTGGCGGGCCGGGGGAGTCCGGCCTGACCATGTCGGGACTCGGCAACCGGACCGCACTCGCCGAGCGCTTCGATCGCGTCGGTTTCGACCCGCGCGGTGTCGGGTCCTCGACCCCGGCCATCGTCTGCGAGACCGCGCAGGAACAGGATGCCGAGCGGGCGGAGCCGCCGAAGGACAACTCGCCTGCAGGCATCACCGCGGCCGAGGACGAGAACCGGCAGTACGCGGACCGCTGCACCGAGCGCACCGGCAAGGACTTCCTCGCCAGGGTCGGCACCCGCGAGGTGGTGCAGGACCTGGACGTGATGCGCGCCGCGCTCGGCGACGCGAAGCTCACCTACCTGGGCTACTCGTACGGCACCAAGATCGGTTCAGCGTACGCGGAGAAGTTTCCCGCGCACGTGCGCGCGCTGGTGCTCGACGGCGCCATCGACTCCTCGCAGGATCCGGTGCAGGAGTCGCTGCGGCAAGCGGCCGGATTCCAGAAGGTGTTCGACGCCTACGTCGCGGACTGCGTGAAAAAGGACGACTGCCCGCTCGGCACCGACAAGACCCAGGCGGTGTCGCGCTTCCGGGCGCTGGTGAATCCGCTGTGGGACAAGCCGGTACCGACCACCGACCCGCGCGGGCTCGGCTACGGCGACGCGCTCACCGGCGTGCGGCAGGCGCTCTACACCAACGATCTGTGGCCGGTGCTCACCCTCGGCCTTTCCGAACTGCGCGACGGCCGCGGTGACACGCTGCTGCAACTGGCCGATCTCTACGACGGCCGCCGCGACGACGGCACCTACAGCAACACCACCGACGCGTTCACCGCCATTCGCTGCGTGGACGATCCGCGCATCACCGATCGTGGGCTGACCGGCAGGCAGGACACCGAATACCGCAAGGCCGCACCGTTCCTCGACGACGGCCGTGGCACCGGCGCCGCACCGCTGGACCAGTGCACGGCCTGGCCGGTGCCGAACACCAGTGAGCCGCATCGGATTTCGGTGGCCGGACTGCCGAAGACGGTGGTCGTCTCCACCACCGCGGATCCGGCGACGCCGTACCAGGCGGGTGTCGACCTGGCCGACCAACTCGGCGCCGCCCTGGTGACCTACAAGGGCAGCAGGCACACGATCGCGTTGTCGGGTGGATCGAAGTGCGTCGACCAGGCCGTCATCGACTACTTCGTCGACCTGACGGAACCCGAATCCGGCCTCACGTGCTGAACATTGCGGCGGTGATGTCTTTTTCCCGCAACAAGCACAACACACTCAGCGTGTATGTAACACGGATTTAACGCCGGGTGCTTACTCTCGCGGACATGGATCGCCAGAAGGAATTCGTGCTGCGGACGCTCGAAGAGCGGGATATCCGCTTCGTGCGTCTCTGGTTCACCGACGTCTTGGGTTACCTGAAGTCTGTCGCCATCGCTCCCGCCGAGCTAGAGGGTGCGTTCGAGGAGGGTATCGGCTTCGACGGCTCTGCCATCGAAGGCTTCGCCAGGGTGTCGGAGGCCGACATGGTCGCGCGGCCGGATCCGTCCACGTTCCAGGTCCTGCCCTGGTCGACCAGCAAGGGACATCAGCACTCGGCCCGCATGTTCTGCGACATCACGATGCCCGACGGCTCGCCGTCGTGGGCCGATCCGCGCCACGTGCTGCGCCGCCAGCTGAACAAGGCGGCCGATGTCGGCTTCAGCTGCTACGTGCACCCGGAGATCGAGTTCTTCCTGTTGGAGAACGGCCCGCAGGACGGCTCGCAGCCGACCCCGGCCGACTCGGGTGGCTTCTTCGATCAGGCCGTGCACGATTCGGCGCCGAACTTCCGCCGCCACGCCATCGATGCGCTCGAATCGATGGGCATCTCGGTGGAATTCAGCCACCACGAGGGCGCGCCGGGTCAGCAGGAGATCGACCTGCGCTACGCCGACGCGCTGTCCATGGCCGACAACGTGATGACCTTCCGCTACCTCATCAAGGAGGTGGCGATCGACGAGGGCGTGCGCGCGACGTTCATGCCCAAGCCGTTCGCCCAGTACCCCGGCTCGGCGATGCACACGCACATGAGCCTGTTCGAGGGCGAGGCGAACGCCTTCCACGATCCGGACGACCCGATCAACCTGTCGGAGACCGCGCGCGCGTTCATCGCTGGCATCCTCGAGCACGCGCCGGAGATCAGCGCGATCTCCAACCAGTGGGTCAACTCCTACAAGCGGCTCATCCACGGCGGCGAAGCGCCGACCGCGGCCTCGTGGGGCCGGTCGAACCGGTCCGCGCTGGTGCGGGTGCCGATGTACACGCCGAACAAGTCGTCCTCGCGTCGCGTCGAGATCCGCAGCCCTGATTCGGCATGCAACCCGTACCTGACCTTCGCCGTGCTGTTGGCGGCCGGTCTGCGTGGCATCGAGAAGGGCTACACGCTGCCGCCGGAGGCCGAGGACGACGTGTGGTCGTTGACCGCGGCCGAGCGGCGGGCGATGGGCTTCCGCGAGTTGCCAGGCACGCTCGACGAGGCGCTGCAGGCGATGGAGCGGTCCGAGCTGGTCGCCGAGACGCTCGGCGAGCACGTGTTCGACTTCTTCCTGCGCAACAAGCGCCGGGAATGGGCGGACTACCGCAGCCAGGTGACGCCGTACGAGCTGAAGGAATACCTGGGACTCTGACGTCGGCACCGTACTGGTACCGAACCTACGTTCCGGCGCGCATCAAGTGTTAGCCGGAAGCATGTAATTTGAGACCATGGTCCGGCCCCCGACTGCCCGCTCCGCAGTGCCCGGCGTCGGTCGGCTCGGTTTGCTCGAGCCGTCCGCCGCCGCCTCGTTGCACCAATTGGGCTGGGACAACGTCGAAAGTATTCCGGTGCTCTGGGCGTTGTCGCGTGCGCCGGATGCCGATCTCGCGCTGCACACGCTGATCAAGCTGCAGGAGCAGCTCGGAACCGAGTGGGCGGCATTGGATTCGGCGATCCGCGCGGAAACGTCGTTGCGCGGCAGGTTGTTCGCGTTGCTCGGCGCGTCCAGTGCGTTCGCCGATCATCTCGTTGCCGATCCGGCGGCGTGGCAGCTCCTGCGCCGCAAGGCTTTGCCGGAACGCGGTGAGTTGATCGCTGATCTGCTGTCGGTGGTCGATGCGGTGCCGGAAGAGGGACCGAATGCGGGTCCAATGTTGTTCCGGGCCGGTGCTTCCGGTCCCGAGGTGGTTGCGCTGCTGCGCAAGCGGTATCGCGATCAACTGATGCTGCTCGCCGCGCTCGACCTGGCGGCGACCGTCGAGAACGAACCGGTGCTCGCCTATCAGGTGGTCGGGCGGCATCTCACCGACCTGGCCGATGCCGCGCTCACCGCGGCGCTGTCGGTGGCCGTGGCGCGGGTCTGCAAAGACGGGCCGGTGCCGGTGCGACTCGCGGTCGTCGCGATGGGCAAGAGCGGTGCGCGAGAACTGAACTATGTCAGCGACGTCGACGTGGTGTTCGTCGCGGAACCCGCCGATGCCACCGCGACCCGGCTGGCCGCCGAGATGATGAGCGTGGCCAGCGCGGCCTACTTCGAGGTCGACGCGGCGCTGCGGCCGGAGGGCAAAGCCGGCGCGCTGGTGCGCACGCTCGATTCGCATCTCGCCTACTACAAGCGGTGGGCGCGGACCTGGGAATTCCAAGCGCTGCTGAAGAACCGGCCGATGACCGGTGACCTCGAGCTCGGCGAGCAGTACCGGGCCGCGCTGATGCCGATGGTGTGGACCGCCTCCGAACGGCCCGACTTCGTCACCGACGTGCAGGCGATGCGGCGCAGGGTGGAAGACCTGGTGCCCGCCGATCTGCGTGAGCGCGAACTGAAGTTGGGGCACGGCAGCCTGCGCGACGTCGAATTCGCCGTGCAGCTCCTGCAGTTGGTGCACGGCAGGGTGGACGAGTCGCTGCACGTGCAGGGCACCGTCGAGGCGTTGACCGTGTTGGCCGCGGGCGGCTATGTCGGCCGCGACGATGCCGCGAATCTCACTGCGTCCTACGAGTTTCTGCGACTGCTCGAACATCGGCTGCAGTTGCAGCGACTGCGCCGCACGCACACCCTGCCCGCCACCGACGACGAGGAGGGGATGCGCTGGCTGGCCCGTGCCGCGCACATCCGGCCGGACGGCAGGCAGGACGCGGTCGGCGTGCTCGGCACCGAGATCCGCCGTAATGCCGTGCGGGTGCGGCGGTTACACGCCAAGCTGTTCTATCGGCCGCTGCTCGAATCGGTGGTCAAGCTCGATCCGGACGCGCTGCGGCTGAGTCCGGACGCGGCGATCCGGCAGTTGGCGGCGCTGGGCTATCAGGCGCCCGAACATGCCCTCGGACACCTCAAGGCGCTCACTGGTGGCGTGTCGCGCAAGGGCCGGATTCAGGCGCTGCTGCTGCCGACCCTGCTCGAATGGCTCGGTGACACACCCAATCCCGATGCGGGTCTGCTCGCGTACCGGCGAGTGTCGGAGGGGCTCAACGACCAGACCTGGTTCCTGCGGGAACTGCGCGACGAGGGCGCGATCGCGCATCGGCTGATGATCGTGCTCGGCTCCTCGGAGTACCTGCCGGATCTGCTGATCAACGCGCCGGACACCATCCGCATGTACGCGGACGGGCCAGGCGGGCCGCTATTGCTGAGTCCGCAGCCCGAGGATGTCGCGCGCGGCATCATGACGGCGGCGGCGCGCTACGACGACCCGAAACGTGCGGTGGCCGCGGCACGTTCGCTGCGCAGGCACGAACTGGCCAGGGTGGCCTCGGCGGATCTGCTGGGGCTGCTCGATGTGCGGCAGGTCTGCCGTGCGCTGTCCTCGGTGTGGGTTGCGGTGCTGGAAGCCGCACTCGCGGCGGTGATTCGGGCGAGCGAGGCCGAGCGCGGCGCGCCTGCACCCGCCGACCTCGCGGTGATCGGCATGGGCAGGCTCGGCGGGATGGAGCTCGGGTACGGGTCCGACGCCGACGTGCTGTTCGTGTGCGACACGCGGCCCGGCGAAGACGAGACCAAGGCCGTGAAGTGGGCGATCAGCGTCGCCGACCGGGTGCAGCAGCTGCTCGGTGCGCCGAGCACCGATCCGCCGCTGCACGTGGACGCCGGATTGCGGCCCGAGGGGCGCAACGGCGCACTGGTCCGGACGCTGGCCGCCTACGCCGCGTATTACGAGCAGTGGGCGCAGCCGTGGGAGGTGCAGGCGCTGCTGCGCGCCCATCAGGTCGCCGGTGATCAGGGGCTCGGCGTGCGGTTCCTGCATGTCATCGACAAGGTGCGGTATCCGGTGGGTGGGGTGTCGACCGAGTCGGTGCGCGAGATCCGGCGGATCAAAGCCAGGGTCGACGCCGAACGACTACCTCGTGGCGCCAATCCCGCGACACACACCAAGCTCGGTCGCGGTGGTCTCGCCGATATCGAGTGGACCGTGCAGCTCATGCAGTTGCGGCACGCGCACGACGTGCTCGGGCTGCACAACACCTCGACGCTGGAGTCGCTCGACGTCATCGAGCAGACGAAGCTGCTCGACGCCACCGATGTCGCGTTGCTGCGGGATGCGTGGTTGACCGCGACGCGGGCGCGCAATGCGCTGGTGTTGGTGCGTGGCAAGCCTGCCGACCAGCTGCCGGGGCCGGGCAGGCTGCTTTCGGCGGTGGCGAAGGTCGCGGGCTGGCCCAATGACGACGGCAGTGAATTCCTCGACCACTACATGCGGGTGACGCGGCGGGCGAAAGCGGTGGTGGAGCGCGTTTTCGGCGAGTGAGTCGGGACAGTCGCTGTAGTGCTGCGGAATTCGCGACGCCGCGCTCGGGTCTCGGCCTGGAGTTACTGCGCCACGTTGACGAAGGTGAGACCCGTTCGCTCGGCGCGCTTTTCGCCCCATTCGTAGAGGGCCGTGAGGACGGGGACGAGGCTCCAGCCCTCCTCGGTGAGGTCGTATTCGACCTGGAGCGGGACAGTGTCGTAGGCGGTGCGGCGGACGAGGCCGTCGCCTTCGAGTTCGCGCAGCTGTTGGACGAGCATCTTCTCGCTGGTGGTCGGCATCAGCCTGCGCAGTTCGCCGTAGCGGCGCACGCCCTCCTTGAGGTGGGCGAGGATCACCGGCTTCCATTTGCCGCCGATGAGGTCGACGGTCACCTCGACCGCGCAGTGGAACTGCTTCTCGAGCATCGCTCGCCTCCGTACTCACCAAAAAGTGCGTTCTTGTAACACTGTAATCATCGCGATTCCATGGATGGCGGAAACCGTACCTACGGCAGACATGGAGTTCGAAACCCTATGAAGGTCATCGTTTTCGACCGTTTCAAGCCCGGGGTGACCTTGGAGACCATCAACCCGTACCTGCCGGAGGAGGTCGCCAACGTGTGGCGGCTGTGGAAGGCGGGCATCGTGCGGGAGAACTACGCCAGGGCCGACGAGCCGGGCGTGGTGATCGTGTTCGAGGTGGACAGCGTCGAGGAAGCGCAGCAATACGTCGCCGACTTCCCGCTCACCAAGGCGGGCTACCTGGAGTGGACCTATGTCCCGGTGCAGGCCCCGCTGCCGCTGGAGGCGCTGATGGACCCGAAGGTCGACGTCGCCGAGCCCTACGACCGGACCAAGTGAGGTCGTCGCATGCGTAATGCCTTCGGCCTCAGCATCCCGCAAACCGTCGAGGACGCCTGCGATCCCACCAGGATGGCGGTGCTGATCTACGACATGCAGGTCGGCATCGTCCGGCAGATCCCGGACGGCGACACGATCGTGCAGGCGTGTGTGCGACTGCGAGATGCCGCGCGGGAAAGCGGTTTTCGGGTGTTCTACACCCGGCACATGTCGCTGCCCATCGCCGCCTCCGGTGTCTCTCAAGTGCGCACCGCCATGCAATGGCAACGCGTGGACGACCCGGCCGAGCTCCGGGTCAGCTTTCCGCAGGGCTCGCCGCAATACCAGTTGGTCCCCGAGCTGAGTCCGAACGCAGACGAGGTGGTCTTCGACAAGATCACCATGTCCGCCTTCGCGGCAACCCCGCTCGATTTTGCCTTGCGCGACTGCGGAATCGACACGTTCGCCATCGCGGGCATCGCCATGGAGGTCGGCATCGAACCCACCGTCCGGCACAGCCTCGACCTCGGCTACCTTCCGATCGTCGTCGCCGACGCCTGCGGTGCAGGCCACCCTGCAGCCGCCGAAAGATCCCGTGCCACCCTCGAATTCACCGGAAGCACCCTGACCACCGACACCCCAACCCTGACCGACCTCATGACCAGAGACCCGCTAGCCGTCGACCCGCTGCCGTCCCTCGTGACCCGCAGGTCCACCTGACGTGAACCCTGAGATTCGCACTTCTTTCGTGAATCCGCACCACCTCTAGCAAGCCAGAACGGTGCGGATTGCCAGAAGAGGTGCGGATCCGGGGTATCCGGTTGGTGGCCCGCGTCTGTGCGGGATCTGCGCGGTGGGGGTACAAGTTCTCCACAGGCGGGACCTAGGCTCGGCGGTATGGCTAAGTGGATGAAGCGGATTCTGCTGGGGGTGGGGTGGTGCGCGCTGTTGGCGGGTGCTGCCGGGATCGTGCTGCATTTTGTGGCTTGGCAGCAGCGCCCGTTGGTGCTGCTGGCGTCGGGGGCGTCGTATTTAATGGTCGGGGCGTTGGTGGGGTTCGTGTTCTTCTTGATTGCGCGCGGATGGCGGAGCGCGGGGGCGGCCGGGGTACTGGTCGGGGTGGTGTTGTGGACGCTGGTGCCGTCGTTTGTGCCGGAAGGGCGTGCGGCCACCGGGCCGCAAGTCACGGTGATGCAGTCGAATTTGCTGTTCGGCCAGGCGGATACCGGGGCGGTCGTGCGGGAGGTGCGGGACAACCGGGTCGACGTATTGACCGTGCAGGAGTTGACGAATGCCGCGGTCGAGAAGTTGGCGGGATCGGGGCTCGCCGCTGAGCTGCCGTATTCGTATCTGCGGTCGACGCCCGACGGTGGCGGCGGGACCGGGATCTACAGCCGGTATCCGTTGCGGGACGGCAAGAGATACGACGGGTTCCTGCTCGAACACGTGTCGGCGACGATGGAGCATCCGGAGCGAGGGCCGATCGCGGTGTTCTCGTTTCATCCGATTCCGCCGCCGTTCGGCTTCTCGAATTGGCTCACGGAGATGCGGAAGATCCGCGAAATCCTCGACGCGCAACAGGGTCCGGCCATCGTTGGCGCCGATTTCAACGCCACTCGGGATCATGCGGCGTTCCGCGAACTGCTGGACGGGCGGTTCGAGACCGCAGCCGATCAGGTAGGGGCGGGCCTGCTGCCGACCTTCCCCGACGATTGGCGTATCGGCCCGTTCATCGGGATCGACCATGTGCTGCTCGCCGACGCGACCGCCGAGGACATACACACGCTGCGGGTGCCGGGATCGGATCACCGGGCGCTGCTGGCCCGCGTGCGATTGAACTGAGCAGGCTTCGTGCCCGAAATGTAACCGCGCCTGTCGTTCTCGATCACAAGTGATGCGCAGGCGCAGTCGTCCGCGATTACCATGAGAACGCTCACCGATCGGCACCAGCGTCGGTCATCGAGCAGCTGCGCGGGAGGTGCGCGGTGCAGTACTCGGGGAGACGAGTGGATGATGACGACGAGACGGCGCTGGTTCGGCGCGCTCACCTGTGCCGCGGCGATCGGCCTGGTATTGACCGGGTGCACGGCGGTCAGCACCGACCGTGCGGCAGCGCCGGATACCGTGCGCTCTACCGAAAACCAGTGGGAGCTGGCCGGTTCGATGACCGCCTCCGGACCGAACGGTCCGCGCAAGGGCGTGCCGGACGCGCCGCTCAGCGCGGAGAACGGTGACGGCGGCAGGATCGACAAGCTCGCCTTGAACACCATTTCCGACGTGCAGGAATTCTGGACGACCGAGTACCCCAAGAACTTTCCCGGCACCTTCAAGCCGGTGACCAGGTTCCTGTCCTGGGACGCTGCCGCGCCCAAGGAGCAGTCGATCACCTTCTGCAAGATCGACACCTACCAGGTGGTGAACGCCGCCTACTGCAGCGGCGATCACACCATCGGCTGGGACCGCGGGGTGCTGCTGCCGAGCGTGGCGAAGAAGTTCGGCGACATGGCGGTCGTGATGGTGCTCGCACACGAGTACGGGCACGCGATTCAGGGCCAGGCGAAGCTCGCCGGGTTCTTCACCCCGGCGCTGGTGCAGGAACAGCAGGCCGACTGTCTGGCCGGCGTGTTCTTGCGTCATGTGGCCGAAGGCAATTCGGCGCACTTCACGTTGAACACCACCGACGGTCTCAACGCGGTGCTCGGCGCGACCGTCGCCATTCGGGATCAGGATCCGAACGATCCGAAGAACACGCACGGTTCCGCGTTCGAGCGGGTGACGGCCGTGCAGATCGGCTACACCGACGGCGCGCAGGGCTGTAAGAAGATCACCAGGCAGGAGATCTCCAAGCGCAGGGGTGACTTGCCGAAGACATTCGATCCCGGCGAGGAAGACGCCCAGCTCCCGGTGTCGGTGGCGTCGCTGACCAGCGTGAGCCAGGCGCTGGCGACCGTCTTCCCGACCACGAGCCCGCCGCAGCTCGACTACTCGGGAGTGGTGCGCAACTGCCCGAATACCACTACGACACAGCCTGTTTCGTATTGCCCCAGTGTGAACAAGGTCGGTACCGAGGTGTCTGCGCTTGCCAAGCGCGCCGGGACGATGAGCAAGGGCGACGATCCGCTTTCGGCCATGGTGGACGGTGACTACAACGCGTATGTGGTCTTCGTGTCGCGCTATGTCCTTGCGGTGCAACAGGATCGCAAGCTGACGGTGACCGGCGCCGAGACGGCCGGGCTCCGCACCGCCTGTCTGTCCGGTGTGTTCACCACTCGATTGAGCGAGCCCGGCAGCGACCCGCGCCTGTCCGCAGGCGACCTCGACGAGGCCGTCTCTGGCCTGCTCGCCGACGGTCTCGCCGCGTCCGACGTGAACGGCAAGGTCGTACCGAGCGGATTCGCGCGACTCGAGGCCTTCCGCACCGGCGTGCTCGACGGCGAGGACGCCTGCATGACGCGGTATCGCTAAGCGCTACAACGGAAGTGCGCACTGGTCCCGTGCGCACTTCCGACGATCGAGTCGCGCCGGTCGATGCGGATGAACGCGACGGATCTCCGCGCGGGGACTCACTTCCCGGAGAGGTGTGCTTCCAACCACTCGATGACGTCGCCGATCACCTTGTCCTGCTCCGGTTCGTTGAAGACCTCGTGATAGAGGCCGTCGTAGCGGTGCACGGTCAGATCGGTGGAGGCGGCATGCTGCTCGATGACGTCCGCACCCGACGGTGCGACAAGGCGGTCGGCGGTGCCCTGCAGCACCAGCAGCGGCACGGTGAGCTTGTCGAGGCGATCCTTCACCAGGTAGCTGGTGTGCAGGATCTCGGTGCCGGTCCTGGCGGGGAGCTTGCCGTGATGCACCAGCGGGTCGTTCACGTACGCGCGAACGACGGCGGGGTCGCGGCTGATCAGCGTCGGATCTATGGCCAGCACACCGAGATTCGGGGTGAGCTTGGTCAGAATCGGGGCGAGCGCGCGTTGCACCGCGTTACCGATCGCGATGTCCAGCGGCGGTGCGGACACCACAACGCCGGTGACGTCGAGCGGTGCTCGGGTGGCCAGGTGCAGCACGATGAGGCTGCCCATCGAGTGGCCGATGAGGAATCGGGGCACGTCGGGATGTTCGCGGGTCGCGATGTCGAGCATGCCTGCCACATTGTCCGCGGCGCCGTCGATCGAGCCGATATTGGCGTTGCCGCCCGCGGATTTGCCGTGGCCGATGTGGTCGAGTGCGTAGACGGCGAATCCGTCGATGGCGAGGCGATTGCCCACGTGGGCGTAGCGGCCGGAGTGCTCGCCGACGCCGTGCACGAGGACGATGACGGCACGCGCGGGGGTATCGGGCAGCCATGCGCGCCAAGCGATCCCGCTGCCGACGCCGTCGAAACGACCGGCCTTCTCGGTGATCGACACGGCGGTCGGCTCGGCGCCTCCGGTGCCGGGTTCGGTGGCATCGGGCTCAGCGGTCATGCATCGGCTCCTGAAGTTTGCGGTGCACTGTTCGTCGAGTGCGCCAACTGGGCGATCAGCCGGCGGTTGAACTCGATGAGTCGAGCGTAGTTGACCCGGGAGAGCCGCTCGTCGGTTCCGTGGATCGAGGCGATATCGCGTTCGCCGAGCACGATCGGCGCGAAGTTGCACCGGGTTGCGGCCAGATCGTGATAGTGCCTGGAGTCGGTGGCGCCGGGCACGATGCCGGAGGTGACCGCGATGCCTGGCACGACGGCCCGCGCGATATCCGCGATCACGTCGAACATCGGGCCGGTCCGTGGGTGGGCTGTCGGCTCCGAGCACATGCCTTCGGTTTCGATCCGAACACCCTTGTCGCGCACCACCTTCCGGCAGTGTTCCAGCACCGCGGCGATCGAGTCGCCTGGCAGGATGCGGAAGTTGACGAGGGCCTCGGCATGCTGGGGCAACACGTTCGCCTTCACCCCGCCGCGGATCACCGTGGGGGCGGTGGTGGTGCGCACCAGTGCCTCGGTCTGCGGCTGGGCCGCCATCATCCTGGTGATCAGCGGCGCCGCGAGGCCCGCGAGGCCGAGCAGGCCGCGGCGGACCGTCGGCAGCGCCTCGCGCACCCTGGCCAGCATGTCGGCCGTCACCGGCGTCATCCGCAACGGCATCGGATGATCCTGGAGCCTGCTCACCGCGCGGGCGATCCGGCCGACCGCCGTCTGCTTGCCAGGCATGGACGAATGCCCGCCGACCTCGCTGACCGACAATCGCACCGTCGCATAACCCTTTTCGCCGAGCATGACCGTGGCCACCGGCTGCGCGATCCCGTCGACGACACCCTCGGTGATCACGCCGCCCTCGTCGAGCAGCAGGTCGGCGCGCACGCCGAGCTCGCGCAGGTGCTGCGCCATCCTGACCGCGCCGGTGTCGCCGAACACCTCCTCGTCGTGGCCGAACGCCAGAAAGATGGTGTGCTGCGGGCGGATTCCGGCGGCGAGTGCCGCCTCGACCGCCTCCAGGATGGCGAGCACCCTGCTCTTGTCGTCGATCGCGCCACGGCCCCAGATGAATTCGTCATCGACCACGCCCGCGAACGGTGGATGCGTCCAGCGCTGCGCATCGTCCACCGGCACCACATCCTGATGCGCGAGCAGGATCGCCGCGACCCGTTCCGGTTCGACACCCGGCCACCGGTAGAGCCTGCTGTGTCCGAACCGTTCGAGTTCGAGTTCGGCGTGCACCAGCGGGAAGGATTGCTCGAGGTGCGCGGACAGCTGGGTGAACGGTGCATCCTCGACCTCGTCCGGAACGTCGGAGGATATGGTCACGCAGCGCAATGCGGCGGCGAGGCGCTCGGCGGTGAGATCGTCGACCGGTTGCGTCATCGGTCACCGGTGCGGTTCGGCAAATTCATGGACACCGTCGCATTGTCCAGCATGTCGGGAGCGGGCGTGATCGGCTGCCCGTTTCGCCAGTTCACGGCGGTGGTGCAGACGGTGCTTGGCCATGGGCATGCGGATGCGCGCGATACCGATCCAGGTGGCCCACGGCGAATGTAGGCGGGCAGCGACGGTGTTATTCGGGCGGCCGTCGGCCCAGGTGACCGGCGTAGGAAAGGGACACGACGGTCTAGCTGTTGCCGAGTCGCCGGGCGGATGCCACCCGGTGTTCACCCCGGGACGACAGCATGAGCGGTATGCCGGATGCCGTCGACGTGCTTGGCAGTGCACCGATTGACGCGCTCGCGGTGGGAACTGTGACCCTTGCGCTGCTGGCCGCGCTGTTGTTCGCGGTGTCGGCGGCGCTACAGCAGGGTGCCGCGCGACAGGCCGCGGTGGACGACGGGCAGAGCAGGTTCCTGATGATCGTCGGAATCGCTCGACGGCTGATCGCCGATCGCCGTTGGCTGGCCGGGCAAGGCGCCAATGTGGCCGGGTTCGTTATCCATGCGGTCGCGCTGCGGTTGGGCGCGATCGCGGTGGTGCAGGCGCTGCTGGTGGTGCAACTGCTGTTCGCGTTGCCGATCGCGGCGGCGCGGCGCAAACGGGCGCTGCTCCGGCGGGATTGGGCCGGAACTGTTTTCGTGTGCGGCGGATTGATCCTGCTCGTCGGACAGAGCGCGCCAGGGCACGCGGACCTACGACCGCAACTGCTGCCCGGCGTCGGTGTCGGCGTGTTCGCCACGATCATCGTGCTGATTGCCGCGTCGCGGCTGGCCCGCTCCACTCAGCTGCGTTCGGCGCTGGTCGCGGTCGCGGCAGGCTGCTGCTTCTCCACCACCGCGGTGCTGGTCGTCATCGCCACCACCGCGCTGCCTTCGCTCAGCTGGGCGCTGCTCGGCATCCCGGTCTCGACCGTCATCGGCGGCCTGCTCACTCAAGAGGCGTACGCGCGTGGTTCGCTGCCCACCGCGCTCACCGCCATGACGATCACCGACCCCGTCCTCAGCTACGCGGCAGGCCTCACCCTCTTCGCGGTCACCGTCCGCCCGCAGCCCGCCCTGCTCGTCCTCGCCGCCGCCCTGGTCATCACCGGCGTTGCCCTCCTCGCGAATTCCCCAACCCTGCACGACGAACGAGACCACACGCTCGAGCCTGCGCCGAAAACGCCGGTGCCAGAGGCCGTCCCGTAACTCGCGTTCAGGAGGGCCCCTAGCCCGGTACCGGCTTCAGCGGTTGTTCACAACCGAGCGCATGGTGGGCTCCCGAGCCCGAGCCCGAGCCCGAGCCCGAGCCCGAGCCCGAGCCCGAGCCCGAGCCCGAGCCCGAGCCCGAGCCCGAGCCCGAGCCCGAGCCGAATGCCTGTTGCCAGTGGTTGTCTCGTAACCGGGTGCGTACTGGACGATCGCAAGCACGCGCCGAATGCCCGGTGCCAGTGGGTGTCCCGTAACCGGGCGCGTGCAGGTCGACCTCGATCCGGCATCGGGCGCCTGCTCGTCGGGCGATCGCACGCCGAGCAATCAGTGTCAGCTGTCTTGGTCTGACATCGAGAGAACGTCCAATCTGCACGGGATCCGTTGTCGGCGCTGAACATCCGACGGTTGGGTCAGGCGGTGCGGGCGGGGGAGTCGTAGTCGGCGTAGAGGGCGAGCATGCCTGCGACGGTCGCGGACCAGGGGAAGCGTTCGGCGGCAGAGCGGGCGGCGTGGCGGCGCTGCGGAGCGGGGACGGTGAGCAGGGCGCGGACGCCGTCGGCCAGGCCGTGCGGGGAGCCGTCGGAGACGAAGCCGGACCCGGGAGCGTCGACGAGTTCGCCTGCGGCGCCGGCGTCGGGGACAACGACCGGGGTCCCACAGGCAAGCGCCTCCAGCACCGCGAGGCCGAATGTTTCGGCGGGGGAGGGGAATACGGCGATATCGGCGGCGGCGACCAGGTCGGCCATGGTGGTGCGGTCGGTCATGTGGCCGTGGAAGACGACAGGGAGGCCCGCGGCGAGCCGTTCTAGGCGTGGCCGCAACGGGCCGTCGCCGATGACGGACAGTTCGCAGCGCAGGCCGGACTCGGTCAGCACGCGCACCGCCTCGATCGCGCGGTCGGCGCGCTTCTCCCTCGACAGCCTGCTCACCATCACCAGGCGGACGAGCTCATCCGAGGGTGTTTCGGCGACCTGCTCGGTCGGGCGGAAGGTGCTCAGATCGACACCGAGCGGGACCCGGCGCACGTTGGTCGCGCCGATCCGCGCGAACTCCGCGGTCGCGAAACTCGAGGTGACGACTACCTTTTCGGCACGAACACAGAGCCTGCGGTTGGCCAGATCGGCGGCCGTGGTCAGCGGGAAGCCCGGTGGTACTCGGCTGCGCAGGATCGCGTCGATGCGTTCGTGCGAGAACAACACCAGCGGCACACCCGTGCCCCGCGCCCACGGCGCGAGCCACCGGACGCTCAGCTTGTCGCTGCACTCGAGCACATCGGGTCGCAGCCGGTCGAGGACGGCGCGGGTGCGCCGGGAGGTGAGCACGTGATAGCCGCCGGCACCGAACTTGGGGCTGTGCACGGTGATCCGGCGTCCGGACGGCGTCTGCTCGTCGTCGTCGGCCGGACCGGGAACCACGAGCACTCGCTCGTGCCCGGCCGCGAGATAGCCGCGGCCGATCTCGTCGACGCAGGTGCGCAAACCACCCGACGCCGGGGTGTAGAAGTTCGCGATCTGCACGATGCGCACTAGTGGACCACCGCTTCGACCGTTACTGAGCGGGTGCTCGTGCGCATCAGGCGACCTCGACCAGTTCGGCGTAGGTGGTGGCGCGCGCGCCCGCGCTGAGCGCCGCGTCGATCGCGCGGAGGGTGGCGTCGCGCAGGCCGGGGCGATGCAGGTCGTCGGGGTGCAAGGCGAGCCGGACCAGCCCGCCGCCTGCGGCGTTGCGGCGTGCCATGGTGACGAACATGGCGGCGCCGAAACGCTCGGACCAGCCGCCGCCAGGGCGGTGCGAGAGCGCGAAACCGCGATGCCTGCGGCCGGTGCGCAGATCCTTGGCGCCGAAGTGATCGGTGGTGTGCGAGAAGCCCGCGACGCGCAGTGCCTGTTCCGCCGCGGGGGAAGCCAGCCAGCCCGGCGGGGTGAAACCGGTGGTGAACAGCCCCGATTCGGTCATGACCGCGGTGGCGGCACGCAGTTTGGCGGCGGCCTCGTCGACGTCGAGCGCGGCGAATTCGGCGGCGCCGCGCGCCACCGCGCGGCCGAGCGTTCGACGGGGCCAGCTCCCTTCGGGCCCGGCCCGATGTGACCACCCATGCACCATGATTTCGTCACCCCCGGCGCGCCGTTCTCGTAGAAAACTCGCGAAGTCCGGTCGATCAGCCAGCGAAGCGCCGCGCCACGGGCCAGGTATGACCAGTAGCGACACCGGGATCCCGAACCCATCGGCGTCGGAACACCACTGTGCCGTCTCGTCCGCACTCGCAGGTGCGACGTCATGGACGCTCACCACCAACCGCGCACACACGCACCGCAAACTAACACCGCCCGGTTGCCACCAGCTGAACAACACGGTGCCGGTATCCGACGGATCGACGCGGCTCGGTTGCGCAGGTGCGCGGGCTTCGGAGGGAGCAGCGCCGATGTTGTCGTCGCCGCTGCCGTCGACGTCGATGACAGTCCAGCCGCCTTGCACGACGGGGTGCCGTGACGGGTGGTGGCGTTGAGCTCGAACCAGGTTCCGGCACGGCACGACGGACCGAAGCGCTGCACCGGCGGAGGGCGCGAGGTCGACCGCGACCCGACGAAATCGCCCGTCGTTCCAGCGAACAAATGGGCCATTCGGTTTCGCTATGGTCACCGCGAAGCATTAGGGGCTACAACATGATTCGCGTGGTGTGTGCGGCACGTCGGCGTATGATCGGGCCAGTGCGAGTGCCCGGGGGAAGTATGAGTGAGCCGGTGACCGCGGACTGGGAACAGTTCGTTCAAGCGCTGGCCCAATGTCTGTCGGAGCTACCTTCGCGAGCGACGTTGATCATTGCGGCGCCCGGCAACCGGTATGTCCAGTTCATGCAATACGACATCAAATTATCCGCTGAGCTGGCAGGCAATCATTATCTGTCGCAACCGATTCCGGATGCCGCCGCACAGGAATTGCGTGACCTCGGCTGGAATGAGCCGCTAATGCGGCGCGAAGTCGACAATTGGACCAGGACGATGTTCTGGCCGATCTCCCCGCGCAGCCTGATCGAATTCGCCCGCTCTGTGGCCATCGGCTTCCGCGACGCACTCGGCGTCGAGACACCGGTGGAGTTGCGCGCGATGGGATGGACCGAAGCGTCCGGTGATCTGGATCTCACCGTGCTCGGCTCGATCGCCCGTCGCGGCTTGAATTGACGCCGTCTGGACCTGCCCGTCCCGCCGGCTGCCATCCCTGAGGTCCCGTGGCAGAAGAGCCAGCACGTTGGCACTATCCTGAGTGGCATGGCAGCAGGTAAGCCCACCAAGGAAGCGAAGGCCGCCGCGAAGGCGGCCCGCAAGCAGCAGTCGAAAGAGCGCAGGCAGCAGCTCTGGCAGGCTTTCCAGATGCAGCGCAAGGAAGACAAGCTGCTGCTGCCGTTGATGATCGGCGCCTTGCTCGGCAGCACTGCCGTCTTCCTGGTCATCGGCATGATCTTCGGGTTGACCTGGTTCCTCGTTCCGCTCGGCGTCGTGCTCGGCGCGCTCGGCGCGTTCATCATCTTCGGTCGCCGCGTGCAGAAGAGCGTCTACGGCAAGGCCGAGGGACAGGCCGGCGCCGCGGCCTGGGTGCTGGACAACCTGCAGGGCAAGTGGCGGGTGACCAACGGCATTGCCGCGACCACCCAGCTCGACGCGGTGCACCGGGTGATCGGCCTGCCCGGCGTGGTGCTGGTCGCCGAGGGTTCCCCGCTGCGGGTGAAATCGCTGCTCGCGCAGGAGAAGAAGCGCACCGCGCGACTGATCGGCGACACCCCGATCTACGACGTCGTCATCGGCAACGACGACGGCCAGGTGCCGCTGAAGGAACTGCAGCGCTACCTCACCAAGCTGCCCCGCAACATCGACACCAAGCGCATGGACCTCATCGAGGGCAGGTTGACCGCGCTCAGCTCCCGCACCGGCCCGGCCCTGCCGAAGGGACCGATGCCTGCTGGCGCCAAGATGCGCGGCGTCCAGCGGACCATCCGCCGGCGCTGAGCTGGACTTACCCGAAAGGCCCGCACCACATGGTGCGGGCCTTTCGCGTACTGGTCGCCGCATCGAGGAGGTACTGGTGTCGGCATCGCCCGAGAGCCCTGCTGCACCAGTACCCCTTGATCTTGGTCATCCGCGAAGCAGCCAGAGCACGCGGTCGTAGGCAAAGTGGGAACTGGTGGCGGCATCGGCCGAGAGCGCTCCGCCACCAGTTCCCACTCGGTCACGGGCGAAGCAGCCAGAGCGGGCGGTCGTAGGCGAGGGCGTGGTGGACGACGAGGATCGCGGCGGAGATGAGGGCGCCCGCTTTGGGGCCCGCAGGGAGTGCGGATCCCTAGAACCGGTGCGAACCTTCAGGACCAATGCGGCCGTCAGCGGGAATGGACGAGCGCGGTGCCGGTCGCGCGATCGTGCATACCGCGGCCGTCACTATCGGTGAACAGGGCGGGCACCACGAAAACCAGCAGCGCCTGCCTGGCCAGCGCTCGCACGATGCCCACTGTCACGGGCGCATCGATCCGGACGGTGCGCAGCCGCAGGAAATACTGCCCCGGCGTGAACCCGAACAGCGTCACCGCCGCCACGCCGATCACGAACCAGATCAGCAACGTCAGGGTGGACGACGAGGCGCTGCGGGTGATCACCGCGGAAATACCGAGTGCGATCATCCAGTCGATGAACAGCGCGGCGATCCGGCGCATCATCCCGGCCAGCGACCCGGCACCGGACTTCGGCAGACCCAGTAGTGCGCCGGGGAACTCGGGGTTTGCCTGATCGCCGGAACCCTCCGAAGGACCGGAGAGCCACGATCCCGTCATGCGTGCCATGACCCCCACAATAAGCGGGGCCGACCGACCACCCGGCACCGCATAAGGGGAGTTCACGTCGGTGCGTCCCAGGTCGGATGGCAGGATTAGCATGTTCTAGGAGACCAGGTGGGACTCCTCACCTTTCCACCGGCACGTGTAACACTGGCGAAACACAACCTTGACTGCGGGGAAACACCGCGTCCATAGCGTCTGGACGCGACGAACCCGCCCGTAGCGACTGCTTGCAGGTCGCTCGAAAAGGCCAGCAAACGACACTGGCTGGGAACCGATCCGTAAGGAGAACAAGTGACGTTCAGCACGGCCGACGAGGTCATCAAATATCTCGCCGACGAGGAAGTCGAATATGTCGACATCCGCTTCAGCGATCTTCCCGGTGTGCAGCAGCACTTTTCGATCCCGGCGAAGGCTTTCACCACCGACCTCGCTGAGGAAGGGCTAGCGTTCGACGGCTCCTCCGTCCGTGGCTTCCAGTCGATCGACGAGTCGGACATGCTGCTGCTGCCCGACTTCAGCACCGCGCGCCTCGACCCGTTCCGCGCGGCGAAGACGCTGAACCTCAACTTCTTCGTGCACGACCCGTTCACGCGGGAGGCCTACAGCCGCGACCCGCGCAACATCGCCCGCAAGGCGGAGGAGTACCTGCGCTCGACCGGCATCGCCGACACCGCGTACTTCGGCGCCGAGGCGGAGTTCTACATCTTCGACTCGATCCGCTACGACTCGAAGATGAACGGCGCGTTCTACGAGATCGAGTCGGTCTCCGGTTCCTGGAACACCGGCGCGAAGTTCGATCCGGACGGCAAGCTGAACCGTGGTTACAAGGTGCGCAACAAGGGTGGTTACTTCCCCGTCGCGCCGTACGACCACTACGTGGACCTGCGCGACACGATCGCGACCAACCTGCAGAACGCGGGCTTCGAACTCGAGCGCGGCCACCACGAGGTCGGCACCGCCGGTCAGGCCGAGATCAACTACAAGTTCAACACCCTGCTCGGTGCGGCCGACGACCTGCAGCTCTTCAAGTACATCGTGAAGAACACCGCGTGGGCCGACGGCAAGACCGTCACCTTCATGCCGAAGCCGCTCTTCGGTGACAACGGCTCGGGCATGCACGTGCACCAGTCGCTGTGGAAGGACGGCAAGCCGCTGTTCCACGACGAGGCGGGCTACGGTGGTCTCTCGGATCTGGCGCGGCACTACATCGGCGGCATCCTGCACCACGCGCCGTCGCTGCTGGCGTTCACCAACCCGACCGTGAACTCCTACCACCGCCTGGTTCCTGGCTACGAGGCGCCGATCAACCTGGTGTACTCGCAGCGCAACCGCTCTGCGGCCGTGCGCATCCCGGTCACGGGCAACAACCCGAAGGCCAAGCGCATCGAGTTCCGCGCGCCGGACTCCTCGGGCAACCCGTACCTGGCCTTCGCCGCCATGATGATGGCTGGCCTGGACGGCATCAAGAACAAGATCGAGCCGCTTGCCCCCGTCGACAAGGACCTCTACGAGCTCCCGCCGGAGGAGGCCAAGAACATCCCGCAGGCGCCGACCAGCCTCGCCACGGTCATCGACCGCCTCGAGCAGGATCACGACTACCTGACCGAGGGCAACGTCTTCACCGACGACCTGATCGAGACCTGGATCAACATCAAGCGTGAGCAGGAAATCGCCCCGGTGAACCTGCGCCCGCACCCGTACGAATTCGAGCTCTACTTCGACGTGTAAGTCGTTCGTACACAGCGTCGTTCAACGGCCCATCCGCGAATCGCGGGTGGGCCGTTGGCCGTTCGGCGTGCGGCTCAGGTCGTTACGAGACCTTCCGATATTCAGTGGGGGAGATTCAGGCTGTTCCTTGAGTTTTCCTACTTTGATTGATAATCTGTTCCGGTGAGCGATGAGCTGGAGCATCGGATCGGGGAAGGTCCCGCGACGCGGGTCAGCCTTTCGCTGCCGGAAGGCACCGCCGAAGCCATCCGCCGCCGGGTGGGTAAGCGCGAGTTCTCGTCTTTTATCACCTCTGCCGTCGAGCGTGAGCTTCGCGGAATGCTGCTCGACGAGTACATCGCCGATCATGAGCGGCGTAATGGGCCGTTGCCCGAAGCGGAACGTCGACGTGCGCGGGATATGTTCGATCAGGCTCTCGGTGAGTCAGAGCAGTGGCACACGGCAAGCTGAACAAGCCTGGGCGCCCGACGGCAGGGCATGCTGGGACGTTGGTTCTGGACTGCGACGGATTGTCTCGGCTCATCGACGACTCGGTGTCGGTGGTCGCGATCGTCGCCGAGGCGCGCTCTCGCGGGATGGAGGTCGTGATCAGTGCGCTCACTATCATCGAAGCGACCCATCGCAAGACCGACCGGGCGCGACTCGCTTGGCTGCTGTCCGCCCTGCGCATAGAGCAGGTTGATGAAACGTCCGCGAAGGCGGCGTCGGCATTGTTGCTAGAAGCTGGATTGCATGGGCACAAGTACGCGATCGATGCCGTTGTGGCGGAAATGGCGCTACGCCAGCATATTCCAGTGCTGATGCTCACCAGTGACCTCGATGACATGCGCAAGCTGTGTGGCGAATCCGTGCATTTGATCACGACGTAGCGCGACTGCCCGAGGTGAATGCGAGATCGGCTCAATACGTGTGCACCAACGCCGACCCTGCGAGGCACGAGTTTGTCCGGCGCGGCGGCATCCCGGGCGAATCGCGGTGGGCGTCGGGTATGGGTAGCGGTCAGGTGCTGGGTGCGGAAAGTGGTGGGGCGTCGGGCGGCGGTAGTGGCGGGATGCCGGGCACAGGTACTGGTGAGGCGTCGGACGGGAGCGTCGGTAGGTGAGGGAGGGGCGCGGTGCCGGGTGTGGGCAGCGTTGTCGAGATGACCGGAGGGGTGGGGATGAGGCTCGGTGCGTTGTCGGTGGCGGGGCGGTAGGTTTCGAAGGCCAGCAGTCCGCTGGTCACGAGGGTGAGGGCGGCGAGGGTGCCGAGGAGTGGGCGGGCGAACCTGCGCACGAGGGATCTCGGTGGCCGATGGTCTGAAGTCATGGCTGTACCGCCCCCTCGCGCGACGCTGCTTGGTGACCAGATCGGGGGCTCGGTGCCTGTTGTTACGACCAAGATCCGTTGGGCGGACTGGGGGCGGGCGGGGCTCTAGGCTGGGGTGGTGATCGATGAGAGATTTGCTGAAATTGCCGGTGTTGCAACGGGTAACGGGTACTCGCATGCGGTGACTACGTCGGGGCGGCTGGCGTTTGTTTCGGGGCAGGTTGCGATGGATACCGAGGGGAAGGTGGTGGGGTTGGACGATCTTGCCGCGCAGACTCGGCAGGCGATGAGCAATCTGGGGAACGTGCTTCAGGCGTTGGGGAGTGACTGGACAGGGGTTGTGAAGTTCACGTGGTTTGTGACCGATGTGAGTGACTTGCAGGTGCTTCGGGATGCGCGGGACGAGTTTCTTCGGCCTGCGCTGGGGGATCGGCCGAATCCGGCGAGTTCACTGATTCAGGTTGCGGGGTTGTTCCGTCCTGAGTATCTGGTCGAAGTCGAAGCGGTTGTAGCGCTTTAGTTTTCGGCGGGAGATTCGCACTCGCTCTGTGGATTCGCACCCGTTCTAGCAGCTCATAAGGAGTGCGGATCCGCGGAAAGGGTGCGGATGCCGAGGAGGGGTGCGGATTTCAGTGCGGGTGCGGATGTGTTGTCGGGCGTGCGATTTGCGGGAATGGTGGATTGGCGGGATGATCATGGGGACGGTGCGTGCGGGGCGGCTCGCGTCGATGGGGAATCAAGTTTCGCGACACGATGCGGTGTGCATCGCGGCTCAGGCGCGATAAGGGCAGGTTGTCCAGGGGTTACCTCGGTGGATGAGGGGGCAATCTCGCTGGCCGGCAAGGGGATTCCGGTGAGTGGGGTAAACGCGGCGGGATGAGCGGGAAACTCCGCAGCGGGGCTGAGTGGAGCCCTACTGTCCCGCGCCATGAGGATCTCAATTGTTTCGTTGCTCGCCGCCGCATTGGCGACCTTTGCATTGACGGCGACAACCGCACCACCCATGGCGTCGGCGCAACCGGAGGCGCAGGCCGAGAGCGCCGTTGCCGCGGCGGGAAAGATCGATTTGCAAGGCGCGGTGAATGCTCGTGATATCGGCGGATATCGGACCTATGACGGCGCGAAGGTGAAGTCGGGCAAAGCCATTCGAGCGGACTCGCTGGAAAAGCTGACCGCGGCCGATCTGCAGAAGCTGGCGGGGCTGAAAGTGAAGACCGTCATCGATCTGCGCACGCAGGCGGAAGTTCAGTTCGCCGGGCCGGACAAGCTGCCGCAGGGCGCACAGCTGGTGGCCAGGCCGATCGACGACACCGGCCTGTTCCAGAAGCTGCTTCAGGTGATCCAGTTGCGCGACCCGGTGAAGCAGGAGGAGATGCTCGGCAACGGTAAGGCCGAGGAGATCATGAAGGGGGTGTACACCAGTTTCTTGACCCCCGCCTCGCGCGCCGCGTTCGGACAGACGGTGAAGGATCTGGCCAACACCGACAAGGCCACGCTGTACCACTGCACCGCGGGCAAGGACCGCACCGGCTTCCTGACCTATGTGGTGCTGCGGGCGGTCGGTGTGCCGGAAGCCACCGCGAAGCAGGACTATCTGCTGTCGAACCAGTACCGTGCCGCGGCCGACGCCGCGTTGCGCCAGCAGGTCAAACAGGCTGGCCTGATGCAGAATCCGGATCTGCTCATCCCGCTGCAAGAGGTCCGCAACCAGTACCTGGACACGGCCGTCGCGAAGCTGGAACAGGACTACGGCAGCTTCGGCAAGTTCCTGACCCAGGGCCTTGGCCTCGATGCCGGAACCATCCTGAAGCTGCGCAAGAACCTCGTCAGCTAGTCAAGGAAAGTCGTTGGGGCCCGTCCACCGAAAGTGGATGGGCCCCAACAGCACTAGGCCTGCTTTTTGGCGCGCAACGCGGTGGCCAGTTGGGTCGGCATCGGTTCGTGCCGGGTGTAGGAGCGGGTGAAGTCGCCGGTGCCGTGCGAGAGCGAACGCAGATCGATGGCGTAGCGACTGAGTTCGAGTTCCGGCACCTCGGCGTGGATTCGGGTCCGGCCCGCGCCGTGCGGCTCGGTGCCGAGGACGCGACCGCGACGACCGGAAAGGTCGCTCAACACCGGGCCGACGTAGTCGTCGGACACCAGCACCCATACCTCGGCAAGCGGTTCCAGCAGGGCGATTCCCGCAGCGTTGGCGGCCTCGCGCAAGGCCAGGGCACCGGCCGTCTGGAATGCCGCATCGGAGGAGTCCACCGAATGCGCCTTCCCGTCGAACAGTGTGACCCGCACATCGACCAGCGGATTACCGGTGGCAACCCCGCGCAGCGCCTGCGCACGCACCCCTTTCTCCACCGACGGAATGAATTGGCGGGGAACGACTCCGCCAACCACCTTGTCCACGAACTCGATGCCTGACCCGCCGGGCAGCGGCTCCACTTCGATCTCGCAGACGGCGTACTGGCCGTGTCCACCGGACTGCTTGACGTGCCTGCCGCGCCCATTCGCCTTGCCCGCGAACGTTTCTCGCAGCGCAACCTGATGCTCGATCACGTCGACCTGCACGCCGAACCGGGTGCGCAGTCGCTCCAACGCGACATCGCGATGCGCCTCGCCGAGGCACCACAGCACCAATTGCCTGGTGTGACTGTTGTGTTCGAGCCGCACCGCTGGATCCTCGGCCGCCAACCTGGCCAGGCTTTGCGAGAGCTTGTCCTCGTCGGCCTTGCTGTGCGCGGCGATCGCGATGGGCAGCAAGGGATCCGGCATCTGCCACGGTTCGATCAGTAGCGGCGTGCCGGTGCCGGACAGGGTGTCGCCGGTTTCCGCGCGGCTGAGTTTGGTCACGTAGGCGATATCGCCCGCGATGGCCTGGCCGAGCGGGCGCTGGCCCTTGCCGAACGGCGTGGAGACCGCGCCGACCCGTTCGTCCACGTCGTGGCTTTCGTGACCGCGATCCTCCTGGCCGTGTCCGCAGACGTGCACGGTGTCGTCGGCGCGCAGCGTGCCGGAGAACACGCGCACCAGCGACACCCGGCCGACGTACGGATCCGACGCGGTGCGGATCACCTCGGCCGCGAGCTCACCGTTCGGATCGCAGGTGAGCGGATGCGCCGCAGCGCCATTGGGGGCGCGCACGGCGGACACGACATGCTCCGACGGGGTGGGGAAGCCGCCGCTGATCAGATCGAGCAGTTCGACCGTGCCCAGCCCCTGTTTGGCGCCTTCCGGCGCGGGTGCACCGAACAGGACCGGGTGGAAACTGCCGCGGGCGACGGCACGCTCGAGATCGGTGACCAGGGTGGCGAGCTCGATCTCCTCGCCGCCCAGATAACGCTCCATCAGCGTCTCGTCTTCGCTTTCGGCGATGATGCCCTCGATCAGCCGGTTGCGTGCCTCCTCCAGCATCGGCTGCTGCTCGGGTGACGGCGCGCCTGCCACACATTCGCCGGTCGAATAGTCGACCACGCAGTTCGGCAGCAGCTCGATCAGCCCGGTGACCGGACGATGTCCGTCCGGGTTCTTCGGCCCGTACACCGGAAGATGCAGCGGCAGAATATTTTCCGAGGAGCCACCGCCGAGCACCGCACGACAGGTCTCGGTCATCTCGTCGTAGTCGGCGCGTGCGGTGTCGAGATGGGTGATCACGATCGCCCTCGGCATCCCGACCGCGGCACACTCCTCCCACAGTGCGCGGGTCGCTCCGCTCACGCCTTCGGAACCCTCGGCCGCCGAGATGACGAACAGCGCCGCATCCGCCGCGCGCAAGCCTGCCCGCAATTCACCGACGAAATCCGCGTATCCGGGGGTGTCGAGCAGGTTGATCTTCAGCCCGTCCCAGGCCAGCGGCACCACCGACAACTGCACCGATCGGTGCTGGCGATGCTCGATTTCGTCGTAATCCGACAGTGAGGTCCCGTCCTCGACCCGCCCCGCCCGGTTCACCGTCCCCGTGGTCAGTGCCATCGCCTCGACCAGCGTTGTCTTCCCTGACCCACTGTGCCCGACCAGCACCACATTTCGAATCTGATCCGGCCTCTCGGCCGCGACTACTCTGCCGTTGCCCCCAGCAGCTCCACTCTTGTCCACTGTGCGTCTCGCTTCCTCGCGCCCCGTCACCTGCGGTACTTCGAGCTTCCCACCGGCGGTAGCCGCGCGTCCACGGATCGGGAGATCCGGTGTGTGCGGACCGCACAGTCCGTGCCGTCCGATAACCCCTTGCCGCGGGTCCTTCGGCCCGCCCAAGATGGCCCGATGCTGGTATCAGACGGCGTTGTCGCACTGCGCCCGATCACGGTGGCCGACGCCGAGGCGCACCTGGCGGGCGAGGACGACGAACTGGCTCGCTGGTTGAACGGTGGGCGCAGCACGCTGGAGACAGTGGTGCGGCATTTCGATCGATGTGTGCAGCGATGGCAAAACAATGGAGCCAGTAGAACATTCGCGGTGGTCGAAGTCGCGGACGAAACCTTGGTCGGCACCGTGGACGTGCACACCAGGCAGTCGTATCTCGCACCGGGACAGGCGAATCTGGCCTACGGAATCTATCCGGACCGCCGCGGACGCGGCTATGCGACGCGCGCGGTCGAGCTCGCGTGCCGATACCTCGCGGAATCGGGTCTGGCGGAGGCGGCGCTGATCAGGGTTGATCCGGAAAACCGCCCGTCCGCGGCGGTCGCGCTGCGCGCCGGGTTCGTTTTCAGCCACTCCGGCGAGGACGACGAGGGACCGGTCGACTGCTACGTGCGCGCTGTGCGGACTTGACCAGCGGGCGCCGTCGGGGTGAGAGTGCGCGGATGGTTGTCACACCCGACGTGTCACGCGCGACGCTGCGCAAGGTCACACTCCGCCTGGTGCCCTTCCTCGGGCTGCTGTACTTCGTCAACTATCTGGACCGGGTCAATATCGGGTTCGCCGGGCCGAGCGGGATGAAGGCCGATCTCGGGCTCACCGAGACGGCGTTCGGGCTGGCGTCGGGGATCTTCTTCATCGGCTACCTGCTGCTCGAGGTGCCGAGCAATCTGGCGTTGCACCGGTTCGGGGCGCGCCGGTGGATCGCCAGGATCCTGGCGAGCTGGGGTCTGGTCGCGACGGCGATGGCGTTCGTGCCCAACGAAACCGTGCTCTACATCCTGCGATTCGCGCTCGGGGTGGCGGAAGCCGGGTTCTTTCCCGGCATCCTGCTCTATCTCACCTACTGGTTTCCGCAGTCGCAGCGGGCGAAGATCGTCGCGCTGTTCATGGTCGCCATTCCGGTGTCCACCGCGCTCGGTTCGACCGTGTCGAGCCTGATCATCGAGTACGGCCATGGGGTTTTCGGGCTCAGCGGCTGGCGGTTCATGTTCCTCGTCGAGGGCCTGCCTGCGTTGCTGCTCGCGGTGGTGACCTGGTTCTTCCTCACCGACAGTCCCGCACAGGCGAAATGGCTGACGCGGGACGAAAGGCAATGGCTCAGTAGCGAACTCGCGGCGGAGCAGGCCGAGGTGGAGAAGGCCGGGCAGTGGACGCTGCGCAAGGCGCTCACCGACGCACGGATACTCGGCCTCGCCCTCGTCTACGGCGGCATCGTGTACGGGCTGTACGCGTTGGGATTCTTCCTGCCGACGATCATCAACGGATTCCAAGAGCAGTACGGCACCCACTATTCGGTGGTGCAGCGCGGCCTGATCAACGCGGTGCCCTACGTGATCGGCGCCGTGGTGATGGTGTGGTGGAGCAGGCACGGCGACCGCACCGGCGAAAGGGCTTGGCACGTCGCGCTTCCCGCGCTGATCGGCGGGCTCGCCATTCCGGTGGCGCTCTACCTCGGCAACCCGTTCGCCGCCATGGTCGCGGTAACCGTCTGCGCCGTAGGTGTTCTCGCCGCCCTCCCCACCTTCTGGGCGCTGCCGAGCGCCTTCCTCTCCGGCGCCGCCGCAGCAGGCGGCATCGCTTTGATCAACTCCATCGGCAACCTCAGCGGCTTCGCCGCCCCCTACATCACCGGCGGCCTCAAGGACTGGACCGGCACGCAACGCGCAGGCCTCTGGGTCGTCGGCGCCTGCATGATCGCCTCCGCCGTCGGCGTCGTAGCCCTCTGGAAACGCACTCGCCCCCAGCCCTAGCGGGGCCGGACCAGGATTCGGTACGGCGCCGGACTACGGCGGCCTCGGCTGTCAGCGTGTCCGGATCGGTGAGAATCCTGATGACCAGGTCGATTTCGCCGCTGAAGTCACCAGGATCCACTCACCGCTCCTAGAGGTCAGGCGGAGACGATGCCGCCGTAGGAGCCGAAGGCGCGGCCCTTGGTGGTGCAGTTGAAGCTGCCGTGGAAGCCGATTTCGCATTTGGCGCCCGCGTGTTCGATGTACGGGCCCCACTGGCCCTGACCGGTCTTGACCGAGTCGAGGCTCGGGTTGCCGCCGGGGAGGGTGTAGGGGGTGCCTGGGTCGAACGTGGGATGGGCGGGCAGCCAAGGCTGGTCGATGACCATCTCGCTGGCGAAGAACGTGAACGGCACGTTGCTGTACTGGATGCGCATGGGGTAGGCGAAGTCGCAGCCGGTGGTGCCGTCCCCGAAGATGGCGCAGTTGAAGCTGCCCACACTGAAGTACACGGTGCCCGGATCGGCCTGTGCGGTGGCGGTGAACAGGATCGGCGCCGCTGCGGCCGCGGCGGCAATTGCGGCGACCTTGCGCATGGTGCGTTTCATACGGAACTCCTCGGTGACTCGACAAAGCGGAATCAGGACCCAACAGGTTTGTCGGGTTTACCGAGGTATTCGTTTCGAACGGAAGTGTGGATACCCCTTGGTGACCGCACGGCGAATTCGATCAACCGGTCTGCGCGCAATTGTGCGTTCGCATATTCACCGAATGGCCGGCGAATATGCGAACGCGATGCCGGATCAGACGCAGGCAGGCGAGGTTTCGCCGAGCGGGATGATGCTTTCGCAGACCCAGCCGGTCTCGAGTCGCCACGCATTGTCCTCGGCCACCAACGGGACGACTATCGGGCGTTTGGCGCCCGCCGAGCTCGAGATCGAGGTGGCGAGCAGGCTGTCGCCGTTGAACTCGGTCACCTTGTTGACCTCGATGGTCATCGGGTAGGGCGCGAAGACCGTCGCCAGCTTGGTCAGCAGTTCGGGATCCTTGTCCTCGCCCGCGATGCGCAGGGTTTTTCCGGCGGCGGGGACGTTCGGGTCGAAGGTCTGCGCCAGTTGTGCGGTCAGGTCGGCCGCGGTAGGCAGCGGCGGAGGCGTCGTCGGATCCGGCTCGTTGCCGGGCAGCGAGTCGGGGTAGAGCTGGTGCACGATCGCGCCCCAGATCGAGGACGCGGACACCTGAAGCAGCGTCGGCGGCACCGTGTACTGGTTGACGACCACCGCGACGCTGACGCGACGCTCCGGGAGATAGGCGACATGGGTGGAGTAGCCGAGCACGCCGCCGGTATGGCCGAGCCATGGGCCGAAACGCTGCAAGCCGAGAGCGTACTCGACCGTGCCTTCGGTGAATTGCTGTCTGGTCTGGTTGGTTTCGGGCTTCAGCAGGTCACCGCGGGCCAGCTTGGGCGCGTAGGCGGCCAGTTCGTTGACGGTCGACACCATCGAACCTGCGGCGCCGAAGAGGGCAGGGGAGTTGCGCGCGGTGACGTCGGTGGCGGTCTCGTCGAAGTAGGAGTAGCCGCGGCTGGCGGGACTCGGCACGGTGACATCGGCCGGGTAGGTCGTCTCGCGCAGTCCGTGTGCCGTCGCGATGCCGTCGAGGACCTCGTGGATCGGCTTGCCGGTTACTTTCTCCAAAACCAGTCCGAGCAGGAAGTATTCGGAGTTGGAGTATTCGGTCTTGGTGCGCGGTGGTTGTGCCTTGTCCGGGTTGGTGGTCAGCAGGCGCAGCCGAGCGCCGTCCTGCCATTCGCCGGTTTCCTTCGACAGGAGCTGAGCCGTGTAGTCGGGATCGCCGCCGAGATCCCAGACTCCGCCGCGCATGCCGAGCAGGTCGCGCAGGGTGATGGTCTGCCCGTTCGGGACGCCGGGGACGTACTTCTCCAGCGGATCGTCGAGCGAGAGTTTGCCTTCGTCCGCGGCCTTGAGCACCGCGGTCGCCGTGAAAGTCTTGGTGACACTGCCGATCCGGACGTGGTCGGTGACCTGCATCGGCCGCCCGGACGCGAGATCGGCGACACCGTAAGCCTTCACGAGCGTGCCGTGCTCGGGGTCGTGGATCGCGACAAGCGCACCGGGGATCAGGCCGGCGTCCATCTGCTTGCGGACGGTCTCGTCGAGCTTGCTCGCCACCTCCGCCGGGAACGCGGGCCCGCCCTCCACCTCCCAGCAGCCGACCAGCATCGTGGCGACCGCCGCAACGGTCAGGCCGAGGGCGTACCGCGCAAGTCTGTTCCTACCGAACATTTTTCGATCCCCCCACGCTCTGAACCAGATACACGAGTACTACTCCGATCCCACGCGACCGTCATCGCGCCGCGGGGGCGGCACCTCACGCATGAACAGGTCACACATGAATAGGTCCTCGCACGCCCAGCGAAACACTCTGCGGGCGTACGAGGACCAGGTATATGAAGTTGTTAGATCAGTTGCCGAAGTGTGCGAGCGCAGCAGATCAGGCGCAGGCGGGTGAGGTTTTGCCTGCGGCGGTCAGGTTTCGGCAGACCCAGTGGGTGGTGAGTACCCAGGCGTTGTTCCGCGCGGCGAAAGGGATGATGATGGGGCGCTTGCCGCCGTCATAGGTCAACGTCGACGTGGCGAGCATTGCCTCGCCGTCGAATTCGGTCACCTTGTCGACCTGGACCGTCGACGGGTGCTCGGCCCAGACCGACGCCAGGCGAGTCAGTAGTTCGGGGTCCTTGGCTTCGCCCATGCTCCGCAGGGTCTTCTGGTCTGCGGGGATGCTCGGGTCGAGAGTTCGAGCCAGCTGTGCGGTCAGGTCTGCCGGGTACGGCACTGGCGGAGGAGGCGTCGTCGGCTTGGGCCCGTTGCCGGGGAACGACTCTGGATAGAGCTGCCGCACGATCGCGCCCCAGATCGAGGACGCGGAGAGCGACATCAGGCCGGGCGGATGCGTGTTCTGGTTGACCGCCACCGCGACGCTGATCCTGCGGTCGGGGAGGTAGGCGACATGAGTGGTGTAGCCGGGCACACTCCCTGTGTCGCCGAGCCATGGGCCGAAGCGTTGCAGGCCGAGGGCGTACTCGAAGTGTTCACCCGCGAAGGCGCCCTCGGTGAATTGCTGTCTGGTCTGGCTGGTTTCGGGCTTCAGCAGATCGCCACCGGCAAGCAGGGGTGCGTAGGCGACGAGGTCGCCGATGGTCGAGACCATCGAGCCTGCGGCACCGAATACGGCGGGCATGTTGCGCGCGGTGACGTCGGTCGCGGTTGTGTCGAAATAGCTGTAGCCGCGGCTCGCCGGAGCCGGCACGGTGGCATCGGTGGGATAACTGGTCTCGGACAGTCCGTGCGCCGTCGCGACAGCGTCGAGAACCTCGGGTACCGGCTTGCCGGTGACCTTCTCCAGCACGAGTCCGAGCAGGAAGTACTCGGAATTCGAGTACGCGGTGTTGGTGCGTGGTTGCCGTGCCTTCTCGGGATGGGCGGCGAGCAGGCTCACTCGATCGCCGTCGAGCCAATTGCCCGGCTCCTTCGACACGAGCTGGGCCAAATAGCCGGGATCCTCACCGAGATCCCAGACTCCGCCGCGCATGCCGAGCAGGTCGCGGACGGTGATGATGTGGCCGTTGGGCACGCCGAGCACGTACTTCTCCAACGGATCGTCGAGCGAGAGTTTGCCTTCGTCAGCAGCCATCAGCACGGCGGTCGCCGTGAAAGTCTTGGTGACACTGGCGATTCGGACGTGATCGCCGACATCCATCGGACGCCCGGAGACGAGATCGGCGACACCGTAGGCCTTGGTGTACGCACCACGATCCGGATCACGCACCGCGACAAGGGCTCCGGGGATCAGACCCGCGTCCATCTGCTTGCGGACGATCTCGTCGAGCGTGCTCGTCACCTCCGTCGGAAGGAATTTGGCGGCACAGCTGGCATTGGGCCCGCATTCGCGGGGAGATTCGCAGCCGACCAGCATGGTAGCGACCGCCGTCATGGCAAATATCCCGGCGGCTCCCCGGACAAGCCGAGTGAAGGCATTGCGACTGAGCATGTTTCATTCCCCCCGTGAAACTGCGAATCCGCATCTCAGTGTATCGGCTGAGCTACCAGGCGCCTTCACCGACGAACCATGGCCGTGCGCCAGCCGCTCCGATATCGCACAACGAAATCAGGCCCAGCACCCCGTGAACGAGGGTGCCAGGCCTGACCCGGTCAGGCAATCGACTCGGTCAGCTGCCGAAGCGCGCCAGCACGGCGGACGCCTCCTGCGAGGCAGTGCCCTCCTGTGCGAGATGCGCCATGGTGGCCGGGATTTCGCGCCCGTGATGGGTCATCGCCTGCGCGTAGAGCCGGCCTGCGCGGTACGACGAGCGGACCAGCGGCCCGGCCATCACACCCGCGAAACCGATCTGCTCGGCCATCTTCGAGTGCTCGACGAACTCCTCGGGCTTCACCCAGCGGTCGACCGGGTGGTGGCGCGGCGAGGGGCGCAGGTACTGGGTGATGGTGAGGATGTCGCAGCCCGCCTCGTGCAGGTCGCGCATGGCCTGGGTGACCTCTTCCGGGGTCTCGCCCATGCCGAGGATCAGGTTCGACTTGGTGACCAGGCCTGCCTCGCGGGCGGCGGTGAGCACCGAAAGGGAACGCTCGTAGCGGAAAGCGGGACGGATGCGCTTGAAGATGCGCGGCACCGTTTCCAGGTTGTGCGCCAGCACCTCCGGGCGCGAGGAGAACACCTCGGCCAGCTGGTCCGGCTCGGCGTTGAAGTCCGGGATCAGCAGTTCGACACCGGTGCTCGGGTTCAAAGCCTTGATGGCGCGCACGGTTTCGGCGTACAGCCAGGCGCCGCCGTCGTCCAGGTCGTCGCGGGCGACGCCGGTGATCGTCGAGTAGCGCAGGCCCATCGCCTGCACGCTCTCGGCGACCCTGCGCGGCTCGTCGCGATCGAGTGCGGCCGGTTTGCCGGTGTCGATCTGGCAGAAGTCGCAGCGGCGGGTGCACTGCTCGCCGCCGATCAGGAAGGTGGCCTCACGGTCTTCCCAGCATTCGAAGATGTTGGGACAGCCCGCCTCCTCGCACACCGTGTGCAAGCCCTCGCGTTTGACGAGCCCTTTGAGCTCGGTGTACTCCGGGCCCATCTTGGCCTTGGTACGAATCCACTGAGGCTTGCGCTCGATCGGGGTCTCCGCGTTGCGCGCCTCGATGCGTAGCAGTTTGCGTCCTGCCGGTGCTTGAGCTGAGGTCACTTGATCGACACTACGCCCTCACGATCGAGCCGTTGCGGCCCGTCCTTCCGGTGTGACATGCGCGATAGCCGCGGCCGGTCAATCGCCTTGCGCCGACGCCGAAGGCAGCCGCAGATCGTGGGCGGTCACCGGGAGTTCACCGTTCAACGCCCTGGTGATCGCGTCGGCGACGAGAGGCTTCACCTCAGCCACCGTGACCTCGCGGCCGAGCTCGCGAGTCAGCGTGGTGACGCCCGCGTCGCGGATGCCGCACGGGATGATCGCCTGGAAGCCGTCCATCGCCGAGTTGCAGTTGAGCGAAATGCCGTGCAGGGCAACGCCGCGCTGGACGCGCACGCCGATGGCGGCGATCTTGCGCTCGGCGAAGACCTCGGTCGCGGCCAGCCAGACGCCGGAGCGGCCCTCGATCCGGCCACAGGTCAGGCCGAGGTCGGTGCAGACGGTGATGAGCGCTTCCTCGAGGCGGCGCACGTAGTGGACTACATCCACCGGCTCGGCCAGGCGCACGATCGGGTAGCCGACAAGCTGCCCAGGTCCGTGCCAGGTGATCTTGCCGCCACGGTCCACCTCGACCACCGGGCTGCCGTCGATCGGCAGATCCTCGGCCTCGGTGCGACGGCCCGCGGTGTAGACCGGCGGGTGCTCCAGCAGCAGCAGGTGATCGGATCCGTTACCTTCGGCCCGCTCGGCGGCGATGGTTCGCTGCAGCTCCCAGGCGCGGTGGTAATCGATGAGTCCGAGATCCTCGACCACGATCGGGGTCGTATCGAATCGGGCGGACCAAGTGGTGCGCGTGTCGTTCACGTCCTTGACGGTACGCCGGACCGGTCGGGCTGTTCCAGGAGCATGGTGTGGGGAGTGCCACATGTTAGCCAGGTGTGGGCGGCGGGTAGCTCGGCTGAAGTGATCCGCTAGCGCGGTGCGAAGGGCAGCGTCAGCTGCATGAGGGTCAGGTCCATCCAGCGGCCGAACTTGTGGCCGACCTCGGGGAGCACGCCGACCGTGCGGAAGCCGAAACGCTCGTGCAACTGGATCGAGCCGGTGTTGCCCGATTCGATGCCTGCGACGATCGCATGCACCTCGGCGCCGCGAGCCCGATCGATGAGTTCGGTGAGCAGCGCGCTGGCGATGCCGCGGCGGTGGAACCGCTCGTCGACGTAGACCGAATTCTCCACGGTGAAGCGGTAACCCGCCTTCGGTCGCCACGGCCCGTAGCTCGCGTACCCGGCGACGACGCCGTCGACCTCGGCGACCACGATCGGCAGCCCCGCGGCGGTGCGGTTCTCGAACCAGGCGAGCCGCTCGTCGAGCCCGACCTCCTCCAGATCCCAAATCGCGGTCGAGGTGGCGATATTCGCGTTGTGGATGGTGAGGATCGCAGGCAGGTCGTCGCGGTGCGCGTCCCTGATGAGGGTGGCGGGGCGGGTGTCGAGCTTGTCGGTCATCGTTCGTCTCCGGGTCGTCCCACCGTCGCGGCCAGCGCGGCGCCGATGGTGGGGTGCTGGAACTCGTAGCCCGCCTCCTCGAGGGCCGTCGGTATTGCCCTCGGTCCGTGCAGGATTGCCTCGTCCGCGACCTCGCCGAGCAGTGCGCGCAGTGCGAAGGCAGGCACCACCAGCGGGGTCGGGCGGTGCAGCGACCGGCCGAGTGCACGACTGAACTCGGCATTGGTCACGGGAGCCGGGCCGACCACATTGATCGGGCCGGTGAGTTTGTCGTTGCCGAGGGTGAACACAATCGCGCCGACCTCGTCGGCGAGCGAAATCCACGGCGTGTACTGGCGGCCGTTGCCGAGGCGACCGCCGAGGCCGAGCGAGTACAGCGGCTGCAGCGTGTTGAGCATGCCGCCGCGGCGCGACAACACGATGGCACTGCGCAGCAACACCGTGCGCACACCAGCGTCGGCGGCGGGACGGCTGGCCGCCTCCCAGTCGCGGCACAGCGTCGCGAGGAAACCCGCACCCGCGGGCGAGGTTTCGTCGACCACCCGGTCGCCGGTGGCGCCGCCGTAGATGTGCACGCCGCTGGCATTCAGCAGCGTCGGTACATCCGCGGCGGCGACGGCGCTCGCCAGCACGTCGGTCGGGGTGATCCGGCTGTCGCGCAGCTCCTGCTTGAAGCTGCCGTTCCAGCGCCGCCGCCCGATGGTGGCGCCGCACAGGTTGACCACCGCGTCGGCGCCGCGCAGCGCCCGCTCGTCCAGGTCGGCACGGACCGGATCCCAGGTGTACTCGTCCGGGCCCGCCGCCCGCCTGCGTACCAGGCGGGCGACTTCGTGCCCGTCGCGGCGCAGTGCCGCGACGAGCGCCGTCCCGATCAATCCGGACGAGCCGGCGATCACGACCTTCATGCGTGCCGGGTCATTACAGGCCGAGGTCCGCCTCGAACGCCGCTTCCTCGAGCCGGTGCCGGATGGTGGTCAGGAAGCGACCAGCGTCGGCGCCGTCGATGAGGCGGTGGTCGTAGGTGAGCGGCAGGTAGCACATCGAGCGAACGCCGATGGACTCGTTGCCCGTCTCGTCCTTGACCACCACGGGGCGCTTGACGATCGCGCCGGTGCCGAGCATGGCCGCCTGCGGCGGAACCAGGATCGGGGTGTCGAACAGCGCGCCCTGGCTGCCGATGTTGGTGATGGTGAAGGTGCCACCGGACAGCTCGTCGGGCTTGAGGCCACCGTTGCGGGCGCGGTTGGCGATGTCGGCGATGGCGCGTGCCAGGCCGGCCAGCGACAGGTCGCTCGCGTTGTGGATGATCGGGGACAGCAGGCCCTGCTCGGTGTCCACCGCGATGCCGAGGTGCACCGCCGCGTGGTAGGTGACCTCCTTGGTGGAGTCGTCGTAGGAGGCGTTGATGTTCGGGTGCACGCCGAGCGCCTCGACGACGGCCTTGGCGAAGAACGGCAGGAACGTCAGGTTGACGCCCTCGCGCTCCTTGTAGGCCGCCTTGGCCTGGCTGCGCAGCGCCGCGATCTTGGTGACGTCGGCCTCGTGCACCTGGGTCAGCTGCGCGGTGGTGCGCAGCGATTCCAGGGTCTTGGTCGCGGTGATCTGGCGGATGCGGTTCGCCTTCTGCACGGTGCCGCGCAGGTGTGCCAGCTGCGGGGTGGCGGCCGCGCGGGCGGCAGGCGCCTTGG